>CAZDSX010000050.1:0-18800 GCA_964508305.1 uncultured Bacteriovorax sp.
AATGTATAAGAGACTGTAGTGGCCTGATTCGCCTGCAGGAAAAGCGTGTCTCCCTGCTGAAACTGCGACTCGCTCGGCAGCACTTCAAGTGGGAGGCGGACCCCATAGTAGCAGTTCACTCCATCCCAGATGCCGACTGACTGCATACAGCTCGTGTAGGCGTAGAATTGGGAGTACGAGCCATAGCACTGCCCAGCCGAAAAGTAGCCACCACTCTGAGCGCACTCGAGCTCTTGGGTGCTATCCACCAACGCGAAGTAAAACTCCCGCGAGAGCGTATTTGTGCCATCCGAAAGGGTCAGCGTAATGGACGTGCCCACTCCCGACTGCAACATGAGAGTGCCTGCCGAGGTGAGACTGAGACTACCTGTACTCGGACCGGTCATCTGGGCAGTGGCCTGGATCCCTGAAAAAATATTTGAGGAAGCCGTGAGGGTCAGACTCTGGTAATCATCCTCGCCTAGACCTGCACTGAGACCGGTGAGGGAATACGACCAGCCCGATGACTGGAACCCTCCAACGATGCTGTAGACGGTATTCAGATTTGGAAGTCCTGAGGGAGGATCATTGACTTCGGTCACCTCGACCACCACCTCACGGCTCCAAGGCGAGGGGCCCCCCGTGGCCAAGGACGATTCAAGTCCGAGAGTGAGTGTTGCGGATCCAAATACGCCAGCCGTCTGCATGAAGCTCAGGACCACCGACTGACGGTCATCCGAAACGAGGAAGGTCGGGGAGGAGATCAGGCCTGGGTTGCTCGAAGACACCGAAGCATCGATCCCGCGCCAGCCCGCTCCCGTGATCCCGGTGAGCGTGACCGTACGCGAAGTCGGGTTCGCCACTTCGGCAAAGCTCAGTGTGGCAGGCACGCTGCCCGTCACCTCGATTGTCCCACCGTCCAACTGAGCAAGGAGCTGATCCAGGGTGATGCCCCCAGCGCCGTGAGTAGTGAGCAGGGCTTCGATCTCATTCATCCGAGTGAGAGCTTCGCCGAGATCCAAGCTTCCACTGGAGCCCAGCTGCACCGAATCCACGCCCGCCACGGCAGCCTGGATCGAGACTGCCGCAAGCGCCTGCGCGAGGTTGCGCTCGGACTCGGTTGCGCTCCAAAGATTGGACCCTGGATCGGCAGGCAAAGTCTCAAGCAGGTCGGTGCCACCCATGCCGATTGCACTCGAAACTTCGAGAAGCTTGGAGTCAATCAACGCGGCAAGGGCATTCTCGCCAAGCTCCGGGCTGCTCACCATGGCAGCGGCAAAGCGCCGGGCCACTTCGGTGCTGAGCGGAGTGATCGCAACCGTGCCCCCGGCAGAAGGATCCAGTGCCACGATCTCACGTGCTCCGAGTTGCACCGTGGAACCGGTGGCTTCCTCCACGTAGGAGCCCCCGGTGGCCACGATCATCACGGGCAGGCCCTGGTACTCGGTGGACACATCGAGACTAAAACTTCCATCCGCAAGCGTCTGACCTTCGCCGATCTGCTCGCCGCGGGAACCATCGGGGTTGATCCGATGGACAGCGACTGCCGCGCCAGTCACGGCGCCTGCCTGAACTTTGCCAAAGATCGAGAAGATCGAGGCAATCGCACTGCCGCCCGACTTGGAATACTTGGCCGTGAGCGAAGGGCGCATGCAGCCCGCCACTCCTCCCGCGAGGAGTGCAAGCAAAACCGGAAAGAGCGCCATCGAACTGGCGCTTCGACTTGTGGCCCGTTTTTGTGGCCGATCACCCATGCCTTAAAGTCTAATGCCTTGGTGCCTACCGAAGTAGTTGTGTCATTCCAGACACTCTTGCGTTTGGCATCGCAGCCAGCGTGCTAAGATTTGAGACCATGAAGGGCACTTTTTGGACCATTCTCACTCTTCTGGTGAGTCTTCTGGGGCCTGCCTCGGCCAAGGCAGCCACTCATCGCGTGAGCAACGATGCCCCCACGCTGCTCGAGATTTCGATCCTGCTTTATGGCACCCCTTCGCTTTGGAAGGACATTGCCACGGCCAACTCCCTTCGCCCGCCTTATCGGATCACTCCGGGGATGAAGCTCAAGCTTCCCAAAAAGCCCACCCTCAATCGACAAGACGGCAGGCTGGCGCTTCTCAATCATTGGCGCAGGCACTTTGATCTGGCCGAGTCCAGGCAAGCCCCTCCCGCTCTCACCCAGCGCCCCGAAGCTCCGCCTGCAGTGGCCGAGGCACTCAAGAAGGTGCTTCTGGTTCAAAGCCTGTTGCCCAGCCTCCCGCAGAGCCTCCTTCCCAAGACCCCGCCGGAGACCACCCAGGAGGACGAGAAGCAGGCTCAAGCCGAGACCGAGCCAACTCCGCCTCCTCCCTCCGCACCGAAGCTCGAACAAGTCTCAGAGCGTGAGTGGGTTGCCGTCCACAAGGACGAAGGCAAGACGACGATTCAGCAGGTCATTGCACCCGAGAATGCCAAGCAAACCGGTGTCGTCTCGACCTCTGTGCAGGACCAGCGCGGTGCCACTCGGTTTGTAGTGGAGCCCGTGAAGCTTGCACCCATCGAGGCTGCACCGGCTCCAGAGCCGTCGCCTGAGTCCACTGCCGTAGCCCAGTCGGCACCGGCGCCGGCCCCTCCCCCACCGCCGCCTCCAAAAGTCACACCTCAAGAGTCAGCCCAGCTCACCAAGACCGATGACGAGCTCAGCTTTGACCAGGCCAAGGCGATATTTGAACAGGGCAACTTCGAAAAAGCCCTCATCGCCTTCAGCAAGGCGCGCACCCGCACTCCAGCTTTTTTGCCCGCGTGGTTTTATGAACTCCTGTGCCTCAAAAAGCTGGGGCGCAGGCAGGAAGTCGCACGAGTCGTGGATGAATTCACCCAGGCCAACCCCGCTCTCTCGCAGCTGCCGGTCATCCAGAACTACCGAAGCGGAGCGGCCTTTGATGAGGCGGGCAAATGAGCTGCACCTGGAGGACCCTTGCTCTCCAGACCGTGCTGCTGATCGCGCTCGGCGCACCAAGGCCTGCCGCCGCATCTCTCTTTGAGTTTGAGATCCAGCGCGGTGCAAAGCCGATCTCAACGCTCAACTGGGAGACACTCAAGCTCGAAGTGGAAGTCGAAGAAGAAGCGCCCAACGTCTTTCGTTTTTCGGCCAAGGTTCCAGGAACCTTTTCAGAAACCGACGGCTCGCTCCTCTGGAACTATCAACAAGTGGCGGTCAAGCCTGCCACCCGCAAGTTCGAGCTCCCCGTCGATATTCGCGGTCCCTCGACTCCGCTCAAACTCGTGGCCGTCGATCCCATGGGAACGATCCAGGAAGAAGAAGTCCTGCTCGTCTCCAAGAGCTGGGCCGAGATGCTCCAATTCCTTGCCACGGGTGGTCCAGTAGGACGGCGCTACACGGCGGGTCTCAGCATCGCCTCACTGAGTTACTCAGAGCCCCTCGTTCCTTCCTTCAGCCAAGTTGCGCTTGCGGGCAAGGTTGGGGTCGTCATGCCGTTTTCGAACGGCCTTTGGTACCTCGACGGAAATCTCTACGGCACACTCCAACCCCTCTCGAGTTCAATCGCGGGCACGAGCCTGCGTGCCATCGGACTCAATGTCCGCGGCGGACGGAGGGTCTACGAATTCAACGACCAGCTTTCGCTCTGGGGACAGGGGGGATGGTTTTACACCACGACCATCTCCAGTGGCAGGGAGTTTGGCTTTAAAAACCTGCTCGCCCCACAGGCCAATCCGGTGCTGACCTACCGGATCAACGCCCGCACCCAGGTCGCGGCCTACTTTAAATTTGCGCCCCTTTTTGGACTCAACTTCAGCGAGCGTGAGCTTGCCTTTGGCGGCGGCTGGAGTTCACGCACCCTCAAGGGATTCAATTACGGCTTTGGCTTCGATTTCTCGGATCTCCAGATCCAAGTGGAGGGAGAGCCGCTTCGCTCGACCAACATCGTGCTCGGTGGATCGTTCAGTTTTTGACAGCCAAATGGGCCCGAAAAGCCCTTTCGAGGGCCTCGCAGATCGCCCCAGGGCCATGTCCGACCGGACACATTCCATTCTACTCAAGGGCCAACCTAGAATTGTCGTTAAGCCCCTGAGGAGGGACTTTGAGCACCCAGCGGTACGTGTGTGCAGCAGGCGATGTCGTGTTGGGCCAGTCTTCAGTCGCGCGCTCGAGCGCCAGGCTGGCGGGGCTGCTCGCCCTCGTGTTCCTTTCGTCACCGCTGCTCCAGGGTTGTTACCTTCCGGCGGAGACCCGAACCACCTCGTACCTCAAGTCGGTCACGGGCGGCGGTGCGGAGGGCGGTGACCTCCCCTTCATCTTCGGTGGAGCTTCCAGTGCGCAGACCTTGAGCGCGACCCGGGTGCGCGTGCAGTGGACCCCGGCCAGCGATCCCGCCATCGTTGCCTACAAGGTTTACGACTACACCAATTTCTTCAATCCCGTGTTGCTCAAGACGGTCAAGGCACCGACGAGTTTCGTTACCCTGAACAACCTGCTCTCGGGAGAACTCTATACTTTCCGGGTCAAGGCAGCGACCGCTGACGGCTCGGAAGACGAGAATGCGGTCGATGTCCAGGCGATTCCCTATGCGGGAGTGACGGCTGGCGAGGCGACGAGCAGCTCGACGGCCGTCGTGACGTTTGCCAGTGCGGCCACGGCGGACACCGTGAATGTCTATTGCAGGCAGCAGGGGCAGGCCTCCTGGGGCCAGGCGCAGGAAGTTCCCAATGTTGCGGCCACCTCCTACAGCCTGACCGGCCTTGTGGCAGGTCAGTCCTACCAGTGCAGGGTGGCGATGAAGATCCAGGAGTTCGAAGACAACAACCTTGCGGTCGTGAGCTTCACACCCCTTGGCTCCGCCTCGCAGATCGTGCTGGTGCAGCAGCCCTCCGGAGCAACGGCCGGCGTGGCGCTGACCACGGCACCCATCGTCCATGTCCTGGACTCGTCGGGGAACCTCCTCACCGCGGGCGCCGACTCCTCGGCAAACATCACGCTCTCACTGGATTCGACCTCGCCCACCATGGGTACGATCCGCGGAACCTACAGCATGCAGGCGGTACGCGGGGTGGCTGACTTTTCGGGCAAGGGGCTCAACCTGCAGGAGGCCGGCGTCAAGATCCTCCGGGCCACCAAGGCCGATACTTCGGCGGCTTCCGCCCAGGGCACGGGGCCTCTCAGCCGCATTTCTGATCCCTTTACCATCACGCCCGATTCGGTCTCCCCGGCACGCTCAACCCTGGAGGCTGCGCCTGCTTCGGTGGATGATGTGCCTCCGCTGATCGCGGACGGGATCAAGAGCTATGTCGTCACCATCGCCCTCAAGGACCAATATGGGAATCCGGTCGCAGGAATCAGGCCCCAGTTTGGATCGGATGGTTCCTCCGACACGCTCACGCAACCAGCAGTGGTGACTCCTGAATCAGGCCTGGTTACGGGATCCATCAAGACCACGGTTTCCGGCCTCAAGACCCTCAGGATCAACTCACCCTCCGGGCTCACCAATGTCAACGCACAGGCTTCTTTCACGCACGGCGTGGCCAACAAGCTGGGTTTCACGCTCCAGCCGGTCAACTCCGGATCCGGCGCCGGCGGAATCGGTGATGTGAAGGTTGCCGTCCTCGACAACAAGGGCAATGTGGTTAATACCGGCAGCGGCGCAACCCTTCCCATCCAGATCGCCATCTTCAACAACTCGGGCAATGCCAATCTCACGGCCAATGCCCTCACCGTCAGCGCGGCCAATGGCATTGCCACATTCCAGCAGGCGGGTATCGACAAGACCGGTACGGGTTACAAACTTGTTGCCACCTCGACCGGTTTGGTGATGGCCTACAGCAACGCATTCAACATCGTGGCCGGAGCACCTTCCAAGCTGGCCATTATCTCTCCGCAGACCCTCATCTCGGGCATCTGCTCACAGGCCTTCACCGTGCAAATCCAGGATCTGGGTGGAAATCCCGCCAGTGCAACTGCAAACACCCAGGTTGCACTCTCGGGCTTGGGCTCAGGATTCTGGTACACGGCCTCCAACTGCGACAATGCCTCGAAGGTCCTTGGAAACCTGACCTTTGCCAGCGGATCACACTCCAAGACCCTGTACTTCAAGGACATAAAGAGCGAGGCGATCACACTGGGGGCCAGTTCGACCGGACTGGTGCCTGCCGAACGTGCGGTCAACATCCACCCCTCCAAGGTTGCCCTCACAGGCCCATCCGTGGTGCGGGCCGGCACCTGCTCGGAGAAGTTCAGCATCCGCATCCAGGGTGAGGATGGAGGCAACGCCGTCGTCTACTCGACCGCAAGCATCAACCTCAATGGCATCTCGGGGACCCAGGCGCTGGTGTACGGAACATCGAATTGCGACGGGCCTCCCCTGTCGGAGTCCTTCGAGTTTGCAGCCGGCACGGGGCTCCGGGAGTTCTGGCTGAAGGACGACAAGTCTGAAGGACTCACCTTATCGGTCCAGGACCCTGACTCCAAGCTTTCCACCTCGACTGCAGGGATTATCTTCACGGTGCGACCCTCCATCCTCCTGCTCACGGGTCCAAGCTCCGTGGTGGCTGGAAGACCTTCGAGCGTGTTCACGGTCAAGCTCCGGGACTCGGCAGGCAATGATGTCCAGGCTCCAGATAATATCCTGCTCCAGGTCCAAGGGCTTTCCGGGACATCGGGTGCCATTTACGGAAATGCTGCAGCAACGGGCAACCCCCTCACTGCCATCATGATCGACCAGGGCAATGTGAGCACCTCATTCTATTTTGCCGACAACCGGGCAGAGACGATCTCGCTGGTCATTGCCGACCCCACGGCCGACCCCAAGCTCAGGTTGGCCGCGACCAACCCGCACCCGATCGCCATCTCCCCCTCCTCGCTGGAGATCACCGCTCCGCAACAGAGCCTCAAGACCAGCGAGTGTTCGTCAGCATTCACGGTCTCCCTCAAGGACGGAGCTGCGCAGACCACCAATGCCATCGCCACCCTCCTGGTCAATCTAACGGGCGCCGGAAGCGGGGGTGGCTTTTACTCCGATCCTGCCTGCACGGCCCTCATCACCTCCCTTGAGTTCCTCGCTGGAACCTCCCAGAAGACTTTCTTCCTCAAATCCCTGGCGCCGGCTGCCATCACGCCGCTGACGCTTACGGCGACCGACGCGGGCTCCGTCCTCACCGCAGCCAGCATCGACTTTTCGGTGCTGCCGGCGCGCGCTTGGGTCGGCACCCAGGTCGAAGCCGGTTTCAGCTGGTTTACGCCCGGAAAGACGGTTGGAGTCCGCAGGCTGGACACGTTTGAACGGCCCCGCTCGATCGGGTTTGATCCCGCCAAGCGCTACCTCTACGTGGCCAGTGACTCTGGAAAGCTGATGAAGTTCGACTACCAGACGCAAAGCTACATCGGCTGGACGGGCTACATGAACGGTTATGCCTCGGCTGGAACCACACCGACGGGCACGAGTGTTCCGAGCAATATTTCGGCGGTGCTGGGAAGCCAGTGTGCTGCCATGCAGAGCCCGGGTCAAAACCCCGGCTGGTGCGTGGGGGGGATTTCGGCCGAGGCCAGCGGTTGGGAAGCAGGAGCCGGAGGCACCTATACGCCCGCCGGCGTGGCTGCAAACGATAACTACGTATTTGTCGCCAACTGGAACTCCCACATCGTCTCCCGCTATCGGGCCGACACGGGCGCTTTTGCAGGCTGGATAGGACGAGTGAACAGCACCAACCGACCGTCGGCACCGGGCGAAGGCTCGATCGATACCCTGGGCTGCACGTCGGTTGCCGCGTGGAGCTTCACTCCGGGATGGTGCCGCGGAGGACTCCCCTCACAGGTTTGGGGGGAACCCGATCAGGGGATGACCTACCCCAAGGGACTCGCCGTGGCGACGGTGGAACAGGTGGAGTACCTGTACGTGGGTCAGGCAGGGGCGGTCATGCGCTTCAACGCCGCTACGGGACAGCGCGCAGGATGGATCGGATTGGTTGGCACCCTCAAGCCCACCAGCACTCCTGGCGACCAGACCCATGACTGCGTCAACCAGAGCACGACCGGCCAAGTGACCCCCGGGTGGTGCTCGGGTGGTAATTTCGATACCAATCACTGGAGCCTCTGGGGCCACATCCACGATCTGAGCGTGAGGCCGGGAGTCGTGGACGCTTCGGTGCCGGAACTGTACGTTCTCAGCTCGGATCGCAGCAACCAAACCTTCTATCTACGGAGGTACGACCTCAAGACCGGAGCCTTCCTGGGCTCCATCCACTCCAATACCTATTCTAGCCTCAAGATGGTGGCTGACGGAGCAAACCTCTACACAGTCGGCCAGTCCCAGCTCAATCGCTTCAGCCTGGATGCGGTCACGCCCGCAAACTCAGGCATCCTGACGGGATGGGTGGGGAAAGTAAACTCCTCGCCCACGGGCGGAGCTACAGGATGCAACGGTCTTGCCGTGAACCAGGTCACTCCCGGCTGGTGCACGGGAGGCAGCCGCTACCAGGCCCGTGCGGGCCTGGAAGCCAATGCCCTTTACAATCCGCAGGCGATCGTCATGGATGGCCAGGGCAAGCTGCTGGTCGTGGACTACTCGGTAGCTCGAATCTCCAAGTTCGACCCTGCCACCGGAGCCTTTGAAGGGATGGTCTATACCGGCTCGGAAAGCGCACCGGGGTGGTCCATCAGCAATGTGGAGGCGGACGCCACCGGCTACGACGATTCCTCCCTGGGCGGTCCATCAGGATTGGTCGCCGAGGGTGCGCATCTTTACGTCGCCCAGCATACCGGCAAGATCGCCAAGATCCTCAAGGCGACAGGTGAAGTCGTGGGCGCAATCGGCGGAATGCTCTCAAGTCCCACGGGCGGGGCGACGGGTTGCCTGGGAGCCAACTCCTATTCCTACACGCCCGGCTGGTGCCTCGGAGCACTCTTCCAATCGAGTGGCTTCTGGGGCCAGATTCCGGCCAGCTCCGAAGGCCTGATCCAGACGCCTCGCCAGATGACGAGTGACGGAACCTACCTGTACCTTGCCGACCAGTCGCAGCACCGAATCAGCCGCTACCGAATCTCGGACGGTGCCTACATGGGTTGGATTGGCGGCATCCAAAACCAAGCTCCCTTCCCTCTTTCGGGGAGCTGTACTGGCATTCCGGGGCAGTCTTCCACCCAAGGATGGTGCAAGGGCGGAACTTCGACTCAGGGATCCGCCGATGGCTTCTTGAACCAGCCCTCCGGAATCTACCACAAGGATGGATACCTCTACATCACCGACAACGCCAACAATCGCGTCGTAAGGTACGGAGTGAATGGTCAATTCCAAGGCTGGATCGGCAAGATCAACACTGGCACTCCGACCGGTTGCGTACCCAGCGCCACCAACTTTTCCGGACAAGGGTGGTGCATGGGGGCCTCTGCCCAGTACCTGAGTGACAACTCAGCCGGGGGAGGGTTCGGGTTCAGTGCTTCGAATTGGCAGTACATCTCGATCACCGGGAGCGGTAACCAGTTATTCATCTCCAACCATTTCAACTCCCGCATCGACGTGTTCACGGTGGACGGTGTGTTCGTCAAGAGTGTGCCCGTCGGCTCGGGTTCCAATGCATGGGCCACCAGCAACCACGCCACTTGGAACGGCACTTACTCGCGAGGCGTGTTCGCAGATGGCTCGCATCTCTATTATGTGTGGGGCAACGACCGACTGTTCAAGCGCAACCAATCCAACGGCAACTTTGTAGGCTGGCAGGGAGGCATCACCCCCGGGGCGGCAAATGCACCGTCTGGAGGGGATCCAGGATGCGCTGGCGCCAACTCTTCCACTCCCGGCTGGTGCACGGGAGGCAGCCCGGTCTACGGCACACGCCTCGGAATGTACTGGGATGCGGCCTACATCGCGGGAGACGACGACTTCATTTATGTGAGTGATGCCACCAACAACCGCGTCGTCCGCCTGCCCAAATAAAGGAGCCGCGAGGACCCATGGGACACCGCGAGAGCCTCCACGACCGGCTGATGAAGATGGCCACGGGGATGCTCGCGCTGGCACTGCTGGCTGGTGTTTCCGGTTGTCGGGTTGGCGGCAAGCTGGCTGCCAAGGCCCTGCCGATCGTCGTTCCCTCTCCCCAGCCCCTGATGGATGGACCGATCATCGATCTTCCTGCACAGAGCCCGTTTTCTTCGCGTGATGACCAGCTCTCGATCCAGGGCCGCTGCCTGTTCGACCACTGGGTGCGGCTGGCCGGAGATGCTTCGGGTGAGGCCCTCTGCACCTCGGGATCCTTTGAGTTCGAAGTCGAGAAGCTCGAGGATGGAATTTACTCCTTCATCCTGACCCAGGAGGATCCGGACGGCAGGATTTCGGGTCCCACGCCGCTCCTCTGGTTGCGCAAGACATCGATCGCTCCACCGGTGCTCACCAGCCCGGTGACCCAGGGTCCGGGTGTCCCCTTTGCATCCGCACTGGGCAGCCTCTCCCTTTCAGGAACGTGCGAGCCTGGAGCCACGGTGACGCTTTCCGGCGCCCAGCAGGACGCGCAACCGTGCTTGAACCACGCTTTCTCATTCAACATCAGCCAGGCGAACGAAGGGCAGTTCGCCTATACACTGACCCATGCGGATTCAGCCGGGAACTCAGCCAACCTGGTCTTCACCTGGGATCGGGCCCTGTTGAGGCTTTTGCCAGCTTCTTCGCAAGTCCCCGTCGAGACCGGGCAGCAGATGTCGGCTACGGGCGGCAGCGGCAACTATTCGTTTGCCCTCAAGACCAATGCCTCGGGGGGAGCGCTTCACCCCGTCACTCGCATCATGACGACCGGGACACTGGCCTGGGTCAGCGACATCCTCGAGGTGACCGACTCACATGGTGTCAAGGCCACTGCTGCGATCGAAGTCCGCCCCGCCACGGCAGATCGTCTTGTACTTCTGTCAGACCTTTCTCCCGAGGCGGGACCGGGGGATGCCCTCCCCCAAAAGATCCGTGCTCGCGTGGTCGATCGCCATGGAAACAAGGTCGTCGGCACACAGGTGCTGTTCAAGGTGACCGAGGGAGAAGCGGAGATCCTCGATCCCCTCATCCAAACCAGCGATTCGCAGGGAGTCGTCGAGGTGTCGGCTCGGATGGGACACATTGGCGTCCGCCACCGGATCAGACTCGCGCGCCCGGGAGTGGCGCTGCCCGATGCCACAGGCACCGGACAATCGGAACTCGAGGTCACGGTACGCACCGCCACCACCGGCACCGCAGAGTTCGGACTCAGCCAGCTGACCGGCAATGTTCCCTCAGCCCTCCTGGTCAGGGACCTGAACGCTGACGGGTTCAATGATGTCGTAAGCGCCGACTATGGGGACTCGACCGTCAGCGTCCATCTGGGCACCGGGCAGGGCTGGCTCCTGCCGCGACAGACCGTGAGTGTCTGTGCAGCACCCAAGGACATCGCCGCCGAGGATCTCAATGGAGACCTCCGCCCTGACCTTCTTTGGGCCTGTAGCGGCGACGACAAGCTCGGAATCCTGATCGCGAGTCCATCAGGCGGCTATCTTGCCCTGGGAAATCTTACTTCGCTCGGCGCTCCCTCGTCGCTCGCGGTGACGGACATGGACGGCGATGGAAAGCTGGATGTCGTGGTGTCCGGAAATTCCGACTCAAGCCTCAGGATCTTCCTTGGAGCAGGGGACGGAAGCTTCACCGAGGGCCCGGTCCTGTCCACACAGCTGGGTCCCAGCTCAGTGGTCGCAGGTGATTTTAACGGAGATGGCCTAAAGGACCTTGCCGTCTCCGAGTCCGGGAACTCAACCCTTTCAGTATTTCTACGGATTGCCGGAGGACAGATCGCCTTCGGCCCGCCGATCAGCCTTGGCACCGGCCTGGCGCCCACCCGGCTGCTTGCGCTCCGACTCAATAACGATGCCGTCGATGACCTGGTCGTGGCTTCCAATGGAGACGGAAATCTCTCCGTCTTCACCTCGGCGGGAGACGGCACCTTTGATCCCCGCCTCGACTATCCTGTGGGTACGGGGCCGCTGGCTATTGTCACAGGGGATTTCAACTCCGACGGAAATCTCGACCTGGCTGTCACCCTTTCCATCGACAACACCGTCCAGATCCTTACCGGCTCGGCCTCCGGGGCGTTGACGGCGGGGCAGCTCATCAATTCGGGAAGGAACCCCAGTGCGCTGGCCTGGGCCGACTCCAACGGTGACGGACTCAAGGACATCTGGGTTGCCGCAGCGGACGACGCAACCATCGAGATCCTCCCTTCGCGAGGCAGTGCCCAGTTCGGCCCCACCACGCCGGTGCAGGTCGCACCCTCGGTGATTGCACATGGGGACCTCAATGGCGATGGACACGAGGATATCGTTGCCGCGCATCCCTCGCTCAATTCCCTGACGCTGATGCCCGGAGCGAGCCGGGGGATCTTTCCGCAGACCCTGACTCTTGCCACTGCAACCCAGCCCAGTGGGCTCCTGGTCCGCGACCTTGATGGAGACGGAAGGCCCGAGATCCTGGTGGCCAGTGCAGACGCCGCGACCCTGAATATCCATAAAAACCTCGGCTCGGCGGGTTCCTTTAACTTCGGCCTCCCGCAGGAATATGCAGTGGAAGGAGGTCCATCCGTGATCCGGGCTGGCGACCTGAACCAGGATGGGCGCATCGACGTCGGCGTTCTCAACTCCACCGCCAACAGCTTGACCCTGCTCTTCCAGCAGGCCGATGGGACCTTTGGCGTGACCTCCCGGCTCGACACGGGATCCAGCCCGTCAGACCTGCTCCTGGGGGACTTCAACCGTGATGGCCGGATCGACCTCGCGGTCTCCCAGGCCAACGATGGCACGGTGGGAGTGTTCAGGGGAAATGGACCCGGGACTTTCCAGGCAAGAGTCAATTACATGACAAGCGTGGACTTTGGCTCCAACCCCACCGCGCTCGGACTGGCGGACTTCAATTCCGACGGTCGGTCAGATATTGCCGTCCTAAATGAGGGAGAAGCCTCAGTGAGCATCCTGCTCGGAACGCTATCGGGAGAATTCGTGCTGGCTTCGAGCACCAACTCGGCAGGAATCACGCCCACTTCCATGACTTTGGGCGACTTCAACCACGACGGCGTGGCGGATGTGGCTGTGTCCAATGGGTCCGAGGCCCGGGTGAGCATCCTTCTGGCCAACGGCAATGGTGCTCTCTCCAATCCGACAGAATACGTGATGCAGGGCCGAGTCACTCGCCTCCTGGCCGCCGACCTCACCCAGGAAGGAACCCTCGAGCTCATGGCCATTCTTCCGGACCTCAACGCCATCCAGGTGCTGCGCGGCCGATAGGCTGTGCGTCGGATCTGACACACCCAAACTGTCGGATGGCAGGCCCGTGCGCAACGAGCCATAATTATAAAGGAACTTCCCCTTTTGGTCGAAACGCAGAGGAGGAGGCTCGCAAGATTTTTGCGATGCGCAGCGCACTGAAAATGGCAACGACACAACGCCTGATCCTGATCCTTGCCCTTGCGGGCACGGCCGGAGGTGCTTTGTCCCTGGGCGCCTGCGCACCCAAGAAGCGCCCGTTGAGTCTCAAACCCGTAAGCCCGCTGATTCGCTCCGTTGAACTGACGGAAGTCGGCTACACCAGCACGCTCTCCTCCCTGCTGCTCAAGATCAATCTTGGCGCGAGCGAGGACGAGTCGCTGGTCTTCGACGAAATCTCCCTCTTCCTGGATGCCGCCTGCGCCTCGCCCCCCCTGGCCTCCGCCACAGGGACACTTGCCGCAACAGAAGGGCTGGCCTTCAGCGCGGCCAGCGACACCAGCTCGCAACTGTATGTCCAGGGCAGGAGCGAGGCCCGAGGGCTGACCCCCTGCCTTTTTGCAATCGAGTATGATCCTGAGCACCTCCCTCCGGGCGCCCCCACTCTTGCCGGTGTCCATCCTGCCTCACCCAGCAGGATCACACTGCAGCCGATGGTGAGAGGAGATGCGTCCCCGAACACCTCGACAGTCAAGCTCTTCTCCGATTCCCAATGCCTACAGGAGATTGCATCCGGATCGGCCCAGCAGTTCAAGAGTCTCGGCCTCCAAGCCACCGTCACTGCGAATGCCTCCACGACCATCCATGGCATGGCGTTCGAGCCCTTCGGCGGTGCCTCACCCTGCACGCTCCTGGCCCAGTGGCGGCACGACAACATCCCCCCTCTTGCCCCGGTATTCACGAGCTCCAGTCCCATGAGCCCCACGGGCACGGCCTATAGTCCTCTGATCATTGGCTCGGCCGGGGATGCCGGCAGCGAGGGGGGCGCGACCGAGGTCGAGCTTTTCAGCGACTCTTCCTGCCTGGTCGAGATGAGTGCCGGGACCGCAGCCGCCTTTTCCTCCACGGGTGTGATGGCAAGCCTCGCCGATAATGCCACCACCTGGATCTATGGACGCACCTTGGATCTTGCGGGGAACACTTCGGCATGCACGCTATTGACGGATTTCGTGCATGACTCGATAGCTCCAGCGCCCCCATCGCTCTTGCAATTCAACCCACCACCGCCGGTCCGAGACACCCAGTACACATCACTGGTGGGAAGCCTCAATGCAGGCGCAGCCGATGCCGTCGAGATCCGACTGTACGATTCGGACTCCTGCCAAACCCAGATTGGAGTGGGAACCCGCCAGCAGTGGCTGACAACCGGCATCCAGGCTCGACTCGAGGTCAACACGATCAACACCCTGCATGCGCGCAGTTTTGACCTGGCCGGCAATGGCTCGACCTGCTCACTCATGGGCTCATTCGAGCACGACTCCTTTCCTCCCGATGCAGCCAGCTTTGTCGCCACGGTGCCCGCATCCCCCAACAACTCCTCGACCACACCGAAGATCGTGGGCAATGCCCCGGAAGATGCCGTCAGGGTTCACCTCTACATCAACGATGACGCCTGTTTGGGCACTCCGGCGGCGAGCGGCACGAGGGCCACATTCGTGGATTTGGGAATCCAAATCCAGGCCGGAGCGGATCAGTCGACATTCGTGTACTCGCGGACGGAGGACGTATCGGGAAACCGGGGTGACTGCACGCTGCTGGTGGAGTACCAGCACGACACCCGCGTACCGCCCGGGCCTGCCTTTGTCGCAACCAATCCGGCGTCGCCCAACCGCCTCTCAACCTATCCTTGGGTCAAGGGCACCGTTCCGCCCGGAACCACCGAGGTCACGCTCTACGCTGATTCGAGCTGCGCGGTAGCCCTCTCCACCGGAAAGGCCAGTGAGTTCGTCAATTCTGGAATCCGCGTGGCTGTCGCGCCAAACTTCACCACGCAACTCCATGCGAGGACCCGAAACATCTTCGGCAACACTTCGGCATGCACCCAGCTGAGCGACTACACCCATGACACGATCGCCCCATCGGTGCCTGTCTTTGACTCGACGGTGCCCGCCTCGCCGTCCACCCAGAGCACCACGCCCTTGCTCCTCGGCCAGGCCAGCTCGGACACCACGCAGATCCAGGTGTTCGACGACTCTGTTTGCGCAAATCGAATTGCAATAGGCTCACGCTCCCAATTCACCCAGTCAGGAATTGCGCTTAACCTGCCCGCAAATGCCTTCAGCGAAATCTACGCCCGCTCCCTGGATGCATCCCAGAATGCTTCGGCCTGCACGCCACTGACCACCTATCTCCATGATGATATCGGCCCGATTTCCCCGACCTTCACCCTCGCATCGCCCGCCTCTCCCAGCTACTCAACAGGGACGCGCATCCGCGGCAATGCCTCCACCGACACCGTCTCGCTTAAACTTTATGCTGGCAGCGGCTGCACGGCATTGATCGGGACTGGCACTCGCAGTGAGTGGGTCGGCTCAGGGATCGCGGTTACGGTTCCATCCAATGCCACCAGCCCGATCAGGGCCATCGCCTACGACGCTCTCCTCAACCCCTCGGCCTGCACCCTGATGAACACCTTTGTCCACACCGACACCCCGCCCGAGGGCGTCTCCAGCCTCGTGGACTCCACGGGCATCGTGAACCTGAGCTGGAACGCAAAGAGCCATGCGACCTCCTACACGGTCAAGCGCCGGACCATGTCGGGTGCCGCCTTCACCAGCCTGGCATCCGGCTTCACGGGCACATCCTTTGCCGACACCCTGACTTCACAGGGCATCACCTACGAGTATGTGGTTGCCGCAGACAACTCCTCGGGCCAAACCAACTTCTCCGCTCCTATCGCTGCCACGATCAATGTCAGCCTGCCTGCGCCTGTCCCTCGTCCGACCCCGACACCGGGGGCCGGGGTCGTCGAGCTCTCCTGGACGAGACCCGCACGCGCGGCGACTTTTGACGTGGGACGCTCGCTGCAACCGGGAGGGCCCTATTTCATCGCAGGCTCAGGCACGTCGCTCATGAACTTTGAAGCCACGGGCCTCATGGAGAACGTGGTCTATTACTTCGCCGTCCGCGGCCGAAACTCTGCCGGCGCAGGACCATGGGGCCCCGAGGTCTCGGTCATGAGCCTTCCCGCGCCCGCCGGAGTCAGCCAGATCCGCTTCAACTCCGGTGCCGACCGAGTCGAGCTGGGCTGGGATCCTCCGCAATATTTTACTTCCTTCAGGGTGGAGTACTCGTACCTGGGATCAAACGGGCCCTGGCTGCCCGCGGGCCTGACCACTTCTCCGTTCTTCACGCACACTGGGATCGACGACGACCACGACGATTACCTCCTGCACTACCGGGTGGTGACCCTGTGGGGGAAGGAGGAAATCGTTTCACAGCCGGTGGGTCCGATGTGGGCAGCCTCACCACCCGCGCTCAGCGCAGCAGCCGGAGACCAGCTGATCACGCTAACCTGGAGCCAGGTCCTTGGCTCATCGACCCCGGTCGAAGTTGAGCGAGCGCCCACTGCGACCGGTCCCTTTGTGGGCATACAGAGCCTCGGGGGGGGAACCTCCTTCACGGACTCGGGAATCAGCAACGGCACGACCTACTACTACCGAGTTCGATATTCTCCCGCAGGCACGGGAAAATCAGGCTACTCCAACATCGCCAGCAGCACGCCCCAGGCGACGGGTACCAACCCCTCCAACCTGACCGTCGGCAGGGAAAACGGGGCAGTGACCCTGCGCTGGACCCCGGGCCAACGGACCAACGACTACGTGGTTTTGCGGAGGAGTACACCCTCGGGCGCTCCGACAGCTTTTGGGCCCATTACTTCACTCTCCTACGTCGACACTGCACCGATCCAGGGGCTCAACTACTATACGGTGGTGGGCCAGTGGGGCGGCGTGCTCTCCGGTCCCTCCAACCAGGTTTCCTTTCGCCACTCCCCCGCTCCAAACAACCTGGTCGCAACCCAGGGATCAAACCAGATCTCCCTCAGCTGGGCAGCCGTTGCATCGACTCCCGCACCGGTCGGATACACGGTGTACCGTGGAGCCTCACCGAACGGCCCCTTCGCCACCAGCTTTGCAACCGCCACCAACTCATACACCGATACGGGGCTGGCTACGGGAGCGAGCCATGTCTATGTCGTCGCAGCGAGATTCAGTGACGGCACCCACGGCCCCATGTCCCTGCCCGTCGGTGCCACCACGGGGTCCAATGTTCCGGCAGGTGTGGCGGTGACGTCCACGACGAGCAACAGCCTCACCCTGAGCTGGGTCACGGTCAGGAATGCTACGGGTTACCGGGTCTACCGTGGATCATCGAGCGCAGGCCCATGGACCCTCGCTGCGACCATCAACTCGGGTGCAACGACGCAGGCCATGGTGACCGGAATCACTTCGAATGCGGTCCACTTCCTGACCGTTGCAGCATTGTCTCCAAGTGAAGGTGCGAAGGCCCCGGCCATCTCGGCCCGGACCGTGGCACCACCGGGTGCTCCCAGCCTCACTCCCGGCAGCGGGCAGATCTCCGTCGCATGGATACCGGTCACAGGTGCTGCCAGTTACCTGATCGAGCGGACACAAGATGCAATCAGCTACACTGCCGTGCAGTCGGCAGCAACCGGTGCAAGCTGGTTGGATTCAAGTGTGAGCAATGGTTCCGGATATGCTTACCGGATCACGGCCCAGTTTGCCTCCGGCCCCCCAACCCTTCCTTCAGCGTCGAGTTCTTTCACATTTCCAGGAACCATACCTGATGTCCCCGGGTCCCTCAGCTTCACGTCGATCACAGGCAGCTCTGTGGACCTGGTCTGGGCGCCTGCCCAGAAGGCCCTCTCCTACGATGTTCAGCAGTCGACGAGCTCGTCGGGTCCATTCAGCACGGCCTTTGCCGACCTGGCTGCCACGGCAGTGTCCTTTACAGGCTTGACTCCCGGCGTCCCCATGCACTTCAGGCTCATCTCCAGATTCGGCAACAACCTGTCCGCGCCATCGATCGTGGCAGGCCTCATGCCGATGGCGCCACCTGCCGCTCCCGCAGCGACCATCAATCAGAGCGGTGAGGTCAGCCTATCCTGGCCGGCTGTCCCGTCGGCAGTGAGCTACCGTGTCGAGCGGAGCACCGATCTTGGGCAGACCTTCCAGCTCCTGGGATCATCGGCGACCACGACGCTGGTGGATCCCACTCCGGGCACATCGGGGCCCGTGGTCTACCGGTTCAAGCCCGAGTTTTCGGAAAATCTGGCGGCGCCCTATTCCTCCCCCACTGCGGAGCTGAGTCCTGCCATCGTTCCAATCGCACCCGTCTCGCTCTCGGCTATCTCGAGTGATGGACTTACGGCTCGACTCAGCTGGGCTACCGTACACAACGCCGCGGACTATATCTTATATCGCTCGACCCTGTCTGGAGGGCCCTGGTCGTCGCTGGGTACCACGACACAAACCGAACTGACTGACTCTTCGACGGTCTCGGGACAGACCTATTACTACGTCGTCAGGTCCCGCGCAGCGACTGGACGGGA
>CAZDSX010000051.1:0-18608 GCA_964508305.1 uncultured Bacteriovorax sp.
GCGTACCAGCGCTCGGCGAATTCCACCGTGAGGGGGAAGAAGCTCTGGCCGGGCTTGGGTTCCTTGGCGGCGCAGGCGGTGACGAGGACGCGGGTGTCTCCGTAGGAGACGAGGACGGAACCGTCAGCCTGCTTTGCGAGCTTGCCGGTTTCGATCGTGAGGGTTTTCCCGCCCATTTCGCAGGAAACAGTGTGGATATTGAATGACATATCTGGGGACCTTTCTCGCATGGGCAAACCCATGCACGGACTTGCACCTGATCCGCGTACCGGTGTTGGGTCCGGATACACGTCGAGCGCAGTTTGATTAAAAAACGATTAAAAGCCGCAATTACTTGCGGAGTTCGAGGCTCTGGATGAGCTGGTTGTAGCGCTTGCTGTCGGAGCTCTTGAGGTAGTTGAGCAGACGGCGGCGCTGGCCGACGAGCTTGAGGAGGCCACGACGGGAGTGGTGGTCCTTGGAGAACTTGGCGAAGTGCTGGTTCAGCTCGTTGATGCGGGTGGTGATCAGGGCAACCTGCACTTCGGTGGAGCCGGTGTTGGTGGCTGCCTTGCCGAACTTGGCGACGATTCCCTGCTTCTTGATCTTGGTTTCAGTCGAAACGGACATGAATACGATTCCTTCTATCTGTAGAAACTTCCGGACTGAGATTTCTCTCCGGTGCCCGGATTGATTTTGTCTTCTTTTACGTGGTGGGTGGGTAACACGCCCCTCATCCTGCTGTAAAGAGGCGAAAATTCAGTCAAGATGCTCCCTGAGGAACTCCCGGAGCTTCTGGATCATCTTGGCCTCGATCTGCCGGGCCCGCTCGCGAGTTAGACCGTATTTGTCCGCTATTTCCTGTAGGGTCTTGGGTTCGTCGGCCAGGAGCCTTTCCTGGAGGATTTTAAGCTCCTTGGCGTTCAGTTCCTTCCTAAATTCAGGGAGTTTACCTTCCAAGATCTGAAGCCACTGCTCCCTCTCCAGGCGGGTCTCCTGGTCTTCGGAGGGCTCGATCAGGAGGTCGCCCAGCGACTTGCCCGGCCTGCCCTCGTCGTCCTGCGAAAGGGGGGTGTCGATCGAGAGCTCGGCACCGCTGCCACTGAGGCGCTGTTGCATCTCGATGACGTCCTTTTCTTTGACGTCGAGCTTTTCAGCCAGGAGCTTGGGGCCTGCAAAAAGGCCCTGCGCCTCGAGCCGCTGCTTCTCTCGCATCAGGTGGTAAAAGAGCTTTTTTTGGGCCTGCGTCGTGCCCACGCGCACCAGTCGAAAGTTATCGAGCAGGTACTTGAGGATGTAGGAGCGAATCCACCAGCTGGCGTAGTAGCCCAGTCGCGCATTTTTGGCCGGGTCGAACTTGGAGACGGCTTTCATGAGTCCGATGTTTCCCTCCTGCACGAGATCGAGGAGGTTCGTGTAGACGCTCTGGTATTCCATGGCGATCTTGACGACGAGGCGAAGGTTGGCCTGGACGAGGGACTTTGCGGCATTGATGTCGCCCTGGTCGCGCATGCGGAGGGCGAGTCGGGTTTCTTCCTCCGGAGACAGGAGCGGGTAGCGGCGAGCCTCCTCGAGGTATCGGCGCAGCGGGTCGCTGGCCCCCGACCGGCCGGATACCCAAGATTGCGAAAGCTGCGGCGGCAGCGCGTCGGAGGGAACAGGCAGCACTGAGTCCTGGTCCGCCGGCGGTTCAGGCGACCAGTCGGCGTCGTCTTCGACCTCTTCGGTAGGGGCGATGGCTCGCTGCGCTTTCAGGACGCCCTGCGTGGTGGGCGAAGGTTTGCTTCCCTTTCGCGGCATGGTGCTACACTAGCACAGAAGGACCTCTTTCTCCCTATGGCAGTGCGACGCAGTGTGTTCCCCAACGGCCTGACCCTGATCACCGAGCGAGTGAGGGAGTTTCGCGGCCTTTCGATGGGCATCTGGGTCCGGGTGGGTACCCGCCACGAAAAGTCCCATGAGGCGGGGATTTCGCACTTCCTGGAGCACATGCTCT
Source organism: uncultured Bacteriovorax sp. (assembly GCA_964508305.1). Classification (GTDB taxonomy): domain Bacteria; phylum Bdellovibrionota; class UBA1018; order UBA1018; family UBA1018; genus CAIOHW01. Next base: position 1,976 of record CAZDSX010000051.1, read on the forward strand.
TCAAGGGCACGCCCAGCCGCAGTGCCTTGGAGATTGCGCGCGAGGTGGACCGGGTGGGAGGGGAGTTCAATGCCTTCACCACTCGCGAGTACACCTGCTTCCACCTGTCGCTACTCAGTCGTGACTATGGCCTGGGACTTGAGATCCTGGGCGACATCCTCCTGAACTCCTCCTTTGAGTCGGAGGAGATGGAGCGCGAGCGCAAGGTGATCCTCCAGGAAATTTCGATGGTCGAGGAGACCCCTGAGGAGATCGCCCACGATCTTTACTTTGAGTGCGTGTATGGCCGGCAGGGTCTCGGCAAGTCGATCCTCGGCAGTGAGACGAGCATCCGCAGGCTCAGGCGCAGCGACGTGGTGAAGTTCTTCAGGAAGCACTACCGCCCCGACCAGATCGTGCTGTCGGTATCGGGTGACATCACCCACGAGAAGATCAAGGCCGGGATGTTGAAGTTCGGTCGCGGCGTTTGGCCGGGTCGGACTCGCACTACCCGTGCCGAGCGGGCCGAGTCGAGGCGCGAACTCCAGCGTCAGATGCAGAATGCGCCTGCCTTCAGGAAGGGTCTTTGGTGGATTCCACGCAAGACCGAACAGGCGCACCTGGTCTGGGGAGTCGAAGGTCCGAGGCAGCAGAGCAAGGACCGGATTGCCGCCTACCTCCTCAACACCTACCTCGGGGGTGGGATGAGCTCGCAGCTTTTCCAGGAAATCCGCGAAAAGCACGGGCTGGCCTACACTGTCTATTCCAGCCTGTCGGCATTCATCGATACGGGGATGCTCAGCGTCTATGTCGCCACTTCGCCGTCACAGGTTCCCACCTGCATCCGGCTCATTGAAGACAGCATGAAGAGGCTGTCTGCCGAGCTGCTTTCGGAAGAGACCCTCCAGGAGGTCCGGGACAGCGTCAAGGGGGGCCTCCTGCTTTCGGATGACAGCGTTGAAGCGCGCATGTCGAGCATGGGGAGGGCGGAGGTTTTCGGCGAGCCCGTGTTCTCGGTCGATGAGCTCTGCCGGCAGATCGATGCCGTCACTCCCAGGGACATTCGTCGGATCGCGCGCAAGCTCCTGTCGCGCCCGGATCGGAGCATGCTGGTGCTGGGGCCATCGCCGCGCAGTTCCGTGAGGAAGCGCCTCAAGCCCTGGAAACTTTCGGTCGTGCGCCGCTAGCTATCGCGGCTGAACGCCGGATTATTCCTCGTTTTGACGGCGGCGCCAGATCAGGTAGCCGATGACGGCTCCGCCCAGGAGGATGAAGCCAATGGGGAGTTCGCCTCCGGCGTCGGCTTTCTTCTGGATATTTTCCTGCTGCTGGATCGGCTGTGAGGGGAACACGGAAGTGTCCTCGATCCTTGCCGGAATATTGGTGTTGGCAAAGAGGTTGGTTCCAGCGGGAGCTGCATTGATTCCGCCTGCCTTGCGGAAGACCTTCAGCGTGTTGACCATGTTCTCGCAGTCGGCGAGGTAAAGGTTGTACTTGTCCTTGTTGATCGAGAACGTGACGAGCACTCCGATGTCCTGCTTCACGGTGGCGACGTAGCGGGTATAGAAGCCGGGAAGCTCCGACTCGAGGTGAAGTGCATCGACCCAGGCGTGTTCGTTGATCTGGACCTGCTTGGCGTACTTGGCTTCGGAACGCACGGTCTTGCCCTGGAGGCTCTGGTAGACCTTGGGGGCCTTGAGCATGTTGACGTATTGGTCGAGTCCGTCCTGGTCACCCTTGAGCTTGGCCGCGAGCACGATCATCGCGTCGCGCTTCTTGCCGTCATCCTGGCTCTGGCAGACCCACTCGGCTCCCTCCAGGTTGCACTGCCAGCGCGGCGGCAGTTCGAACTCCACGAACTGGTTGGCGAACTTGGCGGCGTGTGCTGGAGCGATCGAGAGCAGTAGCCCTGCAATCAGGCTGATGGAAGCGGTGGCGAATGAAAGTTTCGAGGCGGTTTTTTTCATCTGGGTTCTCTTTTGCTGGTGGCCTACTGCTGCACGGGTTTTTGGACTCCAAATCCTTCCTTGATCGCCGTCTCCCTGAATACTTCAAGGAGCGTGGCCTGGGACTGCTCCCAGTCGAGCTGGGTGATCTGCGCGCGTGCGACCGGCTCGCCGAGCGAGCCGTCGGCATTGACGGTGAAGATGTCGACCCGGTCCCCGAGCGCATAGCCCTGGTGGCTGCCCTGGTCGATGATCAGCGTGCGCGTGCTGGATACGGCCTTGACTTTGCCCTGTCCGGAATAGGTCACGAAGTTGTCCTTGGGCTTGCGCTTGTTGAAGGCCGCTCCTCCCGGATGCAGGCGATCGAGGCGCCACTCCAGGGATCCGCCCATCGTGGTTCCCTGGGCTGCAGCCTGGCCCCAGAGCGTACGCGAGGCGCCGACCCGCGCTTCGAGGGCGGGGCTGAACCTGAATCCAAGCGAGCCCTGCGCCGAAGCGATCGAAGGATTGATGGCATTGACGAGGAAGCTCCCGGCACCGCCTTCGCCGCCCGAACCGTTGCTCGTTCCTGCCCCGCGCGGATCATTGCGGAGGGAGTTGAAGCCCCAGGCACCGGCGCGCAAGGTGAGGCCCCTGCCGGAGTTCCCGGGCTGGCGGGTGAACTCTGCACTCCAGGGGATGGAAGCCGAGAATTGTGCAGTTCGCATCGTGTAGCCCGCCCCGGCCACGAGCTTCCAGGACCGAGATTCATTTTCGGAAAGGGGCATCGAGGCAAAGCCGCCCAAATGGACGTTGGTGGATGCATCGCCGATGAAGGGAAGGCCCAGTGCCTTGGATTCCGTATTGCGGTAGGTCGGAAGGTCCGCCTGCACCTGGAAGTCCAGCGTGGCGCGTGAATCGACCAGTCGGAGCGAAAGACCGAGACTCTGGTCTGCCATCCCATACTGGTTTCCGTTGATCGTGCTGCTCACCACCTGGGTGTTGTTCCAGGTTCCGCGCCCAAAGAGCGTGAGCCGAGGATGGAGACCGAGCTCGAGCGTGGTCGCCACTTCCGTCCGTCGCAGGGAACCCAGCCCTGTTGCGGCCTCGGTTGCTCCGGCCGGCCCATAATTGGTGGTCGTTCCGAGGCTTTGAAACTCGCCGGTCAGCTGCCAGATGCCGTGATCCACATGGTGGAGGCGCCACGGAAGCATCTGCTCGTCCGCCCGGGCGACGGATCCCGCGAGGACGACACAGGCTCCCGCCGAAATCAGGCAGAGACTTCTTTTGGCAACTGCTTTGCTCGGAATAATTCCCATTACCTAAAGATTGCCATGGCTTGCGGGAAGCGCCACGTTCTTTTTTTGGTTTTCCCCCCGGCTGCCTAGGGTGTACCGTGTGGCCTCTCTTAAAAGCGCCAAAGGAGCTCATCCATGTCTCTTTACGATCAGGCCCTCGAGTACCATTCGCGCGGTCGCAAAGGTAAAATCGAGGTCGTACCGACCAAGCCAGTGGCCACGCAGTCGGATCTTTCTCTGGCCTATTCCCCCGGGGTCGCCGAACCCTGCCGGATGATCGCCGAGAAGGAAGAGCTCGTTTACGAGTACACTGCCAAGGGCAATCTTGTTGCAGTGCTTTCAAACGGCACGGCCGTCCTGGGACTGGGCGACATTGGCGCTGCTGCTTCCAAGCCCGTCATGGAGGGCAAGGGAGTCCTGTTCAAGAAGTTCGCCGACATCGATGTCTTTGATATCGAAGTCAACGCCAAGAACCCGGATGACGTGATCCGCGCCTGCGAGATGCTCGAGCCGACCTTTGGCGGCATCAACCTCGAGGACATCAAGGCGCCCGAGTGCTTCTACATCGAAGAGGAGCTCAAGAAGCGCCTCAAGATCCCAGTATTCCACGACGACCAGCACGGCACGGCGGTGATCAGCGGCGCAGCCTTCTTGAATGCGCTTGAGATCGTCGGCAAGGACATCAGCAAGGTGCGCGTCGTGTTTTGTGGCGGCGGCGCCGCGGCAATCGCCTGCGCAAACCTCTACCTCAACCTTGGCGTGAAGCGCGAAAACGTCATCATGTGCGACTCCAAGGGCGTGATCTACAAGGGGCGCAAGGAGGGGATGAATCCCTACAAGGAGCGCTACGCGATCGAGACCTCCAAGCGTACCATTGCGGAAGCAATGGAAGGTGCCGATGCTTTTGTCGGCGTGTCGGTCAAGGACGGCATCTCGGTCAATGATGTGAAGAAGATGGCCAAGGATCCGATCGTGTTTGCGATGGCCAATCCCGATCCCGAAGTCCTTCCCGAGGACGTCCTCAAGGTCCGTCCTGATGCCATCATGGCCACCGGGCGCTCGGACTACCCCAACCAGGTCAACAACGTGCTGGGCTTTCCCTTTATTTTCCGTGGCGCACTCGACACGATGGCAACCGCCATCAACGAGGACATGAAGATGGCCGCAGTCCGTGCGCTCGCTCAGCTTGCGCGTGAGGACGTGCCCGAGGCTGTGTCGCGCGCCTACGGGGGGCAAAAGTTCAGGTTCGGCCGCGAGTACCTGATCCCGAAGCCCTTTGATCGCCGTGCCCTGATCTGGGTCGCGTCTGCCGTGGCCGAGGCTTCCATGAAGTCAGGAGTGGCTCGCAAGAAAATCGAAATTACCGCCTACAAGGACAAGCTGGAAACGCAGCTGGGTCACTCTTACACCGTCATGCGTGGCATCAAGCGCCGCGTGAAGAGTGACAGCGCCGACCAGGGCCTGGCACGCATCGCCCTCCCAGAGGGTGAGAGCGACAAGATCCTCAAGGCTGCCGTCGTCATGAAGGAAGAAGGCATCTGTGAGCCGATCCTCCTGGGCAACGACCAGCACATCCATGCCAAGATCAAGGAGCTGGGTCTTGAGGGCGAACTCAAGGGCGTGAAGATCATTCGTCCGTCGACTTCGGATCTGCGCGAAGGCTATGCGCAAAAGTACTTCAAGCAGCGCCAGCGCAAGGGTGCGACGCTTCCCGTGTCGCGAGCCCTCATGAAGCAGGTCAATTACTTCGGCGCCATGATGGTGGAGCAGGGGGATGCCGACGGCTTGCTCAATGGTCTCACCCAGAGCTATCCCGAGACCCTCAAGCCTGCGCTTCAGGTCATTGGCGCCAAGCCGGGCTCGCGCCTGGCAGGCATCTACGTCATGGTCTTCAAGCGCCGTGTGCTGTTCTTTGCCGACACGACAGTCAATATCGAACCCACCGCCGAAGAGCTTGCCGATATCGCAATCCAGACGGCGCAGCTTGCGCAGCAGTTCCTGCAGCAGGAGCCAAGGGTGGCTCTGCTGTCGTTCTCGAACTTCGGTTCGAACAACCACCCTTACGCCAACAAGGTGCGCAGGGCAGTGGAGATCATCAAGGACCGCGTGCCCTCGCTGACCGTGGATGGCGAAATGCAGGCGGATACGGCGCTCACGCCCGAAGTCTCCAGGGAGAGCTTTCCGTTCAACGGCGTGCCCGGCAACGCGAACGTGCTGATCTTCCCGGACCTCCAGTCCGGCAACATCGCCTACAAGCTGATGCAAAAGATGGCCGACGCCGAGACCGTGGGGCCGATCCTCGTGGGAATGAACAAGCCTGTGTTCGTCCTCCAGCAGAACAGTGACATCAGTGACGTGGTCAACATGGCTGCCATCGCGGCGATGGACATCCACCAGCGCAAGCAGCTCGAAAAAGGAGTCTAGAAATGGAAAACAAGAAGGCAATTCTCACGGATCTCGCACCCAAGCCCATCGGCCCGTACAGCCAGGCGATCGCCGCCGGGCCCTGGGTGTTTTGCTCGGGCCAGATTGCGCTCGATCCCAAGACCGGTGACCTCCGCGCCACCGATCTCGAGGGCCAGGCCAAGCAGGTCCTCGAGAACCTCAAGGCAGTGGTGGCCGCATCGGGCGCGACGCTCGAAAACGTGGTCAAGACCACGATCTTCCTGAAGTCCATGAACGACTTCCCCAAGGTCAACGAGATCTACGGCAAGTACTTCACGGGCGTGGCTCCGGCCCGCTCCACGGTCGAAGTCTCGCGCCTTCCCAAGGATGTGCTGGTCGAAATCGAAGCCATCGTGTTCAAGGGCTGATGCCCCGGGCTTGGTTCGTGAAGGTTTGAAATGGAAAAAGGCCGGTTCCCTTGCGGGGCCGGCCTTTTTGCTTTGAATCGTTCTAGAAGCGCGCGCTTAGGCGTTGGCCGAAGCGGCCTTGTAGGTGCGCTTGACCGGACGGGTCACCTTGCCCGAGCGGATGCAGCGGGTGCAGACCTTGACGGTCTGGGTGTTGCCGTTGATCACGGCCTTCATGCGCTTGATGTTGGGCAGCCAACGGGTACGGGTCTTGATGTTGGAGTGGGAAACGAGGTTTCCGGTCACGGGGCCCTTGGCGCAAAATTCACAAAAGTTAGCCATAAAAAAATCCTCTTGAATCTCGAACTTGAGAGAGCCGACAACCTAGAAGAGCCATCGTGAATTTGCAAGACTGAAAAAAGCCATGCGTGAACGCCAACGAAATAGCTTGAGAAGCCCCTTTGGTTGGGGAGTCCTGGGACTGGTGGGGGTGGGGGTATCCGCCCTGATCCTGGGCCTGGGCTCCGCCTCGAGCATTTACGACTATCAGGACACGGTCGACGGGGTGCACCTGCCTCCCGTGGACGCCATCGTGGTCCTGGCCGGCGGCAGGGGCCGGATTGCCGCCGCAGGCGACCTCTGGAACCGGTACGGTCCCCAGGCGCCGATCCTGTATTTTTCGGGGGTTGGCCCGCAAACCAACTTCAAGATGGTCCAGTCCCAGCTTCGGGCCGGGGTCACGGCCGTTCTCCAGCCTGAGCAGGTGGTCATCGAAAACGAGAGCACCAATACGGAGGAAAACGCCCTCTGGCTCCTTCGGTATGCGCGGGAGCGGTCGTGGAACCGGGTTCTATTGGTGACTTCGCGCTACCACATGAAGCGGGCGCGGTTGATCTTTGGTCGGCTCCTCGAGAGGGATGCCGCCTCGCGAAACCTCCTCAAGGCGCCCGGGGCTACTCCCGTCAAGCCGCTGGAGATCGAGACGTTCTCCGTCTACCAGGAGCCGTTCGAGCCCGACGAGTGGCTTTGGACCGTGCACGGCACCCGGGTCACGCTGAGCGAGTACGTCAAGTGGGTGTACTATTCGAGGTTCTGGAAGCCCTAGGGCTTGGCGAACTGGATGCCCTTGGCCTTGGCAATCATGAGCAGTTCCTGGAAGGCGCGCCCGCGGTGGCTGATGGCGTTCTTCTCGTTTGAAGACATCTCGGCCAGGGTCATCTGCGAGCCCTTGGGGATGAAGATCGGATCGTAACCAAAGCCGTGTGTCCCGCGCGGACCTTCTGCAATCGTCCCTTCGAGGACGCCGGTGGCGGAGATGGAAACCCCTTCGATCACGAGGGCAAGGGTGGCCACGAACTTGGCCTGGCGTTCGGCCGCGGGACGTCCCTGCAGTTCCGAGAGAAGCTTTTCGATGTTGGCCTGGTCCTGGGACTGGCCTGCCTTGGGGATTGCGTAGCGACGGGTCTTGACCCCCGGGCGTCCCTGGAGGGCCTCCACTTCGAGGCCGGAGTCATCGCCGAGGCTCGGGTAGTGAGAAGCACGATTGGCGAGCCGTGCCTTGGCCGAAGCGTTCTCGAGGTAATTGTCATGGGTTTCGACCAGGTCAAGCTTGCCTGCATTGCGGATCAGGCCTTCGATCGAAACGAGCTCGAGCTCGGGGTGCTGGTTCAGCAGGGAGCGGAACTCGAGGAACTTGTGGGGATTGAGGGATGCCAGGACGATCTTGTTGCAGACGCGCATGCCGCTAACTTAGCACAAAATTTTCAAAATATTATTGATAGCTGACTTCCCAACCCAGTGCCCGGAGCCTGGGGAGGTCCGCGAGGGTCAGGGCACTCCGCGAAAGGTAGGGATCCAGGTAGCCCTGGATGGCCTGTTGTTCGGCGAGCTGTTCAGCCGCGGTGCCTCCCGGACACTGGGTGGCGTCCTGGTAGCAGTTTTTCATGAGTGTGAAGGTGGCCGCACACTGATTGCCCATGACCGTGAGGACGCCGACCGTGAAGTCCACGGTACCCGAGGTCTTGAAAGAGCCCACGGTGCCGGTCTCCGGGTTTGCGTGGATCATTCCTTCCTTCTCCACACGGACCTGGCTCAGGCACGCGGGATCCACCCAGAGCTGCTGGGGGTCGTCCAGGAGCGGCGTGGCGGTGACCTTTCCACTCGAATCCAGGATCAGTTCGAAAACGGCGTTGGTGTCCAGGGAGTTGGGAACGAGGTAGGCCCGGTTGGTGGCAGTATTGGCCGAGACGTAGACCGGGTTGGTCATGATGGATTGGATCGAGGAGGGGATGGCGTCGGTCCCTGCGTCGATGCAGCTGGGGCTGCTCTGTCCGTCGATGAAGGCACAGACCGTCATGGAGGCCGCTTCGGTCTTGTAATAGCCGCTCATTGCCGTGGGGTCGGCTGCCTTGACGATCTTGTTGCCGATGCGGCAGCCCGGCAGAAGGGCAATCGACGAGAGGGCCATCGCGAGGGTGAAAATGCGGTTCATACAAATGCCTCCAAACCTCGTTTCGGAGGCGCCCCGCGCATTCTGGATGGAACAAATTTGCCTAGGGGAGGTCGGAGAGTTCCTGCACGGTCTTGCAGGCAAAGGGGGGGCTCTGGCCCCATTCCACGGAGAGCTGGCTCCACCATTCGGGCCGGTAATGATGCCCTGGAAAGACGCGCGAGCTGGCGGGAAATTGGCGGTACCTTTGGAGGCTCTCGAACATCTGTGAGGTGTCCCCCGTGGGGAGATCCGTCCTGCCGCAATCGCGGATGAAGAGCGTGTCTCCGGTCAGGAGTGCCGTCCTCCCATCGGGACAGGGGACTTCGAAGGTGAGCGCACCGATCGAGTGGCCTGGCATATTGAAGGCACGCACTTGGAGCGAGCCCACCTTGAAGGTTTCGCCATCGGCCAGGAATTTTAGGTTTGCACCGGTCTTCAGCCTGAATGCATCGGCTTCGTGCAGGAACGCCGGCAGATCCGGGTGGCGCTCGAGCAGGGGTTCAAGTCCCGCCACATGGTCGTGGTGGGTGTGGGTGAGCAGGATGGACTCGAGTGTGAGGCCATACTGCTTTAGAAATGCGATTGGCGGCGCGAGGTCTTTTTGCGGATCGACCCAGGCAGCGCGGCCCGTCGTCCAGTCCACGACCAGGTAGACCAAGTTCTGCATCGGACCCAGCTCGAACTGGATGATGGGGTCCTTTGGATCCTGCGCATCGCCGCGCCAGGGCTGGAGTCGCGGATCGCTCATCGCTCATCGCCCGGCTTTATCTCTTTTGATCCGCGCGCCAGCTCATCGCGTAGCCCGTGAACTCGACCTTGGATGCGGATGCAGTCGCGCGCAGCGGGTTGCGCGTATCGACCATGACTGCGACCTCCTGGGTGTGCGTCTTGTCGGCTGCGTTTTTTGCGGCATTGGGATGGGGTCCGTGGTGGATGCCGATCGGATGCCAGGTGACTGCCCCCGCAGAGATTCCTTCGCGCGAGAAGAAGTTCCCTGCGTGATAGAAGAGCACTTCATCGAAGTCGATGTTGCGGTGGTAGAACGGAACTTTCATGGCTCCTTCTTCGCTCTCCAGCGGCCGCGGAAGGAACGAACAGATCACGAAGTTGCGCGCCAGGAAGGTCGTGTGGACGCTCGGCGGAAGATGGTAGACCGGCGAGACCACGGGCTTGATCTGGTCGACATTGACCGCCCACGGAGCGAGATCGCCCTTCCAGCCTGCTGCATTCATCGGGTTCCAGGGATAGAAGACCTTGGTCCAGGCGCCTTCACGCTTGATGTGGAGCTCGTACTCACCAGCTGCGTTTTTTCCGTTGGTGCGCTCCGAGTCGGGGAGCACGGGGATGCGCATGATCATCGGATCGAACTGTGCGTGGCGACCGAGCATCCCGCGATCCGGCAGGTCGATCTCGGAGGCCGACTCGATGACGAAGTGGGTTTCGGTGGTCGTGGATGCTGCGGGGACGAATCGGTAGGTTGTCCCACGCGGGATGACGAGGTAGTCGCCCGTACGATAGTCGAGATCGCCGTAGTCGGTTTCGAGCCTGCCCTTGCCCTCGTGGACGAAGCGCACTTCGTCGCCGTCTCCATTGCGTGCAAAGACCTTCATCTCGCCGGTGAGCTTGGCGATGCCGAGCCGGACGTCGTTGTTCTCGAGGAAGAACTCCGCCTGGCCATGCGCGGAGCCCGCAAGGTCGACCACCTGGTAGGCTCGGGGCTGGAGTTCACCTTCGATCCGGAGCCATCCGGTGGGCGGGTGGCGATGGTAGAGGTGGCTCACGCGGCCGAAAAAGCCATTCCTGCCATGCTCTTCTTCGTAGGTGCCTTCGGGAGTGTGGACATGGGCCTGCGGCGAGACTGCACCCTGCGTCCAGCCAAAGCCTGAGGGGATGTTCTTGTTCTTGGACATGATGGCCTCCCGTTACCACGCGGGCGGGGAGGGGTCCAAAAAATGAAAGCGGGCCTCCGTCCTGGAGACCCGCCTATTCATCAGGCCGGTGTGGGTTGGGGGGAACCGGCCCCTGCTTCGGAATCAGTTCTGCATGCTCTTGAACATGCCGTCGCCGCGGACGTAGTAGCTCTCGGTATTCTGCGAGGTGTTGATGATGTTCGACACCTTGGAGTCGATCAGCAGCTGGGCTGCGGCGATCGGGCTGGTCGACGATCCGGCATTGGTCACGGAAGGCACGCTCACGGTGACATCCATGTTGTAGCCCCAGGCCACGTACACGGACTCGGGCAGGATGGTGACGGCCTGCAGGAACCTGCCCTTGCCGTTGTAGCTGCCGCCCGGCGTGTACTCGATGCGGTAGCGCAGGTACACGACCGTCATGTTGTAGGCGTTCTTGATCGTCCGCTCATAGCGCTTGGAGATCGGGGTCTGCCAGTTGGAAAGCTGCATCCAGTTGGTGATGCCCTGCGGAACCACGTCCGTCCGGCAGGTCGTGTAGTTGTAGACGGGCTTGCCCGCCTCGACGATCTTGTAGATCTTGCTTCCGATCCGGATGATCTGGTCGATGATCACTTCCACTTCATCGAGGGGAGTGCCGGACTTGGGGTTGCCGATCACCTGCCGGATGATCTCGCCCGCCTGCTGCGAGGAGCTAGGCTTGGTTTGGCCAGGCTTGGTCGGAGGATCGCCCGGGCCCGCAAGGAGGCTCATGGGCATGAAGTCATTGGGCTCGCGGGCAAACTCGCCCTCCGCAAGCTCGCGGGTCTCATCGCTCTTGATCTCGAAGAACGAGGGGTCCTGCGCGGCAATCTCGCTCATCGACATCGAAGAGCCGAGCGCCTGGGCGTGTGCGGGTGCCGCGATCACCAGTGCGGTGGCTGCGGCAGCGAAGACGTTCCTGAAAACTTGGGTCGAAACTTTCATACAAAAATCCTCCCTCTGTTTAGAAACTGGGTCCCTTGTCTGGGCGAGGGCGTACCGAAAGTGTACTGGACCCTTCAAGTCAGGCTTTGGTTAGGGAGTTTTAGGCCGAGGAAGTTCAAAGATTCCAGTGGTTTGGCCGTACTGGATTCCTCCAAGGCGGGAGAGGGGGTGGAGAGCCTGAAGGTCGATCTTCCCGTCCTTGTACAGGTTTTCGCTCACGTGGACGGCTACGATCCGGCCGATCAAGAGGGTCGAGGAGCCCTGGTTGCCAGAGCCGAGTTCCAATTGGCCGTGGAGAACGCACTCAAAGGACAGGGGGGATTCGGCGATGCGGGGGGGCTTTATTTTGAGGCTGGGTGTCGGCGTGAGCCCGGTTCTTTCGAACTCACTCACACCGTAGGGATATTCGGCGGAGGCCTGGTTGATCTTTTCGGCAAGTTCAACCGGAGTTGCATTGATCACGAACTCACGAGTGGCTTCGATGTTGCGGAGCGTGTCCTTTTTTTCGCCCTTGGAATTGCGGGTGATCGAGACCGAGAGGCAGGGCGGATCACTGGACACGGCGTTATAAAAGCTGAAAGGCGCGAAGTTCGTGATGCCCTCAGGGCTGATCGTGCTGACCGTGGCGATGGGGCGCGGAACGACGCCTCCGATCAGGAGCTTGTACATGGCCACCTGGCCCAGCTGCGCAGGATCGAGGGTGAGCATCGCGTATCCTTACTGCGACCACTCGAGCATGCGCAGGAGCGGGGCTTCGGATTTTTTTCGAAGCTCCTCCGGCATGGAGATTTCGGGTGACTCATCGCGAAGTGCGGCGAGCAGTTTTTCGAGCGTGTTGAGTTTCATGTAGGGGCAGTCGTTGCACGCACAGTTCTGGTTGGGCGGAGCTGCAATGAGCTCCTTGCCCGGCGCCTGCTTGCGCATCTGGTGCAGGATCCCTGCCTCGGTTGCGACGATGAACTTTTTGGTCGGACTTGCGATGACGTGCTTGAGGAGTGCCGAAGTGCTCCCGATGAACTTGGCCTTGGCAAGGAGGGTGGCCTCGCACTCGGGATGCGCGATGAGTTCGGCATCGGGATGTTGGACCTGGAGCTCGGCGATCTTTCGCTCCGAAAAAGTCTCGTGCACGATGCAGGCACCCTGCCAGAGGAGCATCTTTCGACCGGTTTCCTTTTCAAGCCAGGCGCCGAGGTTGCGGTCCGGAGCAAAGAGGATGGGGCGGTCGGCGGGCACCTTGGAGATGATCTTTTTGGCGTTGCTGCTCGTGCAGATGACGTCGCTTTGGGCTTTGATGGCGGCCGAGCAGTTGATGTAGCTCACGACAAAGTGGTCGGGGTGGCGCGCGCGAAGTGCGGCAAACGCATCGGGCGGGCAGGAGTTGGCGAGCGAGCAGCCCGCCCGCATGTCGGGGAGCACGACCTTGCGGCCCGGGTTGAGGATCTTTGCCCCTTCGGCCATGAAGTGGACGCCCGCAAAGACAATCAAATCAGCTGTCGATCGCTGCGCAGCACGGGCGAGCTCCAGGCTGTCGCCCACGCAGTCGGCCACGTCCTGGATGTCAGGGTCCTGGTAGTAATGCGCGAGAATCACGGCATTCTTTTGCTTCTTGAGCCGTTCGATTTCGCCAAAGATGTCCTGTTGGGCGCTCACGGCCGGGCTTTTACCCAGCCGGGGGTTATGCTGCAATGCTTCATTTTTTTGCTTGCCACATCAACTCTTTACGCGGGCCGGGGCCTTGGACTAGGTTCCCGCCATCCATGGGAATTTTCGGAAGCCTTTTCGGTCAGGGTGGTATCGGGACTTTGGGGGCAGGCATCGCCTCGAGGGGTGAGCTTCGCGTACTCAAGAAGGGTCATGCCATGCGCGTGATCTTCTTCTACCCCGGCGAAGAAGGCACCTACGTCGATAACGCCGAAGTCACCCTCTTTGAAAACGGTCTCGTGCACCTTCGCTCGAACCTCGAGGAGACGACCACCCATCTGCAGAACTGCGAGATCCTGTGGCGCTTCCGTGTCGAAGCCGAAGATCGCGCCGGCGCCGGCGGGGTGAGCAAGATCCGCCTGCTCAAGCCCCGTTCCGAAGTGGACAAGGCCGAACTCGAAAAAAATCCCGAATAGCCCGATGCTGTTGGGGTGAGACTCCTCTTCGCTTTTATCCTTGCCGCATGCTTCGCTCCGCCGGTCCTGGCCGGGCAGGAGCTTCGCGTACTGACTTATGACAGCCTGGCCGCTTCCGATGGCCTTGGGCCCGTGCTGTTTGCCGGCTTCGAAAAACAGTGCGGCTGCAAGGTGCGGGTCCAGTCGGTAGGAGATGCCGCCCAGATGGTTTCCCGGCTCGAGCTCGAGAAGGCCCGGGGTGGGATCGAGTCGGATGTCCTAGTCGGAATCGACCAGACCCTCTGGCCCTCGCTTCGCGGATCGGCGCTCGACTTGGGAGTTCGGTTCCCTTTGGTGGGGGAGCTTGGGAAGTTTGAACCGGGGTTCGTTCCATTGGACTGGGGAGTGATGGCCCTGATGGTCGATTCGGAGCGGGCGGGACAGCCGGCGGAATTTCCCCGGTCGTGGAGGGATCTCGGCAAGGCCCAGCTCAAAAAGAGGTTCATCCTCCAAGATCCGCGGACCTCGACGCCCGGTCTGGGCTTTGTCTGGGGTGCGACTGCAGCGCTCGGGGAGTCCGAGGCGAAGAATTTTTTTGCTGCGATCCGGAGCCAATGGCTCACTCTTGCTCCGGGATGGTCCGGTGCGTACGGGCTTTTCCTCCGCGGTGAGGCTCCCTTCGTCTGGAGCTACACGACCAGCGAGGCCTACCATCGGCAGCAGGAGCAAAAATCCGGGAGCAGGGATCGCTACCGAGCCCTGGTCTTTGATGAAGGCAATCCGCTCCAGGTGGAGGGTGCGGTTGCGGTTCGTAAAAGCGAACTGGCCCGGAAGTTCCTCCAATTCATGGTCTCCGCCCCGGTCCAGGCAGAGATTCCGCTCAAGCAATGGATGTATCCTGCCCGCAAGGGGATCCGACTGCCCCCTTCCTTTGAGCGATTGCCGATGGCCAAGCGTACGTTGCGCTGGCCGGCCGGACCCGCTTCGGCCGAGTGGGTGAGGCGATGGGAAGAGTGGATTCGCTGATGTCACTTGCCTGGCTGGCCGTCGCACTCCTTCCGTGGTTTGCCGCATTTGCCTGGCCGCTGGTCGCGCTTTTTTTGAGGATGCCTGCTGCTTCGGAGTCCATCGCCGGCTGGTGGGATCCCTTGCTCCTTTCAAAGGTGGCCTCCACGGCATGGCAGTCTGCCTGGAGTGCAGGCATCTCGGGAGTCCTTGGACTGCTCGTCGGTCTGGCACTTCGCAAGTATCCACGTACCCATGCCTGGCTCCGGATTCCGTTCGGCATTCCTGCGCTCGTTGCAGTCTCGGCATGGACGAGCCTGCTTCGCGGAACGGGGTGGGCCTACTCGCTTGAGGCCGTGATCCTCGCGCACGTGGTCTTCAATGTTCCGTGGGTGGCGCTTGCCGTCGCACAATCCGCCTCATCGATCCCGAAGGCATGGGATGAGGCCGCACGCTCCCTGGGGGCAGACCGCTGGTCGCGGCTGGCCAGTGTTTGGTGGCCGGTCATGGGTCCGGTCTGGCTTGCTTCGATCTCCCAGGTTTTCATCCTTTGCTCGATGAGCTTTGTGATCGTCTTGGTGCTGGGTGGGGGTCCTCCGGTGGAGACCCTGGAGACGGCGATCTATGCGGCTGTGCGCATGGGGACACTGGACCTGCCCCTTGCTGCGAGACTTGCTGGCTGGCAGCTCGTGCTCTCTCTCCTTCCCTGGCTTGTGGTTCGAGCGTTTTTCAGGCCGGTGAAGCTTTTATCCCAAAAGCCGATCGGATCCAGTGAGCGCGCCCCGCTCTGGGCATGGACGCTGGCCGCGGGCTGGCTGCTTCCTTACTTTGGTTTCTTCAAGGACTGGAATCCCTCGCGGATGGGCGAGCTCTGGGATTGGGGCGCACTCCGGACTCCCATCTTTTTTTCGATGGGAATCTCGGTTGCAACGGCGTGGTTTGCAGTCGGTTGGGCGGTCCTTTCGCTGATCGCTCTGGGTCGACGCGCCGGCCCGAGCTGGATCGAAGGTCTGCTCCTGCTTCCGTCGGGAGTGGGTACGCTCACGCTTTCGATGGGGTTTTGGCTGGCCTACTCCCGCTGGGTGGATCCGTTTGCAGGGAGTGTCGTGGCACTGGTGGTGATCCAGGGAGTGGTTTTCTTTCCGTTTGCGCTTCGAGCGTTGCTGCCGGTGGCGCAGGCGCATCCCCGGAGTCTTTGGGAGCTTGCGCGAAGCCAGGGTGCATCGCGGGTGCAGGCTTTTTGGATGGTGGAGTGGCCGCGCTGGAGGCAGCCGGTCTGGAGCACGCTTGCGATGATTGCTTCGGCCAGTCTGGGTGAGGTGGCGGCCGTGAGTTTCTTTTCGTCCGAGCATCTCGTCACACTTCCGCTGCTGGCCTCCCGTTGGATGGCGACGTACCGGTTTGATCAGGCTTACGGGGTCTCGGCCTTGTTGTTGCTCCTGGCTGTGCTCGTGGCTTTCCTGCCGGGACTCTCACGGCAACCGCGTAATTTTTTTGGCGCCTGAGTTTTTGCCAGCCGGTGCGCACTTCCTGTGCCAAAATGGTCCTCCCACGCATTCGCCAGCCAGAGGAGATCAGATGCTAACTCGCAGCTTGTTTGGAATTTTGTTTTCAGTCCTTTTTGCCGCAACTTCGGTGACCCCCCTGCATGCGAGCGCTGGCCAGATGCCGGAAGTGGTGGCTGAGTTCAAGCAAGTGGTCTCCGATCTCGAGGCGTTCCGTGTGGCAGGTCGCACCGAGCGGGCGTTGGATGCACTCCTGTCCGAAGCGGCTCGTGCCCTGGTCGAGAAGGGACGGGTCGTCGAGGCCGAAAAGATGACCCATGAGTGGCGCGGAATGCGTTCCCGCCTCGCCCTCCTGGAGATCGGTGCACTGGATCTGGGGGACCACGATCCTCTCAACGAATGGCTTGCTCGGACTTACTCCAAGCTCGAGGGCTGGTTGGGACGCGAAATCCTGGAGTTCCTCAGGCTCGACGACATCCGGCTCCTGAACTACGCCATTCCAGTGGTGTTCTCTCCTTCCAAGTGGGATTCGCAGGAGTACAAACTCCATTTCGTGCCCTTCAGTGCGGTCGTCACTTACTGGAGCGCGCAGATTGCCTGCAGCCTGGCCACCACGGGCGTGGTCAGCTGGTTCTGCGGCAGCATCGCCGAAGTCCCGCGCTGGGC
>CAZDSX010000052.1:0-6427 GCA_964508305.1 uncultured Bacteriovorax sp.
CCAGGGTCAAGCTGATCGTTAATCAGCGAAATTTCGGACACATCCGCTCCCCCTATCACGCCCTCCTTCAGGCAAAGGGAGATGCCGTAGTCTCGATGGCTTCGGACTTTCAGGATCCAGTTGAGCTTATTCCCCAGTTTGTACGGCGCTGGCGTGAGGGCTTCCAAGTCGTCAAAGGAGTCAAAGCAAACTCCTCGGAGTCCTTCCTCATGTTTGCGATTCGCAAAGCGTATTACGAGCTTATCGGCAAACTTTCCAACATCGAGCTGACCAAAAACTTCACTGGGTTCGGCCTTTACGACCGCAAGGTAATCGAGACCCTTCGCCGGATCAATGACCCCTATCCCTACTTCAGGGGACTGATTGCAGACCTTGGCTTCTCAGCCTCAAAGATCGAGTTCCATCAGCCAAGCCGCAAGCGCGGCATCACAAAGAACAACTTCTACACTCTATACGACATAGGGATGCTCGGGATCACCAACCACTCGAAGGTTCCTCTCCGGGTCGCAACTCTCTCGGGATTTGCACTGGGAGCCATCAGCCTATTGGTGGCGCTGGCCTACCTCGTTGCAAAACTGGTGTTCTGGAGCTCCTTCACGCTTGGTACCGCTCCTGTGCTGATCGGAATCTTTTTCTTCTCGTCCGTGCAGCTCTTCTTCATTGGGATTCTTGGCGAGTACATCGGCTCGATCCATACCCAAGTCCTCAATCGCCCGCTTGTTATCGAACGCGAAAGAATCAATTTTGGAGGATCCCAATGAAAACGTCGCCCACGAACCCCTCCCAAATTCCCGTATTCCTCCTCGCCGGTGGACTGGGAACCCGCCTATCTGAGGAAACTCAGCTTAAACCTAAGCCGATGGTCGATGTGGGAGAGTTCCCCATCCTGCTGCATATCATGCGTTACTACTACAGGCAGGGTTTCAATGACTTCGTGATCTGTGCTGGCTACCGTTCGTGGGAGATCAAGAATTACTTCCTCAACTATGAGTTCCGGGACCGCCACCTCGAGATCGACCACCGCCAACAGGCCGATCGCCCTGCTCGCCCCTTTGGCGACGCTGCAAACCAGGAAAAGTGGCGCGTCCGGGTGATTGATACCGGCCTCAACACGATGACCGGGGGCCGCATCGCCCGGGCCATGGATGCCGTGATGCAGGACACTCCCTTCGAGCACTGCGCAGTGACCTACGGTGACGGCCTCACGGATGCAAAGCTTGCCCGCGAGCTGGAATTCCATCTCAGCCATTCCAAGATTGGAACCGTACTCGCGGTGCATCCGATGGCACGGTTCGGTGAGCTCGAGATCACCGCCGATGGCACCGTCACACAGTTCCTCGAAAAGCCCCAGGCGACCCAGGGCCGCATCAACGGCGGTTTCTTCTTCTTCAAGAAGGAGTTCCGCAACTACCTCAAGACCGAGGAATCCTGCATCCTGGAGCGTGAACCACTGGTGAGACTCGCCCAGGACCATCAGCTCAAAATGTTCCCTCACGATGGCTTCTGGCAGCCCATGGATACTCTGCGGGATAGACAGCAGCTTGAGGCGATGTGGCAATCGGGCCGCGCGCCGTGGATGCAGTAACCCTGCCTCTGGCTTGGTCTGCCGGGCTGGGAGCGACGTTGCTCTCCCTGGTGCTTGCCTTTGCAGTTTCCGGATTTCTGGTGGACGGGGCGCAGACGAGCGTTCTCACAGCGGGTGCCACCGAGTTTTTCCTCAAACATACGGCCGGCGATTGCCACCCCGAACCCCGCGAGCAACTGGGCTACGTTCTATTCATCGCACTGTGGATTCCCATCTTCATTTGCCTCCTCCCTGCTATCCGCAAGGCGGCCACTCAGGCCTTCATTGAGCGGTTGGCGGCATGGACTCGTGGCACCGGGCTATTCATGCTCATCTTTCTCGGGATCAGAAAGAATGACTGGCTCAAATACTTCCCCTACCGCCCCGGAACAGTGCTCACAGGCGCTCTCTTTGCGCTGCTTTCATGGTTTTGGATCTCGCGGACATCGAGGCCTCGCCTTCACTATTACTTCAGTTGCCTCATTATTTCGTCCTGGGCTCTCCTGCATTCGATTTTCACGGAAGGTTCCCTCAACGCGGCCTCAAGCCAGGTCACCTTCCACTTGCCCTTTGCGTACAACGAATTCCTGCCGATACTCGCAGGGAAGACCCCTCTAGTGGATTTCTATCCGCAATATGTCCGCCTACTGCCCTACCTTGGCGTTCCATACTTTAGCGTCACAGGCTTTAGCATTTTGTCCTTCACGATCCTCATGTCCCTACTCAATCTCACGGGCCTTATGGCAGTCGCTCGCATGCTTGACCTGCTTTTTCAAAAACGCCAGCAGGCGATAGTCGCTTTCGTGGCTGTTGTCGGACTGATGGTACATCGGGATCCATCCGAGAGCATGCTGAGCACGGCGACCTACCATGCCGTTGCACCGTTTCGCCTACTGGGCCCGCTCTTGACCTTGTGGCTTTGTGCCGAGCAGCTCGCCCGCCCTAGAGGTTGGAAAATCATGGCGTGCGTCTCCGTCGCAACAGTTTCGGTCCTGAATAACCTGGACTTTGGACTGCCGGCCTGGGCGGCAGCCATGGCCGCTCTTCTCTTCCAACGGATGCAGGACCAAGGTCTCCGGAACCTGAGTCGCTGGCGTGCGCTTGCCCTTAATGTACTCTACTGGCTGGGCGTCAGCGGCGCCGTCACGGGCCTGTTCGCATGGTGGCTGCAAAGAGGCGGGCATCCCGCGAATTGGAAGCGACTCTCTGAGTTCCAGCGCATTTTTGCACTTCACGGGTTTTACATGATTAAGCTCCCAGTGATTGGATTGCACCTGCCCGTCATCGGAGCGTTTCTCTGCACGCTCGGTAGCGCATGCGTACTTCGTGGTCGTTGGGCACCCTTTCGTCTGGCCATCTCAATCTTTGGCTTGGGTGCCATGGCCTACTATGTAGGGCGCTCACACGGCAAGGTTCTCGGAGCGGAGTTCGGCATCCTCGCCCTCGCGCTCGCATCGCTGGTGCCGCCCCTCCTCTCGACAGGTGCTTCAATGCAAAGCAGGTTCGCGCTCTTCCTATTTTTCAGTGCGGGACTTCAGGGGATTCCCGGCCCGTTCGACCAACTCGCCAAGATCCGATCCCTTGGCACTCCGATGGCAGAGAATGTTGTCCACGAACATCAGGCGGAGCTCTCCTGGCTTCGCACACACATTCCACTCGGCACCCCAGTTCTATTCATGCAACCGTCGGGACACCATCTTGCACTTGAACTCGGACTTAAAAACATCCTTCCATTTGCAAGTGAGGGGTCGCTGATCCTAAAATCACAGGTCCGGGAGGCTTTTGAGCTGGCTGCTGAGTCAGACGTTACTTGGATCGCCCTTACCGAGCTCCACGAGGAGCTTGAGGCAGAATTGAGGCATGAAGGTTTTGCACAAGCGGGCCGGTTCGGCGCCACTCTCTATTGGAAAAAGGCAACTAGCTCCAACGCTTCGAATGTTCCCGCACCTGCAGCAGAGTGAGCTCGCGCAAATCCGCGGAAATGCCTGCTCGGTAGAAATGGGAATACCACTCAGCCGTCGCTCGCGCTGACTCGGGCATTTCCCAAGTTGGCCTCCACCCGAGGACCTGTGCCGCTTTGTCACAGTTCAGGCGCAGGAACTTGGCCTCGTGTGGCTGGGCAGACGCATCAGCAGCCACCTCCCATCGCGATCCCTTCCAATGGCGTGAAAGTTCGCTGACGAGCTCCTGGACCGTAGCGCCGTGACCATGGGAAGGCCCAAAGTTGAACCCCTCGCCCCGATAGGATTCAGGCTGAGAACCCGCTTTTGAACCCAACAGCAGATAGCCCGAAAGGCAATCCAGCACATGCTGCCATGGACGAGTGGCCGAGGGATTGCGGAGCACAACGGGCTTCCCTTCACCCCAGCTCCTCATGCAATCCACTACGATACGATCACGAGCCCAGTCTCCCCCGCCGATGACATTGCCGGCACGCGCGGTAACCACCACCGCAGCACCCGGGACGTTAAAGTATGAACGAGCAAAGGAAGAAAACAGAAGCTCTGCACACCCCTTGGAAGCACTGTAGGGATCGTAACCCCCCATCGGGTCATTTTCCCGGTAGGAGTAGCCCCATTCTCGGTTCTCGTAGCACTTGTCGCTCGTGATGTTGACCACCAGCTGTACGCTGGAGGACTTCCTGACCGTGTCGAGCAAATTTGCCGTACCCAGAACATTGGTGGCAAAAGTGCCCACCGGATCCTCGTACGAAAGGCGCACCAGCGGCTGCGCAGCCAGATGGAATACCACCTCGGGCTTGAACTCGGTCAGGGCCGCGGCCAGACGAACTTGGTCCCGAACATCACCCCGGAAGTCACGCAAGTGATCCCTGAGACCCAGTACCTCAAAGAGGGACGGCTGGGTCGGAATCTGGTCGGAGTAACCCGCCACCACGGCACCCATTTCGAGCAGCCACTGGCTGAGCCATGCGCCCTTAAATCCGGTATGACCCGTGACGAGAACTCGCTTGCCCTTGTAGAAGCCCCCGACGCTGCCCATATAAGGCCCATAAAGCCCAAAAAACCCCAAGATTCAAGGTGATTTCCCGCCCCCGATCGAATACCAAACCCCCATGAATCCAGCACAACTTCGTAAGCAGATTGTCGGCCAGTCGAGGCAGTTTTTTGAGGCCAACAACCCGGCCAGGACTTTCATCCCGGGACAGTCTTACATTCCCGTCACCACCAAGGTGATGGACGCCGACGACATGGCGGCCCTCATCGATGCCTCACTGGACCTCTGGCTCACGGCCGGACGCTTCGCCAAGGAGTTCGAGACCGAGATCCCCAAGTTCTTTGGGCGCACCAACTCGGGCCTCCTCGTCAACAGCGGGTCGAGCGCCAACCTCGTTGCCATCTCGAGCTTGGGATCCAGGCTCATGAAGCAGTTCAAGATGCGCCCACTCCAAAAGGGCGACGAAGTCATCACTGCGGCTGCAGGCTTCCCGACCACGGTGAACCCCATCATCCAGAACGGCTGGAAGCCCGTTTTCGTGGATGTCGATCTCAAGACACTCAACGCACTTCCCGAAGCGATCATGGCCGCCAAGACCCCGCGCACCCGCGCCGTGGCGATCGCCCACACGCTCGGCAATCCTTACCAGGCCAAAGTGCTTGCCGACTGGTGCGCCAAAGAAGACCTGTACCTCGTCGAAGACTGCTGTGATGCGCTTGGCGCTACAGTCGGCGGCCAGCCGGTCGGATCTTTTGGCCACTATGCGACCTTAAGCTTCTATCCTGCCCACCACATCACCATGGGCGAAGGTGGCGCCGTGATTGCCCGGGACGGCAAGCTCCGTCGCGTGGCTGAGAGCATGCGTGACTGGGGTCGTGACTGCTGGTGCGAGCCGGGACAGGACAACACCTGTGGCAAGCGCTTCACCCAGACCCTGGGCCAGCTGCCTTGCGGCTATGACCACAAGTACACCTATTCGAGCATCGGATATAACCTCAAGGTCACCGACATGCAGGCGGCAGTCGGAGTGTCCCAGCTTAAAAAGGTTTCGCGCTTCGTGCAGGCTCGTCGGGACAACTGGAAGGCACTCCATGCCGGCATCCAATCTTCTCCCAAGCTCAAGGAAGCCTTCACTCCGGTCGAAGCGACCCCTGGCACAGAGCCCAGCTGGTTTGGTTTTCCGATCCACTGCGCAGAGTGGATCGATCGCGAAAAAGTTGTCCGCCAGCTCGAAGATCGCAAGGTCGGCACGAGGCTCGTGTTCGCAGGCAACCTGACCAAGCAGCCTGCCTACGAGGGTGCGGACTACTCGGTTCACGGCACGCTCGACAACTCGGACTTTATCATGAGGCAAACCTTCTGGATCGGGGTCCACCCCGCCCTCACCCCTGCTCATATCCAGTACATGCTGGAGTCGCTTGAGGCGGTGATCGCAACATCCAAGCGTTGATCCTCCGATGAAGCCCCTGTTCAAATCCGATCTCGACGAGATCCTTGAACACTCTCGAGCTGATCTCCTGGCCCTCAAGGGGGCTCGGGTTTTTGTGACTGGCGGGACGGGCTTCTTTGGCAAGTGGATCGTTGAGACGCTCATGCACGCAAGGTCACGTCTGCTGGGTGGTGACCTCCAGCTCACCGTCCTGACCCGTAATCCCGAAAACGGCCGTAAAACCTTTGAAGGCGCCTTCGCCCTAGACCAAGTCTCTTGGCATGCGGGAGACATCTCGAGCTTTTCGTTTCCTCAAGGAAAGTTCACGCATGTCATCCATGCGGCCACTCCTGCCCGAGCAAGCATCAATGACAATGAGCCCCTCAAGATGCTCGAGATCACCATCTCCGGCACGCAGCGAGTTTTAGAGTTTGCAAGGCAGGCGGGAACCTCGCGCTTCCTGCTCACGAGCTCGGGCG
>CAZDSX010000052.1:6441-7590 GCA_964508305.1 uncultured Bacteriovorax sp.
CTTCTGATCTTTACGGAATCCCCGAGGACTTCCGAGGCTTTGTGGATCCAATGGAACCCAAAAACGCCTACGCCATCGGCAAGCTCGCCTCCGAGCACTACTGCCGCCACTATGCGAGTGACCAGATGGCCTGCCTCATCGCCCGCTGTTTTGCGTTCGTGGGTCCTGGCCTCCCTCTTGATGAGCACTTTGCGATCGGCAACTTTATTGGGGACGCTCTCGCAGGCCGCAAGATCGTCATCAAGGGTGACGGTACGCCCTACCGCTCCTATCTCTATCCCACAGATCTGATGTCCCAACTGCTTGCCATCCTGATTCGGGGCGAGAGCTGCCGACCTTACAATGTCGGTCACGATAAAGCTTGGAGCATCCGCGAGACTGCGGAGGCCGTGGATCGCCTCACTTCGGTGGGACTTGAGGTACAAGGCAAGGCCATGCCAGGAGTTCGCGCACTCCGCTACGTGCCCGACGCCAAAGAAATCAAAACTCTAAGCCCGAAGTCTCTGCTGGACCTCTCTACCGCGATTCAGAGAACGCTTCAGTGGCACCAGCTCAAAAAATAGGAAACGCGACCATGGCACCAAATAAGATTCGAGTTGCCGATTACATCACTCAATTTTTGAGCTCAAAAGGCGTGAAGCACGTGTTCTTGGTCACCGGCGGCGGAGCCATGCACCTTAATGACGCCTTTGGCCGAAATCAGGCGATCGAATGGATAGCCTGCCATCACGAACAGGCTTGCGCCATGGCTGCGGAAAGCTATTTCCGCACGAGCGGCAAGGTCGCGGCGGTCAACGTGACCACCGGACCGGGCGGGACAAATGCCCTTACCGGAGTCTTTGGAGCCTACACCGACTCTTGCGCAATGTTTGTCGTCTCGGGCCAAGTCAAAACGGAGACCCTGATCAGCAGTGTCGAAGTCCCTCTTCGCCAGCTCGGCGATCAGGAGGTGGACATTGTTTCAATGGCTCGCCCGATCACCAAGTACGCCCAGCTGATTCGGGATCCCCAAACCATTCGTTATCACCTCGAAAAAGCCTGGCATCTCTGCACCACAGGACGCCCAGGCCCTGTGTGGCTGGACATCCCCATCAACGTTCAATCCGCCTTGATCGATCCCTCGACCCTCTCCGGTTTTGAGATCTCTGA
>CAZDSX010000052.1:7600-8267 GCA_964508305.1 uncultured Bacteriovorax sp.
AAAACGAAATCGTGTGGGAAACCCCTGACCTCAAATCGGCCTGCCTGCAGATCCTGAAACAGATTGCACAAGCCAAGCGCCCCGTGATCATGGCAGGAAGTGGCATCAGGATCTCCGACAGCCACTCATCCTTCATGACGTTCATTCAGCGGCTTGGAATCCCGGTCACCACCGCATTCAACGCACACGACCTCCTGGGGAACGACCATCCGCTCTATGCAGGGCGCCCCGGCACTGTGGGCGATCGCCCCGGCAACTTCGCTGTTCAAAACTCGGACTTCCTTCTTGTCCTGGGCTGCAGACTCAACATTCGGCAGATCAGCTACAACTATGCGAGTTTTGCGCGCGCCGCCAGCATCGCCATGGTGGATATCGACTCGGCAGAACTCAAAAAACCGACCCTCCGAATCGACCTCCCCGTTCATGCAGATCTGAGAGACTTCTTTGAACAAATGTCGGAACTCGACTGGAAGGGCCCCACCCAGGAGCATCAAAGCTACCTGGTTCGCTGCAAGACCTGGCTTGAGCGCTACCCTGTCGTGCTCCCTGAGTATCGAGCGAACCGCTACAAAATTAATCCCTACCTCTTCATGGACCAGCTCTTCGCGGCCCTGCCCCCCACCGCCACAGTGGTCACGGGCAATGCCACGGCATGTGTTACGGCCTT
>CAZDSX010000052.1:8277-11266 GCA_964508305.1 uncultured Bacteriovorax sp.
TGCGGTCATCAAGCAAGGCCAGCGCCTGTTCTCCAACAGCGGCTGTGCCACGATGGGCTTTGACCTCCCCGCGGCCATCGGAGCATCACTTGCATCCAATCGTGCTCCGGTCATTTGTATTGCAGGCGATGGCTCCATTCAGATGAACGTGCAGGAACTCCAGACGATTGCAACACAAAGACTTCCGATCAAGATCTTCTTGCTCAACAATCTGGGCTACCAGTCCATCAAGCTTACCCAGCAAAACTTTTTCTCTGACAATATCGTGGGCTGCGGCACCGACAGTGGTCTTGGATTTCCGGACTTTGAAAAGCTGGCACAAGCCTACGGCCTGACTTACGTCTCTGCAAAAACCCAGGACAACTCGGCTCAAGCGATTCAAGACACGCTGTCTCGGCCAGGCGCTGTGATCTGCGAAGTCACCCTGGATGAGCGCCAACCATTTGCGCCCAAGCTAAGCTCCAGAAAGCTAGAAGACGGGCGGATGGTCTCCTCACCGCTGGAGGACATGGCCCCCTTTCTGCCTCGGGACGAATTTAGAGCCAATATGATCATCCCGGTGATGAATGACTAAGGCAGAAGGCTGCATGCCATTTGAAACACACGGGTATTGCTCCCTCCCCCTTTGACCTCTATCGAACGAAGGTTGATTACGTTCAGCTTGGACTTTTCCGCCAAAAGTCGCAGCGATCTTTCCGAAAAGAAATTTACGTGCTCGTGCCAATGTCTTTTCGCGCGAGCTGCTGACTCAGGAGTTTCCGCATCAACCATCAGCTGCTCAAATGGCACTTCGACATAAAGGACTGAATCTTTGGCCAAACAGGAGCGGAGCTCTGCTAGGTGCTCCTGCGGGTAAGGGACATGCTCAAGAACGTGACTGGAGATGATGAGATCGTAATGGTTTTTCCTAATCGTTACCAAGTCTACGGCGGTTGCCCCAGGAAGCGTTTCCTTGCCACTAATCTCATAGATATGAAGCGTCCGGGCCCGCCCTCTAAACGGCGTGTTGATCCCGTTGTCCCCACCCCAATCCAGGACGGTGGGATCAGCGGGCAGTAGCGGTGCTAGGAATTCCTCGACAAGTGGCAGATATTCCAACTGTGATGAAAAGAACTGATTTCTCTGACGATAACCTGGCTCATACCGATCCCTTAGAGACGTGTACTCCTCGCCGCGATAGTCCCTGTAAAGAGATGCAAGCTCAGCCTCTGAAAACCGAATATCCAGAAATATGGCCTTGCACTCATCGCAAAGCAGCGTCTTGCAGACGGTGTAGGCCATTCCCCGCTGAATGGTCTTCAAGCCCCAGGAAACATCGACCTCAACAGGCTCCCAGCCCAGCGCTCGATGCGCGACAAATGGCATCACGATAGCCGGCGACGAGCTTAATGACGCACTGCCGCAACAGACACAGCTTCTTGCGACTCTCTCTTTTGACATGCTGAAAAACCCCCTAGTTGCTGACGCTTGCATACGGGACGGACAGCCGCTATTTCTTATGGCGCTAAACAACATAAATCGAGGCAAAATTCATGTCGGTCATCCATGGCAACATCTTCGACGAGCTGTTCGTTCTTGAACTGGCCAGCAACCACTGGGGCAAGCTTGATCGCGGCATCAAGATTGTCCACGATTTCGGCAGGATCGTTCGCCATCACGGCGTAAAGGCCGCTATCAAACTGCAATTCCGTGATGTCGACAACTTCATCCACAAGGACTTCAGGGGCCGGACGGACATTCGCTACATCAAGAAGACCCTCGACACCCACATGGCCTGGGACAACTACCGCATCCTTTGCGAAGAAGTCCGCAAGAACAACTGCATGGTCATGGCCACGCCGTTCGACGAGGTCGGCGTCGACAAGTGCGTCGAATACGGCTGCGCAATCATCAAGATCGCAAGCTCCGATCTCAACGACTGGGTGCTGCTCGAAAAAATCGCCAAGACCAAGAAGCCCGTGATCGCGTCTACCGGTGGTTCGAGCCTCAAGGATATCGACGATCTGGTGACTTTCTTTACCAACCGCAATATCCCGATCTCGATCAACCACTGTGTGTCGATCTACCCGTCAGAGGACAAGGAACTCGAGCTCAACCAGATCGACTTCCTCAAGAACCGCTACCCCCATCTCACGATCGGATTCTCGACCCATGAGCAGACGAGCTGGGACGCCTCTATCATGATGGCGTATGCCAAGGGCGCCCGCACGTTCGAGCGCCACATCGATATTGATGCCGATGGAATTCCGGTTTCGCCCTACTGCACGACCCCTGAAAACTGCGACAAGTGGTTCCGGGCCTTCCACAAGGCCAAGGAAATGTGCGGAGCTCCGGGCACCTCCAAGCGCATCCCGCCCGATAAGGAAATCAAGTACCTCGATGGCCTCGTTCGCGGCGTTTACGCCGTTCGTGACCTTCCCGAAGGCCATGTCGTGGGAGAAAGGGACATCTACCTCTCGATCCCGCTCCAGAAGGGACAGATCTCCTGCCGCGAGCTGTTCTATGGTGAGAAGCTCACCCGTAACATCAAGGCCGACGCACCGGTAACGATCGACCACATGGACACTCCGTATTCCAAGAATCCGGAGCTCCGTAAGCTGATCATGAACCGCGGGATTTAAAGCTTCCTCCCCCGAGATGGCTCACCTCTTTTTTGATTTAGACGGAACCCTCCTGGATCCCAGTGAGGGTTTTGTCATGTCACTGCGCCATGCTTTCGAGAGCTGTGGCCTGGTGGCACCCTCCGACCCCCAGCTGCACACGGCAATCGGCCCCCCAGCAGATGAATGGTCCAAGCATTTTGGAGAGGAACTCCTGCCATCTCGGCTCCTCCCTGTCCTCATCCGCACCTACCGCTCTCACTATGAAGCCCATGGCCTTTTTAAGCAGCGACACTATCCAGGGATCCCAGAAACCCTGTCCCAGCTCGCGGATCGGGGCCACTCGCTCTCTATTGCCACCTCAAAGCCTCAACAGCAGGCGGAACTTA
>CAZDSX010000052.1:11276-17636 GCA_964508305.1 uncultured Bacteriovorax sp.
CGGCGGTCGGCGGCGGGCGCCCGATGGGATGGCGGCGTTCGACAGCGCCATCGACGACGCCGAATTCATGTCCGAGCACTTTGGGCTCGAACCCTTTTTTAGGGGCCGGATCTTTGGGAGAGACTTAAGCCAGCCTGGTGACAAAACCACGATTTTGGCTCGCGCGCTTCAAATCACGGGCTACCTCCCCCACGATTCCATCATGATTGGTGACCGAGAGTTTGACTGCATCGCGGCTCGCAATCTTGGTCTCAGGAGTATTGGCGTGCTTTATGGCTTTGGGAGCGAGGTGGAGCTCAAGGCAGCAGGGGCTGGCTGGATTTGTGCGGGTCCGGGGGAGTTGTTGTCTGTATTAAATCTTGGTCTCTGACACCCGATCGAAAGCCTAGATAATAGCCCCCACCAAGCTAAATCAGGGCATGGTGCCCGCTTTCCAACTGTTTGCCACGATAGTGGGAGCGTATTTTTCAGCCCTTTTGGCATCGAGACCACGACGGACCTCTTTCAAGAGGAAATCTACCTTACAAGCCACGCTTGCAATCTGCTAAGAGTCGCCGCATGAGACAACTCCTAAAGCACCTTTACCACTCAGTCCGCCGGGCCTTCAGGGCCTCCTCACCTGGCTCGCGATCTAGGCACCTGCATTTGGGCTGCGCTAATGTTTACATTCCCGGTTACTGCAATGTGGACATCGATCCTGCGAGCTCCGCAGACGTGGTCGACGATATCCTGAGACTTAGACGATTTGGCACCAACTACGCCGACAGTATCTATGCCTGTCACGTCTTGGAACACGTCTCACACCGTGAAGCACCCATTGTCCTCTCACAATGGTTCAGAGTACTTAAGCCGGGCGGTGAGCTTAGGATCTCAGTTCCGGATCTCGACCGCATCGTCAAAATTTATCAGAAGAATTGGGAGCACTTTCAAACCCCGGGCCACGCTCCTTGGATTGGCCTCATCTATGGTGGCCAGGAAGATCCTTACGATTATCACAAGACGGGATTTAACTTCTGCTGGATGAAGCACCTTTTGACGAACGCAGGTTTCGCTGAAATTATCGAGTACCCCCATGAGCCGCATTTTCTTCCGTCGGTGCGCGATGCCTCGCTTGCCAAAGAGCCTTTTGAGGACTTTCTCTCCCTCAATGTATTTGCACGAAAACCCAGACGGTAGGACCCAGTTAGGCTGAACTAGAGCTCGAAGTCCTCTAGATTGAACCAAACACCAGGTCTGGAGAGCTAAAACCCCTAGAACACTCAAAAGTACCCAGAAGCCAGGTTCATCGACCTTTTGACCTCTGGCCCTAGAAATCGCCTCTGAAGAAGTGTCCCAAACGAAATTAATTACTTATCCCACAGCTCCGCAATGTCCTGAAGATCCGTTTACCAATCAACAGTGCGCTCCCCGAAACGATCCATCGATCAGGATCGTATAGAGTCGCTCAAACTCGCGCGTGATTTTCTCCCAGGTGAACCGCTCCTTCCATGCGGCGTACCCTGACCCTGCCAAGTGGTCTCGAAGCCCCTGATCCTTCCAGACCTTTTCAAGCACAGCCGCCGATCCCGCTATATCAGCAAGAGAGTTCCCAGCCGGGCTATCAAGTGTCGGAAGGAGCATCCCTCCGCCACTCCAATCAATGATTTCGCGAGAATTGCCGACATCTGTCGTTAAAAATGGAGTTTGGCTCGCCATTGCTTCAAACAAAACCAAAGGAGAGCACTCGACGTTAGACGGAAACAAGAATAAATCAGCAGAATGATAGGCGGCAACCGTGTCTTCACGGCAAAGATCTGCCACCACCACTTTTTTCTCACCCATGAGGCTCTCCGGAAAAATCGACGCACGCCACGCCTTAATCCGACAGGAACGGAAACACCCTGGATGAATCCGATTTCCCACGATCAAAAGAGTGGAACTCTTCAGAGCAGACCGCCCAAAAATCTCGAAGAGTTCACGATGCCCCTTGGCTCCGGTATGCCCCCCCACATGGAGAATCAAAAAATGATTCAGTGGGATGCGTAGCTTCTTTCGGATATCAACCGAGGGCTTTGCCTCAAACTCGTCCTGACCACAGCCATTGGGGATGACTCGAATATTGGAGATACCGTGGTTTCTGGCAAAATCGATGTCACGATAGTTATTAGACAGGTAGACCGACGCATCATACTGCCTCAGCCATGCCGGCATTTGCTTAAAGTAGCCTGAATAAGCCTGATCAAAGAGCCCCGAGAATCCACAGGGCACTAGGACTTTTTTTGCAGAGATTTGATCCAACATGGGCAGGCACAGATCGGTCGCCCACTGCTGAGCAGCGTAATTCATCACTACATCAAACTTGGACTGAGCTAAAAAGCCCTGATAGGCCTCAAGTTCACCGGTAAAGCCCCGCACCTGATTGCCAGAAATCTCAAACTCTCGAATTTTGACTCCGTTGAGACTCGATACGCCTCGCCCAGGGATTCGAGTGGTCGCGACAGTGACGTCATGTCCCAGTCGCACAAGACGCTCGGAGAGCTGCCTGACGACCTCCTGTGCGCCTCCCTTAGAGGGATGATAGAACTCGACGGTGTGGAGGATCTTCATCGGTATTCTACCTTACTTCAGCAAATGCAGCCTATCTCCAGGCTCGAGACCCAAACAAGCCTGAAACCACAAACATCGAATACGGAGAACATCGCGCAATGGGAGCCTCTCTCTGCGTGAACGCAACCAGACCAAAAAGTGACCGAACACTTTCTTTCGAAGCTCTCCTCGCTCTTGTTGACTGTCAGAGCGAATGCTGGTCACCGGATCATCTCGATACATCACGTGACATTCGGGCAGGTAGGCAATCTTCGTCAGCGCCGCCAACTTGATCCACAATGCATAATCCTCAATGGCCCGGAATTCCGCGCCCTCAGGAAAGCCACCCGCCTCCAGTAGAAGCCGCCGATCCACAAGCATTGAACTGCAAATCACCCAATTAGTTGTTACAATGTCAGCAAGCTCGATTTCGGATTTATTGTAGGCTAAAAACGCCCCATTGCTCTCCAAACTCGAAGTGACCACCCGCTCGGCGTTAGTTGAACACGCACGAAATCCAGTGGACGCCAACGTCAGCAGTTGTTTCTCTAGCTTATCGGGGGCCCAGCGGTCATCACTATCCAAGAATGCGACCCAATCGCCTCGAGCAAGCGCTAGGCCGCGATTCCGTGCAGGCGCCGGTCGTCCGTATCGAGGACCCTCGATCCAATGAACGCGCGCATCATTCAGTGATTCAACCAGGCTTCGGCTATTGTCAGTCGATCCATCGTCACAAACTAAGACCTCAATCCTTCTCTCAGTCTGCTCAATCGCGCTCTTAACAGCCTCGACGAGAAGAACACCTCGATTCCAGGTAGGGACAATAACACTGCAGACAGGGTGGGGTACCGGACTCATCAGCCTGCTCTTCTAAATACATAGATTAAGCACTCTGATTTTCTAAGACGCTTCGATTTAGTCTCGCCCTCGATGAAGAATGAGTTATTCCCGTAAGATTCCACCATTGAAAACCCGGTCCTCGAGGCAATCAGCTCAAGCTCAAAATACGGGATCGGGTTGACATGGTACGAAAAGCAGTCGGGAGTAAACCAATGGAAATGTTGATGCTGTTTTACAGAGCGAAAGCTCTTTTCGGAAAGGATATTGGGGGTCGTGACGATCAATACCCCTCCAGGCGCGAGCGCAGAAGCCGCCCTACGGAATAACTGCCAAGGATTTTCTAAGTGCTCAATGATCTCCTGTGCGACAACTACCCTGAACCCTCCCAGACTGATTGGCAACTCCTTCGTAGAGTTCAAATCAAATTGGATATCCTTGTCGGAAAGCGGTTGCTCTAGATCAATACTTGTTACACTGAATCCGAGAGCCTCGTAGAGTCGCGAAGTGTGGGGTCCGCCACCTAGATTCAAGAGTCGGCCAGTGCCTATTTTACTGAGTGTACTTAGAACGACCTCGGCAGTTCCCGGTACCGCATAACAAGTTATGCAATTAACCATGCACTCCACGTTGCCATAGAAAAAAGCTCGGGGACCATAGTTGGCCGTCCCCGCTAGTCTATCCTTTAGACTCCAGCGATCCAGCGCTTGGGCAAACGTCTTTTCTACCCATAACTTAAGAGCAAAGGCCAGCGGCGACCTCAGGCTGAGGTGCATATCAGCCCCCTTCCTGTTCTCTGATAAAAATCGTATTCACGAATGTATCTGCATAAACTGAATAGCCCTTCGCTTGGACCCAGCTCACTAAATCTTTACATTTAGTCGCATCAGCTAACCGGGGAGCATAGAGGGCTGTCTCGCAGATGAGCATCCTAGGGAAAGTCCCTGCATTGAATAGTGCCTCAAGAAGCTCCCGCTCCATTCCCTCGACATCAATGCTCACCAGATCAAAGTCCTGCTTTCCGACACGCTCAAGGATATCTACCAATCGAGCAGTAATCAGCTTTATCTCCCCAGTTACCCTATGTCCCATGGACTGATACAAGCGTGTCCGCTCATCTGAGGCCGTCGAAAGTGCCGTAGCATCGAACACTCGAAGGCACCTCTCCCCACCAGCACCCGATACTGCCGCCGCGATATTGATGTCATCGGGCCGATACTTCTCAAAGTTCCTGATCGCGCCCTCTTGGGCATCAATGTTTACGCCCCTCCAGCCACGGCGATAGAAGAAAAAAGTATTGTTCAACCAGTGAGGATCATGGGCTCCAATGTCGAGATAGGTTCCGGACTTGACCCCAAAACAGTCAAAATAAAATGCAGCAATTAGATCCTCCCCACACTGAGCATATGAAGATTGTGCAAACCTGCGCTTCCTCGACTTAAAAAGGCTTTCGAACACTATCGAGCCTCCCAACTAATAACTGGAGCCAACGAACCAGGACGTCTGACCAACCAAAACGGGGAGTCACTCAGTCCTCCTTGGACAGAAAACTCCAGCCTGACTGACCTTCCCGGCTCAAATAGCCACTCGCGAAAATGTAGTCCACCGATCAGCTCAATCGAGTAGTTCCCCTCATTAAGCAGTCTTCTCGGCAGCAATGACCTGATGGAGACAGTCCCTGAGGCCAACTTGCAAGAGTTGACCTGCGAACTGGGGTCATCTGATTGGTACGACCAATACAGAATCCGACCATCCGATTCTGCCATTTGATATCCAATAGTGAGTCCCTCATTCCAACTGTCACAGGTTCCCTCAATGGTCACATACACGGGCTCATCATTCCGCAGGCCTCGCCGCCGAAGCGGAATACCGTCGGGCCCCGCTAAAAAAAACTTCATGGGTCGAAAATATGGATTATCGAATTCTTTCCCTTGGTTTTCCCAATAGAGACGTTCCGACATAGTTTGAGGTCCCGAATAAGCTTGAATTCCATCAGAAATACTGTCCCCAAAAAAACCCAAGCGTCCCGAATCAAGCACCAGCAGATGGTTACAGAGCCTATGGATTGCCTCCATATTATGGCTCACAAACAATACCGTCCTCCCCTCCCCAGACACACTCTCCATTTTGCCAAGACACTTCTTCTGGAACTGTGCATCCCCAACTGCAAGAACCTCATCCACAATGAGGATCTCAGGCTCGAGATGCGCGGCCACAGCAAAAGCCAGTCTCACGTACATTCCGCTCGAGTAACGCTTAACCGGAGTATCCAGGAACTTCTCGACCTCGGCAAAATCCACAATTTCGTCGAACTTCCGACGGATTTCAGCGCGGCTCATCCCAAGAATCGCGCCGTTGAGGTAAATATTTTCACGGCCAGTGAGCTCTGGATGAAAGCCTGTGCCCACTTCCAATAGACTTGCTACCCGCCCATGGATGGAGATCCGTCCCCGGGTCGGCTCCACAATGCGAGAGAGAATTTTGAGCAAGGTCGACTTGCCGGCACCATTACGACCGATGATGCCCAGCCGATCGCCCGCCTTGACGCGGATCTGGTTCTGCACCGTGGCGCGATCGACGCGCTCGACCCCGCCCACCTCGATGGCCGCGATGGTCGGCGCCGCCTCATCGTCGTCGGCCGGCGTCTCGGGCTTGTCGCTCGGCTCGCTCGAACGGTCGAGCCGCAGCTCGCCCGGCCGACCGCCCAGGCCTTGGCCAAAGCCCTCCTGCGCCTCGGCGCGACCCGCCCAGGCGCACAGCAGCACCGCCAACGGGAGCAAGCGCTTCAAGCGGCGGCCTCCTCGGGCAACACCACGCCATCGGCCATGCGCAGCACGCGCCCCATCCGCCGGGCCAGCTCCGGGTTGTGGCTCACCACCACAAACGCCGTGCCCGTCTCGCGGTTGAGCGCCTCCATCAGCTCGTGCATCTCCTCGGCGGTGCGGCCGTCGAGGTTGC
>CAZDSX010000053.1:0-844 GCA_964508305.1 uncultured Bacteriovorax sp.
CATCGAGGAGCTGGAGGCCGCGCTCGAGAGTCTTGAGGAACTGTTCTTCTTCGGCCTGCACCGCTTTTTTGATGAACTCGCGCTTGTCAGCCAGGTCCGGATAGGCCGAAACCATCTGGTCGATCACGAATCCGGTGGTCTGGTGGAGGAACGGACCCTTGAAGCCCAGCTTGGATCCGTGGCGGATCGCCCGGCGCATGATGCGGCGAAGGACATAGCCGCGGCCCTCGTTCGAGGGCATCACGCCGTCTCCGATCAAAAACGCAGTCGCGCGCGAGTGGTCGGCAATCACACGGAATGAAACCGCTTCGGGTGACTTGGTGTCGTAAGGCTTTCCGACGAGCTGTGCAGTCCTCTGGATGATGTCCTGGAAGCAATCCGTGTCGTAGTTGGTTTCGACCTCTTGAATGATCGAGGCAATGCGCTCAAGTCCTGCGCCCGTGTCGACCGAAGGCTTGGGGAGCGGGGTGAGCTTGCCGCTTGAGTCGCGGTCAAACTGCATGAACACGAGGTTCCAGAATTCCATGTAACGATCGCAGTCGCAGCCCATCTTGCAGGTGGGCTTTCCGCAGCCGTGCTTTTCGCCGCGATCGATGAAGATTTCCGAGCAGGGCCCGCAGGGGCCCGTGTCGCCCATGGACCAGAAGTTGTCCTTCTCGCCAAAGCGGTAGATGCGGTCCTTGGGCACGCCTTCCTGCTTGTGCCAGATCTCGGCAGCTTCATCGTCCTTTTCGAAAACCGTTACATACAGGCGGTCCTTGGGGAGCTTGAGCTCGGTCGTGACGAACTCCCAGGCGTAGTGGATCGCTTCTTTTTTGAAGTAATCACCGAACGAGAAGTTTCC
>CAZDSX010000053.1:854-16943 GCA_964508305.1 uncultured Bacteriovorax sp.
TTCCGAGCAGTTCAAAGAACGTGTGGTGGCGAGCGGTGAAGCCCACGTTTTCGAGGTCGTTGTGCTTGCCGCCTGCGCGCACGCACTTCTGGGAAGTGGTCGCACGCGTGTAGGGCCTGGGGTCCTTGCCGAGGAACACATCCTTGAACTGGACCATGCCTGCGTTGGTGAACAGGAGCGTCGGGTCATTTTGCGGAACGAGGGCCGAGCTCTCGATCTTGGCGTGGCCATTGCGGGCAAAGTAATCCAGGAATTTGCTACGGATTTCAGCGGCTTTCATGGCTTTCATGCATAGCCCCGAGGGGGACCCCGCCGCAAGCGGGATTGCTGCGAAACTGCTGACACAACGGGTACAAAATGCCGGGTTGTCGCTGCATATTTTACCGATTTTTCGGCACAAAAAAGCTGCCTACAATTTCAAGGGTGATGAGTCTGATTTCCCGCATGCGGCATTCCCAGTGGCAGTCCAGCGCGCGAAGGGCGTTGCCTTTTGTTGCGCTCACCCTGGGTCTGATCGTCTTCATGGGAGGCTGCTCGGGCAACGTGCAGCCCACCGAGGATGACCTGCCGCCCGACGCCTTCTCGGATCTTTCCGGCAACACCGGAGCAGGATCGGCCGGCGACTCGATGGCGGCTGGGGACGGCTTTGAAGAAGAACCCCCGATCCCGGCACCGGGAGCACTACCCACCGACATCCAGGCCCCAGGCCCTGCCGGCGAGTTGGCCAAGACTGAGTCCGTGGCGGCCATGGCGCAGCGAATCCAAGCCGAGCAGGATGCTGCAGCAGCGGCCCAGCGCCAAATCCAGCCCCAGGCGGCCCAGGTTGCCGTGGCAGCTACGACCCGGAGCCGCTCCCGCAAGAGGCGTCTGCATCGTGCTCGCAGCGAACGAGTAGTCGTCCGCGAGCGTCCCTTCCAGTCCAGCGGCAGCTGGATGAACGGTTTTTACTTCACTCGGTCGGATGACGCCTCTTGGGTGGATCTCGCCCAGAAGCTCTACGGCACGCCTTCGAGGAGCGAGGACCTCAAGCTCTGGAATGGTGGCGCCAAGATCGAGCCCGGGACGCTGGTTTATTATAATTCGCCGGTGCGTCCGCAGGACTCGGCGTCGATGAAGTCCTTTGCCCAGGATTTTGGAACGGGCACCGAGGGTTATGCGATCCGCCGGGGAGACACGCTCTCGCGCATTGCCGCCATCCGCTACGGAGGCGCAGCGAGCTGGAAGGAGATTGTGGCGGAAAATCCTGAACTCAGGAATCCGGACCAGATCGACCCGGGAATGAGGATCCAGCTTCCGCCCGCGCGAATCTCGACCTCGGTGGTGCTGGAAAAACTTGCGATGGAGGGTGGTGTTTCGAATCGCCCGCAGCGACAGGTGGCTGCCAATTCGGCGCCTGTTGCCCAGAGCCAACCAGAACATTCCCCTGCTGAACCTGTTCGTGTCCCGTCTTCGACGAGGCAGCCGGATGGGATCTCGGCTTTGGCGGAGGGCATCCCGCTTTCCCCTTGGGTACTTGCGGGAGCCCTGGCCACACTACTGTTGGGAGCGTTCCTGATGAAGCGTCGAGCCGCTTAGAGCTTCGAAGCGTCGATCTCGAGGGCGGTGCAGCCCGTCGTATTGGTCATCGATCCCATGGTGGAGTTGTAGAGACCGAAACCGGCACTCCACTCCAAGCGTCCGATCATTCGATTATTGTCAAACTTGACGGAGCCCACGTAGCGGCCCACGCAAGGTTCAGTTCCGTATCCGACCTGGGATCCCGAGGTGCCGGAGGAGGCAGCGGAACGCTGCAGCTCAAGGCTGTCGATGCGGTCGGCGCGGAGGAAACCCTGGAAGGTTCCGCTCGAGGTGGCGCTGCGCCAGGTGCCGGTGACGAGTTCAGCGCTCTGCTGCTTGAGCTCGAGATAGGCCATCTGGCTTCCCGCCTTCTGGTTCATGATGATGGCGGATTCCATGCCCTGGTACTTGCCTTCGCGCTGCTTTCCGCAGGCGGTGGTGAGGGCCATGAGTGCGATCCCGGTGAGTGCAAAAAGAGACTGGTTAAAACGTTGTTTCATATCGGTTCTCCTCTCAGTAGTGAGCCCCTATTGAGCAAGGGGTGTGCCTACGGTGAGGTGATCCAGATATTTGAAATTATTGATTTTTTTAGGTATAGCCCCGGGTGGCGAGTGTAAAAGGTTTTTACATGCGCAAATAAAAAGGCCGCATTCCCCGTGGGAAATGCGGCCTTTTCGTTGGACCTGTTCAGGGCCTTGGAGCCTGCGAATTACTTCTTCGCGGGAGCCTTGGTCGTTGCAGCAGCAGCTGCTGCAATCGTGGGCTTGCCAGCCATGGTGGCGCCGGCGGGAGCAGTCTGCGGATTTGCAGCTGCTTCCTTCTTCACGCCGATCCCTGCCTTGGCGAGCACTTCGGCGCGGATCTTTTCCATGGCCGATGCGTTGTCCTTGAGCCACTGGCGGGCGTTTTCACGACCCTGGCCGATGCGCTCGTCCTTGTAGGTATACCAAGTGCCGCTCTTCTCGATGATGTTCATGCCCGAAGCCAGGTCGAGCAGGTCGCCTTCCTTCGAGATGCCTTCACCGTAAAGGATGTCGAATTCGACTTCCTTGAAGGGGGGAGCCATCTTGTTCTTCACGACCTTCACGCGGGTGCGGTTGCCGATCACGTTCTCGCCGTCCTTGAGTGCGCCGATGCGGCGGATGTCGAGGCGGACAGACGAGTAGTACTTGAGGGCGTTGCCGCCGGTGGTGGTTTCGGGGTTGCCGAACATCACGCCGATCTTCATGCGGATCTGGTTGATGAAGATCACGATCGTCTTGCTGCGATTGATCGTGCCGGTGAGCTTGCGGAGTGCCTGGCTCATGAGGCGTGCCTGGAGACCCATGTGCGAGTCGCCCATTTCGCCTTCGATTTCAGCGCGCGGCACGAGGGCTGCGACCGAGTCGATGACCAGCAGGTCGATGCCGCCGGAGCGCACGAGTGCGTCGGCGATTTCGAGGGCCTGTTCGCCGGTGTCGGGCTGCGAGATGAGCAGGTCATCCGTGCGCACGCCGAGCTTGCGGGCGTAGTTCACGTCGAGTGCGTGTTCCGCATCGACGAATGCGGCGATGCCGCCGAGCTTCTGGACTTCGGCAATCGCATGGAGCGTGACGGTGGTCTTGCCCGATGCTTCCGGTCCGTAGATTTCGATGATGCGGCCGCGGGGAATACCGCCGATGCCGAGTGCGAGGTCGAGGCTCAGCGAGCCCGTCGGCACGGCCTGAGCGTCCTGTGCGACGAGATTCTCGGTCTCGCCGAGGCGCATGATCGAGCCCTTGCCGAACTGCTTTTCAATGGCAGCAACAGCAAGCTCAATGGCCTTGTTTTTCTGAGTGTGGTTGAGAGCGCTTTCGTTCTTCTGAATATCCATTCAATCCCCCTGTGGTTGACGAAGCGTGTCGGATAGCATTTGGCGTACCATGCGCAGTAGGGCCATGGAAGCGACCTGTTGCAGCATGATCCGCAATTTTTTGGGGTCTCCTGACGCAGCGCTGCCGCTGGGCTTCCTGAGGCGAATTTGTGCAGAAAATTTGATCTTCGTGGCGCCCCGCGTCTTGATCGCGCAAGCCACGAAAATCACGCCAACTTTTTCGGACTGGGAGGGGAGCGGTCCCAGATCCCCGGTGATCGCGGCGGAGATCGTCGCATGACGCGTCTGCTCTAGGATTTGTCGAGCGAGCCTCTCCGTGACGGCAAGGCTCTCGGTCCCCTGCTTTTTGAGATAGCTCCGGGGGATCTTCAGCCACTGAGACTTAGTTTCGGACTGGTAGACCACCGCACTCCCGCAGAGGTGCCGCGAGATGCCGGGGTTTTGGGCCAGCGTGGCCGCAGCAAGACCTCCGGTGCAGCTCTCGGCGAGCACGAGCTTCGCTCCCGATTGTTTGAGAGCGCGAGCGAGTCGAGCGGCTTCGAGCTCGAGTCTAGACTGTGGGGAGCCAGCCATAGTGTTGCGCAAGGATGATCAGGGCCAGGGCCTGGATTCCTGCGACCCAGTCATCGGCCATGACGCCAAAGGCGCGGTGCCAGGCACTTCCGGAGGAGTGTGACCAACGGTCGACGAGCTTGACGGGCCAGGGCTTGAGGATGTCGAAAATGCGGAAAAGCAGGAACGCGCAGAGGAGCAGGCTCCAGTCGCCTCCTGCCGTAAGGGCCGCAATTCCCACGCCCGTGGCTTCGTCCATCACGATGTTCTGGTTGTCCTGGGTTTCGTTGAGTTCATCAAAGACCTTGGAGGACCAGACGCCCCAGGCGGCAAGGACCAGCCAGAGAGCGATCTGGGCTGCGGGAGGAAGGGGCGAAACTGCCCACCAGAGAGGGAGTGCCAGCAGGCTTCCCCAGGTGCCCGGCGCGCGGGGGAGGAGTCCTGCGCCAAAAAAAGTGGCGCCCAGCAGCGCGAGTCGGCCGTGGGGAGACGCCTTGAGGCGGGGCCAGAGGATTTGCCTGCGATCCGTCACAGCGTGGTCTCCGCAAGGTGCTTGAAGATTTCGGGCATGGCTGCAGCTCGTCCGGTCTCGTCGATAATGGCTGCCTTGACCTTGGCTCGGGTGATGGTGCGTCCTGCGCACTGGATCTCGTGTTCGATCGTCAGGCTCGCGCGCCCGAGTTCATTGACGCGGCTCAGGATGGTGAGTTCATCGTCCATCAGGGCGGGTTTGAGGTAGCTGATCTCGAGGTTTGCCACGACGGGCCAACGCTTGAGTTCGTCGAGCTTGCGGAGCGTCAGTCCGCGCGAGGCGAGGAATTCCCAGCGCGCCTGCTCGAGGTAGCTCAGGTAGACGGCGTGGTTGACGTGTCGGTAGCTGTCGAGCTCGTAGCCCCTCACTTTGAGGGAATGGGAGTGGTGCCAGTCGGTGGTTTCGAACTTCACGCCCTCCTTGCTAGCCCAAAAACCCCGGGAGAGCGAGCGGCAAGGTTTGTTGCAACCCCGGGAAAACTTGGGCTAAAGTCGCGGCCACACAGGGGCCTTTAAAGGAATGGATTTCAATAAGCGATACGACATGCGCTGGGAAACGCTGGACATCATTGTCCGCGGCAAGTCAGCGATCGACGCAAGCACGGGCTTCCAGCTCCGGTCCACGGATGAAGTGGAACGGTTCGTGGGAAGTTACGGCTATGACCTATCCAATCCGATCGAGAGCGCGGAGCTCTTTGGGAACTTCCATGAAGCGTTGAACTTCATCCGAAAAAACTTCCTGGCTCCCGATAATCCGGAAGGCCTCAAGCTCGAGGTGCCGCGCAAGATCATCGAGCTGACCAACATTCGCGACCTGCTCCTCATGGCAAGCCTGAGCTACCCGGGCCAGAACAACGACCCCGCAGGCATGCTGCTTCGCAACTTTGCGTGCGCCCTGCTCAAGGTGATGCACACGATCGCGCACATCGACAAGGACTTGCGCACCCAGTACTTTCCCGAATGCCAGAAGCAGATCTTCGATCGTTTCTACCGGGTCATCCATCGCGATGAAAATGGCCACCTGCATCTGGGTGAGGGCGAAGATCGAATTGATCTCGTAGCCTTTGAGACCAAGCCCAAGAAGGCCCGCGATTCGATCCTGCTCAAACTCCTGCACAAGCCCGAAAACGTGGCCGAGGACATCTTTGACCGTGTCGGACTCAGGTTCGTCACCCATACGCCCCTCGACTCGATCCGGGTCATCAAGTTCCTCAAGGACCGGATGATCCTGATGGCTCCCAACATCAAGCCCAGCCGCTCGCGCAACACGCTCGTGGACCTCGATGCATTCCAGGCGGCATGGAACCAGGCCTATGAAAAGTGGGAGAGGCATGAGCTCACCAGCGAGCAGGCCGAGGAGTTCCTCAGGGGCGGTACCCACTATCCGAGTCGCGACCCCGACAATCCACACTCGAGCAAGTTCTACCGCGCGATCCAGTTCACCTGCCGCCAGCTCATCAAGTTCCGTAACCCGCTCCATGACGAAATCCGCGAGCTCAAGGCTCACGTCAAGGCGATGGATTCCTCCCAGGAGTCCCCTGCTTCTCGCACTCTGCTGGAGAGGATCGAAAAGATCGATCCCAAGCTCGCGCCTCGCGAGTTCCGTTTCTTTTATCCCTTCGAAGTCCAGGTGATGGACCAGGAGAGCGCAGAAGAAAACGAGAAGGGTCGCAGTGCCCACAGCGAATACAAAAAGGCCCAGGTCCAGACGGCCATGCGCCGAGTGATGGGGGTCCTCGTTGACGCAGCAAGAGCATGAAGTTGCTCTTGTCGGGACGGGGATCGCGCCGCTCATTGCCGCGCAGATCCTGATGCGCAGGGGCTGGAAAGTCGTCGTGCTGAATCCTGAGCGCGACTTTTTCGTCGAGAACTCGGAGCTGCCGTTTGATCCGGTGATCGCCGGATCACCCCGGTCACGCGAGTCGATGATGGAGCTTGAACTCCAGCGCGCGGACCGGTGTCGCGAAGTGCTTGGACCGGAGTTTCCGGGCTCCATCGAAAGCTGGCCCCGCAATAACGTAAAAGGCGGTCGTGAAGATGAGTTCATGGACCGGGAGGCGCCGTTCCTTCGTACCCGCCAGTGGACCTGGGTGGCCCTCGAAGACGAGGACGAAAGCTTCCTCGAGTTTTCGGAGCGGGGCTGGCATCCACAGCTTTCCGAAGGCATAGGCGCAGCCCGTCGTTTTCCGGGATTCACGCTTCGCGGGGATCCTCCCGTGAGCTTGAGCAGCGTTTCGCTTCCAAAGATGGGTGATGTCGATGTGGATCGCTATCGCAACGGCGTGCTGGAATTTGTGCGCTCAAGGCTCGACGCGGGCTCCATGGTGACCGCTGCGGCATCGATCGAGCCGCTGGCCGATGGGGTAAGGTTCTATCGCGACGGAGTGCCGCAAACCCTGCGCCTCAAGCACGGGGTCTGGGTCTTTAGGACGCCGCGCCTCAACTCCTGGCTGGCGTCGGTGGGTGTGGAGCAGGAAGTCCCGAGCAGGACCTGGGAGGAGTGGACTCTGGTGTCGCGTGATCCGGTGGATCCATCCCAAATGGGCTGCGTGGGATCGGTGGCCGCATTCGCTCGTACGGAGGGCCTTCCTCCGGATGTGATCCATGAGCTCGTGGTGATCACGCCCGTTGCCGACAAGGCCAAGCCTGCTGGCGCCGAATCCTTCGAGCGGCTGGGTACCATGGTGCAGAAGTTCCTGAATTGGGATCGCTTTAGCGTCCGTGATCTCAAGACTCGAGTCCTGGGAGGGGCGCACCGGGTGGGTTCCCTGCCCAAGGACGGCAAGCGTCTTCGTTGGATGTCGGGCGCCGACGGTTCACTTGCAGGCATAGTCCAGCGCGTGCAGGCCTTCTGCGCCGAGGTGCCAGAATGAGCATCCAAGTCCGTGAAGGCCGCTTTGATCTCGTGGTGCTCGCTGCTCCAGGCATCCAGCGCTGGCCGGGTCTGGGTGTGCGTGCACTCGCAACCCAGTGTTCCGAGGCTGGCCTCTCGGTGGGTCTTTTTGGCGGCGAAGGTCTCAAGGTCAAAGGGGTGCTGCCTGCTTCCGGCACCGGAGGCGTGGCGCTGATCGAGGACTCGCAGGGGCGAATCCATCGGATCGAATCGCGTGCCGTCGTGAGGGTGGCCGAACGTCTTGAGCTGCCCGATCCTTTTCCGGGTTGGAACGAACCCGCGCTCCTGCCGCTCGAAAGTGCGCTCAGGCTCCGCAAGGAAGGACAGACGGTCTGGAGTCCCTCCACCGTGATCCTCGGTACCGGCAATCGCGCACTCGTGCTCGGCTGCGATCTGCTGGAGTCGGGCGTTCCGGAAGTCCACTGCGTGGACGTGGTGCCGGGACTCTCTGGGTGGGAAGTCTATCGTCGAAGATTTGAAGGCCTTGGCGGACGAGTGCTGCGGGCCCAGCCCGTGGGACTTCGCAAGAAGGCGCCACTGTTATGGGAATTGCGCCTCAAGGATGCGATCGGCGTGCGTGTCATGGAAGTGGCCTGGGTGATTTCGGCAGGTCCCTTTTCCAAGAGTGATGGCATTCGCGAATACCCGCCCGGAAGCTGCCTGTTTGAACTCGAGCAGTCGGGAGGTCCTACGGTCCAGGATGATCCGCAGGGCTGGGTGCTCGAAGAGGAACGTGGAAAGCTCCTGGGAGTGCGCGTGATCAAGGCACTGGGAGCCTCAAGCGAGCGAATGGGAAGCGAGCGCGCCCTTCGTGACCAGATGGAAGAAGTCCAGCGCCGCGCCAAGCTCCGGCTCAAGCGTGCGAACCGGCATCTCGACTCTCCGATGATCTGGAGCTACCAGGGAAAATGGACGGGTCCCGCGCTTCGTGCCGAGGTGGCGCGTTTTGCAGGCGTTCCAAAGTCCGAACATTCCAAGCACCCGGTGGCTTCGATCGAGTGCCTCGAGGAAATCGAGTGCAAGCTCTGCCAGGCGGCATGCCCGGACAACGCAATCCAGATTTCCCGATCCAAGGGGACCTTCCTCAATGAATCGGCCTGCACGGGTTGCGGAAAATGCATCTCGGCTTGTCCCGCAAAGGTCCCCGTGCTCATCCATGAACCCGAGGGTCGCTCGACGGCCCAGCTGACGCTTCCGCTTCCCCAGCAGCTTTCGGTCCAGCCCAAGGAGCTGGTGGGTCTGATCAATCGACGGGGCGAGGCTCTCGGCTCAGGCAAGGTGCTTGAACTTTCGGACTCGGAGGGATGGATCAAGGTCGATGTTCCTTCGCACCTGGCCTGGGAGGCGCGCGGAGTCCGCAAGGCGCGCAGGGCGCTCGAAGACGAGTGGGTGATGAGCGCCGAAAAAACCGCATCGAGCAAAGTCGAAGTGACGCTCCAGGGGTCCAAGCGGATGTTGCGCTCGGGACAGCCGTTGGCTCTCGCGCTCTTTGAGACCGGACTTGCCCGGGGAGATGACCGACTGCTGTGCCGGGATGGGAGTTGCCGCCGCTGCGAGATCCGGGTGGACGGCGTGAAGAAACTGGCCTGCCGAACCCAGGTTCATCGCGGAATGGCGATCCAGCTGATCGAAAAAGCCATGGAGCAGGATTCTGAACTTTTATGTCCCTGCAGCTCGGTCAGGACCGGCGAAGTGATCGCCAAGATCCGTGACGGAAAGCTCAAGACTCCGGACTCGATTCGCCAGGCCTGCGGCGTGGGCGAGGGCAGTTGCAGGGGGCGGACCTGCATGGGGGGCTTCAAGCGCCTGCTGGAAGGTGAGGGCATCGAATGCCGTGACTGGATCGACTGGCGCTTTCCGTGGTCCGACTGGACGCTTTCGGTTTGAAGGCTAGTTCCCGGTTTCGACGGCCCTGAGAAAGGCTTCGATTTTTTCTGAGATCAGGTCTGGCTGGTCCATCTGAGGGCAGTGGCTGCCATGCTTGATGTCGACCAGTTCAGAGCCTCGGATCAGCTGGTGCAGGAGCTTTTGCTGGCTTGGCGGAGTGACCAGGTCCTCGTCGCCTGAGAGGATCAGCGTGGGGGCCTCGATCGTGTGGAGCCAGGGGCTTGCGTCATAGGCGTGGTAGTCCTTGAGTACCTGCAGGAAAATCCCGGGATCCATGTCTTCGACCTGCGAAACGTAGCGTTCAATATCCTCCTCGGCTGCGAGGTGGACATTGAATCCACCGAGTCGAATCACGGCGCGAGCGATGGGGTTTCCCTTTTGGAGGTCCCAGACTTTTCTAAAGAGCTTGGGCGAGGCCTTGTAGAGCTGGCAGAGGAAATCAAATCCGAGCGGCAGGAGATTGGAATTGTAGAG
Source organism: uncultured Bacteriovorax sp. (assembly GCA_964508305.1). Taxonomy (GTDB): domain Bacteria; phylum Bdellovibrionota; class UBA1018; order UBA1018; family UBA1018; genus CAIOHW01. Next base: position 10,601 of record CAZDSX010000053.1, read on the forward strand.
CAGTGTCTCAAGCGGACGCTGCGCGGTGCCGTTTGCGAGCACAAGGGAGCGGACTTTTTTTGGATTGCGATGGGCGAACTCGAGCGCCACGCTCACGCCCATGCTGTGTCCAAGCAGGTGGGCTTTTTCAATCTTGAGATGTTCAAAGAGCGATTCGAGGTCCTGGGCGAACTGCTGGACCGTGATCGTGGAGTAATCCTCCGGGCTCCTGGAATTGTGGTGACCCCGGTAATCAAACCAGATGGCCTGGTGTGAGTTCTTGAAGTGGTCGATCTGGTAGGTCCAGTGCAGGCTCGAACAGACCAGTCCGTAGCAAAAGATCACCGGTTCGCCGGTTCCCTCGGATGCGTAGAAGAGCTCCACGCCGTCGCGAGCCTTGAAGTACCCGTGTGTCTCAGGGATGGAGCGTCCGACCGGGGCGGGAGCGTGGCGGGTTTTTCGGGCGCCGCGGGGGCGGGGCTTGAGCGGGAGATCGTTCACCCGATCATTTTGACATGCGGAGCAGTCGGATGCAGAGGGCTTCGAACTCTTCGCGCGTTTTTTCGTCCGCTGACCGGTAGGCGTCATAAAGCGAACGCATCATTTCAAAATCCTGGTCCTCGACCAGGAGCGCCTGGGGAAGGGGTCTTTTGGCCATTTCGGCCAAGGCGGAGTGTCCTTCCCCCTCGATCGCGGCTTCGGCGCTCTGCGCACCGAGCTTGTCGGAGAGCTTCATCATGTATTCGCGCTCCAGAACCGAAAGGAGTTCCGATTCCGGAAGCTTGAGCTCCCGCGAAAGGGTGGGGATGTGGCCGGGAGGGAGCGGGGTCACCCCACGCTCGACGTTGGAAATAAACTGTGTCGTGACGGGCGGGCTGAACTTCTGACCCAGTGCCCGCTGTGACAGGCCCAGCGCTTCGCGGCGCTGCCTGAGGAAGTGACCGACCAGGGATCCGGATTTTCTTCCAGCGTGGCCCATACTTAGAGTGTAACGCATGGCATTATAATGATGCCAAGATAAACTGAAGTGCTTGGAATTGTTCGATTTTATTCGAATTTGGTTGATGTTTTTGAGCTCTAAAAACGAGGACTTATGAGGTCTTGAGGAACTCGAGCTGCAACCTGCCTTCACGAATGAGGAATTCGCGAAGTGGCCGGTTTTCCGGCTTTTCGAGGTGGGGATCGGTCTTGAGGAGCTCGAGCACGTCCTCGCGCGCCTTGAGGAGCCAGTCCTTGTCGCGCACGAGATCCGCCATCTTGAAGGGGAGCGCGCCGCTCTGGCGCGTGCCGAGGAACTCTCCCGGCCCTCGGATCTGGAGGTCGGCTTCGGCGATCTCAAATCCGTCCTGGGAGCGCTCGAGCACATTGAGGCGCTCGGAGGTCTGCTCGCCCACTTTGGGGTGCGAGAGAAGGAAGCAATACGACTGCGCGGCGCCTCGGCCCACGCGACCTCGGAGCTGGTGGAGCTGTGAAAGTCCGAAGCGCTCCGAGTGTTCGATGACCATGACGGTTGCATTGGGCACGTCGACTCCGACTTCGACGACCGTCGTGGAGACGAGGATATGGAGCTCGCCGCGCTTGAAGCGATCCATGATCTCGGTTTTTTCGTCAGGCTTCATCTGGCCATGCAGCAGTCCGACTTTGAATTCGGGGAACACTTCGTGGGCAAGCGTGTCGGCTTCCGTGATGGCGGATCTCAAGCTCGTGAAGCCTTCGGCCTCGCTGTCTTGGATGAGCGGATAAATAAAGTAGGCCTGGTGCCCGGCTTTGAGTTCGTTGCGGATGAGCTCGTAAGCCTTGGCCCGCTGGTTTCCGACCACGACCTGCGTGCGGATCGGCGAGCGCCCCGGAGGCAGCTCCTTGATCGTCGTCACGGTGAGGTCGCCGTAGGCCGTGAGTGCAAGCGTCCGCGGAATGGGAGTGGCGGTGAGGAGGAGTGCGTGCGGGATCCGGTCGCCTCCCTTGAGCCTGAGTGTCCTGCGCTGCTCGACGCCAAAGCGGTGCTGTTCATCAATGAGCACGACGGCGAGCTCCTTGAACTGCACGGGTTCTTCCAGGAGCGCGTGGGTGCCGATCAGCACCATCGGCTCGCCGGCAGCAAGCCTGGCCAAGAGGGGCCGGCGCTCGCTCTCGGGAGTCTTGCCTGTGAGGAGTTCGCAGCGAATGCGTCCTCCAAATAGTTTGATTGCGTTTTTGTAGTGCTGCTCTGCGAGGATCTCGGTCGGAGCCATGAGCGCAGCCTGAGACCCTTCGGCAAGAGCCGCTGCAGCTGTCAGGAGGGCCACCACCGTCTTGCCTGATCCTACATCACCCTGAACGAGGCGATTCATCGGGTAATCTTTTTTGAGATCTTCAAAGACCTCTTCGAGGGCCTTTTTTTGTCCTCCCGTGAGCTGGAAGGGAAGCAGGCCTTCGAGGTCGCGGGCCGCCTTGAGGCCGCCTTCGTTTCCAACGGGTCTCGCCAGCTCGCGCTGCATGCGGAGCCTGCGCTGAAGGACAAACCACTCGAACTTGAAGAACTCTTCGTAAATGAAGCGCGCGTGCCAGTTCGTCCCGAATTCGACGAGGGCCGGGATCTCCTCTTCGCGCGTCGGAAAATGGATTTCCCGGATGGATTCAAAAGCAGTCGGGAGCGAGTGCTTCTGCTTGAGGTTCGAAGGCAGGTCCTCGGGGTAGGAGCTCCCGAACTTCTGGATGGCTTCCCAAAGGACTTTTCTAAACGTCCGGCTCGGGATTCCATCGAGCTCCGTGTAGACCGGCACCACGCGACCCACATCGAGGTCACCTGCCTCGGCAGCATCACTCGTCTTGTTCCAGCTCATCTCCGGATGGATCATCTCGGCCTTGCCGATGAACATTTTTGGGGTGCCCGTGACAATGAGCTGGGTGCCGGCGATGAGCCTTTGCTCAAGCCCCCGGGGTGCGTGGAACCACTTGAGGGTCAGCGTGCCCGTGTCGTCGGTCGTGCGAGCTTCCAGGATCGAGCGTCCCGCACGAATCGGAATCTTGCGTGATGAGAGCACGCGCACGGCGACGGTGGATTTGACGGCTTCCTGCAGTTCCTTGACGGTGCGGAGCTTGGTGCGGTCCTCGTAGGCGCGCGGAAAAAAAGTCAGCAGCTGGCGGACGGTTTCGATCCCGCGGCTGGCGAAGATCGCACCGAGACGGGGGCCCACGCCCTTGACGAACTGGACTTCGGAGTCGCAGGCAATCGCAGGCTTGGCTGCTGCGGCCGGCTTACTCGTACTTGATCTTGACGACTTCGTAGTGGACGGGACCTTTGGGGGCATGGACGACCACCTCGTCTCCTGAAGTCTTGCCGATCAGGGCGCGTGCAATCGGCGAGGTGATGCCGATCTTGCCCGCCTTGATGTCGGCCTCATCCACACCCACGATCTGGTAGGTGATCTGCTTGCCGGATTCCTGCTCTTCGAGCACGACGGTCGCGCCAAACACGATCTTTTCCGACTTGATGGTCGAAGGATCGATGACCTGGGCGCGAGCGAGCGTTCCATTGATGGTCTGGATGCGGCCTTCGATAAAGCCCTGGCGCTCCTTGGCTGCCGAGTAGTCGGCGTTCTCGGAAAGATCGCCGTGTCCACGCGCGACTTCGATCGCCTTGACGATGGTCGGACGTTCGACGGTCATGAGGTGCTTGAGCTCTTCCTCGAGCTTCTTTTTGCCGAGGAGCGTCATTGGAATTTTGTCGTCTGACATGCCGTCCGGTTTAGCACACCCGGTGGCCTCTTTCTCAGCCTTTTTTCTTGAACAGCGCCTCTGCGGCAGCCTTCATGGCATCCCGGGAAGCCGTGCCGGAAGCCTTGAGGTCGGGGTTGGGGCGGAAGTAGTCGCAGAAGTTCGAGCGTTCCTTGTCGACCACGCGGTCGGCCTGGTTTTCGCGGCACTGGTTGTTGGCCGAAGGATCAAAGTGGACGCAGCCCTTGCAGACACGAGTGTCGCGTCCACAACTCTTGCACGTATCCTGCCTCCCGAAATCGAGCGGCGTCAGCAGGGTTCCACAGTTCCAGCAGGGAAGTGAGCTCATGGTTCTACCTCAGAGTGGCAAGATCTCGACCGGACCGCGACGCAGCTGCCGGATGGATTGCAGCATGGCCCTCGCCGACGAGAGTACCGTAGCGTAGGGGACTTTCTTTTCGAGTGCAGCACGCCTCATGGCCTTGCTGTCGGTATAGGCGCGGTCACCCGATGCAGTATTGATCACGAGGTTGAAGTCCCCGTTTTTGATCGCCTCGACACAGTGGGGTGAGCCCTCGCGGACTTTGTTGATGCGCTTGACCCCGAGATCGTAGCGGTTGAGGAACTCTTCAGTCCCACCCGTGGCCCAGAGCTCAAAGCCGAGCTGCTTGAGATCCATTGCGAGTGGCAGGGCTGCCGCCTTGTCCTCGTCGCGGATCGAAAAGAACGCTTTCCCCTCCAAGGGGAGCCTCACGCTCGCAGCGGCCATGGCCTTGGCATACGCACCTGCAAATTGATGTGCGCGGCCCATGACTTCTCCCGTCGAGCGCATCTCGGGCCCGAGCAGCACGTCGACATCCGGGAACTTGTTGAAGGGGAAGACGGGAGCCTTGACGTGGAAGATGTCGAGCTCGTCGTCCAGATCTCGCCGGACTCCGAGGTCATGCAGGGATTTGCCCATCATGACCTTGACTGCAAGTGCGAGCAGCGGCCTGCCCGTGGCCTTGGCGACAAACGGGATTGTGCGTGAAGCGCGCGGATTGACTTCAAGCAGGTAGATGTCGTCGCCGGCAATCGCGAACTGGCAGTTCATGAGGCCCACCACGCGAAGTTTGCGAGCCAGTTCGCGCGTGTAGGTGCGGATCCTGGCCTGCGTCTCGGGACTCAGGGTCACTGCGGGGAGCGAACATGCACTGTCGCCGCTGTGGATGCCGGCTTCTTCGATGTGCTCCATGAGGCCAGCAATCACGCACTCCTTGCCGTCAGACAGCGCATCGACGTCGACTTCGACCGCGCGATCCAGGAAGCGATCAATCAGCACGGGGTGTGAATCACTCACGCGGATCGACTCCTCAATCGCCCCCCTGAGGGCTTCTTCACTATGGAGGATGCGCATCCCGCGACCGCCCAGCACATACGACGGGCGAAGCAGGACCGGGTAGCCCAGCCTGCTCGCGGCCTCGATGGCCTCGGCCGCTGAAAGTGCGGTGGCGGAAGGCGGCTCCTTGAGTCCAAGCGGAGCAAGTTCCTTGACGAGCTCACTGCACTTCTTTCGGTCTTCGGCCGCATCGATGCTGGCCGTGGAAGTGCCGAGGATCCTGAGGCCCTGGCGCTCGAGGATCTTGGCGATCTTGAGCGGGGTCTGGCCTCCGAGCTGCACGATGACGCCCAGAGGTTTTTCCTCGTCGGCGATCCTGAGCACGTGCTCGGGTGTGAGCGGCTCAAAGTAGAGGCGGTCCGAGACGTCGTAGTCCGTGCTCACGGTCTCGGGATTGGAGTTGACCATGATGGTCTCGATGCCGAGTTCCGCAAGTGCCTGCGACGCCTGCACGCAGCAGGTGTCAAACTCGATGCCCTGTCCGATTCGGTTGGGGCCTCCGCCCAGGATCATGACTTTTTGCTTGGGCGATCTCACGGCCTCGCTCATTCGGCTTCGGTAGCTGCTGTAGAGGTAGGGGGTTCGCGCTTCCACTTCGGCTGCACAAGTGTCGACTTGAAGGAAAGCCGATTCGACTCCGGCAGCACGGCGCGCCTTGAGAACCTCTTCTTCAGTCTTTCCTAAAAAGCCTGCAATCCCGCGATCCGTCCAGCCGAGTTCCTTGATGGCCCTGAAAGTCGACTCATCAAAGGGAAAGGTGGCCGCTTTCATGATGGCTTCGGCTCCCAGGTGCTTTTGGATGCGCTTGAGGAACCATTCAGTGACCCCACTGCGCCGGGAGAGCTCAGCCGTGGAGGCGCCCTTGCGGATGGCATCGGCCAGCGCCCAGAGCCGCTTGGGGTGGGCCGTATCGATCCAAGCCCAGTTGATCTCAGGACCAATCGGCTTGAACCAGCTCAGCTCCGTCTCGAGGCCAGCCACCGCCTTGGCAAGCGACTCTTCGAAGGTACGGCCCATGGCCATGACTTCGCCGACGGACTTCATCTGGGTCGTGAGGAGTTCGGGAGTGGGGCGGAATTTTTCGAAGTCAAAGCGCGGGATCTTGGTGACCACGTAATCAATCGAAGGCTCGAAGCTTGCGGGAGTCGTCCCGGTGATCTCGTTCTTGAGCTCATGCAGTCGGTAGCCCACAGCGAGCTTGGCCGCGATGCGCGCAATCGGGAAACCCGTGGCTTTGGAGGCAAGCGCGCTGGAGCGAGAGACTCGGGGGTTCATCTCGATGACGACAAA
>CAZDSX010000054.1:0-16092 GCA_964508305.1 uncultured Bacteriovorax sp.
AGCCTGCCCGCAAAGTGTCCGCTCGCTTCGTGGCGCCGGTTTTCATGCCTGGGAGCATCGAGCTTCAATCGGGGAAGCTTGCCTCCGGGGGCTGGGGCGTTAATCTCCACCAGGCAGGCAAGCTCTGCATGGTGGCCGAGGTTCAGGTTTAAGGGGCACGCTCAAAGTCCGTCTGGCGCGGGCGGTGAGCGCAGTGCGAGGAGCAGGGCCTCGAGATCGGTCTTCTCTTGTGCAGAAAGCCCGAGAGGTTTGAGCTCGGACTTGCCGACAAAGCCATCCCGATCTCCACCCCGGTCCAGGAACTCAATCACTTGTTTGAGGCTCCTGAACTGGCCAGTATGCATGAACGAAAGCGAGCCTGAGTTCCGGAGGCTGGGCGTCTTGAACCGACCTTCGCCTGCACCTGGGTCATAGGGGTTGAGGAAAACCACCGCCACGTACTCGGCCTTGATTCCGAGGTTGTGGAATTTCTGATCCGTAAGCAGTGGGCCGGAGTGGCATTCGAGACAGCGCCCTTTGCCCGCGAAGACCTTGAGTCCACGGACCTCCGAAGAGCTCAGTGCTGAAGTGTCTCCCTCGAGATAGGCGTCCACCCTGGTGGGTTGGCTCTTCAGGCGACGCAGGTAGGAGGCCAGTGCCTTGCCCCAGTTCTCGATGGTAAGGTCGACTTCGCGCTTCTGGCTCGCGCTCAATCGGTCGTACTCGGGGTGAGCGACTTTGCAATCCTCGGGATTGACTCCAAAGGGGGGCTTGCAGCCGTTGTGCTCGGGTTTGATCTGCGGGTAGAGGTGGGGGTCATCGAAGCGCGGAAGCCTCCCGAAAAGCGTCTCGTACTCAGTGCGGTAATGGCGGGAGACCTGCTGGGCCGTGTAGAGACGGGACCCGTTCATCTCAGAGGGATTTTCGAGCGGGCCCACTGCCTGGGCGTGAAGCGAGCTCGCGGATCCGTCCCAGTTCCAGCGGCCCGCGTGGGCGGTATTGAGCAGCGACGGGGTCTTTCGCCTCGTCCAGGCGGAGGCAAGTGTAATGGTGACGTTCAGGGTCCTCGTGTCGACAAATCCCGATTCCGGCATGTGGCAGCCCGCACACGAAACCTTGTGCACCTCTCCCTTGCGTCCGAGCGTGTGCTTGGAGCCGTCATTGTCACTTTCGAGCAAGGGTCCCGAAAAGCGTGGATCAAAGAAGAAACGCTTTCCCAGTGCCGCAGCCTTGAAATCGTCGTAGCCTGTCGTGTTGCCCGACTTGAGCGTCTTGAATTCGGTGATCGGCAGGAGTGCCGCGCGTTCCTTTTCCGTCAACCTGGGGGAGCAGGCTTCAAGAAAAGGCGCGCTGAGGAGCCATGGCAGCAGCGCTAGGGCACGAGCTCGGTCTCGCACGGGAATCTCTTCTCGTCCCACTCGAGCGAGGCCACGCCGCTGGTGAAACTCAGGTTATCGTAGAACCGGGCCTCTTCGATTTTTTCAGAAGACCCTTGCCCGTCTGCAAGAGCATTGACGAGCCCGTCCTCGCGCTTCTGGTTGTAATACCAGGCGCGCACGCCCGAATGGTAGAGCACATGCCCGTAACTCACCGAGACACTGCCCGAGGGCACGGTTGCAGGATCAAGGTTGGCGCATCCGTAGGGTTTTCCATCGATGTAGAGGTACGCCCTGCGGCTCGACAGGTAGGCATCATAACGGATCAGACGGTCACGGCCCCGGTAATCGGCGGCAAGATTAAAGGGACGCAGCCCATTGCCGTCCGGAAGCGCAACCGCCTTGGTGGTAAGATTATAGCGCGGGCACTGGTTGTTCACATCCCAGCTGCGTTGGTTGCAGACTTGGATTTCCACCACCGAAGGGTAGTCGCCGATGGCGTGGAAGATGACGGTTTTGTTCTGAGGCAGGTTGTCCTGTACAGGGTGGCCACCTGAACTCACGAGGATTTGTTCGTAGCTGCGCCCGGTATGGATGCCGGTGACGTCCATGCCGACGTGGAGGAAGTCCCCATCCGAAACCCTGGCCTGCTGGCGGGCCGTGATCCGGAGCTTCCCGTTCACATCGGCGGCCACATCGGCAAGGCGTGCGAAGAGCTGGCCGGAGAGCAGGGTGCCAATGGACCAGCGGTCTTGCTCGACGGTGTGAAACTGGACCAGGTACTTGCTGTTTTCGAAACACTTTCGACCCCAGCCCTTGCAGTTCGTCGAGGCGTCTGGAGAGTCGGTGAAGACATCGGGCGCTTCCGAGGGATGGAAATCATCTGCAAAATCCCCCGTGAGCCTGGCTGACGGCGTGATCCTGAGGAAGGTCCGTGCAATGGCGTGCGGCCGGGTATCGGAGGCAAACTGGCCGTTGATGTAGGCTTCTGAAAATGAGTTTTGCGAGCGCGACTCATCCAGTGTCAGCCATTTTTTGTAGTAGTTGTTGCTTCCACCCGCCGGCACGGCGCCCATGGCAATCGAGCCCGTGTAGGGGCATCCTCGATCCAGCGCTTCGACCACGACAACCGTCGGTTCCGTCAGGCCGCTGATCGTAAGGCCGTTGACGGGTTTGTCGTAGCGCTGTTTGCGGTATTCGTATTCACCGTCACCGAGAACCAGCGTGTCGCTGCGGTCAACGCAGCCTTCGTAGGCAACTCGGTGGACCGGCAGGAGTCCCGCTGCAGATGCGCTGAATGCACGAATCAGCAGGGCTCGGTCCCTGTCTCCAGCCCGTGCAGTATCCTCGGCGCTGGACTGCGCCCAATAGAGCCACGCCACGGTCCCGCTCCAGTGACGGGACTGGGTCGAGTAGATCTCACGAGTGGAGCCAAAGACCGGATGGGGGCCTGCACTCGCCGGAGCGTAGCCCAGCACACCGTCATCACGGTAGGCGTGGGCCTGGATCAGGTCCAGTCGACGGGTCAGATCTGTGGTGTACACTTTTCCCCGGGCCTCATCCGATGTGCCGCTGTAACAGCCCAGCGACTGGGCGGGCCTTGAGAGGGCGTAGACCGGGACGAGCCCATCGGAAGGTTCCAGGGCAAGGTAGCCAAGTGTTTCGTCGGAGGGAGTGCGCTTGTGGGACTGCAGTTCCCAGGTTCCCAGGGTGTGCACTTGGATCTCAGGATGAATGATCGTGTCATTGAGTCCGTTCTTGGGCAGGAAGTTTTGACCCGCGCATCGGTAGGTGGCTCCCTGAATGCCTGCGAGTTTACCGGCTCCATCGAGCTTGATGTCAGAGGCCTGCGGCAGCACGTAGACCCGGTAGTCTTTGGCACCCAGATGATGGGCGAGCTGGATTGCGGCGCCGTCCGAGAAGCTGCGCACGGACTCGACTCGAAGCTCGGGGAGTCCCTTGAGCGCGGTGGGAATTCCTGATCCGTCCACCGAGCCGCCACCGCCCATCTGGCTGGTCCCGCCACCCGGGGCTGGGCCGCCCCCGCTCGTGCTCCCTGAGATGGCATTGGATCTGCCAGCTTTGGGTGAGACGGCCGAGCCGGTGCAGGCCTGCAGAAGGACGGTGAGGATCAGGGGTGTCAGGAATCTGGCAAAGATAGGTTGAGATGGCACTCGGCACCCCCGGTCTCTCAGGCTAACCTGCTTGAAATGCCTCGGAAATGTGTCGCACCCGACACCCTCTATTGTTAAAGTCCGGCCATGGCCTACGAACCAAAAAAGATCGAACCCAAGTGGCAGTCCTTTTGGGACAAGACTGAACCTTTCAAGACAGAAGGACCGTCGTCCAAGAAGCCCAAGTACTACGTCCTCGACATGTTCCCGTACCCTTCGAGCTCGGGCCTCCACGTCGGGCACCCCGAAGGCTACACGGCCACTGACATCATGGCCCGCTACAAGCGCGCCAAGGGCTTCAACGTGCTGCACCCCATGGGTTGGGATGCTTTCGGTCTTCCGGCCGAGCAGTATGCTCTCCAGACGGGAGTGCATCCTTCGATCACGACCCAAAAGGCGATCGAGACGTTCAAGCGCCAGCTCAAGATGCTGGGCTTTAGCTACGACTGGAACCACGAGATCTCGACCTGCAGCCCGGATTATTACAAGTGGACGCAGTTCATCTTTTTAAAGCTTTTTGAAAGGGGCTTGGCTTACCGCAAGGAAGTGCCCGTCAACTGGTGCCCGGCCCTCAAGACGGTCCTCGCAAACGAAGAAGTCGTCGATGGCAAGTCCGAGCGCGGGGGGCATCCCGTCTACCGCGTGCCGATGAAGCAGTGGATGCTCAAGATCACGGACTATGCCGAGCGCCTGCTCCGGGATCTCGACAAGCTCGACTGGCCGGAGAGCACCAAGGAGCTCCAGCGCAACTGGATCGGAAGGAGCGAGGGCCTCGAGTGCCGCTTCAAGCTCGAGGGGCACGACGCATCTCTCGAAATTTTCACTACGCGCCCCGACACGATCTTTGGCGCGACCTACATGGTTTTGGCGCCTGAGCATCCGCTGGTTTCGCAGGTCACAACCTCCGCGCAAAAGTCCGCGATCGAAGCGTACCAGGCACAGGCCTCGCAAAAGAGCGAGCTTGCTCGCCAGGACCAGAGCAAGCAAAAGACCGGTGCATTCACTGGCGCATTCGCCATCAACCCGTTCAATGGCGCCAAGACCCCAATCTGGATCTCGGATTACGTCATGATGGGTTACGGCACCGGTGCGATCATGGCAGTGCCTGCGCACGATGACCGCGATCATGAATTTGCCAAGGTCTATGATCTTCCGATCAAGACCGTGGTTGCGCCAAGCGATGGCTCAAAGCCCGAGGGCTGCTTTGCTGGAGAGGGCGTGTCGGTCGACTCAGGCTTCATCACGGGCATGCCAACAGCCAAGGCCATCTCGTCCGTGATCGAAAAGGCCGAAAAAGAAGGCTTCGGCAAGCGCAAGATCCAGTACAAGCTCCGTGATTGGCTCTTTTCGCGCCAGCGCTACTGGGGTGAGCCTTTCCCGATCCTGCACGATGATTCGGGTGCTTCGATTCCGGTCGGTGTTGAAACTCTTCCTGTCACTTTGCCTGATGTGCAGAGCTACGAACCGACGGGTACAGGTGAGAGCCCGCTTGCGGCCATCACGAGCTGGGTCAACCAGCCCAATAGCCAGGGTGTCGGTCTCAAGCGTGAGACTGACACGATGCCGGGCTCGGCGGGTTCCAGCTGGTACTTCCTGCGTTATATTGATCCGCGCAATGCGGCGGCGCCGTTTTCGCCCGAGGCCGAGAAGTACTGGATGCCTGTTGATCTTTACCTCGGGGGGCCCGAGCACGCGGTCGGGCATCTCCTTTATGCACGTTTTTGGACCAAGGTGCTTTTTGACTGCGGCCTCTGCACGCACGATGAGCCGTTCCAGAAGCTCTTCCACCAAGGCATGATCCTCGGGCCTGACGGCGAGAAGATGTCCAAGTCGCGCGGCAACGTGATCAACCCCGATGCCGTCGTCGAGCAGTATGGCGCCGACACCCTGAGGCTCTACGAGATGTTCATGGGGCCGCTTGAGCGCGACAAGCCCTGGGATACCCAGGCCATCGAAGGTGTGTTCCGTTTTTCCCAGCGTGCCTTCAGGCTCGTGGCCGAGTATCCGGATTCTCCAGCCACGGACGCGGATCACAAGATCCTTCACAAGACGATCAAGAAGGTCACCGAAGATATCGAGGGGATCCGGCTCAATACGGCCATCTCGGCCATGATGGTGTTTGTGAATCACTTCACCAAAAATGAGAAGCGTCCGACCGCCCTGATGCTTCCTTTTGTGCAGCTTCTGCATCCCTTTGCGCCGCATTTGGCCGAGGAACTTTGGGAAATCCTCGGACAAAAGAACCTCTCGCACACGCCTTGGCCGCAGTTTGATTCGTCCCTTGCAAAGGACGACGTCATCACGATTGCAATTCAGGTCCTGGGCAAGACCCGCGGAACGGTGGATGTTGAGCCGGGCTCGGCGCAGGAAGTGGTCCAGAAGCTTGCGCTTGAGATTCCGTCGGTTCAGAACCAGATTGCGGGCAAGGAGATCAAGAAGGTGATCTTCGTGCCCAACAAGATCATGAACTTCGTGGTGGGCTAGGCGGCTGGGTCCCGGCTGACACAGGATCCATGGCGATGTGGTCACCGGACGATTCCCTCGTTAGGATGTAAGGAGGGGAAGTCACCGGTGAAAAGCTACCATTTGTCCGTGTTGCTGGGTGTGATCGTGGCCTCTTTCGCCTCGGCCTCGGAGTATGAGATGCGCGATGCTCTCTCCGAGTTCAGCAGGCTCAACCAAGCAATGAATGGAAGGCCGGGCCCTCGGGGGTGCGACGAGCCCCAGCTTCTATCCGTTTACACTGATGAGGTTGCAGTTGGAGCTCGCAAGGTGCTCGACTCCTTTTTTGGCCATTGTGGTGCCTCCAAGGTCTTCATCAAGGACGAGTCATCCATTCCACGAGGGTGGGAGCAATCCGTGTCCCGGCGTCTTAGGATCGGCAGTTTTCGTGGGATCAATGACCGTTACCTGCCCGCGGATCGCAAGGAACAGTACGTCAAGACGCACTACCTGCTCGATGACCTTTTGAAGCAAAAAAAGAAGGGTCTCTATCCCGTGGGGCCGGCCTGCGCGAAGTTCGATGCCACCCTCAAGCCGCCGATCTATGGTTTTGGTGCGAAGCCTGATTTCTCCCGTGGGCGAACCGTCCTCACGCGGGACCGCAACGAATATTCCGATGGTGCCCGTGATGGAGTCCTTGAGGGCAGGGGAGCGGCCGTGTCGGCGATTGATTGCTCGGGGCTTGTGGATGCGGCCTTTGCAGCTTCCGGGCTCAAGTTTTCGACCGACCAGACCAATCCTCCCGGGTACGGGACTGCACAGTTGGCGACGGCCGACCGCAAGCCCAATAGCTGTGTTGAGCGTGCAAAGCTGGTTTTTCCCCAGGGACTTCGTGCCGGAGACGTCGTCAATCTCTCCAATAGCCACGTGATCGTGATCGATGCGATCGGACCGGATCCCTTTGGGCTCAAGCGCCTCGGCGCCAAGCCGGATTGCGGCAGGATCAGTCCCACTCACTTTGATTTCACCTACATCAACAGCGCTTCGTACCACGACTACGGACCCTCGCGTGTCCACGCGAAGTTTGCGCACGAGGAGGGTGGGACCGCCGGCCCGAAGATCATCGCCAACCTCGAGCGGGCTGCACGTCGCATGTGCCGCCTGCAAAATGGCGAGCGCTTTGAACGCGGGGACTCGGAGGACTCTGACTTCAAGATCCTCCGTCACATGAGCTTCAAATCGGGCTGCGTGGGTACGCCGGCCAAGCTTGAAACCGACGAGTGCCTCAAGGGCTGTGATCATCGGTTCAGCTACCCCGACGGGCGGGGTAATGGCGCGTCCTAGTCCATTGGTTTTCGCACTCGTGCTTTGGTTCTTGGGCTGCGTTCATCACGCCTCGGGCGCCCAGCCGCTCTGTGGGAACTTCGATGAACCTCTCCTTAGAGAGCTTGCCACCGAGCTCATCGAGCACGACCTTGCGGGTGTGCGCCTCCCAGATGAGTCGCCCTGCGTGGCAAGGCTTCGTGCCGCGCAGGCTGCCGCAGGGGCGCCGCCCAAGGTCAGGGTGCTTCGGGATCCCATCCAGGACCTCCGCGCGATCCAGTCGCTCGGACTGGAGTCGATCTCCGATGATGCCACCTTCAAGATCACACGGATCCGGCGCCTCGACACCGACACGGCTTCGGCGGAGTATTCCCTCGCGGGAGTCAAAAAGAAGGGCGTCCTCGAGTTCCTGCTCGATACGGACGCCGAAAAGCAAGCAAGCTATGGCTGCGCGCGCCTGCTCTCCATCAAGGGACCTTGGCGGGTGCGCAAGTCCTGCATGCCTTGAGGGGCTTCAGCCCGCTTTTTTACAGTGCGGGCAGGAGACGCCGGGGACATAGTCCGGGCTGCTGAGCTGGTCAGCCGGGATCGGGAACTGGCAGACGTTGCAGTGTTCGGTGGCTGTCTCTGCCAATCTGGGATCCACGCCGATGCGGTAGTCAAAGACAAAGCACTCGCCTTCGTAGTGTGCGCCGCCGACTTCCTCGAAGTAGCGCAGGATTCCACCTTCAAGCTGATAGATGTCCTTGAAGCCGATGTCCTTGAGGTAGGGCGCGGCCTTCTCGCAGCGGATTCCGCCGGTGCAGTAACTCACGACCGTCTTGTTCTTCCATTCCTCCGGAAGCCTCTTGGCCTCGTCTGGGAATGTCCGGAAGGTTCGAATGTTCAGCTCGTGCGCACCTTTGAACTTCCCGGTGAGGGTCTCGTAGTCGTTTCGGGTGTCGAGCAGGATGACTTCGCGCCCCTCGTCGAGCCACTTCTTGAGTTCGCGGGCGGTGACCGCCGGCGCGCGATTGCCGACCGGGTCGACAGGAATCCCGAAGGCGATGATCTCCTTCTTGAGCTTGACCAGCATGCGCGTGAACGGCTGGTGGTCCGAGATGCTCTCCTTGTAGGGAAGATTGGAAAAGCGAGGGTCTGCATCCAGCCAGCTCCGGAGTGCGTCGATATCGGCTCGAGCCCCAGCAATGCAGCAGTTGATTCCTTCGGGGGCGATCAGGATCGTGCCCTTGAGGCACTGGTTCATGCACAGATCTTTGAGCTCCCGCTGGAGCCTGGGGAGGTCGTCGATCTTGACGAACTTATAGAAGGCGAGGTTGATGATTTCGATCTTGCGGGAATCCATGCGCGCCCCAGCTTTACTCTAGAGGCAGGAAGTCGAAAAGTAGCCTTTTTGCGCCATCAGGACCTGGGCCTGGCGGGCGCGGACGCCTGACTTGCAGGCCAAAACGATGGGGGTTTCGGCAGGAAGATCGGGAAACTGGCCTGCCTCGAGGCGCGAAAGCGGCCAATGAAGCGCGCCCTCGCGGGGATTGGAATGCCACTCGGCCTCCGAACGCACATCGATGACGACGCCCTGGGGAGTGGTTCGAGGGGGAATTTCCTCCGGCTCGCGCCTGGGGATTTCCAAGGAGAGTTCCTCGAATGGGCGAGCCAGACCCGTTTCGATCGTAGACAAGGTGGCCTTGCGAGGCCCGAGCCCCGAAGCAATCCAGGAGACGGCTTCAAAGGCCTGCCGCGCACCGATCATCCCGGCAAGGGCGCCGATGACCCCGGCCCTGGTGCAATCCTGTGCCAGGGAGCCTGGATCCGGCCTGAAGATGGAACGATAGTCGGGCTCACCCGGGGCAAAGCAGGCGATCTGCGCATCAAAGCCCGTGACCGAGGCCATGATCCAGGGGAGCCCGAGTTGGCTGGCCGTATCGTTGATCAGGAACTTGGAATCGAGGTCATCGGTTCCATCCAAGACGAGATCATACTGCTCCATGATGCTCCGGGCATTCTCGGGCGTGAGAGCACCCTGGTAGGCCGTGACGCGGCACTCCGGGTTCAGTGCAAGCAATCGATTGCGGGCGGCAAGCACCTTGGGTTTTCCAAGGTCGCTACTCGTGTAAAGGATCTGCCGCTGGAGATTGGAAAGAGAGACGGTGTCTGGATCGATGATCCCCAGCGTCCCAACGCCCGCCGCCGCCAGGTAGAGCGCGGAAGGGGATCCCAGCCCCCCGAGACCCACGCAAAGGACCTTCGCTCCACGGAGCCTCGCCTGTCCCTGGAGACCAAAGCCGGGGAGGCGAATCTGTGGGGAGTAGCGCTCTTCATCCGACGCTGGGGTGTGGGCGTGCTGGCAGAGCTCGTGGCCCTTGAGCCAGGCGCTCTCGCCATCGATATAGGTTTCTTTTTTCCAGATCGGGACGCGGACCTTGATCTCTTCGATGACATGCCTGCAGGCTTCAAACGCCTCTGCACGGTGTGCCGAGTTCACTGCGATCAGCACGCTTGTCTCGCCGATCTGGAGAGTGCCCGTCCGGTGAAGCACGGTGAATGCGAGGGTCTGGCCCCAGCGGACCCGCGCCTCCTCGCAGATCTCGCGAAGCGCTGCCTCTGCCAGTGGAATAAATGCGTCGTACGAGACGCTCACGACTGGACGACCCAGGTTTGAGCTTCGAACCCGGCCTACAAAAAGACAGCCTGCCCCGTGGAGGGGCGAAGCGCTCTCGCCTGAAAGCTGATCCAGCAGGATGGGCTGATCCGAGACCTCGATCCTCACACTAACCTCCACACACCGGAGGAAGGATCGCGAGCCGTGCGCCCGGGGTCACTTCGCTTTCTGGATCGAGGAGGCGGCTCTCGCTGGCAAGCGCACTCGAATGCAGGAGCCGGAGGATGTCCTCGGCAGGCACGCGAGGATTGAGTTCCTGGAGCCTGAATCCCACCAGCTCCTTGAACACGGCTTGGGAGCAGGGCTCCTCGTGGCCGAGCTCGAGCAAGGGAGTGGGATGGAGATCGCGGAAAGCGCCAAAAAGCCGAAGCTGTGTGCACTTCATCAGCAGCATCCCCCGCCGTGGGCCTGACTCACCGGTGCAGCCTCCGTGAAGCGTCCCTGGAGCGGATAAACGTCCACCCATGTCCCTTGTGGGGCCGTTGAGCTCGACTCTGGAAGCACTGCCCATGCATTGGACTCAAGCATCGGACTGACCATGAAGGACGGTTGTCCGGGATGGCAGCTGACTTCGGGACCATGCTCAGTGAATCGGAGGGTCGCCTTGTAAAAACAGCGAAGTCCCTCAGGCTTTGCCGTCTCCGCCGCAAGCCGGGCGCGGATCGGAAGCTCAGTTGGTTGTCCCAGGAGGGCCGAGAGGTAGGGGCCTACAAAAAATCGAAGGGCCACTGCTGTCGAGACGGGATTCCCGGGCATCCCAAACACAACGGGTCCATCGCTAAAGGCTGCAAAAAATCCGGGCTTTCCCGGACGGATGGCGAGCTCGTGGAACACCGTTCTTGCTCCAGCTGCCTTAAAAGCCTCCGGAATAAAGTCGTGGCGCCCCTTGGAGACTGCGCCTGTGGTGATGATCACATCGGGACGCTCACCCAGGGCTCGCTCCAAAAGCCCGCCAAACGCCTTTGGGTCATCTCCGCAGCGTCCAAAGTAGCGGGCCTCTGCCCCCATGGCTGGAAGCGAGGCGAGGAGGAACGGGCTGCTTGAGTTCCTGATCTGCCCGGGCTGGAGTGAGAGCCCTGAATCGACAATCTCGGATCCGGTAGCGATCACTGCGACCCTGGGTTTTTTACGGACCGAAACCTCGGTCACTCCTACTGCAGCCAGCGCCATCAGGTGCTCAGGATTGAGGCGCGTTCCGGGCGGGCAGATGGATTGCCCGATCGCAAAGTCGAGCCCTCGCTCTCGCAGGTTTTCTCCTGAGTGGAGCGGCCGTGTGAGCTCAATCTGTCGGGTGCCCCCGGACTTTCCAAAGATGACGGTCACGTCCTCAAGCTTGACGACTGCATCATAGCCCTCCGGAATCGGAGCGCCCGTCATGATCTCAATGCACCCGTCCTTGCAGGCGGCGTCGTGGCTGGCTTGGTGGGGCGGATCGCCTGCAGCGATCGTCCCGTTCACGGGGAGAATGATCGGTCGCTCGGGAGTGGCCGTGTGGGTTTCGGGGCTACGGAGTGCAAAACCATCCATGGCCGAGTTGTCGAAGGCAGGGACAAGCTCCTGGCTGGTGAGCTCCTTTGCCGTCGTTCGCCCGAGCGACTCCATGAGTCGCACTTGCTCCATCCCGTGGACTGATGCCAAAGCTCCGGCCCGAAGGCGGGCCTCCTGTTGGAGCAGGTCCAGCGCATCTGAGTAGCGAATCATGCGTGGTTTCCTCCATCCGTGATCGCCAGGGCGTGCGGCAGAATGGGTGCGAGCGCCTTCCAGCCATCGTTTACGGCACCGAGACTTCCGGGGAGCGCCACGACGAGAGTGCTGCCGATGAGGCCTGCCTCGGAGCGGCTGATCCAGGACATGGTCGTCTGTGCCGAGCCCGCCTTGCGGAGCAGTTCACCCAGGCCGGGGATCCGGCGTGTCCAAAGCGGTGCGAGCGCCTCTGGCGTCACGTCGCGGGGAGAAAGCCCGGTGCCACCCGTAGTCAGGATCAGGCGCACACCGTACTCGGCAATGAGCATCTGGACGGCGCGGCGAATGTCATTGGATTCATCGGGCACCACCACTGCGGCCTCGCGCGGAAGTGTTGCGCCTGAAGCGGAGAGATGGGCCATCAGTGCGGGTCCCGAACGGTCCTCGGCCTTCCCACTGGAGCATCGGTCGCTGATGGTGATCACTGCGCAGCGCAGGCCCTCGAGCCCGCGTGCCGTGGATGGAGCGGCCTTGGGCGGCGTGTGGTCGGGGTGGACCCAGATTCCAGTCTTTCCGCCTTCCTTGGTGTTGAGTCGAATGTCGCCCAACCGAATAACGGGATTCACGGCCTTGGAGAGGTCATAGACGCAAAGGAGGGCGCCATTGACCCCTGCAAGGGCCTCCATTTCGACCCCGGTCTTGGCGGTGGTGGATGCCGTGCAGGTGACGAGAACACTGTGGGTCGAGGCTTCGAGCTCAAAGCCCATGCGGACTGCATCCAGCGGAAGCGGATGGCAGAGCGGCAAAAGATCGGAAGTCTTTTTTGCGGCCTGGATGCCCGCAAGATCCGCCACGGCAAGCACATCCCCCTTGGGATTGGTGCGCGAGACGATGGCCTCAAATGCATCGGGCTGCAGGAAGATGCGACCCTGTGCAGTGGCTTTTCGCGGGGTGGCGGGCTTGGCGCCGACGTCGATCATTTGCATGGGGTTAGCCTCCTATGGCCGAAAAAGTGTGGTTATCGCCGGTCCGTCCGGCGGGCAGGTAGTGCGAGACTTCCTTGCGCGAAACAAGCTCCTGGATCTGATGCTGGAGTTCGGCGATCTGGCCATCGGCCTGCAGCAGGGGACGAAGGCTGTGGTTGCCCTCGGCAAACAGGCAGAGCCTGAGCGCCCCCTGGCTCGTGACACGCAGGCGGTTGCAGGATTCGCAGAAGTGATCGGAATACGGCGAGATCAGGCCGATTCGTCCCGCGTAGCGCGGATTCGTGAATTCGAGAGCAGGTCCATCGACGGGGCCGCGGGGGGTCTGCTTCCAGCCCTCTTCGATGAGCCTTCTTGCGAGAAAGTCGGATCGGATGTGCTCTGATGCAAAAAGCTCGGAAGTTGAACGCGTGGGCATGAGTTCGATGAAACGAACCGAGATCGGGCGCGCGCGGATGTACTCGAGGAACCGTTCCACCTCCCGGGCGGCGGTTTTGCGCATCAATACGGCATTGATCTTGATCGAACCAAATCGGAGGCTCAGCGCCCGCTCAAGACCATCCAAAATGGGGGCAAGCTCCCAGCCCCCCGTGAGGGTCGCAAATCGCGCCTCATCCAGGCTGTCGATACTCACGTTGAGCGCACCCACTCCGGCAAGCCTGAGTTCTGGCGCAAGCTCCCGCAGGCGATAGCCATTGGTCGAGAGTGCTAGGGTCTCGATGCCTTCGATGCCGGCAAGCGAGTCGATGATCGAGAGCAGGTCGCGCCTGAGAGTGGGCTCCCCGCCCGTGAGCCGGAGCTTGGTCATTCCCAGCCCCGCGAACGCTCGTGCCAGCCTCGTGATCTCGGGGAGGGACAGTGGGCTCTCCGCATCCACAGGCTTTTGGTAGCCGCCCGGCAGGCAGTAGGTGCACTTGAAGTTGCACGCATCCGTGATCGAGAGCCTCAGGTAGCCAAATCGGCGACCGAAGGTGTCCCGAAGCATTTCGGGCCTTTTTGGCGTGTTTTGCACGGGTTCGACTAGACCATCCGGGCAGGGGAGCGTCAAGAAAAGCGGAGCGTGACGCGAGGCAGAAACTAGGGTATTGCTCCCCCATAGTGAACTTTCCGGAAGAACAGAATTTAGAGTCTGGCGTGGCCCAGGAGATCCCTGAAACGCAGGAAACCCCGCCCGTCACCACCAAGACCTGGGCGGACCTCGGTCTTTCGGCCGACCTCCTGGAGCAGATTGCCAAGGCAGGTTACGAGCGGCCGACTCCAGTGCAAGCCGAGGCCATTCCCCTGGCTGTTGAGGGTCGTGACCTGCTGGCTTCGGCACAGACCGGAACAGGCAAGACGGCCGCTTTCGTGCTCCCGATCATCGAGCGCTTCAAGGGCAAGGAGGGCACCTTCTGCGTGATCCTTTCGCCCACTCGCGAGATTGCCCTACAGACCCAGGCCGTGGTCGAGCAGTTCGGAAAGCCCCACGGACTCCGTTCGGTCTCGCTCATCGGCGGGATCGACCTCAAGCTTGATGCGGCCGCGCTGCAGACTTATCCGCAGATCCTCGTTGCCACTCCCGGACGCCTCTGCGACCACCTGGAGCGAGGCAATGTGTGGCTTGAGTTCATCCGCGTGGTCGTGCTCGATGAGGCTGACCGGATGCTCGACATGGGCTTTGCCGACCAGCTCTCCAAGATCATGAACGAGGTGCCCGAAGACCGGCAGACGATGCTGTTTTCGGCGACTTTTCCACGCTCGGTCGAGATGCTTGCCCGCAAGATCCTCTATGAACCGGCACGCGTGGCGATCGGCCGCACAAGTGCGGCTGGTGCGACCATCACCCAGTTCCTGCGCTTCATGAAGGAAGAGGCAAAGACCTCGGAGCTCATGCGCCTGATCGACCGCGAAAAGGGCAGCATCATCGTGTTTGTCCGCTCCAAGGACCGCGCAACCAAACTCTGGCGCTCGCTGCATTCCCGCGGGATCTATGACGCCAACACGATCCATTCCGACAAGCTGCAGGCCCACCGCGAGCAGGCGCTCGCTGAGTTCAAGGAAGGCAAGTGCCGCATCCTGATCGCAACTGACGTGGCAGGTCGCGGGATCCATGTCGATGATGTGGCCCACGTGGTCAACTTCGATATCCCGCTTGAGCCAGAAGACTACATCCATCGCATTGGACGCACGGGCCGCAAGGGCGCCACCGGTGTGGCCACGAGTTTTGCGACTTCCGCGGATCGCGGTCTGCTTCGAGACATCGAAAAGCTCCTCGGAAAACCCATCGATCCCAATGCCCGGATGCCCGAGGCTTCTCCAAGGCACTCGGAGGGAGGCGAATCCCGTGGACCCCGGCCCGAAGGCTCGGGAGGCGGCCAGAGGCGCAGGCGCCGCGGCGGACGCGGTGGCGGCGGCGGTGGTCGTTCTGGTCCGCAATCTCCCCAGGGCTGATCCGGCCTAAATCTTCTTTTTTCCGTCAATCATGGCGCGCCACGCGGGCCAGCGATGGCCCAGGGTCTCGTGGGCAATCCCCGTGAGGTGGGCTACGACCAGAAGCTGAAGTGCGTGGGAGCAGAGCTCGTGGGACTCCTCGAGCAGCTCGGATCCAAAAAAGGCGTCCAACCCCAGCATCCAGCCGCTCACTCCGAGCGCCAGCACCAGCCCCCACATGGCCAGCATCACCGGGCTTGCCAGAGGCGAATGGCCGCGGGTGAGACTCAAGGCCTGGCGAGACAGCAGGCGTTTGAGCTCAACGGGGACTTCGCGGGCTGCTCCCCACATGGAACCCAGCTTGAGCTCCGGCTGGGATGAAAAAACACCCCAGAACAGGCGGAGCACGACCACTGCGGCGGCCAGGTACCCTGCGTAGCGGTGGGGGATTTCGCCCTCTTCGGAGATCCAGAAGTTAAACACGCACGCACCCGCCACGATCCAGTGGATCAGGCGGATGCCCACGGGCCAAATCGTGATCATTTGGGATGCAGCTTAGCGGGAGTGTGAGATGGACTTCACGACGTCGCCGGTCTTGGTGTCGAAGTAGACTTCGACCTTTTGGCCGGCCTTGTTCCAGCCGTAGACCTCGTAGCAGTTGCCGTCGATCTTGAAGACCTTGATGCGATAGCCCTGATCGATGAGCTGCTTCTTGAAAGTGTCCTCGGGAATCCACTGGTCCCTGGGGTGCTCGGTGCACTCGGCACCGGCAAATGCATGGGTGGAAGCAAGGAGAGCTGCTGCAGCGAGGATTTTGTTCATGGCCCGATTGTATTGCAAACCTTGTGGATTGTCACCGAACTGCAGCTGCGATAGCCACCTGTCTCATGGGTTCGATGCATGGGACAAAATAGCCCAAATCCAACTTCGTGCGACGTGCTGGTGCTGGGCGGCGGCGGAGCCGGGCTCATGTGCGCCATGGAGGCCGGGCGCAGGGGGCGGCGGGTCATCGTGCTCGATCACGGAAAGAGGCTGGGCGGCAAGATCCTGATCTCGGGTGGCGG
>CAZDSX010000055.1:0-15333 GCA_964508305.1 uncultured Bacteriovorax sp.
TGACACATTTTGCGCGCACCCATTTGCTGTCAAAATCATGGCAGAAGTATGGAGTCGTTTCGCACCCGGAAATCCCGGGCCCGAATGCGTAGGAGCGGTTTGACTTGGGGTGCATGCAGCTTGCTTGCAGTCCTCTCATGCCTTGACGCGTCCCAGGCGGACAGCCTCGTCGCTCCCGATGCGGTGATGCAAAGGCCATCTGCACGAGCCTTGGAACATTGCCTGTCCCAAGCCAGGGAGTATGGCTCGGGACGGGGGCTCGGCGATGTGGTGGATGCCGATTGCGCCCGCCACATCCTGCGTGGAAGTGGTGTGCTCGCGAGAAAGCAAAGTAGTGACGGCAGGATATCGGCGTTTGGCCACGGGTCCCTGCTCTACTTTCGCAAAGCCGACACTGAGGCTCCCAAGGGATGGGTCCAGCACCTGATCACAGGCGACCAGACGGGACTGGGCGAGATCCGAGCACTGGCAGTCGACACCGAGCATCAGGAGATTGCCCTGCTTGACGACACGCACCCGGACCGGATCCTGAGCTTCCCCTACCAGTACGGCAGCGGCAACCTCGCCCCGCGCCCGATGCAGGACGCCAGACTCGAGGGAGTGCTCGACCTGACCCATGACTCGGCCCATGACGTGATCTTTGCCGCCAACCCTTCGCGCAACTCAGTGCTCATTCTCAATCGCCTCGCCCACGCCGACCACCCGAGCGCCGAAGCACGCCGGGCAGTGAAGGGTGAAATCAAGGGCGCCAAGACTCGACTCTCGCAGCCTCGCGCGGTGACCTACATCGCCGAGACCCACGAACTCGTCGTGGTGGACGGCAAGGACAATCGCGTGCTCATCTTCGATGGCTCGGCCTCAGGCGACGTGGCTCCCAAGCGCGTGATCCGGGGCAAGCTCGACCAGCTTGCGGCGGTTGGATTCGATCCCCAAACCAACGAAATCAAAGTCCTTGGCCGCGCAAGTGACGGCAGCCGCGCCCTCCAAGGGATCAAGTTACAAAAAGGTTCCCAGGCTGAGCGTCAGCGTGCGGCAGTCGATCGCAACTCCTGAGATCGAGACGGCAAGATCGGCGAAATCCAGGCTCAGCGAGAGCGGCGTCTTTTTTCCCGCCAGCCAGTTGCCCCCCACACCGGCCGCGATCTCCCGTTCAGCGAGCGAAGAGATCCAGCCCCCCGGCGCCACGGGCGCGTACTTGAGGTAGGCGTAGACGCCCTTGCCCTCTCCGATGCGCCTGCGAAGGGTCGGAAAAAACTGCGGACCTGACACCCTCTTGAATCCAAACTTGTTGCCGCTCACGAGCATCTGGTTGCTGTAGTAGCCTGCCATGAGGCCGAGCTTCCACGGGTCGCGCACCGAGCGGACGGCATAACCCACGCGAAAGTTGAGACCCACGAAGCGCGCGACATTCCCTGAAGGATCCCCTGCAAGAGGTGCGAGGTTACCGAAGATGTTGGCAGCCCCGTCCCACACGGGGGGAGCCAGCGCAAAGGCCAGACCGAGCTTTCCGGAGAGCATGACTGCTCCATAGGGCGCCACGCCCGTCTCTGAATAGCTCAGGCTCGTGATCCCGAGCGAGGGCGAGAGCCCCAGCCCCGGCTTGCGACGCTCGGCCTGGACTGCCTGGAAGGCTGCGTACTCGTTGAACAGGATCTCGATCCGCTCTTTTTGGGTTGCGCCATCGAGGGCGACACTGGCGACTTCGATGACCGTGCGCTTGCCCGAGAGTGGCACCGTCATCGTGAAGGCATCCACCGAGCGCTCTGAAACGACCAGCGGACGGTTGTCGTAGAGGAGGGAAAGGCCCCGAGCCAGATAGACACCCCGAACCCGGAAAAGGGGCACGGTCTGCTTGTCGATCTCGAGCTCCTCGAGGTCGTAGTTTTCCGCATCGAACGAGAGGGCCGGAATCGGACGACTGGAGGTGCGATGGATTCGGACCTCCCAGAGCGAACCTGCAGCCGCTTCGGTGACCCACGAAAGGGCAAGACACAGAAGGATCAGCGGGAGGAGCGATCTCAAAACCAATGGTACCCCACCGACATGCCGAACACTCCGCCCGAGCGCCCGGAGCCGATCGGGAAGACGTCAAGTGAAACGCCAAGACCGCTCGATCCCACGCGCGCGATGGGCGAGAGCGAGAACACGAGGTCTCCGTTGTCCTGGTACTGGAGTCCTGGATTAAGGAAGGACCAAAAGCCCCCCTCTCCCCCGCTCTCGACCTTGAGGAGCATGAGCTCAGTGCCCACAAAGAGTCGATCCGGGCGCGTGCCACGATCCACGGTTTGGAAACGAAAGCCCGCATCGAGGACCGGAGTGGGGGCAAAGAACGCCGCCTCGTCGAACATCGCCGAAGCCGAGACCGGACCCAACAGCGCAAGCAAGGCTGCAAAAAGTGGAATGAACCTAGAAACCATAACCAAAGCTCACACCCGCCCAGGGCTTGAACTTGGATCCGACGTAGGCGGCATAGCCGGTGGCACGAAAAAGGAAGCCCTGGTCGCTGCGATTTTCGTAGCCCACACCGAACTCCGGAATCACGGTATCGGTGATGAGCCAATCGCCAGCAGAAGTCGTCCGCCCGCGAACTTCGCTTGCATTGAGCACAAGCGCAGCAGCCGCAGTCAGGTACAGCGAACCCTGCTCGGAGCCCAAGTAATAGTTGGCATAGACCGGGACCATCGGAACGGGACCGCCGCCATAACCCACGCCCGCAGCAAGGTCGTCATCGAGCATGCGATCAAAAAACAGGTTGTAGCTCGCGGCCTTTCCAAGGGCTTCAATCCCAAAAACACTCGCATAGGTCGCACGCGTGGGGGCGGCAAACGCAGGGGCTGCCGTCAGCAACGCCACCGCCAAAACAAAACTCTTATTCATGACGATTCTCCATGGAGAGGCTCAACATCGAGGTAGTCCCGCATCCAGCGCGTGCCGTTCACATCAGCCCGAAAGATCCACCAGGAGGCGCAGAGGGCGACCAGGACCGCAGCCAGACCCCAGTAAATGAACTGGACCTTGTCCTTGCGGCGCTTGAGGTGCCAGGCGATCTGCACAAACCCTGCTGCAGTAGGGAGAGCAATAAACGGAAAATAATGGATGACGTGTACGAGCCAGTGCATCTGCGTGTGGGCCTGCCTTTAGAGCAGGCTACGCAGGGCAGAAACCTGGTCAAGCTTTTCCCAGCTGAAGTCCGCATCCGCACGACCGAAGTGCCCGTAGGCTGCCGTCTTGGAATAGATCGGACGGAGCAGCTGGAGCGATTCGATGATGCCTGCCGGACGCAGGTGGAAAGTCTCGCGAACGGCCGCTTCGATCTTGGAGATCGGAGCCTTTTCGGTGCCGTAGGCATTGACGTGGACGGACACGGGTTCTGCCATGCCGATGGCGTAGGCCAACTGCACGAGGCAGCGGTCAGCAAGACCTGCTGCCACGATGTTCTTGGCCACATAGCGGCCCATGTAGCAGGCCGAGCGGTCGACCTTGGACGGATCTTTGCCGGAGAAAGCGCCACCACCATGGGCGCCGTGGCCGCCGTAAGTGTCGACGATGATCTTGCGGCCCGTGAGACCGCAATCCCCCATCGGTCCACCGACGACAAAGCGGCCGGTCGGATTGATGTAGAACTTGGTCTTGGAGTCCATGAGGTTCGACGGAATGACCTTGCGGACCACTTCCTCGATGATGGCTTCCTGGATCTGTTTGTGGCTCACCGGCTCGTCATGCTGCGAGCTCACGACAACGGCGTCCACGCGAGTGGGCTTGCCGTCGACGTATTCCATTGTCACCTGGGTCTTGCCGTCGGGGCGGAGCCAGGGGAGCGTTCCGTCCTTGCGGACCTGCGACAAACGATGCGCGAGTTTGTGCGAGAGGTCGATCGTGTGCGGCATGAACTGGTCAGATTCGTTGACCGCGTAGCCGAACATGATGCCCTGGTCGCCGGCGCCCTGTTCCTTCTGGTTGTGAAGGCCCTGACCCACGGTCACGCCCTGGGCGATGTCCGGAGACTGGCGATCGAGAGTGACGACCACGCCGCAAGTTTTGTAATCAAAACCCTTGTCGGAATGGTCGTAGCCGATCTTTTTGACCGTCTCGCGAGCAATGTGTGCGTAGTCGATGCGGGCGTTCGTGGTGACTTCACCTGCAATCACGATCAGACCCGTCGTGACGAGCGTCTCGCAGGCCACGCGTGAGCGCGGATCCTGTTCGAGAAGGGCGTCGAGGACGGCGTCCGAAATCTGGTCGGCAATCTTGTCCGGATGACCTTCCGTCACTGACTCAGAAGTGAAAAGCGTGTGGTGAGCCATTTGAACTCCCGCTGTCTGAAATTAGATGTGGACCGGGAACTTCGGGGTCGTGCCCTTGTTCTGCTGAGCGCGCTTGCGAGCCTTGCCCTTGCGTGCCTTGCGGATCTTGCGAGCCATGCGGGTTTTGCCTGTACGTGAAGACATGGAAATACGTCCTTCTCTCGGTGGTTAGCCAAGTAGTTATAATGATGAACCGAGGTGGAGGGGATAGCCTGAGGCAGTAAGGAAATCAAGGGTTTCGGCCCACCTCTTGCGAGGGGTGCCACCATGCGCAACCCCCCCTTGCTGGCCGCCCTCGGAGCAGCCTTGCTGGCCTGGCCCATTCAGGCTTCCCAAGCCACTGAAATCCAAGAGCTCGCCCCTTGGCGACTCACCCCGGGGCAGACCCGGACCCTCCCCTTGGAGCAGCTCGAGCGCTTCACCGTTTCGGGCGATTGCCTGCGGGCGGCCCCCCTTCCCGGGGCTCCGGACCGTATCCTGATCAAGGCCCTCAGGCCCGGAGCCGCCGACCTTTGGCTCTGGGAGACCCCCCAAAAGCTCGTCCACCTCTCGGTCGTTGTGGGGCCCACCCCCTCTCGCGGCCACCCCCCGGGCGAGCCCCAGCCCTGGTCGGAGGCCGCCCAGCAGCTGCGCGAGGTCCGGGTCCAGGACTCAGGCGCAAAGGCCGTGCTGACGGGAACCATCCGCAGCGAATCCGAACTGCTCCGAGTTCGCCAGCTCGTGGAGACCTTCAAGACCTCGGTGGAAGACCAGACCGAGCTCGCGCCGGAACTCCTGGATCTCGGCCAGACCCGGATCCGAACCTGGATCGAGCAGGAGAGGGTCGAGCTCGAGCTCTCCCAGCAGGCGGGACAGCTCCGAGTCGCCGGTGCGGCACCCGACGCCCTGACTCGCGATCTCTGGACACAAAAGCTTCGGGCGCTTTTTCCCGGCGTGAGGCTCGAGATCCACGCACCTGCGACTGCGGCTCCTACGGTTTTTTTCAGGGTAACGCTGGTCGAGCTCCGAAAATCCCATTCACGTGAACTTGGCCTCGATTGGAGCTCGATGCTCGGACGCCTTGGACAACTCTCCCAGCCCGAACTGCAGGCTCTCGAACGCGAGGGCACGGCGCGCGTGCTCTCAAGACCCGAGCTCGTCGTCAGGGTCCCGGGTGAGGCAGAACTTTTTTCGGGAGGCGAGATCCCGATCGAACTGCGCACCCAGCGCGGATCCAGGCCAGGGCTCCATGTCGAATGGAAACCCTACGGACTCATGCTCAAACTCAAACTCCTGGAACTTGCCGGAAAAAGAGTCCGCCTCGAAATCCACTCCGAAGTCAGTGAGCTGGATCGTGCAAACGGTGGCCCGTCGCTTCCCGCCCTCCAGGCCAGTCGCATGAAGACCCAGGTCGAGGCCCGGATGGGCGAGCCGCTGCTGCTCTCCGGACTGGTGCAGGCGCGAAGCTCCCACCTCGAAAATGGAATCCCCTGGCTCGCGCGAATTCCACTGATTGGAGCCTTGTTCGGTACGGATACGCAAAACTCCGGGACCTCCGAAATCGTGGCCATCCTGCTGCCACTGCCTGAACCGCCCAAGGCTGCGGCACAGGACCCTGCTTGGATCGCAAGTGATACACAGAAAAAAGTGCAGGCTTCCATTCCGGCAGAGCCAAACCTCCCTGCAGGGCTCTGCCGATGAACGAGGCATTTGCGCTCTGCCTGCGCGACCGGCAGTCGACCGACATCTGCGTGAATGGGGGCAGGATCTTTGTCGACCGTGGAACGGGACTGATCCCCGAGGCGGCTGTACCGATCGACCCGCAAGCTCTCAAGGCCTGGCTGCTCGATGCCCTCTCGCTCGCGGGCAAGAGCTGGGATGCGCGCGTGCCGTTCGTCGATGCACCCTGGGTTTTTGAAGGTATGGCCTTCAGGCTCCACGCCGTGCTGCCTCCAGTGAGTGAATCGGGGATCCTGGTTTCGATTCGCAGGATCCCGGGCCAACACCCAGGCAGCCAGGAAAGGGCGGCGCATCCCGCCTACCCGCAACTCCTTGCCGAAGCCGTCGCGCGAGGCGAGACGGTCCTGATTTCCGGAGCCACGGGTAGTGGAAAGACTTCACTTTCCCGGGCGCTTTTGGAGCATGTTCCCGCCCACGAACGGGTCATTGCCCTGGAGGACACGCCCGAACTCAGGCCCGATCACCCGCACTTCGTCTCGCTCCAGTCCAGGCCGTCAAATGCCGATGGGTTCGGCGAAATCACCTTGCGCTCACTCTTCAAACAAACGCTCCGGATGCGGCCCGATCGGATCGTGCTGGGAGAGTGCCGGGGAGCGGAGGTCCTTGAGCTCCTGCAGTCCATCAACACGGGCCATCGGGGATCCATGGCCACGATCCACGCCAACTCTCCGCGTGACGCCCTTCGCCGAATCGAGATCCTGGCGCTCCTTTCGGCCGGAGAGGCCCTGCCCCGGGACGCACTCCGGGAATGGGTCGCAGCCGGACTCGACTGGCTGGTCCATGTCGCAAGACTTCCCGACGGAAGCCGCCGAGTCCGGCAGATCGAGCGAGTCGCCGGCATCGAGGCGGGAACGATCCTGCTTCGTCCTGTGGACTGGGGTGGGTCTCCTGTGCTTTAGAAGGGGGACAACCATGAATAAACCCCTGCCCCCCATCCATCATTCGATGCTCTTGAATGCGCAGGCGCGCGATGGAAGCGTGGCATGGAGCATGGAGTTCACGGTCTTCCGCAGCCGCAACGGTTTTTTACGCCGCTCCGAGCTCACGGCCATCTTCGAAAAGCGCGATCCCTCGAGCGGCACCTACCAGCGCAAGGTCATCCGCTCGCTCCTCCCCTTCACTGCAGGGCTTCCATCGGCCGAGGCCATGGTCACCGAAACCTGGAGCCTCGAGGGGATCCGCTCGGCACAGGGGCGCTTCAGCGGATCGGCATCCACTGCAGCGGGCGAATTCAAATGGGACTTCTCGCTTCCGGGAGGACACGTGCTGGATTTCTCGCCCCTTCCCGGCTGGGTGGGCCACAAGACGATCAGCACCCAGATTCCCGCCGAAGGCAGCTGGAAACTCGGCGACTGGGAGTGGTCCTCGGCGGCCACGCCTGCACGAGTTTCGCTCCACGTTCGAAATGACGTTGCTCCGATTGCCCCGACCGTCCGCTTCCATTCCCAGTTCATGACCGATCCGACGGGCTCCCTCGTGCACTGTGCGGATGGCATCCATCTCCAACCGCGCGTGGCGGGCCTCGGCCTCATGCCGGCATTGACCGGGATCAGTGCTTTTGAACGCTTGAAGGGGCACCCGGAGTTCTCGCTCTGGCGCGCGCTGCGCGCCTCGATGAAGCGCGAGGGGCGCGGCTGGAGCTTCCGCTGCGAGCAGGACGGCAACGAACTCCGCGGCAAGCTCGAGGTCGAACCCAAGCACTGGGTGACGCTCCGGTGCGAGGACGTCCGCGGCTCGGCCTTTTATCGAACGAGCACGCGCCTGGCGCAGCTCGAGATCCTGGTCCTCTCTGCGGGCAAGCCCCAAGGACACTTCCGCTCGGGCTACAATACCTGGCTCGAGTGGACGAGCACGGATCGTCCCACGGACTCCCCCGAGATCCAGTAGGGAACTCCCGGGGCCTGGGCCACTCGCCCGAACCCATGATCAGTGCAACCGCAAGCATGCACGCGAGAAGCGCAAGCTTCACCCCGCCTCCAGGCTCCGGATGGAAACAGCAAGGCCCAGCGCAAGCAGCCCAAACAGCGCTGGCGCCACCAGCAAAAAGAGCGGCTTGAGTGCCCGAGTGGCGAGGAGCTGGAGTTCTCTTTCGACCCGTGCGCCCCACTCCAGGCGGATGGCTGCAAGGGCGGATTCGACCCGCTCGGTGCACGGACGCCCCTCCATCACGCTCCGCTGGAGGTGGGAGCGAAGCTCATCCCCCCAGGATTCCATCCATCCTCCCACTCCCCTGACGGCATCCCTCTGGCTGGAGCTCCAGAGCTCGGCTCCCCAGGCAAGGACCAGGGGTTGGGACTGGAGCGCGAGCTGAGGGATGGAGCGCGTCCAGGCAAGATCCGGCGGGGTACCGGCGCGCAGTGAAGCAAGGAAGCGCTCCCCAAAGCACAAAAGTGCAGGCCATTGCCCCCGTTTGCAGCGGGGCAGTCCCGCCCAGCGGGCATCCTCGGTCATGGACAGGATCCAGAGCATGGCGGCCGCACTCATGAGGAGCGCAACCCCGGTGGCCCAGAACCAGGAGGCACCGAGTTCCCTGACTCCGGGAAGAAGCCAGTAAAGCGCTGCAGACGCCAGTGGAACAAAGCTTCCACAAACCCAAGCCTGCGCCCAGGCCTGTGAAGTGCGGGCCCTGGCCTGCCGGGCGGACGAGTCGAGCTCGCGCAGGAGTTTTTCCATTCGATCGAGCGTCGGAACCACGGGCAGGCCCGACTCGCGAAGCTCGGCCAGGCAGTCGGCAAGCAGCCTTCCCCAGGGCCTGGGGATGGACTCGAGCCGCTGCCAATCCGCACGCGTGGGCAGGCTCCCCGAGAGAAGTCCCTCGCGCAGATCCCTCAGGATCAGGATGGAAGAAGAAAGCTCCGGCGCACGGACGCCGCTTGCGAGCTCCGAAATCCCCAGCTGCCACACAGCCCAGCCCCCCAGAGGCCAGGAGGCGATGAAAACCAGGTCATTGATCACGCTTTGGATCATGACCCGGGCCCAAGCAAGAGTCGGGCTATTTGAAGTAGCGGTCCATCGGGACTTCGCCGCCCACCGTGAGTTCCGGAATCCGGATCGTGGGCTGGGCGTCGGTCACGGGAGCACCCTGCCCGTCTTTTCCGCAGGTGCCGACGGCAAAACCCAGGTCATTGCCCACGCGATCGACCATCGACATGACCTTGGGGCCGTTGCCGACGAGCGTTGCGCCGCGAATGGGCTTGCCGAGTTTTCCGTCGTGGATCAGGTAGCCTTCGGTCACGGCAAAAACAAAGTCACCGGTCACCGTATTGACCTGGCCTCCGCCCATGGCCTTGACGAAGATCCCCTGCCTCGTGTCGGCCAGGATCTGTGCCGGATCGTCCTTGCCGGGAGCGATGTAGGTATTGGTCATGCGCACGATCGGCTTGTGCCGGAAAGTCTCGCGCCTGCCATTGCCGGTTGCAGGCATGTCAAACTTCATGGCCGAGAGCCGGTCCACGAGGTAGCCCTTGAGCACGCCATTTTCGATGAGCGTGGTCTTCTGCGAAGGAGTCCCTTCGTCATCCACTGCAAACGATCCGCGACGCGCAGGCATGGTCCCGTCGTCGATCACCGTGATCAGCGGAGAGGCCACCAGTTGCCCCACTTTTCCCTGATAGACCGAGAGTCCGTTGCAGGCGAGATCCGCCTCAAGACCGTGGCCCACGGCTTCGTGGATCATCGTGCCTCCGGCCTCGGCCGCAAGCACCACGGGCATCGTGCCTGCGGGCGCAGGTTCGGCATCCAGCAGGATCTTCACGCGCCTGGCGCACTCGCGGGCAATCGACTCGGGAGGGGTGGAATCAAAAAACTCGAGCCCCATGTAACCCCCGTCGCCTTCATAGGCGCTCTCGGTCCTCATCCCGGACCCGGAGTCCTTCTGGCCGACCACCTGGCAGAAATAAGTCAGGTAGGTCTTGCTGTCGGTTCCGACCGAACCCTCGCTGTTGATCACGCAGATCCGCCTGAGGGCGTCGATCACCGCGGTGGTGACCTGCTTGGCTTCGGGAAGCTCATGCCGGGCGGCCTGTTCGCCACGACGGCACAGCTCGATCTTGCCGGAGATCGGAAGCTCACGGGGCGATCGCGAGATGCGATAACCGGCGATCTCGGGCGATGCGGGCCTGGATTCGCGCCAGTCCTTTTTGATCGAAATGGGTTTGCCGTCGGTTCCGGAAACTGCTCCCGCGAGCGTAGTGGCGAGTCGCATCAGGGCCTCGATCGAAAGATCGGTGGAGTATCCGTAGACCGAACGATTATCGAAGATCACGCGAAGACCCACGCCTGAGTCATTGCCGTCGACGATCTTGTCCACTTTGCCGCCCTCGAAGACGACTCGGGTGGAATCCGAATTTTCGAAAAACAGCTCCGCAAGTGTCCCGCCGCGCGAAAGCGCCATCGAGAGGATGGACTCGATATCGGAGGCCGAGAGCGAATCGATGCCGATTCCAGCGAGATTTTTTTGGATGGGGTTCACGAAATGAGTTCCTCTTTTTTATCCACCTGGATCCAGACTCCCGATCGGACCAGGTCATCCAGAACGTCCTGCACTTCCTTCCGGAACGCCGCCGGGATCGTCAGTTCAAGCAGGCAGGTCGAAAGCCCATCGGGTGAGAGCACGGACGCCTCGCCTTTCGGACCATCGGGCAGGGTTGAGTATGACACGATCCCCTCCTGCGCCTCCAGAACGTGGTAGACCCACGCCGAGTCGGCCTTCCGGATCCGTATGGTCTTGAAGTAGGCCAAATTTGCCGAATTCATGAAACGTCCCGCCATTTCCTTGCTCAAAGCTGAGGCTACTCTTATCCTTTTAGCATGACACGCCCCTCCTGCACTGCTGCGCTTGCCCTCCTGCTGGCAGGCTGCGCCACGACGGGAAACAAGACCGAAGCCCCCTCCAGCGCCTCGGCACAGGCTGCGGCACAGGCTGCGGCCCAGGCGGCGGAGGCCCGTGTTGCCGAGCTCCAAAAGCAGGTTTCGTCGCTCAACCAAAAGCTCGATGGGATGGAGTTCAAGCTCTCAGCCCTCAACGACAAGCTCGATGCGACCCGCACGAGCGTCGAAACCATCGGAAAGACCCGTGATCCCGACGTGGGAACGCACGAGATCCAGCCGCACCCGGTGGACTCGGCCCTCCCGGCCAAGACCGAGGCGGCAAGCGTCAAAAAATCGACGACTGATCCGGAATCCGGCTTCACGACCGATGCTGCGGTCCAGACCTATCGCAAGGCCATGGCACTCTTTGACTCGGGCAAGCACCCGGATGCCGTACTGCTCTTTTCGCAGTTCCTCGATCAGTATGCCGACCATCCGTTTGCCGGCTCGGCGCAGTTCCACATCGGCAAGTGCTATGTCCTCCAAAACGAGTGCAAGCTCGCCGTCCAGGAATTCGGCCGCGTGCTCACCTCCTATGATCGCAGCCCGCATGTTCCCGAGGCCCTCCAGCAGATGGCCATCTGCGAGGACTCGCTCAAGGAAACCAAGCAGGCCGCCCAGCACCGACAGATGCTGATGTCGCTCTACCCCAACTCACCGGCTGCCCGAATTCAGCCGGCGGCCCAGCCCGCGGCCCAGCCGGCGCCGGCAATTCCTCCCACTGCGCCCGTCGGGCAGGAGAAGCCGCACTCGTGACCCTTTGGAAAAAGCCCCGACAAACGCCGTGGCTTTTCCTTGCCCTTCCGCTGTTTTGGGCGATCCCGGTAGCGCGCGCGGCCATCGAAGGCCGCACTCCCGAGCAGCGAACCCTCGAGGCGGCACGCCTGATCAAGCCCATGAGCGACGCCCGCTGGAAGGAGATCGCCTCGGCCCAGCTCAACCAGGACTACGAGATCATCAAGGGTGATACGCTTTGGGGAATTTCGCAGCGCCTCTTTGGCGAGGGCAATTACTGGCCCAAGCTCTGGGCCCTCAATGGCGTCACGATCGCCAATCCGCACTGGATCAAGCCGGGAGCCAAACTGACCTTCAACCCCGGATCAGCCACCAGCCTTCCCACCCTGGCCCTCCAAGGCTCGGGCTCGGAGGTCTCATCGCCGACCGCGACCGATGTTCCGACGGCAGCCGTCCTTCCGCGAGGCCGCTCGACCGAATGGCGTGATCTTCCCCCCCAGTCCTGGGAGGAAGTGCAAGTCACCCTTCCACCCAATGTCGATCCGCAGGGATTCGACATGTCCAAGCGGTATCGCCAGCCGACGACCTCGGGCTTCGATCTTCGCCAGATTGCGGCCAGCGCCGAACTCCCGGTCCTTGCCAACGTCCAGGGCTCCAACAAGCTGGGGCTTTTCTTCATGCTCGGGGACACGGTTTTTTTGGAGCCCGAAAAGGAAGACTCGCTCCAGGCCGGAAAAGTCTACGTCCTCTCCCGTGAGCCGGCGACTCTCAAGCAGTCGCTCTTTGCACGGAGCGGGCTCGTCTATGCAATCGACGGACTCGTCGAGATCCTGGGACAGAAAAACGGTACATGGATCGGCAAGATCATTCGCTCCTCCGGCCCCATCGAGCGCGAGAAATCGGTGCTCGTCGACATTCCCATCCGTTTTTCAGTTCCTCCTCCCCTTGCGGCACCCGAGGCGATCGAGGCGACCCTCATCTTGGAGCGCGGCACTTCGACTTCGCTCATGGCCCAGCATCAGTTTGCCTTCCTCGATCGTGGCAGCGACGACGGCGTGCGGGCGGGAATGGTCTTCCGGGCATTCGATTACAAGGACCACCAGACGGGCAAGAAGCTCACCGGTGAGGACATCGCCTACTCGGGAGACTGCACCGTCATCCACGTCACCGAGCGCTTCTCGACGGTCCTGATCACTTCCAGCACTTCGACCCTTGAGGACGCCACTCCGGTCAAGGCCATGACCGACATCTCCAGCCTGAACAGCGCTCGGAAGTCGGGAATCAAGGATCTCGACGGTACGCCCGAGCCCAAGCCCCGCAACGAGCTTGACGATCTCGAAGGCTCCTCGAACCTCACCGAAGAGGAAAAGAAGAACCTCAAGCAGCTTGAAAAGAAGAAGGAAGAATCCCAGGGTGAGGCAACGCCTTCTCCCGACGCTT
Organism: uncultured Bacteriovorax sp.; assembly: GCA_964508305.1. Taxonomy (GTDB): domain Bacteria; phylum Bdellovibrionota; class UBA1018; order UBA1018; family UBA1018; genus CAIOHW01. Next base: position 13,068 of record CAZDSX010000055.1, read on the forward strand.
CGCCTGCCCCCGAGACTCCTGCTGAGACCCCCGCCGAGGGCGAACTTCCTCCCGTGGACCAGCCTCCTCCCAACCTCGAGGAGACCCCCACTGCTCCGGCGCCGGAAAACCCTCCGGAAGGTTCGACAGAGAGCCCAGCCGAGCCTTCCCCGGAGCCGACTCCCACGCCCACGCCGACCCCCACGCCGAGCGAGGGGTCATCGGAGACTCCGCAAGAGGCTGCACCTCCTTCAGAAGAATCCGCACCCGAAGCGCCGCCGGAATTCTGATTTCCACTCCGCAGACAGTGCATGCCGCTTGCACGGTCGCGCGGCATGCCGATCTTCGAAATCGCGGTTCCCAGCACATTCCAGAATGCTCCCCGTCCCACACCGCAAACCCTTTGGGTGGAGGCTGCCAACGAGACCCGTCTTTCGATGCTCGAGCACCTTCCCTACGCCGGCCTTGCAGTCGTGGGGACTCGCCACCCACAGCAGCGCTCCCTGCGCTTCACGCGGGACCTGATCGAGGGCCTCGCCGCACATCCGCGAATCATCGTCTCCGGTCTTGCGCTCGGCATCGATCAAGCGGCACACGAAGCGGCACTCGTCTTTGGACTCCCGACCCTTGCGGTGCTGGGATGCGGGCACGAGCACCACTATCCGGACGGCTCGCATGAAATTCGGGCGCGCATCGTTGAAGCGGGCGGACTCGTACTCTCCGAGTTCGCGCCTTCTGAAGAACCCAGGCCCTATCGATTCGTGCAGCGCAATCGCCTCATCGCTGCTGCAGCTTCGGCCACCTGCCTGATCGAAGCGGGTCACCGCTCGGGCGCGCTGATCACGGCCGACTATGCGTTCCAGCTTGAGCGCCCTGTTTTTGCGCTGCCGAATTTTCCCGGTGAAAGGAGCTTCGAGGGCAACCAGCGACTCCTCGACGGACACACTGCCTTGCCGCTCTGGGGGCCGCACTCACTGGGTTCCGTATGGCTCGATCTCGCCACGTCAGGAAGCGCGACGGCCGGCAAAAATTTCCGGGCTGCCCGTCGCTTCATGTCCGATCAAAATGCTCGCGGCTTGAAAAAAACTCCAAGCTCCCTCTAGATCATCATTATGGCCAAAAAAGCCCTCGTCATCGTTGAGTCCCCATCCAAAGCCAAAACGATCCAAAAGTACCTGGGTCGCGAGTACATCGTTAAGGCGAGCGTGGGCCACATCAAGGACCTCCCCAAGAGCAAACTCGGCGTCGATCCCAAGAAGGGCTTCGACCCTGACTACGAGCTCATCCCTTCCAAGAAGAAGGTCATCGAGGAGCTCAAGAAGGCGGCCAAGGACGTGCCGGAACTCTTCCTGGCGACTGACCCGGACCGCGAGGGCGAAGCCATCGCGTGGCATATTAATGAAGAGCTCAAGACCAAGGGCAAGAAGTCGCACCGCGTCCTCTTCAACGCCATCACCAAGCCTGCTGTCCTCGAGGCGATGAAAAAGCCCCTCAAGCTCAACGAAGACAAATACAATGCCCAGCAGGCGAGGCGCATCCTGGACCGACTGGTCGGTTACAAGATCAGCCCGCTGCTCTGGGACAAGGTCAAGCGCGGCATCTCGGCCGGCCGAGTCCAGTCCGTTGCCCTCCGGCTGATCGTGGACCGTGAAGCCGAGATCAAGGCATTCAAGCCCGAGGAGTATTGGCAGGTCGAAACGCAGTTCTCAAAAGACGGCATCGACTTCCCCGCCCGCCTGTTCAAGGTCGACGGCAAGGATCCGGAGCTCCCTTCCAAGGCCGTCGTCGATGACCTGCTTGGAGCGCTCAAGGGCGTGCCCTTCACGATCGACTCGATCGAGCAGAAGGAGCGCTCACGAAAGCCGCAGCCCCCCTTCATCACCTCACGCATGCAGCAGGAGGCCGCCCGCAAGCTCGGCTTCAGTGCGAAGAAGACGATGACGCTGGCCCAGAAGCTCTACGAAGGCGTGGACTTGGGCGACCGTGGAACCCACGGCCTGATCACCTACATGCGTACGGACTCCGTGCGTACGGAGCCGGGCGCGATCGCCTCGGTCCGCGAGTACATCGAGTTCAAGTATGGAAAGGCCCACCTACCGGCCGAAGCCATCACCTACACCTCCAAAAAATCGGCACAGGATGCCCACGAAGCGATCCGTCCGACCTCGATGGAATACACGCCCGAGATCGTCCAGGGTTTCGTCGACAAGGATGAATTCAGGCTCTACCAGCTGATCTGGAACCGCTTTGTCGCGTCGCAGATGAACTCTGCGATCTACGACCAGAC
>CAZDSX010000056.1:0-14852 GCA_964508305.1 uncultured Bacteriovorax sp.
ACCCCTCAAGGACTGCCCGAAATGCCCGGACCGAGTTTGGATACTTGGGCGATCTGGGAGCCCTGCCTTCGGCGGCAATGGGCCTTGGGGCCCTCCTGAGCCAGCCGGGAAGTGTGCCGGCTTATTCGCTGGATACTGGCGTGCGCTTTGGTCGCGGATGGAATGGTCCTTATCTCGAGTCGAGCCTCGGGATTGACTGGACCAAGGACGCCTGGGGGACGGCACTCATCTATGACCCTGCAAGCGTGCCTGCGACGATCACAAGCCTTGGAGCGGATAAAGCCTCGGGTGGGAGTGGACTGGGTCAGGACCTGAGCGTGCAGATCCCGACTGAGCTCTTGAGCTTTAACCTATATGGGTTTGTCACCGATAGCGCAGGCGGAGTTTATACGGGTGCAGCCGAGGCGGAACTCAACGATTTGGACGGGGTAGGAGCGGTATCCACCTCCCCCTCGAATCTGATTTCGGTCGGGGTAAATGGGTCATTTCAGTTTACAGGCGTAACCATGGGTAAGCGGAGCATGACGGTCTACGTCCCATCCAAGGGTACCATTGGGGCGACCGTGATTGGACCCGTCACGATCACTCCGCTCACCCATCATGTCATCATTCCGACAGGTCATCTGCAGACGCCCTGAAGTTGCCGCGAGGATGCTCCGAAATTCGGGCTGTGCTACCCTGATGGGAGATGCCTAAGTTTGTCTACAAAGCGCGCGATCGAAAGGGGCAGTCGATTACCGGCGAGCTCGACGCCGAAAGCGTGTTCTTGGCGCGCCGGATCCTCTCGCAGCAAGACCTGATCCCGGTCTCGGTACGGAGCGCTTCTGGCTTCGGAAACCTGATCCGCATGGCGCAGACCCTCCGGAGCAAGGTCTTCCCCGTTCCATTCGAAGAAGTGCTTGTTTTCAACCAGCAGCTCCAGACCGCCTACTCGGTCGGCATCCCCATGGTGCATGCCATCGGCATGATCGAAGCGCAGACCAAAAATCCTCGCATCAAGCAGGCGCTCCAGATTGCAGCCGAGGATGTCCGCAAAGGAAAGTTTTTGGCCGATGCTTTCAAAAAGCATCCCGATGTCTTTGACCGGATCTACATCACTCTAGTGAGAGCGGGGGAGCAGGCGGGCGAGCTCGATGCTTTTTTGGAGCGGCTCTCACTCCTGCTTGAGCGCCGGGCGGAGAATAAAGCCAAGATCAAGGGAGCCATCTTTTACCCCAAGATCGTGCTGGGCTTCCTGATGTTCGTGAACGGAATCTTTGTTTACGTGCTGCTTCCCAAGATCAAGGAGTTCTTTACTGCAAACGGAGCGCAGCTCCCGCCCATCACTCGGTTCGTGCTCGCGATCTCGGACTTTTTTGTCTACCAGTGGCCCTGGGTGCTGCTGGTGGGTGCGACCGCATTTTTTACCTTCAACTATTGGACTTCCACCAAATGGGGGAGATTCCAGTGGGACAAGATCAAGCTCAACTCCCCGGTGATGGGTGAGCTCTTTTTGATGATCGACCTCAATGCGCTCTGCTTTGTGACCGAGACGCTGGTCAAAAGCGGCATTCCGATCATGGAAACCCTGAGCATTGTGCGAACGAGTGTCGACAACCAAGTGATCGCTGCCGAGCTCGAAAAGTGCCAGGCGGAAGTCCAGAAGGGTGGCAAGTTTTCCGGGGGCCTTGCGCGCTCCAAGGTTTTTCCGAGCGTGTTCACCAATCTCATCGCGATGGGCGAAGAGGCCGGAAAGCTCGAAGGCGTCCTCTCCAAGGTGGGCCAGCACTACCGGCGTGAAGCGGACTACCGCCTCAATAACCTCTCCAAGCTCCTGGAGCCGATCCTGCTTTTTGTGATCTTCATCATGGTGGGCGTGCTGGCTTTGGCGATCATGATGCCGATCTGGCAGCTCTCCAAAGTCATGCAGAGCGGAGCAGGTTACCAGTAGCGATTCAGGATCAATCTTAGATCGTGTTCTTGAAGATCTCGGTGAATGAGGTCTCGCCGTTCCAGACTTTTTCGAGCGACTCCTGGCGCATGCTCTTGAAGCCCTTGGTCTGGATGTATTTGACGATCTCGCCGCGCGTGACGCCCTCTGTAATCATGCGTCGGACCTCGTCGTCGGGCACAAAAAGCTCGGTGATGGCCGTACGCCCACGGTAGCCTGTCTTTCGGCACTCATCACAGCCCTTGGATTCGAAGGCCTTCTTGCCGAGCCATTCCTCCCGCCCTGCACCAGGAGGCAGCTGCTTGAGGTACTCGGCATCGATCGTGATCTCCTGCTTGCAGTGGTAGCAGAGCAGGCGAACGAGGCGCTGCGAAAGAATCGCAAGCACCGAGGAGCCAATCAAGAAGGGCTCGACACCCATGTCCGTGAGGCGTGCAACCGTGCTCACAGAATCGTTGGTGTGGATCGTGCTGATGACCAGGTGACCCGTGAGGGCTGCGCGAATCGCCGTGTCGGCGGTCTCTCGGTCGCGGATTTCGCCCACCATGATGATGTCCGGGTCCTGGCGGAGAATGTTACGGAGCAGGTCGGCAAAGTGGAGCCCTGACTTGGTGTTGATCTGGACTTGGTTGATGATGTCGAACTGGTACTCAACCGGATCTTCGACCGTGATGATGTTGGCTTCGGCCTCGTTGATGTACTGGAGCATCGAGTAGACCGTGGTGGTCTTGCCGCTTCCAGTCGGGCCGGTGACGAGCAGGATCCCGTGGGGATGGTGGAGCAGGTGCTTGATGTCCTGCACCATCTTCTCACTCATGCCGATGTCTTCGAGCCGAACCTTGAACTTGGTCTTATCCAAGATACGCATGACGGCGCGCTCACCACGGATGGTGGGCAGGGTGGAGAGACGGACGTCAACGAGCCTGCCGGCGACCTTGTGCCGGAAGCGGCCGTCCTGAGGTTTGCGCTTTTCGGTGATGTCGAGGCCTGCAAGCACCTTGAGCTTGGACATGAGCGACTGGTGGATCGAGCCCTCCAGATCGGCCGTCTCATGCAGGACCCCGTCCATGCGCTCACGCAGCCGGATAAAGCCATCGGCAGGGTCAAGGTGGATGTCGCTTGAGTCGTTGCGGATCGCCATCTCAAACATCTTGTCGACCAGGCTATCGATGGAGACCTGTCCCTGCATGAAGGACAGCTCCGGATTCATCGCAGCCGGAGTGCCCTCCGGGTGCTTGGTCAGATGCCGCGCGATTGCTTCGACGTTCTTTCCGCCGTTGCCAAAGAAGCGGTCGATGACTTTTTCGATGTGCGAACGAGCTGCAATCTTGAGCTTGTAGGGTGCGGGGAGCTGCTGACGGAGCTGCTCATTCTTCATCACTCCCTGGGGATCAGGCGTGACGACAATGAGGGTCCCATTTTCGCGGGCAAATGGCAGGATCGAGTACTCGCGGATGACATCCGGGCGCATGGCCTTGAGGACGTCAGCCGAGACCACTTTGCGCGAGAGGTCCTCGTACTCCATCTCCAGCTGCTCGGCGAGGACCTTGGCCATGTCGACATCCGAGATCAGGCCCTCAGAGACGAGGTAGGTGCCGAGTGGGATCTTGTCATGCTCGGCACGCTTGACGGCAGCAGACAGCTCGCCCGCACGCAGCAGCTGCTTTTCGACGAGCATTTCGCCGAGCTTTTTGCGGTTGGCAACCTTGCTCGAAACGGCCGCCGTCCCACCCGGTTGGGCGAGGGGGTTTTCGAGTTTTTTTGCCGTAGAGTCAGCCATGGGTCAAAAGTCCTCATAGCCGTATCGGTCGAGGTGGGGAGAAAGCTGAAGGATTCGTGGCGGGTGCCAGGAAATTGGCGGATTAGAGGCGTGCTACGTACGAATAGAGGCTGAGCTTGATCGTGCAGCGCTTCATCTCGCGTTCAACACGCGAGATGTCGATGTTGACGACTTCGGTGAGGAGGTCGGACTTTTCGAGTTTTTCGAGGAACTGGCCGACGGACATGAAGGGCGCCTCGATCTCGAGGTTAAAGAGGACCTTGTTGTAGTCGGCAAACTTCTCTTCGCGCCCCACCGACAGGTTCCTGATCAGGAACAAATCCGGCGTGTCGCCCCCACTGAGCTCGCGGACGATGTTGGCAAAATTGCTGTTCATCTCGCGAATCTGGTCCATTTTGACGTCGGCTGCCTCCTCGACGGGGTCGAGCTTGGCTTTTTTGCTGAGCGAGTCCGCCGCCGAGAGGTCGCCATCGAGCTTTTTTTGAGCCTCGATCACTTGCTTTTGGAGGCTGTCGTATTCACGCGACTGGGGCAGGTGCCAGAACTGGAAATAAAGATAGGCGAGTGCCGCCATGGCGCCCATCACGAGGCCGATCTCTCGCATGGAGGCGACCGGTTTTTCCTGGCCATCGGCTTCGCTCATTGCATCTCCTTGAACTTGTCTTTGACCGAGTCGGCCTTCTTCTCTTCTTTTTTCTCTTCCTTCTTGTCTTCTTTCTTGTCTTCTTTCTTGTCTTCCTTGGCCTGCGCAGCAGGGCTTGCGGTGGCCGATGGGCCGGGTGCGGGCGCGGCTTCAGAGGCGGCGGGAGCAGGGGACGCGCCGGCCTTGGGGGCTGCCGCCTGCTTGCCGCCTGCCGGCACTGGGCTCGGTGCTGCAGCACTGGTGGCGACTGCGTCCTTGGCACCTTCGTCAATGGGTACGCTAAACTTGTAGCGGTAGAGTGGCGGGTAGGTCTTTTCGTCGAGAGTCGAGGTGACGAGCATCACGCGTCTAAAAAAGTATGAGAGCTCGAGCGCCTGAAAGAACATCGAAACGGACATGGGCGTCTCGCCTGCGCCCTCGAGAGTGACCATGCGCTTGCCGGCGTTGACCTGGGCCTGCATGGCCGAAAGCCAGATGTCCTTGGAGATCAGGAGCGAAAGCTCTTTAAAAAGGTCTGACCAGCTGATTTTTCGGGCCTGGATCTGCTGGATGGTCGAAACCTGCTTTTGTCGGATCTCGACGCTGTTTTTTTCGAGCGTGAGCACATCGATCTTGTCGTTGAGTTCCTTTTGCTTGGCTGCAATTTCCTCTTTTTTAGAGCGCAGGCTCTTGAAGCTCATCTGCTGGCTGACGCCTGCAAAACTGAGAACCAGCAGCGTGGCGACGATGATTGCGGGCAAAGCCTTGGCGGGCACCTCGAAGGCTGGGCCTCGGGCGTTCTTGGGAACAAGATTGATGCGATGAAGGACTGGGCCCTTCTTGCTCACGCGCTCATCACCTCTGGGCGACCTCCCACTTGAGGAGCGTGGGGGGATTGAACCGCACCGTCAACTGGATGCGGCGGTTGAGGGCCTGGAGGGTCGAGACCGGACGGCTGTCGGCCAGACCCGTGCCTGAAAGATGGGAGGAGGGAATCCCGAGTGCATGGAGCTCACGAACCACCGCAAAGGCGCGAGCTCCGGTGAGTTCCCAGTTGGTGGGAAAGCGCGCCTTGAGCCTCACGACCGGGCTCGAATCCGAGTGTGCTTCGATTGACAGGCTCAGGCGGTCTTCGGATGCCGGCAGGGCAGCAAGAGCCTCGCGGATCTGGCGGATGGCCGTACGACCTACGAGATTCAGTGTAACGGATCCAGGAACAAACCACTCGGCATCCGAAAAGGTCGCAGTCAAAACCCCGCGATCCGGATTTCCCTGCCACTCGGCGCCTGCGACCAGGGGGAGAGGGCCCTGCCAGCTCGAGGGGCTGGACCCCAGGATCGAAGTCTTGGCTTGGGCTTGAGCTTTGGCTCTGGCGGGCGCCATCTCGGCAAGCGTGCGGATGTGGGGCTGGGGAAGATTTCGTGCCACCGATTGCATCGTCGAAAAAACCGTGACCGGGAGCCCCCAGGCCGCGGCAATGAGCAGTGCACGTTTAAAGATTGGGCTTACCTTCATTGGACACCTCGGAGGGCAAGTCCCACGGCCGTCGTGAGCTGTGGGGCAAGGCGGGCGATCTGGTCATCGCGAGCCGCCTTGGAGTTGGGATAAATTTCGATGTTCTTGAAAGGGTTCGCAAGGACTGCTGGAATTCCAAAAAACCCTTGGATCACTTCGTCGATCTTGGGGGCTCGGCTTCCACCGCCCACCAGGTAGATGGCCTCAAGACGAGCCCCGGGAGTGTTTTCGATGTAACCCTCGATCGAGTCCTTGATGGACTTGAAGATGCGGAAATAGACACCTTCGAGTGCTTCCTGGGCGGCTGCCTCGGGCATGGGTTCGCTGAAGCGGTATTCGAACTTCTTTTTTTCGGCGTCGGCGTAGGGGATGGCAAGCCGTCCCTTGAGCGCCTCGTTCATGGAGCCGCCGCCGGTTTTTTCGGAGCGGCAGTAATGGAGCTGGCCCTGGCGAACAAAGGCAGTCACGGTCTCGCTGTCTCCAAGATCCACGATCGCGCACTGGGTGGTGGGGGCGATGTAGCCGTTGTGGCGAAGGGCCTCCACGTTGGCGAGCATGGTGGACTCGACCGAGTCGGGCTTGAAGCCCGCCTTGCGAAGCTGATCCAGATGTTGGACCACCTGCTCGGAGCGCGCGGCAAAGGCTCGGAGCTTGAGGTTGGCTCCTTTTTGCACCGGGCCCACGCTCTCGTCCCAGAAGTCGACCACGATCTCGCTTTCGGGGATTCGGCAAAGGTTGGAAACCTCAAACTGAACCGCCTGCGCAAGCTCTGCCTTGGGCATCTGGGGAAGCGATAGCTCAAAATTAAAGACCTGCTCATCGGGGATGGAAGTCGCCGTATGGACTCCACCAAGCTTGTGGATCTGGATCATGGCAGTGAGCACCTGCTCGGGGTCGCGTTCTTCTGGAAAGCGGGGAAACACGCTTGCGAGATCCGTAAAAAAGTAGCGTTCGAGGTAGATCTTTTTTCCGCGCTTGGTGAGCTCCACGCCCTTGACTGTGCGGTGACCGATGTCAATTCCGGCAAGTTTTGAGCCGCCACCCAGGAATGGAATTTTCATGGCTTGCCTCCTTCGCCCTTGAGCGAGGTGGGAAGCTGGGTCTGCACTCCGGCAGGAGCGCGCTCTTTTGCAGTCGGCGAGGGGGGTGCGCTCACCACTGCTGCCGCAGGAGAGCCGTTGCCACGAGGCTGCTGGATGGGATTGGGGTCCACGACCGGCCCGGTGGCAAGGGGAAGTTCGCCTTCTTCGGATTCGTCGGAGTCGTCGGACTGCTCCTTCGTGCTGGGCTGCTGGGCGATCTTGCCTGCGTCCAGCCCCTGGTCGAGCGTGCCTTGTGCGCGGGCGAATGCCTTGAGGCGTTGCATGCGGAATTTGACCGCGTTGATGACCTTGTCCTTGGATAGCCCGCCGTTGGGATTGACGAGCTTGAGGTAGTGCTCGTAGGCCGCAACCGCCTTGCCCCAGGTGAGGGTCTGCTCGTAGGCAATCCCGAGGTTGAGAGGAGTCTCAGGTGCGTCCTGCTTGAGCACGAACGAACGCTCCAGATAGGGAATGGCCTCCACAGGCTTCTTTTTACGCATCTGGATCATGCCCAGATTGTTGTAGGCAAGCGCGTTGGTCGGTTCGACCTGGAGGATGCGAAGCAAGGCTCCCGAGGAGGGATCCAGCCGGCCTGCCTTTCGGTACTCGGTGGCCAGCAGGAAAAGGGCATCAATCCACTGCGGATTTTCGCCCGTAGTGCGCTCCAGAAGGGCAAAGGCCATGTCACGCTTGCCGTCCTTGAAGTACTCCTGCGCAAGCTCCAGTGTCGTCTTTTGGCGATCCTGCGAAGTCGTGCCTTCACGAACCTTGTCCATGACCGAAGAGGGCACCTGAGGAAGAGCTGCCGGTGCAGCCTCGGCCGTCTTGGTTGCTGCAGGAGAGGGAGTGACTGAAGGTGAAGAGGAAGGCTTGCCCGCCGGAGTTGCTGAAGGGGTTGCGGAAGGAGTTGCCGAAGGCTTCACGGAGGGGCTTGCTGACGGCGCAGACGACGGCCCAGCCGACGGAGCTGCCGACGGAGCTGCCGACGGCAAGCCAGTCGGTTTGGCCTGGGCGGGCATGCGACCGGCATCGGGCTTGGGGTAGAAGTTGGAAGGCGAAGTGCGGACGTGCTGCGGGGGCTGGATCTTCTTGCGGGGAAACGGCAGGAAGAAGATGGAAAGAGCAACGAGCATCACGCTTCCAAAAAAAGCTGCAGTGACCAGCACCTTGGCGAGGGCGGGAACATGGCTGGCATTGCCCACGAGCCAGCGCATGAAGGCAATGAATCGGTGCTTGTGGGCGTTGGACTTCTTTTTGCTGCCCGTCGGGGAGGCATTGACCGTGGCCTTGAGCACCGGAGTGGGTGCCGCGGGCGTTTCGGAATGCAGGGCGGGCTCGGTCTCACCCGCCTGGGGTTTTACCGTGTTTTTGAGCTTATTTTTGATGGAGTTGAGCTTGGAGAGGATCTGGCTCATAGCCCGAGGCCACTCCGTGAGAGGAACTCACGGAAGCTTCGAGGCTTTCTGGCTTCCGTGCTGTTGAGCTGCTTGCAGTGCCGCAGCTCGATGAGGTGAGTCCGTTCACGCTCGGCTGCCGCCAGGAGTTTTTCGCAGATCTGGTTGATGCTGCGCGGGATCCCACGGCTCAGGCCGTGGATCCACTTGATGGAATCGAGGTCAAACCGGACGAGGTTTCCGCCGCCGGACATCTCCAGGCGGTGGCGGATGTAGGCATCCGTTTCGTCGAGGGTGAAGGTCCTGAGCTCGCAGTTGAGCGAAATGCGCTGGGTGAGCTGGCGGATCTCCTCGCGCTCCAGCGTGTCATGCAGCTCGGGCTGGCCAAGGAGCAGGATCTGGAGCAGCTTCTCGCGCTCGGTCTCGAGGTTATTGAGCAGCCGGATCGTCTCGAGCGTCTCGAGGGGAAGGCGATGGGCTTCGTCCACCACGACGACCGTGCGACGGCCCTGCTGGGCTGAGTCGAGCAGGTAGCGATAGAGGTGGTCGACGTAAGTCTTCATGCGCGGCGCCGACTGCTGGGCGGCGGGGCTCAGCGGAATCTGGAGCTCGTCCATCAGGGCAGCCATCAGCTCCAGGCCCGAGAGGCGCGGGAAGAGGACAAGCGCCGTATTGGCCTGGCCTTCGATTTCCTTGAGGAGCATGCGCGAGAGCAGGGTCTTGCCGGTCCCGACTTCGCCCGTGAGCACGCCAAAGCCCTTGCCCGCGGCAATGTGGTGCCGGAGCTGGTCCAGGGCGGCCAGGTGATACTCGGACTGGAAGAAGAACCGGGTATCCGGCGTCTCCCCGAACGGGTTCTCCTGCAGGCTGAAGAAGGAACTATACATCCTCACGTTGGACGCTTCGGAACTTGGGCCCAACAAGTTGAGATCTGTTGTTAAACCCCGTGGCCGGGGTAGACTTGGGATCGATGCATCGCCAAATGAAGCCTAAAACAGCCGTTTTTAGCGTCATTTTATTGGCATCCCTCGCTTCCGGAGGCCTCCTGGGCGGCTGCTCGTGGCTCAAGGTCAAGATGGGGATCAAGGACCGCATCGTGGGTGATGTCCCGGGCAATGAGGACCAGGTCTACCGCGATGCCGTGAGCTTTTATGAGAGCGGAGCCTACGAGACCGTCCTCAAATGGATCAACGCCTATGAGGAACGGGGAGAGCGCGGCCAGAAGTGGCCCTACCTGCTCCATGTCAAGGGCTTGGCTCTCCTCGGGCTCAAGCGCCCGGCCGAGGCCGTGACCGAGCTTCAGCGCGCCCTCAATGACAATGAATACTTCCGCGATCTCTCGCAGGAGATCATGCACCACATGGCGGTGGCCAATTTTGAAATGGGCAAGCTTTCGCGCGCGCTTGAACTTGCCAACAAGGTGCAGATCACGAGCCTTAATGACCACCTCAAGGTCAACCACCGCATCCTCAAGTCCCGCCTTTATCTCAAAAAGGGCCTCTGGATCGAATCGGCTTCCGAGGCGCTTGCGACCGCACGATTGGCGGGGGACTCCTCGCGCGTCCTCGGGCCCCTATTTGATGAGGCCATTGCCAATATCGAAAAAAACTCGGACTTGCGCTCTCTCCTCAAGGAATATCCCGACACGACGATCAGCGACCGCCTGATGTACCGCCTCGCCCGGATCGAACTTCGTGACGGAAACAACGGCGACGGGCAGGCGCTCCTGCGCACGATCCTGTCGCGCTTTCCTTCGAGCCCGCTCTATTCGTCGGCTTCGCGCCAGCTCCAGACCAACAAGATGGAGATTCCGACCGACGGCACACGCATCGGGGTGCTCGTGCCCAAGACCGGAAAGCTTGCTCCGATCGGCAACCGTGCCCTCCAGGCCATCCGCATGGGCATCAAGACGGCGCCCCGCATGCGCAACAAGATCGTGCTCATTGCCGAGGACAGTGGTGAGTCGGCCAACGACATGCTGGCTGCCATGGACAAGCTCATCTACCAGCACCATGTCATGGCCGTGATCGGTCCGGTGACTTCCAAGGGACTTGAACTCGTGGGCCAGCGTGCGCAGGAACTCGGGGTTCCGCTTATCTCGCTTGCCAAACGCGATGCTCCCGAAGCCGACTACGTGGTGCAGGGAGGCCTGACGCTCAAGCTCCAGATCGAGGCGCTCGCCAAGTTTGCGATCAAAAAGCAGGGAAAAAAGCGCTTTGCCATCCTTTATCCACAGGACAAGCTAGGCGAGGCGGCAGCCGACCTGTTCTGGGAGGCTGCCGAAAAAAATGGCGGTGAGATCAAGGCCATTGCGGCCTATACCCCCGATGAGACGGACTTCGGGACCTCGATCGACCTGCTCTCGGGTGTGAAGTACACGGATGCCCGACCTCGTGAAATGAAGGCGCTGGCCGACCAGCGTGCCGCCCTCAAGATCATGACCAAGGGCAAGAAGACGGAAAAATATTACAACCTTCCGCCCATCGTGGACTTCGATGCCGTTTTTCTTCCGGACACCTTGCGAACGGCCGGACAGGTCATGCCGATGTTTTCGTATCGCGACATCGAAAAGATGGACTTCCTGGGCACCTCACTCTGGAATGCTCCTGATGTGGTCCAGCTCATGCCCAAGGAAGGGGTCGGCAAGGTGCTCTGGTTCGTCGACGTGTTCTCCAATCGCGAATCACAGGGAAGCATCGCCCAGCGCTTTGTCGAACAATTCAAGGAGCTCGGAGGCGGTGAGCCGGGTCCGACCGAGGCATTGGGCTTTGATGCCGCAGCCGTGCTGGCCAACGCGATTTACCGGATGGAAGGATCCAACTCGCGCGAAAAGCTCCGTCGTGTGCTGCTCGAGACGATGGATTTTTCGGGCGTGACCGGGACAATCAAGGTGCAGTCCGGTGTGCTGGTGCGAAATCTCAAGGTTTTTACGGTTAAAAACGGACAGATTTCGCTCGTCGAGAGGCTCTAGACCTCTGGCAAGTGTGTCGTTTCTGACCCATCTTTTTGTTGGTCACTCCCTCGTGTCAAACTCATAACAAGGTGAATGGCAACCGAATGACCCGCACCACGGAGGTGTGGCGGGCCATCGGCGCACTAGGCGCACTGGCACTCCTGCTCGCGACAGCTCCTGGCTGCTCGCCCTCGTCCTCTCGTTCGAGCAGCGAGATCCGCGCGATCCGCATGAAGCGCTACATCCTGGGCCTTCCCGTCTCGTTCAAGTTCCCCGTGGAATCCAAAAGCTACACCGTAGGGCTGGGCGAGCTTCCGCTTACGCCGGTTCATGAGGGAACGGTGAAGTTTTCGAAGATTGAGTGGAGCATTGCTCCTTCGCTTCCTGCCGGGCTGAATTTTGACCTGCGAACGGGGACAATCTCAGGAACCCCCGTCCTGCCCTCGTCGCAGCGCACCTATGTCGTGACCCTCATCGGTGATGGTGCGGCGGCGGCGACCGGCGAGATCCGTCTTGGGGTGATTGATCTTGAGCCGGAGGCTTTCCACTACGCCCAGGGGCTGGTTTGGGATCTGCCGCGGATGACCGCTTATGCTAGCTCCGTTCCCCAGTTCGAAACGGGGGGCGGCGTGCCCGTGAGCTTCACGGTGAGTCCTCCTCTGCCTGCGGGGCTCGTGCTCGATTCGCAGACCGGTGTCGTCTCCGGTACTCCCAGTGTTGCCTCCGCGGCCGAGAATTACACGGTCACGGCCGTGAACTCCGGCGGCGAGCGCGACCGGGTGCTTTCGATTCAGGTGCATGAGCCGCTTCCAGCGGCCCCCGTGGAGGTGACGCCGCTCGCAGGAAATATGCTGGGCACGCTGACTTGGACTGCGCCCGCGCAGCTTGCCGGGACCGTCGAGATCCTGAGCTACCGGGTGGAGCGGAGGAGTCCCGTGGGCTCAGGTGCCTGGTCGGCGCTGGTGGATTCTTACGCTTCAAACGGCTTCGTGGACTCAGGTCTCGTCAATGGCCAGGAATATGAGTACCGCGTGATTGCACGGCACAGCGGGGGGCTCGGCGAGCCCAGCGAGTCGGTGACGCTCATTCCGGAGGCGACTCCGCAACCTGGAGTCAGTGCCGCGGTCACTTCGGTGGAGCGCGGGCATCCGATGGACCCCACGATTGAATTCCTCCCGCATGCTCCCGAGGCGCCACTGGGAAGTTGCACCGTTTCACCGGCGCTTCCTCCAGGAATCGTGGTTGAGGCCGTTCCGGCCATCCGTGGCTGCCGAGTGAGCGGCAATGCCTCAGCAGTTTCTGCAAGACGGACTTACACCCTTACGGCACAGAATTTCGGTGGAAGCGGGACGGTCACGTTTGATCTGGGAGTCAGGGATCCGGTTCCAGGGATTCCCACGGGGCTGGTCGCAGAGATCCCTACGAGCACTTCGATCCGACTGGCCTGGGCTGACCCCTCGGACTTTGAGACGGGCTTTTCAATCGAAAGATCCGACGACGGGGGAGTGAGCTTTGCCACCGTGGGCAGCGTGAGCGCGGGCGTGACCGAGTTTGTCGATGCGGGCCTGACTCCTCTGGTCACGGTCCATTACCGGGTAAAAACGCTGGCCGTGGACTCTGAGTCAGCCCCGACAGCGGCCCTGGCCGTGGCTCCGATGGACCGCCCCGTAGCTCCGACGATCACTTACGTGGGTTCGCTCACGGGAGGGATTTCGCTGGAATGGGCGGCTGTCCCCGGACCGGGTACGATTCGCTACGAAATTCGAAAAAATGGAGCCGTGCTGGCGACCGTTCCCTCGACCCAGACCCAATTTAGCGAACTCAATCTGATAGCCGGTGTGGCGCACAACTATGACATCTACGCACTCAATGAGGCGGGATCTTCGCCGGCTGCGCCGACCCAGCGATTGATCGCCTCCATGCCGATCGAGACGAGCTACTCGCTCATTGCCGTAGGTGCTGCACACACGTGTCGGATCCGGGTGGACCTGGGTGGGAGCGTGGAGTGCTGGGGTTCGAACTCCCATGGGCAGCTGGGCGGTGGAGTGGTGGGGCAGGATTCTGCCGTGCCGGTTGCCGTACCCGAGATCGTGAATGCCATCTCGGTCGCTGCCGGTGAAACCCATAGCTGCGCACTGCTCTTTGATACGAGCGTCAAGTGCTGGGGCAATCAGTACCGGGGAAGGCTCGGTAATGGTCAGTCGGCCGCAGGCGTCGTGCAGACGCCCGTTTCGGTCATGGGTGAGGCGGGTGAAACGCTTTTGAGCGATGTGCGCGACATTTCTGCGGGTGGCCAGCACAGCTGCGCGACGCTCAACTCGGGCGTGGTCTATTGCTGGGGCTCCAACCTTTACGGACAGCTGGGGCTGGGCCTCACCCCAGGGCAGCTCCAGGAAACCTCCAAGCCCAAGCCGCTTTCGCTCGTGGGAGTCGTGCACGTGAGGACGAGCCTCAGGCATTCCTGCGCGCTTTTAGCGACCAGCGAAGTGGCTTGCTGGGGCAATAACGCCAACGGCGGGCTGGGAGACGGCACTACCACCCAGCGCGTGGCACCTGTCATGGTCCTTGAGTCCGTCTCTAATCCTGTCAGCATGCTGGGCTACCGCGAGGTGTCCGTCGGTCAGCACTTTAGTTGTGCGCGCTACCTCGATGGAACCGCGCGGTGCTGGGGTCGAAACCTTGAGGGCCAGCTGGGTGATGGGGGTTCCACCAACCGGTACTATCCGGTTCCCGTCAAAGATCTTTCGGACATCCGCATCATCCGCTCCGGAATGTCCTCGACCTGCGTGGTGCGACTGGACCCCGGAGCTTCGCCTGCGCAGGAGCGGGTGAGCTGCTGGGGTACCAATGCGATGGGAGAGCTCGCTACCGGGACGCAGAACCCCTCTGCAGTCGCAGTCGACAGCCTCCTGGCGTGGGATGCGCCGGCCTTGGGTGATCCGGTCCCGGATCTCGCGATGTCTGCGGTTTCGAGTCACGCCTATCTCACTGAATCCACGGGCAAACTCTGGGGCTCGAATGCTGCAGGCCAGCTCGGCACCCAGTCCGTGAGTCTTTACGAGACAAGCCCCGTGCCAGCACCCTAGGACGGGATCCAGCACTTAGCCCACCTCGCCGTGTCCGACCGGACACAATGACGCGCAGAAACCTATTTTGAGAAACTAAAAGGGTGCCGAAAAGCCCTTGTAGGTTCTTGGACTTAAGGCACGGAACGAACCTGCGGAACGTATGCGAGTGATCGAGTTTCTCGAAAATCTTTTCCGCCCTGTAAGAGTCGCGCGCGCGATCTCTTCACTCGCATTTGTGCTTGCGCTCTCGGCTTGCGGCGACAAGCCCGGCCGCTGGCAGGGCCTGAGCTCCGACAAGCTTGCACTCTTCGGTGCCGAAGAAGTCGCCGCTGCAGTGACCACTTCCTCGCTTCCTGCAGCAAGCCTGGTCTTCACCCAGCAGCCCAAGGCCGTGGCAGCTGGAGCCGCAATGGATGCTTCGACTGCTCCCAAGCTCGAGCTTCGTGATGCCAAGGGCGCACGCGTGGTGGGCGGTGTGGATGCTTCCCTGACGGTCACCGCGAGCGTG
>CAZDSX010000057.1:0-13883 GCA_964508305.1 uncultured Bacteriovorax sp.
AATGGTGACGGGCATTGATCGCCTCAAGGAGCAGCTTGCTGCTGCGGCGGGCCAGAAGCTCAAGATCAAGCAGTCGGACGTCAAGATCACGTCGCACTCGATTGAGTGCCGCATCAATGCCGAAGACCCCGAGAAATTCACGCCTTCTCCCGGTAAAATCACCGCCTTGCATGTGCCTGGTGGGCTCGGTGTCAGGATCGAATCGTTTGTCTACGACCAGTACAAAGTGGTTCCGTACTATGACTCGATGATCGCCAAGCTCATTGTCCATGCTCCGACGCGCAACGAGGCGATCGCCAAGATGCGACAGGCGCTTGACGAGTTCGTGGTCGAGGGAATCAAGACGAACGTGTCGTTCCACAAGAAGATCATGGCGAGCGACAAGTTCCGCGAGGCCAAGTACGATACCCACTTTTTGGAAGAGTTTCTGGCTAAATCCGAATAAAATTGGAGAGATGGCCTCATCTCCCCCGGAGCATAAAAATCCGAAAGAAAGCCTCGTCGAAGAGGGCACGCGAGTCGACCTCGGGGACGATCTGCTTGCGGTATCCGTCGAGGGGGCTCCCTCTCGGTTGATACCCGCTTCCGCCCGTGCTCCGGCCTCGGCAAGGGATGATCTGGATAGTGCGCGCATCCTGATGGACGAGGGTCTGCTGGAGGATGCACGACGTGCTTTGTTTCGGGTCCTTCGCAATGAGCCCGGCAACCGACTTGCCCTGGGACTGTTGGAACAGATCCGTACGACGGAGATCCGCTCAATCCTCAAGCCCGATAGTCGGGCCCAGGCCGCACATGCAAGGGCCCACGCGGACCAGGCGGCTCCCCATCGCGATCCTGAGCAGATCATCGCCCAGCTGGAGTTGGATTGGCATCTCGAACTGGGGCCAAGCGAGAGTGAGCGCCTCGTTGCCAGGCAGTGGATCTCACAGGGACTGGGCCCGGAGTCCTCCTTGCAGGAGCGCATGGATTGGGCGGTTGCGCTGGTCCAGCTCGGCTTGCCCGATCTGGGGGTTGAGGTGCTCGAGGCCTGCGGGCAGCTCCATGCCTCACCATCTGCAACTGCGCTCCATGCGCGAGCCAGCCTTGAGTCCGGGCGTCCCGAGGCGGCCCGAGCGCTTGCAGAACAGGCACTTCGGGATCCCGACTTTCCAAAGGATCTGCGCGACGAGATGGGATACCTGCGCGCGATGTCCTTCCTGCGTCTTGGGCAACGATCTGAGGCAGCAGCGATCTTTCGGACGTTGGGCAACTATCGAGAAAGTCGAGCCTGGGTCGCCCGGCTGACCTCGCAGGCCCCCGATCCCAGGAAAAAGCGGTAGGCCCATCCGTGCTCAAGCGACCTCTGCTCATCTTCACGATCCTGACTGCGATCCTCGTGGGCTCTGCCGTAGGCTTCCTGCAGAGCCGAACTTTTGCAGGCATGGTGCAGGGGTTCCTCTCCAAATCGATCCCGTCAGAGCTCGGTGTCCGGGGGAATTTCGAGGATTTCGGGATCCGTCTGTTTCCCCCCGCCGTGTCCATCCGCAAGCCCGAGCTCAAGCTCGAGCCCAAGAATCTCTTTTCGCTCCCCGCTGACTCGGTGATCCGGGCAGAGCGGATCGACCTGCGGTTCCGGCCCATCCAGATGCTGACCGGTCGGGTCCTCCTCGATCAGCTGCGGATCGTGGGAGGCGACATCGAGCTCCAGCTTGCAGGCGACCGGGGACGGCCCGCCCAACCACGCGCAAAAAGCCATCCGCTGGATTGGGACAGTCTGGTGCAGGTCCAGGTGCTTGGTCTTGCGCTCGAGGACTCGCGCATTTCGCTCGAGTGGGAAGACCGCGATCTTCGCGTCGAGGTCGATGCACGGCAGATCGCGCTGAGTCGCCAGGACGATAGTCGCTCCAAGTCCCTGCTGCTGGATTCCAACATCTCCTCGCTCGTGATTGTCGAGGGCGAGGAGACCCGGCAGGTCACCGATCTTTCGCTGGTCGCGAGCATCTCCCCGGATGGAATCGACATCCAGAAGCTCGCGGCAGATTTTGGAGGCGAGGACTTCGAGTTCCTCGTCAGCTCGAGTGGAAGGATCCATGGAAGCATCCTTGACCTCGAGTCCCTGAAGGCTGATCTCGCCATCCAGGCCGAAGGAGAGCTTGAATCGCTCGCCGGCTGGGTTGGGCTATCCGGGGAATCCGGCGATGGAGATGAGGAGCGGAGCCTGTCCGGTCGCACCCGGTTTGATGGCCGTATCCGTGCTGACTTGCTCAAGTTTGAGCAGACCCTGGTATTTGATGGAAAGATCCGCCTGGAGGAGGGCGAAGTGCTGGGCTGGAGCACTTCGCTTGTCGAAGCGGCGGCGCGCCTTGAGGCGCAGGGAAAACTCTCGCACGCAAACCTGGCCATCCGCTCCGCCACGATCGGTTTTTCCAGTGGTGGCAGCGTACAGGTGGGTGCCTTTGAGATGCGGATCGGACAGCAGGGAGCCGTGAAGATCCCCATCCAGCTCAAGCAGGCTGTGCTCGGTGAGCTTCTCGGACCTTACGCGGATTTGACGAGCAATCTGCAGGTGGATTGGACAGGGGGGCTCGACCTTGAGATCACCCCATCGCCTTCGCGCTGGTCGGTGCATGCCCGCGCCGATCTCAAGGCCTCGAAGCTCGATCTCCATGGCAAGGGCGAACCCCACCGGACCAACCTGATCCTGCGCGCCCTCTCACCCACGATCCGTGGCGGTTTTTTAGTCCAGCCTGGAAAGTTCGTGCCTGAAGGCCTTGAGCTGGGGTTTGAGCGCTCCCGGTTTTCGGTGGGGGGGGGAATCACCTGGAAGTCCAAGGGACCGAAGAACGAGCTCCTCTGGGACCTCGTGGCCGAGGGACCGACGGATCTCACGGATCTCGAGAGTCTTGGCGGATCCAAGATCGCCGGAAAGGGAAACCTTCGGGCGCAGATCCGTGGTCCTGGAGAAAACCTCGAGCTCAACTTTGATGCGGACCTTGAGGAGGCTGAATACATCCAGCTCAAGTTCGGAATGCTTCGAGGCCGATTCTCGCTTACGGATGAGATGCAGAAGCTCACCTTCCACTCCGTCCATGGGAAGAGCGGAAGCACTCCTTATGTGATTTCAGGACCCATCGACTTCAAGGGCGACGGGCGGATGGCCCTCAGCTACGACTTCCCCTCGGGAAGGGTGGAAGACTTCCTCAAGGTGTTCGGCTCGTTGACTTCGAGGCTTTCCTGGTTCCCGCAGTCACTCAAGGGCAGGCTTCGCAGTCGCGGAACCGTGGGTGGGACGCTCTCGGTGGCTGGCATGGAGATCGCCACCCAGATCGAAGGAGGAGACTGGACCTTGATGGGGGAGCGGTTGAGGGCCGTCAAATTCCGTGGCGGCCTGACCCACGGTCGTTACTGGGCGGAGGATCTGGTCGCGATCAAGCGATCCGGCTCACTCCTTGGAAAGGTGTCCTACTCTGCGGACAATCGTCTCTCCTGGTCAATCAAGAGCCAGAACTTCTCGTTGCGGGATCTGGATTGGGTGATCCGAGTGGATGTACCCATCAGCGGAGAGGTCACCCTCCAGAGCGAGGGAGCCGGGCGGCTCGATCAGTTGGATTCGCGAAGCCTGATCCGGATCCGAAGGGCGGCGGTTCGCGGGCAGACCCTGGCGGATTCAGAGCTCCTGGTGCAGACCCAGCAGGGTGCGATCCGCGTGGACGGAACGGGCCTCGGCGGCCAAGCACGGATCATGGCAACGCATGATCCCCGGGCGGGGAGTTCCAATTCCCTGAGCCTCCGGTTTTCGAATTGTGACTTCTCCTCGCTGCTTGCACTGCTCAACCCGGGATCTGCGCAGGAGTCCGAACTCGGTGCGAAGGTTTCCGGGGGAGTCGAGCTCCAGTATCGCGGTGACCAGATGGAGCAATCCTCGGGTCGAATTGAACTTTCGGAGTTCTGGACCTCCAAGAAGGGAGCGCGATTCTCCCTCGCGCGTCCCGTATCAGCCACGATTTCGGCAGGTACCTTCAGCATTCCCGATCTCCAGATCCGGTCGGACTCGGGACAATCCACGCAGTTGCGGCTCGGTGCGGAACAGGGGCTGTGGAAGACGGAGATCGGAGGCGCGCTCGATCTTTCTTTCATCGAGTTCCT
Source organism: uncultured Bacteriovorax sp. (assembly GCA_964508305.1). Lineage (GTDB taxonomy): Bacteria > Bdellovibrionota > UBA1018 > UBA1018 > UBA1018 > CAIOHW01. Next base: position 4,126 of record CAZDSX010000057.1, read on the forward strand.
GACTCCATTCGTGGTGCAGGCCAAGGGTGCGGTTGACCTCGACTTCACGCTGGGTGGCCGGTTCGATGAACCCGTGTTCACGGGCAAGGGGGAGGTCCGCGGTGGCTTCCTTCGGGTCCCCGGACTCGACTCCCCGCTGGAGAACGTCGTAGGCAGGATCAATGTCCGGCAGGGAAAATGGTCGTTCTCGGGATTTAATGCGGACTTGGCGCAGGGCCGGGTCCAGGGAGGCGGCCAGATCCAGCTTTTTACGGATCGTTTTCCGCAGATGGATCTCTCGGTACAGCTCGCAGATAACCGGATCAAGGCCTATCCATTCCAATTCATCAAGCTCAAGTCCGGTAAACTCCGGATCTCCGGTGAGCAGTTCCCCTATGACATCACCGGGGCCCTTGTCATCGAGCAGGGGCTTTCGCGCGAGAAGCTGGCCAACTCCGGGAATGGAATCGCCCTCAAGTCTTCCATGTATGCACCCCCGGTATCAGCCGAGGGCTCCGTGGACTTCCCGAAGTTCAAGCTCAAGATCGATGCGTCCGCCGACCAGGGCCTGCGCTTCCAGAACGAGTTCCTCGATGTCGAGATGAAGGCACAGGTCTCGGTCGTGAATACGATCAATGCGCCAAGGATCCTCGGCAAGGCCGAGCTGGTACCCGGCCAGGGCAAGCTGTCCTTCAAGGAGCATGTGTTCCAGATCCAGAACGCCACGGTCACTTTCGACAATCCCACCGTGATCAATCCCAGGTTCGACGTGGGCGCCACTACGGAGATTTCCGGGACCAAGGTCCAGCTCTATGCATCCGGTACGGGTGACAAGTACAAGATCGACCTGAGCTCAAACCCGGTGATGCCCGAGAGCGAGATCCTGTCGCTCCTCGCACTGGGCAGGACCAGCGAAGAGTCCCAGAAAATGCGAAGCGCAAATGTCAGCGGGATGCAGCAGAGCGAGGCGGCATCGCTGATCCTGCACTCCATGGATTTCAACCGCGATGTGAAGGAGAAAACCGGCTTCCAAATCGGTCTTGGCGAGGCTTCGGATAATTCCTCGGGAAGCAGCATCTTCAGGCCGCAGGCTGATGCCGAGAGCACGGTTGCCCCCAAGATCGTCCTCAAGCGCAAGATCGGAAAAAGGATCGACGTGAGTGTCGGCACGACGGTGGGAGCCGGCGCCACGAGCCAGAAGGAAGTCAACGCCGACCTCTATTTGTCGCCCTCCGTGTCGGTCCGGGGAGTCTGGAACTACCTTGAAGGAACGACCACGCAGGATGCCGGCGCCTCCCAGCAGGGGCGCACGAGTTATGGCCTCGACCTCAAGCTCCAAAAGAGGTTCAAGTAGATGGGGCGGATCCACTGCGCTCTCATCGCAGCCCTCCTCCTTTCAGGGGCCTCAGGGACCGTGCATGCGGCCCGCAAGGCCGCGGTCGAGGTGGAGGAGGTGGAGGCCGAGGGCATGAAGGCTCTCGGAGTGCAGGATCTTGAGTCGGTCCTGGAAGTTGCAGCAGGAGATCCCTTCGATGCAGTGAGGGCCAGGCGATCAGCCGAAAACCTGCGTGAGCTCTACTCCTACCGCGGCTATCCCGAGGCCAGGGTTGCCCACGAATGGGATGAAAAAAAGGGGCGCCTTTCCTTCCGTGTCCAGGAAGGCAAGCCCGTCAGGATCGGCGATGTCCGCATCTTCGTGGATGCAGGCTTCACCCCGGAGTTCTCGCGTTACTGGAGCCGTTACGAGCCTTACCTCCTCGGGATCCTCAACATCGGGGCAGGTGAAGTGTTTGACCAGGAGCGCGCGACCGCGACCGCCAGGCTGCTCCAAGGGGCTCTGCAGGAAGAGGAGTTCATCGGTTCTTCGGTCAACGAAGTGCGCATCCAGAGACTCGATCGTCCACCCACCGAGGACGCGATCGGATGGGTGCAGCTCCAGATCCGCATCGAGCTTGGCGAGCGGGTGACATTTGGCTTCAGGGGGAACCAGTATTTTTCCCGCAACGACCTGCTCCAGCAGGTGCAGGAGCAGCGTGCCCTTGGCCTTGGACGCAACTACCTCGAGACACTGCGTTCGAGGATCGAGGAGTTCTACCAGGCAGCAGGGTTTGGCCAGGTTGCGGTCGAGGCCTTTCCGCAGGAGATGCCTGAATTCCGGCGTCGACATGTCACTTTCGTCGTCAAGGAGGGGCCTCGCGGCCGGATCGGTGCCATTGAGTTTGACGGCAACTCCGCTTTTTCGGACCCAGAACTCCTGCAGATCTTCATGCAGGGCGTTCCGAGGATGTTGTCCAACGGGATCCATGTCCAGTCGGAGCTCACCAAGTCCGTGGAGTTTCTGGTCCAGAAGCTCAAGGCGCGGGGCTACCTTTCGGCAAGGATCCTGAGCCAGCAGACCCTCTGGAATCCGGCGAGGACCCGTGCCGTGGTCCAGATCTATCTCAATGAAGGAGAGCAGACCCGGGTGGGTGAGGTGCAGGTGCTCGAAGGCTCCGGTCCGGCGCGTCTGCCCGTCGATGTGGCGCTGGGTATCCTGGGCGTCCGCCCCGGCGAGCCGTTCAATATTTTCGCCTTCAACGAGGGGATTGAACAGGTCAAGTCCTGGTACCGCAACCGGGGATTTCTCGAGGTTTCCATCGCCCATGAGGGCACCTCAGGTGATTCGCCCGATGCAGTGGTCCAGTACAGGGAAGAAAATCGCATCGCTGAAATCCGCCTCAAGATCGTCCCCGGCCCTGAGTTCAGGCTGGCCGGATTGAGGGTGGAGGGTCTCCAGAAGACGCGCGAGTCAGTGGTCGTACGTGAACTCACGCTCGTGCCGGGCCAGGTCCTGACCGAAGGAGCCCTTGCCGAAGGAGAGTCCAAGCTGAGGAAGCTTGGATTGTTCTCCAGCGTCCAGTTGGCGATGGAGGCGGATCCCAACCGCCCGGACGCGCGATGGATCATCGTCCAGGTCCAGGAGGGAACTCCGGGCCTCCTGGCTGGTGGCCTGGGTTATCGAAATGACCTTGGTATCCGCGCGTTCGGGACGACCTCGTATGGAAATCTTTTCGGGCGCAACCATACGATCGCATTCACTACCACGGTGAACCGGAGGCTCGAGGAACGACGGGTACCGGTCGAGTACCAGGTCCAGCTGGGTTACGTTTGGCCCTGGTTCGGACTCGGTGACCTCTCGTTTCGCCCGAACGTGACGTTCCAGAGGATCCAGTACGTGAACTTCGACGCCACCTCGCTTGCCCTCGCCGCGACGTGGGAAAAAAAGCTCCTGGACTCTCCGAATCTCGTGGCCGCTCTCAACTACAGTCTCGAGCGCACGGAACAGAATGCCGAGGACCAGTCCAGCATCGACAACCAGACGCTCACCATTGGTGCGATCACCCCGTCGGTGAGGCTGGATCTTCGGGATAATCCGCTGGCTCCAACCCGTGGATTCTACGGTTCGCTCTCCTACGAGATTGCGGATCCATCCCTGCTTGCACAGGTTGACCCGTTTCCGGTTGGCTACACACGGCTCCTGTTCAGGTCAGACTATTCGTGGAACCTGTGGCGAAACCTCACCTGGTACTTCTCATTCAGGACCGGGCTGGAGAGAAATACGCAGGACATCACCGACATCCGGGTGGCGATCCCGCTCATCAAGCAGTTTGCTCTGGGCGGTGCGGCAAGCTTGAGGGGATTCAAGGAACAGGAGATCAACATCCAGGACATCGCCGTTCGCGGCACCGCATCCTATGTCAATTATCGGACACAGCTCGACCTCCCGATCGCAGGTCCGCTTCGAGTGGGCCCGTTCCTGGATGCGGCAAACCTCCTCGTGGATGATTATTCGCTTCGCACGGGACTTCGCTTCGGAACCGGGTTTGGCCTCCATTACCTCACCCCGGTGGGACCCGTGAACTTTGATTTGGGCTTCAAGGTCAAGCCACGTCCGGGTGAAGACAACTACCGCTTCTACTTTTCGATTGGCATGATTTGACGGCATTTTTTGCCGATTTTCGAAGCCCAAATCGCGACCTTATAATGAGGGAACGATATGGGGGCTCATTCAATGAACAGGCCAGCTTCGATTCTCTCGTCCTTCCTCCTCCTTTTGGTTGTCTCCGCGTGCAAGGTGCCCGAGGCGGCACAAAAAGCGACCTCATCGAGTTCAGGCACGACCACCACGGTAGGAGTCGTGGATGACAGCGCCGGCTTCTGGGTAAAGCCCTGCAAGAAGTACGAAGAATCACAGGAAACCGGAACCTGCACGGCCGGAAACCACCTGTTGCACAAGCAGACCGGGATCATGAGCAATCCTGCGACGGATGCAGCTGCCAACTACAACCAGGCCTGCAAGGTCAATTTGAGTGATATCGGGACCGCCAATGCGGTGATCAACTGCACGGTTGAGGCGGATGAATTGGAGCTCGCCTTCTACGGGCTGGCATTTGCCTACAATGTTCCTTCGACCATGTGCGAGTACTTTGGCCTCGATCCCTATTATTTCTGGAACTACAAGCCAAGCTCCAACACCGTAGTGACGGCAGACAGCACGCCGTCGGGTCCGGCCAAGGTCACCTACACACTGACAGTCGATGGAAAGATCAAGAACGGGAGTGCCGGCGGCACCGCGGGCATCACTGTCAATACGGGTATGGCAGGTGATGCGCTCTCCAACAGCGACAATACCGGTGTTGCTTGCAAGTACGATTATTCCAAGAACAGCCCCGCCGGTCCCAACTGCTGTGAGGGCAAGATTGAATCGGTGGTCTACCAGGAAGAGGACGACGGAAACGGCGGTATCACGGTCAAGGGCCCGACGAGTTCGGTCACTGACTGGGGCGGAAAAGTGAGCAACTGCCTTGCAGGTCCGGCCATGATGACGCAGGACAAGAATGATCGAGGATTTCCAGCTCGGAAGTATTTTTATGTGGCAGGCACGGGAATCAGCTCTGCCTACGTGGCCCACGAGGTCGCCCCCGGCAAGAAGATGCAGCAGAGCTACCTGCTGTCAAACCACTTCAATGCTTTCAACCCAAGTTCGGCAGCGACCTTCCCGGATGCCTTTAAAACTTGGGCGGGGGCCAAGTCTTTTCCCTTTTATGATTTTGTCTGCCTCGATCGGGACGATGAAGTGCTAGCGCGCATTCGGATCACCGTCCGTGAATGGAACACCCTTGCGGAGTTGAATAAATATCGGGCGGCCGCTGCCTCTGCCAATCCGGATTCGACGGCAGCGGAGTCAGGGGATCTGGGTGGCGCGAACGACTGGAAGGATCTGGGGGATGTCGGAGCCAGCAGTTACCCCGAGAGCAAGGCACTGATGGATCTCGCCCTGGCGGCCGGCTCCACGATGAGTAAGATGACCCCTGATCTCTACTAGAGCGGCACGGATCTAGCGGCTTGCCGCCATCAGGCTCAGCGCCTCAAAGACGATCGCCGCTCCCAGGAGCGACGTGAGTTCGGAGTGGTCATAGGGCGGCGAGATTTCCACCACATCTGCACCGCAGAGGTCGAGGCCCTTGAGCTTGCGCACGCATTGGAGCGCCTCAAGGCTCGTCATGCCGCCCACGACCGGTGTTCCGGTGCCGGGAGCGAATGCGGGATCCACTCCATCGACATCAAAGCTCAGGAAGACCGGGCGGCTCTTGCCCTTTGCCTTGGGTCTGGCCTTGTTGTGGATGGAGTTGAAGAACTGCTCGCGCTTTTTGATGTCCTGGAAATCCTCGATGCCCAGAATGTTGATCTTTTGTTCGCGGCAATAGTCTTCCTGGTCGGATGAGGTGAGTGGCCCGCGGATTCCGATCTGGAATACATCCGAACCTGCGATCAACCCCTCTTCGATCGCGCGGCGAATGGGTGTGCCGTGATGGTACTTTTCTCCCCAAGCGCCATCAGCGGTGTCGGTGTGTGCGTCAAATTGGACGATGATGGGCCTGCCGTACTTTGCGTGTATGGCGCGAAGTTCTGGAAGAAGGATCGAGTGGTCTCCGCCGACGCAGATCGTTCGCGCCCCGGCGGCGTGCACGTCTCGCAGGTGTTTTTCGATGCTCTTGAAAGTGCTCTGGAGATGGAGCGGGTTGGTGGAGATGTCCCCGCCATCAACCACATTGAGTTTTTCGTAAACCGCGGTCTCAAGCACGGGGTGGTAGTTTCGGCAGAGCACCGAGGCATCCCGTACGGCCCGGGGGGCAAAGCGGGCTCCCGGGCGGTAGGTCGTGCCACCGTCAAAGGGCACCCCGAGGATGGCCACGTCGACGCCCTTTCCTTTTAAATCAGGCACATAGGGCAACCGATTGAAGGTGGCTACATCCCCGAAACGGGGGCTTTGGAGGGGGTTTTTGGGGCGGTATTGGGGGTGGCTCATGTGCCCGAGATCATAGGTGAAAAACCCGTTGACTTCAACTTGGGTGCCTTGTATCCCCTCCCGTCTATGTTGCAGAAGAAGACTTACCAGGCAAAACAGCAGGGCCCGCATTTCTTTGAAACCAAGGGTCCCAACGCTCCCAAGTGGTACGTGGTGGATGCGAAGGATCAGGTCGTCGGCCGGATCGCTACCGTCATCGCTCGTGTGATCATGGGCAAGCACAAGACGACTTTTACTCGCCACGCTGATGCAGGCGATTTCGTGGTTGTTCTCAACGCGGACAAGGTGGCCCTCACTGGAAACAAGTGGGATGGCAAGCTTTACCGCCGTCACACCGGCTACGTCGGTGGACTGAAGACCGACACGGCAGCCCAGATGCTCGCCCGCCATCCCGAAGAGATCCTTCGCCAGGCAGTGTGGGGCATGACGACCAAGTCGAGCCTCGCTCGTCACCAGATGAAGAAGCTCAAGATCTACACGGGCACCGAGCATCCTCATGCCGCCCAGAATCCGAAGGCCCTTCCGGCCGGCGCGATTCGCCACACCAACATTGGAAGAACCGGCGCCCGCAAGGCCGCCTCTAACTAAGGAAATCGCAGTTCAATGGAAAAGCAGACTCACACTGTTGGTAAGCGCAAGGTCGCAACGGCCCGCGTCTACGTTCGTCCCCGCGCTGGCGAGACCGGCGTCATCCTCATCAACGGCCGCGGCTTCGAAGACTACTTCCCGCGTCCGACCTCCCGCATGATGATCATGCAGGCCCTCGAAATGACCCAGACCGTGGGCCGTTTCGACATCAAGGTCAACGTCAAGGGTGGCGGCTCCACCGGCCAGGCCGGCGCCGTCCGTCACGGCATCGCTCGCGGCCTGATCCGCATCGATCCCGCTCTCCGTCCGGTGCTCAAGAAGGCCGGCTTCCTCACCCGCGACTCCCGCGTGGTCGAGCGCAAGAAGTACGGACTTGCCGGCGCACGTCGCCGCTTCCAGTACTCCAAGCGTTAATCGAGTACCGGATCCGACTGGATTCAGTGGTTACAAGCAGGGCGGCCTGGCGAGAAATCGTCAGGCCGCTTTTGCTTGGTGCACGCTTGTTCCGTCATTTTCCGCCTCAAGTGCGAGGAGGACGCATTCAAGCGCACGACCATACTGGGTCGCGGCCTTGATCCGCTCGGCTGAAAGTAGTTCATGCCGAGGTTCGCCGGGCCCCTTCATGGCCCTAAGGTGGTCGTTGCCCCTTTCGTGGAGTGCAGCGAGCGGAATCGGGGACTGGGAGCACTCGGGGTGGAGGCCGGGTGCACAGGAGTCCAGTAGGGCCTGTGCTCCTGCTTCGGTCTCGTGATGCAGGTGGTACTCGGCCAGGGCATCGGTGAGATAAGGGAGATCCGAACAGTGCGCGAGCAGGTGGCTGATCTTGCTTTCGTGCCAGCATGACTCCGCCAAATGCTTGGCGGCACGGGCCCAGCGCTCGGAGGCGAGCCTCATCTCGGGCGACTGTGCCCGGTAACTATCCATGGCCCGCTGGTACAGGACCAACGCTTCGGCTGCATGATGGTGGGGCGCCCGAAGGGAGGTGGAATCGGTCAGGACGCCCATCTCAACGACGCTATTATAGGCCCGCTTGAGTTCGGTGGCGGCATTCTCGGGGAGCAGCATGATCCTTGGTTTTTGCAATGACCGATCCAGCTCGATCCGGTGCATAATGGTCAGACGATGATCTGGGTGACGACCAAGGAGAAGGTCAAACGGCTTTCCCAAAGGATTGTTGAGGCTCAGCGGCCGATCCGCATCTTGGATGCCATCAAGTGGGATCCGTCGGTGGAGCAGGAGCTCCGCAAGTCCAAGTACAAGTCCCTACCCAAGGCGGGCCCCGAGCTCTTCGAGAAAAATCCGCTCGGTTTTGATGCCCGCGAGAAGCTGGATGAATTCAAGGACCTGATCGCGGATATCAAGTTGAGCCTCGGTGCCGAGGATGACCTGACCCATCTGCTCGTGGGAATCTGCGAGCAATACAGGGACGTCGTGAAGATGCTCCAGCATCGGGGTACGCACAAATTCTGGGAATACAGCCGGAAACTCTATGGATCTCCGCAAGACTGCTTCTTTGATGAAGGGAGCAAGATCTCGGATCTGGGGCGCACCCTTTATGGAATCCTCTCGGGGATCGACGACTCCACGCTGGGTGCCGAGTATCCCAGAAACCTCGAAGCCCAGGTCGTGGTCGACCAGCTCAACAGTCGGTTTGAGGCAGTTTTCGGTGCCGATCGTGTGAGGGCCAAACTTTCGGATGGGATCCTTGCCGATGCAGCGGCCGGTGGCGACACGGTCAAAGTGCGTGAAGGCGTGAAATTCTCAAGCCGGGACATTGATATCCTCGAAGTGCACGAAGGCTGGGTCCATGTCGGGACTACGCTCAATGGCAACCATCAGCACGTCGCCAAGTGGCTCTCCAAGGGCCCTCCCCGCTGCTCCTCCACCCAGGAGGGGCTGGCAGTGCTCATGGAGATCTTCACCTTCCGCAGCTACCCGAGGCGCGCCCGTCACATTAATGACCGCATCCTCGGAATCGAAAAGGCCGAGGAGGGGGCCAATCTCCTCGAGCTCATCGAGTTTTACCGGACCGAGGGATACTCCGAGGATGAGTCCGTCTCGAGTGCGCTCCGGGTCTTTCGCGGAGGAGTGATCGAGGGCGGGGCTCCGTTCACCAAGGACATTTCCTACTGCAAGGGCTTCGTTGAGAACTACAACTTCATGCGGGCGGCGATCCGGGCGGGGAAGCCGCAGTTGATTCCCTTCCTGTTTGTTGGCAAACTTTCTATCGAAGATGTTCCATTGCTGTACCGCAGGCACCAGGAAGGAATCGTGGACGCCCCGATCTTCCTGCCGCCGCAGTTCGCGGACCTCAACGGAATTGCCGTTTGGATGAGTTTTTCGAGCTTCCTGAGCAGCGTGAATCTCGCGCAGGTGCAGGAACATTACGACCGGTTGTTCAGGAAATTTGTCTAGAAAGGGGAAACCTCATGTCCCGTATCGCCACATCTCTGATTGTCCTCGCAGCCCTCTCGGGTGCCGCAAGTGCCCAGGCCGCAGTGCTCGCCACGGTGGGCAAGAAGCAGATCACCGACCAGGACGTGAAGATGGCCCTCAGTCAATTCAATGACGGAATCAAGGGCAATATCCTCAAGGATGCCCAGACCCGCCGGCAGATCCTGGCAAACCTGATCGAGCAGGAGATGCTGATCCAGGAGGCCGAGCGCCAGAAGATGGGCGAGGACGAGAAGCTCAAGGCCGCCCTCGAGGCGTTCAAGAAGCAGCAGATGGTCGCTCTCCTCATGGACAAGAACCTCTCCAGTCGCCTCACGGAGAGTGCAGCCAAGAAGTTCTACGAGACCAATAAGGTCCTCTTCAGCACCGACCAGGTCCGTGCCCAGCA
>CAZDSX010000058.1:0-13559 GCA_964508305.1 uncultured Bacteriovorax sp.
AGAGCTGCACGAGCGAGGCACCGGATGTGATCCGGGCGAGAGCCTCCCCGCCTTCAGCCACTCCCCCCACCGAAATCCTGGGCTTGCGAGTCCCTTCACCCAGCCAATCCAAGAACTGACGCGAGTACGGCGCAACAATGGGACCACTCCAGCCGCCTACCTCACCCGACAGGGCACCTGGACCAGGCCCCATGAGTGTGTTTGTCGCGACCCATCCATCCACCACGGGATCCAAACCATCAAGCAGAGCACCCACCTGCTCTTGAGTCAGCTCAGGAGCAAACTTTACGAGGCAAGGAACCCTTCCAGGAAGCTTGGAAAGCCTTTCACCCACCTCGAGGAGCAATGGGCGGAGGAAATCCACCTCCTGGAGCTTCCTGAGGCCCGGAGTATTGGGACTACTGACGTTGAGGACCAGGTAGTCTGCAAGGTGAGCCAGTCGATCAACCCCCAATAGGTAGTCGCCTGCTGCAGTTTCGGCGGAGGTGTCCTTGTTCTTTCCCAGATTCACACCCACTCGAAATCCAGCGGGGATGTGTCCGGACTCACGCAGGTGTGCGATCCGGCGCCCTACGGCCTCAACGCCTTCATTATTGAAGCCCATTCGATTCCAGAGGAGTTCACGAACAGGATCACGCCCGAGCCTCGGCCTGGGATTGCCGGGCTGGGGACGAGGAGTGACGGTTCCCACTTCGACAAACCCAAAGCCCAGCGCCGCCATCGGACGGATGAGTTCGGCATTCTTGTCAAAGCCGGCGGCAAGCCCAATGCGAGATCTAAAGACCATACCCCAGACCTGGGCCTCATCCTGAGGACTGGGCTGAAACGTCAGCCCTACCCGGGCGGCGAGTTCCAGAAGAGGGGTACCCGCCCTAAGGGCCCCGCAGGCAAGGGTATGAGCGCGCTCGGCATCCAATTTAAAGAGCAAGGACTTGAGCAGCGGATAGAACAAAGAGCTTACTCCCGAACCCACGCGTGCATGTAAAAACCATCCGATGAGCTCGGACCAAAGTAACCACCGCCCACTGGCCTGAAGCTCGACTTCATCTTTCTTGAGAACTCAGCCACGACATCCAAGGTCTCGGACTTGCGGAAGGTGCAGGTCCCAAACGTGAGCTGACCGCCCTTCTTGACCAGGGCGCTGTAAACCTCAAGGAGCCGGAGCTGGATCGCAGGGAAACGCGTCAGGGCATCGCCCTCCTGCCTCCATTTGATGTCGGGGTTGCGCCTGAGCACGCCCCAGCCACTGCAGGGAGCATCCACAAGCACCCGGTCGGCAGATTCCGCGAACTTGGCAAGGGCCTGCGCTTCTTCACCTTCCTTGAGGGCAACGCCCTGGATGTTATTGAGTCCTGCGTGCTTGGCGCGGCGCCTGAGCGCCTGGATCTTGCGATCCGAGATGTCGTAGCTAAAGACACGGCCCTGGCCCTTCATGAGATCTGCCATCGCAAGCGACTTGCCGCCGGCACCCGCGCAGGCATCGACCACACGCATGGAACCCCAGCCTGCTTCAGGCATCCGGGCAGGCCCCTTGCCGGGAGCACTCGCGGGAGTTTCCTGGAGGATCGAGAGTGCAGCTTGCGCATCGAGTGCGAAAAGCGACATGAGCTGGCTTCCCTCGTCCTGGATCTCAAACCAGCCCTTCTCGTACTCGGGCAGGTGGAACACGGGAGAGTACTCGGCAAGCTGGATCCCGAGCGGCGAATGGACCGTCTCGGTGACCTTGACCGGGATCTTGCCTTCCTTTTTCCATCCCTGGATCACCGCAGCCCGCGCCTGTGAGCGAGTGAAGCGCAGGGTCAGTGGCGCGCTCTGAACCAGACCGCCGAGAATCTTGAGCGTGGCGTCTGATCCCCAGTCCGCCTTGAGCTCGGCCGTGATCGATTCCGGAAAATCTTCCTCCAGAGCGCGCGCCACGGGGATCGCTCCCGCTTGCATGCGTGCATGAAGTTCAGAAGCCATCGCGGTGGCAGCCGGCCAGGTGCGCAGGCGCTCAGGACTTAATGACCAGGGCTCGCCCGGATCCACTCCGATTCCGAGATCCTCGGCCAGTGACACGGGCCTGAGCAGGATCAAGGGAAGGATCTGGGCCAGGAGCGACTTCATGCGCGGCGTCTGGCGCGACAAAAGTGAGTCGAGATGGACCGGGCTCGAAAAGAGGTCGTTCCACACTGCGCCAAATCCCTGACTCAAGTTGCTTTGCTGCATTTCTCAAGAGCTTACACCATGCGGAGCCCACGCGCGATGTCTTGCATCTGTTTGGCTGCTTCCCTTACCCTTTATACACACCTAAAACGGAGACTTATGATCGATCTATCGCTGTCGGAAGAGCAGAAGCAGCTCCAGGAGCTTGCCCGCAAGTTTGCCAAGGAGGAAATCATCCCCAAGGCAGCCCACCATGACGAGACCGGGGAATACCCCCGCGAGATCGCCAAGAAGGCCTGGGACCTGGGCCTGATGAACACCCATATTCCACAAGAGTACGGCGGCCTCGGACTCAACGTCCTCGATGGCTGCATCATCACTGAAGAACTCGCCTACGGCTGCACGGGCATCTGCACGGCGATGGAAGCCAATGCCCTGGCCTCAGCCCCAGTGATCGTGGCGGGCAACGACGAGCAGAAGAAACAATTCCTGGGGATGCTCACTTCAGAACCCCTCTTCGCTGCTTACTGTGTCACCGAACCGGGTGCAGGCTCGGACGTCTCGGGCATTCGCACGACTGCCAAGAAGGTCGGTGACGAGTACGTGATCAATGGATCCAAGATGTGGATCACCAACGGAGGGGTGGCGAGCTGGTACTTCGTGCTCGCCTACACGGATGTCGCAGCCAAGCACAAGGGCATGAGCGGCTTCCTGGTTCCTGCCAACACCCCCGGAATCACGGTCGGCAAGAAGGAATGGAACATGGGCCAGCGCGCGAGCGACACGCGCGGGATCACCTTTGAAGATGTAAAGATCCCCGCCAAGTACCGCCTCGGAAACGAAGGCGATGGCTTCAAAATCGCGATGTCGGCCTTCGACCACACGCGCCCCCCGGTTGCCGCGGGAGCCGTGGGTCTCTCGCGTCGTGCAATGGACGAGGCGATTCAGTATGCCCAGACCCGCAAGGCGTTTGGACAGCCAATCGCAGGCTTCCAGGCCGTTTCGTTCATGATTGCCGACATGGCCAAGGACATCGAGGCAGGCCGCATGCTCGTCTGGCGCGCGGCTTCGGCCATCGACCAGGGCATCCGCAACACCAAGTACGCAGCCATGGCCAAGGCGTTTTGTGCTGACATGGCCATGAAGGTCACGACCGATGCCGTTCAGGTGTTTGGAGGCTACGGATACTCGGCCGAGTATCCGGTCGAAAAGCTCATGCGCGACGCAAAGATCTACCAGATCTATGAAGGCACGAGCCAGATCCAGCGACTCATCATCGCCAAGGAAATCTTCGAGCGCGGATAAGGACGAGGAAAGAACGAAGTTTCAGGCCTCAAGTTCTTCTTCCTCTTCAGGAAGAAGCGACTGACGGATCCTGACAAAGCTCTCATAACGAGGAAGGCCCCGCGCTGCACAGCCGGGGCTTTCTTCTTTTGGGCCGTGCGAGCAGGGCTTGGGATCACAGGCGGCTGACTCGAGCTCAGGAAAGTAGCGCGAGACTTCTTCAGGCTCGATGAGCGCAAGCCCAAATGACCGCATGCCGGGAGTATCGATCCAGAACGAATCACCCGGAGCCGAGATGAGGACGGCCGAAGTGGTCGTGTGCCGGCCCTTGCCGGTTGCCTCGCTCACTTCACCCACTTTACCGATCTCGCGACCCGTGAGTGCACGAAGGAGGCTCGTTTTTCCGACGCCCGAGTGCCCGCAGAAAACGACTTTTCGGCCCTGGAGTTCGGAGCAGAGCGAATCGATCCCCTCACTCGTACGAGTGCTGACTTTGCGGATCTCGAACCCAAGCTGTTCATAGAGAGACCAGGGAGAATCCGATGGCTCCAGATCCATTTTGGTCACGCACACAATGGGCTTGAGTCCCGAAAGCTGGGCTGCGACCAAAAAGCGATCCACGAGGCCCGGCGAAAACTCGGGCTTGAGGCAAGAGGCCACGATCACGAGCACATCAATATTGGCAGCCACCACGTGGACTGGCTGTATTTCGGAGTTCTCGTCCGTCTCCCGCCCGGGAGCGGGCCTCAAAAGCTGGTTCTCGCGCTGGGCCACTCCCTCCACCACACCTGACTGGGGGCTCGTGAGGTTGGCTTTGACCCGGTCGCCCACTGCCACCGGTGAGCGCTCGCGGGTGCCCTGCCCGCCAAGGCCGTGATCGTAGACCTGGGCGCGGCGGTAGCTGCAAAGGACTTCGCTGCCAGTGGCATCGACCTTGACCCTGCAGAGCTTGGGAAAGACCTCAACCACCGTGGCATTGGCTTCAGTGGGCTTCAGCGGAGTGCCGCCCTTGGAGCGTGACGAAGACTCGGAGAGCTTTTTTTGAAGGGAGCGACCACGGAAGCCCGAAAGGTCTTCTTCGTCATCCATCCAGGCGTCGGCAGAATTTTTGGAGGAGAAATTCTTGGTTCGCTTGGCCATGGGACTAAGTGCGGGCCTGCGCGGCCATGTGGAAGCGTGAGTACTCGCCCGCTCCGGCAAGAAGCTCGGCGTGGGTGCCCGCTTCGACGATCTTGCCTGACTTGAGCACGAGGATCATGTCGGCGCTCTGGATCGTCGAAAGCCGGTGGGCAATCACGAGCGAAGTGCGGTCCTGCATGAGCTTATCGAGGGCTTCTTGTACAGCCCGCTCGGAGGCGTTATCGAGGTTGGAGGTCGCCTCGTCGAGCACCAGGATGGGAGCCTGCCTGAGGAAAGCTCGAGCAATCGAAAGCCTCTGGCGCTCGCCGCCCGAAAGCTTCTGGCCGCGATCACCGATGCGGGTTTCCCAGCCATCCGAGAGCTTGTCGATGAATGCCAGCGCATTGGCCTGGCGGGCAGCCTCGACCACCTGCTCGCGCGTGGCCTCACGGTTGCCGCAGCGGATATTCTCGTACACGGTATCGTTGAACAGGAAGACATCCTGGCTGACGACGGCAAACTGGCGACGAAGAGATTCAAGCTCACAGTCGCGAAGGTCACGGCCATCAATCCGGATCGCCCCACCGGTCACATCAAAGACTCGTGGGAGCAGGCTGATGAGGGAGCTCTTTCCCGCCCCACTCTCGCCCACCAGGGCGACCCTGGAGCCGCGTGGAACCTTGAAGCTCACCCCCTGCAGGATCGGACGCTCCGGAGCATCGGGATAAGAAAAATGGACTGCATCAAATGACAGCTCGCTGCTGAACGCTCCGACTGCCACAGGGCTTGGGGATTGGACCAGTCGAGTCTTCCACCCAAAAAGCTCCGAGATTCGCTCAAAGGCGGTATTCATCTGCGCCATCCGGAGATTCACGTCATTGAGCATCCGGATGGGATTCATCATCATGGCAAAAGCTGCAAAAAACGCGAGCAGGTCGCCCGAGCTCATCTGGCCTGCGATCACTTGCGCGCCGCCATAATAAATGACGATTGCGATCACGAACGAAGTGAGGAGCTCGACTGCCGGATGGGAGAGTTCCTCCATGGCCGCCATCTTGAGGTGGTACTGGGTGAAGAGATCCGACTGCTCTCGAAACTTGCGGACCGAGTAATCCTGAAGCCCGAACAGGTGGATGACGCGGAATCCCGTGAAGGTCTCCTGCAGGACCCCAAAGAGCTTGGAGTTCTGTTCCTGCATCGATGCAATGTAACGCTTGAGGTTGCGTGAGGTTGCTGCAAACACCCAGGCCAGCGGAGGGAATACCAGGAAGGTGACGAGAGTGAGCTTCCAGTTGAGCTTGAGCGAGTACACAAAAAGGCAAATAAACGTCAGCGGCTCGCGCATCATGATATTGATGCAGGCCACGCCCTGGTCCACGAGGTTCGGGTCCTGCCCTGCTCGCGAGATGAGGCCACCCGTGCTCTGGGTCGTGAAGTAATCAGCCGAAAGACCCATCAGGTGGTCATACAGGTCGTTTTTGATGCGCTGGTTGACCCGCGCGATCACGATCCTCAGCCAGTAGTAATGAAAAAAACGGACCACGAAGTTGACGGCATAAAGCCCGATGAACAGGAGAGGGAAGAGCAGGAGCTTGGACTGGTCTTTATTGACTAGAAGTTCATCGACCAGGAACTTGATCAAGGGCACGGGCGAGGCGCGCAGGCCCGCGAGCGGAAACGCAAGCAGTGCGCTCCCCAGCAGGTACCACTTGAAGGGTTTGAGGTACCCCAGCAGCCTGGGCGGGATCTTGAACTGGGAAAAGCTCCGTGATGCCAATCGCCGCCACCTTATGCTAGTCCCTGAACCGGGAGAAGCTCGAAACTGTGAGTTCCAAGGCTGTATTTCTGGACCGGGACGGCACCCTCAATGAGGACCCGGGCTACATCAATCACCGAGACAAGATGAAACTCCTGCCGGGGGTCGGAGCCGCGCTCAAGTCATTGAAAGATGCGGGATTCCTGCTCGTCGTGGTTTCGAACCAGTCGGGTGTCGGACGAGGCATCATCCCCCCTGCCGAGCTTCCAAAGATCCACGAGAGAATGGATGAGCTCCTGGGCTCATCAGGCGTCCGGATCGACCATTACTCGCTTTGCATCCATAGGCCCGAGGAGGGCTGCCCCTGCCGCAAGCCCAGCGCAAAGCTCCTCACGGACGCAGCCGCGGCCTTCCGGATCGACCTCGGCCGCTCCTACATGGTGGGCGACAAGATCGTGGACCTGCAGGCCGGTCGCAATGCCGGGGTCAAAGGCGTCGCACTGGTTCGAACCGGTCACGGATTTGAGACCGAAAAAACAGACGGAAATCTCGCCCACTTCATCGGCGAGGATCTTGCGGCGGTTGCCAACTGGATTCTAAGCCAAGGAGCTTCAGGCTCTTGATGGGAAGCCGGTCAAACCCGGGCAAGTGGTACATGAGCAGCGCCTCGAGGACCCTGAACAAGGCACGGTGATCCTGCTCGGTCGATTGTGCGGTGGACGCCACCTGCCGGATCGGTGTCACCAGCGACATGAAGAAGTCCGCCATCGTGCCCGCCGTGACTTCGAGCACTTCGATCCCGGAAGCAGAGCCCTGTTTGACGTGCAGCGACTGGCCACGACGGCAGGAAGAACAAATCCAGGCGGCTTCGGCAACAAGCACCGCCACCACTGCATCGAGCTCGTCTTGCTTCCAAAAATCCTGGAGCGGTTTGGAGCAGCCTCGACACGAGGCGAGCTGGGGCTGGTTGCCGCTCCACTGCAGGAGCTTGGCGAGATAAGCATTCAAGAAACTCGTGGGAGGCGGCTCGGCGGTTTCGGTCTCGAGGGCCGCCAGGGCGTTTGCGTGTAGTTTGAACAGATCCAGGCACTCTTCACGCTCGGGCGCCACTCGAAGCATGAGCTCGCTCAAGACTCCCGCCATGGCCATTCGACCCAGCTCGGTCCTCAGGCCCTCATAGGATTTGAGGGCTTTGGCTTCCTGGAGACTAAAGAGCTCAGCCTGCTCACTTCGCTCAGAAAAGCTCCATTCCGAGGCCGTGAACATCTCGAGCGCGCCACCGAATCGACGGGACTGGACGCAGTTGCGGGCCAATGCCGAGACGCGTCCATGGTTTTCGGTGATGGCCGTCACGATCCGGTGCCGGTCCTCGAAAGGGACCGACCGGAGGACGATGGCTCGATCGACCCACTGCTTCATGAACTGGGTCTATCACAAATTCCCTTGTGATCATCGGTCGGTTTGACGAACGCCGCTCGCCACACTAAAGAATCGCAACCCATGGCAAAATCCGTTTCAAAAACCACCAAGGCACTCGGCCAGCACATTTCAAAGGAACGCCAAAAGCGCGGAATCTCCCTCGATCGCCTCGCCGAGGAAATGAAGATCAGCAAAGGCAACCTCTCGGATATCGAGAATGGAAAGCGCGATCCGCGTTTCAGCACCCTGGTGGCCATTGCCGAGGGGCTCGGCATGAGGCTTACCCAGCTCCTGCGCGACTACTGAGGGCTCAGTTGAACTGCCTGAGATCCCGAAGAAAAAAGAGGGGGATCTTGGCCTGGAAGGTCTCTCCCGTCGCAACCTGCCTCATGAGGTAGCTTCCGCGCATGTTTCCCACGGGAGTCGGCATCGGGGAGTAGCTCGAATACTGGTAGGTGGCGCCTGGCTCGATCACCGGCTGCTCGCCGATCACACCGTCTCCCTTGACCTCACGGACAATCCCGCCACCGTCAGTAATGATCCAATGCCGCGAGAGCAGCTGAACCGCCTCGGTCCCCACGTTTGCCAGGGTGATCGTGTAGGCGAATACGAAGATCCCGGCATCTGGTTCGGACTCCTCAGGCAGGAACTTGGGTTCAGCCATCACCCGGACGCCGCGGGTTTCTTCGATGTACATTTCAGGCCCCTTCCTCGAGGTAATCGAGGTCCTTGCCAAAGGTCTCCTCGAGCTGCGAGAGCCCCAGCAGCGCAAGGCCGATGGCGACACCGCCCACCATCCAGGCGGCAGCAAGCATCCCGAATGAAGCCTTGAGATAACCAAAAAGCAGGCTCAGCGGCACGACCGATCCTCGAACAAAGTTCGGGACCGAAGTCGTGGCCGTAGCACGAAGATTGGTTCCAAACTGCTCGGCTGCGATCGTGACAAACATCGCCCAGTAACCTGTGGCAAATCCAAGGCCCATGCAAAGGAGGTAGATGCCTTCGGCCGAGATTGCTGAGCGGGTCAGGTAAGCCGCCACGCAGGCTACGACGAGACCCAAAAACAGAATGACGACCTTGCGACGGCTTCGCAGGAGCTGGCTGAGGAGCCCGCTGCAAAGATCTCCCAGCGCAAGCCCGATGTAGGCATACATGACCGCTGTGCCCGGCGAGACCTCTTCAGCCACTCCCATGGCAGATGCAAATTCCGGCGAAAGCGTGATGAGGATCCCGATCACGTACCAGATCGGCACTCCAATGAAGATGCAGGCGAGGTACCGCTTGAGCCTTGGCCATGGATGGAAAAGTGCCAGGAAATTTCCGCGGCTCTTCACCTTCTCTTTGACGGCTGCAAACATGGAAGACTCAAACACGCTGACTCGAAGCACCAGGAGCGCAAGCCCCAGGCCTCCACCGATGAAGTAGGCAGTGCGCCACTCAAAGGCCTTGGCGATCTGGGCCGCAAGCACCGCCCCACAGATCCCGAAAGCCGCAACGATCGTGGTCCCGAATCCGCGCTTTTCCTTGGGCAGCACCTCGGCCACGAGGGTGATCCCGGCACCCAGCTCACCCGCGAGGCCGATCCCGGCAATGAGCCTCAGCCAGGCGTACTGCTCGACGCTTGTGACCAGTCCGTTGGCGATATTGGCTGCCGAATAGAGCAGGATCGAGCCAAAGAGCACCGACAGGCGCCCTCGCTTGTCCCCCAAAATTCCCCAAAAAATGCCTCCCAGCAGCATCCCGGTCATCTGCATGTTGAGCAGGTACATGCCCTGCTCGAGGACGGCCCCACCCTCGAGTCCGAGGGATTTGAGGCTCGAGATCCTGACGATGCTGAACAGGATCAGGTCATAAATGTCGACGAAATAACCCAGGGCCGACACGACGACCGCGGCATTGAGGATGCGAACCGACTTTTGCATGCGGTGCAAAGAACCAAGCCTCTGGCGCTCCGTCAAGGCTGGAGGTAGGTTCTCGGCCATGACCTCCACGAACAAACTCTGCCCCTGCGGCTCCAACCAGTCCGAATCCCAATGCTGCCTTCCCCTCATCCAAGGCAAGGCCAAGGCCAAGACCGCCGAGCAACTCATGCGCTCGCGCTACACGGCCTTTGTCCGCGGGGATGTGGATTACATCCTCAAGACCCACCACTCCAAGACCATCAAGGATGTGGATCGCGCAGGCATCGAAGAGTGGTCCACCAAGTCCGAGTGGCTGGGTCTTGAGATCCTCGAGACAGCCCTCGGCGGTGAAAAGGACGAGCAGGGTACGGTGACCTTCCACGTCCAGTACAAGATGGACGGAAAGCTCAACGACCACCGCGAGCACAGCCTTTTTGAAAAGGAAAACGGGGAGTGGAAGTTCCTCGACGCACAGGCCGGCAAGACCGGCACGATCCGGCGCGAAGAGCCCAAGCTCGGCCGCAATGATCCGTGTTCGTGTGGCAGCGGCAAAAAATTCAAGAAGTGCTGCGGATGACGGGCGGATTTTGGTCCCTGTGGACGGGGGCGCTCGCCACCTGTTCGCTCCTGATGGTCCTCGTCTGGATCATCAACGTGAGGATCAAGAACGCGGGCATCGTGGATATCGCCTGGTCGGCGGGCTTCACGCCGATTACCTGGATCTACTTTTGGCTGGCTCCAGGAGCAGCCTCGCGAAAACTCATCATCACAGCCATGGTCACGGGCTGGAGCCTGAGGCTGGGCTTCCACCTTTACCGGCGCGTAATGGGCCATCACCCTATTGAAGACGCACGTTACGCCAAGTTCCGCGAAAAATGGGGTGAGGGCTTCAACGGCAAGATGTTCTGGTTTTTCCAGATCCAGGCCGTGCTCCTTTGGGCGCTGACCCTTCCGTTCCTGCTTGCTTGCATGAACCGGGAGGCAGGTGTCCTTCCTCTGGAATGGGCCGGACTGGCTCTGTGGTGGATCGGGCTCCTCGGTGAGACAGTCTCCGACCGCCAGCTCGCGCGCTTTGCTGCCAACCCGGCCAACCGGGGCAAGGTCTGCGAGCAGGGACTCTGGAACTACTCCAGGCACCCCAACTACTTTTTTGAGTGGATGATCTGGGTGGCCTACTTTGTCTTTGCACTGGCCCAGCCCCATGGCGTCTGGACGCTCTACTGCCCGCTCATCATGCTGCACTTTCTAGTCAACGTGACCGGGGTGAAGCTTGCCGAAGAAGGCTCGCTCAAGCGCCGGGGCGATGCGTACCGGGAGTACCAGCGCACGACGAGTGCGTTTGTCCCGTGGTTCAAAAAGCAGGATTAAAAAGAAGGCTTAAATGAGCTTAAAATCCCTCTTTCCGACCCAGATTTGGACGACCGAGCTACCCACAGCCAAGGCCTCCAAGCTCAACTCCCAGCTCTCAAAAGAGGCTTATGCCTTTAGAGAGCTCGACCGCGCTGGAAAGCAGTGGTCAAAAAAGAATTACGACGCGGGCTACACTTCCTACGGAACGATCACGGACCTGCCCTACCGCTCACCTTCGTTTGCGGCCCTAAAAAAAGTCATCGATGGCGAGGTCAAAAAGTACCTCAAGGCGCTTCGCATCGCCCCGCCCTCAGGCAGGATCGAAATGTCGACTTGCTGGGTCAACATCATGGGGCGGCATTGCCACCATTCGTTCCACCTGCATCCCCTTTCGGTGATCAGCGGGACTTACTACGTCCAGGTCCCCAAGGGAGCCGGGAGCTTCAAGATCGAGGATCCGAGGCTGGGCCTTTTCATGGGAAGGCCTTGTCAGGACAACCCTTTTTGGAACTTCGAACCCAGGCCCGGCGCACTGCTTCTTTTCGAAAGCTGGCTCCGGCACGAAGTGCCCGCCAACCAGTCGGATCAAGACCGCATCTCCGTGTCATTTAACTACGACTGGGTCAGGTAAAACGCTTTTACTTCGAACCGGTGTCTGCTAACGATTTCGGCACGTTATGAGCACCGAAACTTCGTCGTCGAGCACCGTTTCTGCAACCGAAGCACCCCGCGTGGTGACTGATCTCAAGGACATGGCCGACCTCGTGTCGCTGGCCAAGAGTCGCGGATTTGTCTTCCCGTCGAGCGAAGTCTACGGCGGCATCAACGCCTGCTGGGACTACGGACCGCTCGGCATCGAGCTCAAGCGCAACGTGAAGGAGCGCTGGTGGCGCTCGATGTGCGATCGCGAAGACATCGAAGGCATCGATGCGGCGATCCTCATGCACCCACGCGTGTGGGAAGCTTCAGGCCACGTCGCAGGATTTGTAGATCCGCTCGTAGACTGCAAGAAGTGCAAGGCGCGCTTCCGTGCCGACAAGCTCGATCCGGCTGTGGTGGCTTCCAAGAAGTGCCCGGAGTGCTCTGGCGAGCTCACTGAGCCGCGCCAGTTCAACCTCATGTTCAAGACCCACATGGGTCCGCTCGAGGACACGGCTTCGGTCGTTTACCTGCGCCCCGAGACGGCACAAGGCATCTACGTCAACTTCCTCAACGTCCAGCAGAGCGCGCGCCAAAAGATTCCGTTTGGCATTGCCCAGATCGGCAAGGCGTTCCGCAATGAGATCACGCCCGGAAACTTCATCTTCCGCACCCGCGAGTTCGAGCAGATGGAGATGCAGTATTTTGTGAAGCCCGGAACCGACATGGACTTCTTCGAAAAGTGGAAGGCCATCCGCATCCAGTGGCACCTCGATAACGGCATCCGCCAAAACAAGCTCCGCTTCCACCAGCACGGCCCGGGCGAGCTCGCACACTACGCCAAGGCTGCATTCGACATCGAGTACGAATTTCCGTTTGGCTGGCAGGAGCTCGAGGGCATCCACAACCGCTCGGACTTCGACCTGGGTCGCCACCAGGAATTCAGCGGCAAGAAGCTTCAGTACTTCGACGAAGCCGCGAAGGAAAAGTACGTCCCCTACATCGTCGAGACTTCGGCAGGCTGCGATCGCACGCTGCTCGTGGCCCTCGCCGACGCCTATCGCACCGACGGAGACCGCGTGTGGCTTGAGCTCCACCCGGCACTTGCTCCCTACAAGGTCGCCATCTATCCGCTCATGAAGAAGCCTGAGCTCATGGAGTACAGCGACAAGGTGTTCAATACGGTTCGCAAGACTTTCCGCGCCACCACCGACGACGCGGGATCCATCGGCAAACGGTATCGCCGACAGGATGAAATCGGTACGCCCTTTGGAGTGACGATTGACTATGACACTCTCAGCAACCACACGGTCACGATCCGCCACCGCGACAGCATGGCGCAAGAACGCATCCCGGCAGAAAAGCTCACGAGCTACATCTCCGAAAAGTTCGAAAACTGGGGCCGCTAAAGCAGTCTTCTCGTTCGGCGGCGGCAAGGCCGAAGGCGCCGAACACCAGAAGGAACTGCTTGGCGGAAAGGGCGCAAACCTCCACGGGATGACCTCCCTGGGACTCCCCGTGCCTCCGGGGTTCACGATCTCGACCGAGGTCTGCAGCTACTTCTACGCCAACAAAAAGTCCTACCCCAAGACGCTTGAACTCCAAGTCAAGGCCGCCATGGCCAAGGTCGAAAAGCTCATGGGCCGGACCTTTGGCGGGAAAAAGAATCCGCTGCTGGTCTCCGTCCGCTCGGGCGCTCGCGCCTCGATGCCGGGCATGATGGACACGATCCTGAACCTTGGCCTCAACGACCAGACGGTCGAAGCACTGGCCACCGAGAGCGGGGATGCGCGCTTTGCGTATGACAGTTACCGCCGCTTCATCACCATGTACTCGGATGTCGTACTCGACATCCTTGCCTTCCACTTTGAGACGGCTCTCTAAGACCTCAAGCACTCGCGCGGAGTCGAGCTCCACACCTAGCTCAAGGCCTAGGATCTCCGTGA
>CAZDSX010000059.1:0-11302 GCA_964508305.1 uncultured Bacteriovorax sp.
GTCCCACATCCACGCTCCTGATCGAAGAGAGCCTGCTTGGTTGGAAGGAGTACGAACTCGAAGTGGTGCGCGATCGCAATGACAACGTCATCATTGTTTGTTCGATCGAGAACCTGGACCCGATGGGTGTCCATACGGGCGACTCCATCACCGTGGCGCCCGCACAGACCCTGAGCGACCGGGAGTACCAGCGCCTGCGCGAGCTCTCCAAGGCGATCATCCGTGAAATCGGTGTCGATACCGGTGGGTCGAATGTGCAGTTTGCCGTCAACCCGCAGGATGGTCGGATCGCAGTCATCGAAATGAACCCGCGAGTGAGCCGCTCGAGTGCGCTGGCGTCCAAGGCCACGGGCTACCCCATTGCCAAGGTCGCAGCGAGGCTTGCGGTGGGCTACACGCTGGATGAAATCAAGAATGACATCACCCAGACCACCACTGCGTGCTTTGAGCCCGCGATTGACTATGTGGTCGTCAAGGTGCCGCGCTTCAATTTTGACAAGTTCCCCAAAAGCGTGCCGCAGCTCACGACCTCGATGCGATCCGTCGGCGAGGTAATGGCCATCGGACGAACCTTTTCGGAGGCGTACTTCAAGGCCATCCGATCGCTCGAATCCCCCCGTGTGGAGGTCGATCCGACAAGGATCGAAACAGCCCTTTCGATCCCCAACCCGGAGCGTCCCGCATACCTGCTTGAGGCCTTCAGGCGCGGCATGACGGTCGAGCGTGTCCATGAGCTTTCGGCCATCGATCCGTTCTTTTTGCGCCACCTCGAGGCCGCAGTGGCCCGCGAGGCGGCAGTCCGCAGGCTCGCATCCAAGGGTGCTTCGATCGATCAGCTGGACGACGCCTTGATGCTGGAGTGCAAGAGATCTGGCGCCTCCGATGCCGACCTTGCCCAGTGGCTTGGGACCTCGGAGTCTGCCGTGCGCGCAGAGCGCTGGAAGCGCGGGATTCGTCCGGTTTACAAGCGCGTGGACACTTGCGCCTCGGAGTTCCATGCAACGACTCCTTATCTGTATTCGACATACGAACAGCAGGACGAAGCGCCTCCTACGGACCGGCGCAAAGTCGTGATCCTTGGATCCGGGCCTGTTCGCATCGGACAGGGGATTGAGTTTGATTACGTGTGCGTGCATGCCTGCCAGGCCCTGCGTTCTCTGGGGCTCGAAACGGTCATGATCAATTGCAATCCCGAGACCGTGTCGACGGACTACGATACCTCGGATCGGCTCTATTTTGAGCCATTGACCCTCGAGGACGTCCTTGAGGTGGTTAAGCGTGAGGACCCGATGGGAGTCATCGTCCAGCTGGGCGGCCAGACTCCGCTCAAGCTCTCTCAAGGCCTCCACGCTGCAGGGATCCCGATCCTGGGCACTCCCGTCGGTTCAATTGACCGAGCCGAGGACCGCAAGCTCTTCAACCAGCTGATCGAGGAACTGGGACTGCACCAGGCTCAGGGTGCTACGGCCATGGACTTGGAAGGAGCACGCGCGGTCGCAGCAGCTATCGGCTATCCGCTGATGGTGCGGCCTTCCTATGTGCTCGGTGGCCGGGCCATGCAGGTGGTTCGAAACGACCTCGAACTTGAGAAGTTCGTGGCCAAGGCATTCGCCGCATCTCCCGGCTATCCCGTGCTGCTCGATCGTTACCTCGAAAACGCCATCGAAGTGGACGTGGATCTGGTCGCGGACTCCACGGGTGATACCTGGATTGCCGGCGTGCTGGAGCATGTCGAGCCGGCCGGTGTTCACTCAGGCGATGCAGGCTGCGTGCTGCCTCCGTACTCGCTTTCAAACGCTCTGGTGGCGGAGCTTGAACTCCAGGCTCGCAAGATTGCGCGCGCACTCGGAGTGGTGGGTCTTCAAAATGTCCAGTTCGCTGTACAAGGTTCCAAAGTGTTTGTGCTCGAGGTCAATCCTCGTGCCTCGCGCACGGTTCCCTTCATCGCCAAGGCAACGGGGATCGCAGTGGCACGTGTTGCAACGCTTTGCATGGCAGGAGTGACTCTTGAGTCTCAGGGGTTGGGAGATAAGGTAGCGCCGCCACCGGTTCGCAACCAATTCGCGGTCAAGGAGAGCGTTTTCCCGTTCAACCGTTTCCCCGGGCAGGACTATGAGCTCGGACCCGAGATGCGCTCCACAGGAGAAGTGATGGGAGTGGCTCCTACGCTTGCCGAGGCTTTTGCAAAGGCCCAGCTGGGTGCCGGAGTGAAGCTCTCGATGGCTGGGGCAGTCGTCCTTGAATCGCACCTCGCTGAGCATGACCTCAAGAGGGATTTCGAGGCCCAGGGGTTTCGTGTCGTCACCTTGAAGCAGGTGATGAAGGGCGAGGTGCAGCCCAAGGACATTCGAATGATGGTCCACACGCTTCTCGAGGGAAGTGAGGGCGACAGCGAGGCGCAGTGGCTCAGGAAGCTCGCCATCGAGCGCGATATTCCGCTCTATACGACGCTTCGGTCCGCCGAGCTGCTGCTTGGGGCGCTGAGCTTTTACAGAATGAACCGGATTCGTCCGCTGTCACTTCAGGAGTTGGGAGCATGATCCAGAAGAATGCGTCGCTTGCGCTCGAGAACGGGCTGATCTTCCGGGGTCACTCCTTTGGGGCTGAGGGAGAAGTGCAGGGTGAGGTGGTCTTCAATACCTCCCATTTTGGCTACCAGGAAATCCTGACTGACCCTTCGTACGTGGGCCAGATCGTCACGATGTCTGCAACCCAGATGGGTAATGTGGGAACCACTTCGCTCGATGAGGAGTCCCTGAAGCCATGGGCGCAGGGGATGGTGGTCCGTGAACTGGCGTCGATGCCGTCCAATTGGCGTTCCACTCGGACATTGGATGGCTATCTTCGGGAACATGGGATTGGCGGGCTTGCCGGTATCGATACCCGCATGCTGGTCACCCACCTTCGGACCCACGGTTCGTGCCGCGGGATCCTGACGACCGAAAATCTGTCAGATGCGGCCCTGCTGGATCGTGCACGCAATGTTCCGTCGCTCGTGGGGCGCGATCTGGTGAGCGGGATCAGCTGCAAAGCCATCCATGAGTACAAGCCTGCGCATGCAGGCACGATTGGCTCTGGTGCAGTGCCGGCAGCAGACCTTCACGTGGTTGCTTATGATTTTGGCGCCAAGCGCGCCATGTTTGACCTGCTCGTCCAGGCGGGTTGCCGAGTGACGGTGGTGCCATCGAATACTCCGGCCGAGGCCGTCCTTGCGATGAAGCCAGACGGAGTATTTCTTTCCAATGGCCCGGGAGATCCCGAGGCAGTGGTGGGTGCGCGAGAAGCGGTATCGGCACTGATCGGCAGGCTTCCCATTTTTGGAATTTGCCTGGGCCACCAGATCCTGGCGCTTGCCATCGGAGGTCGCACCTACAAGATGAAGTTCGGCCACCGGGGTGCAAACCAGCCGGTCAAGGATCTCATGACCGGCAAGATCGAGATCACTTCTCAGAATCACGGCTTTGCCGTGGATCCGGAGTCGCTAGGTAGCCGGGCAGAAGTCACCCACGTCAACCTGAACGATGGGACCGTGGAAGGACTCAGGCTCAAGGATGCTTACGCATTCTCGGTCCAGTACCATCCGGAGTCCTCGCCGGGGCCCCAGGACTCACGCCATCTTTTTGGGCGCTTTGTGCGGGATCTGCGCGAGCGCAGGGGGATCACGCGCGCTTAATGTCCCTGCCTGACCAGTAGAATCAGGGAGCCGAAGAATAGGGACGCCAGGAGCATGGCAAGGCCAGCGTAGACGAGGCGCTCGCCCCAGATGCGTGCGCTGGCCGCCCTGAACTGTTGTTCGCGCTGGCCACGATGGGAGTGCCGCTTGAGAGAGGCCTCAGGCTCCTCCTTGAGTTCGGGTGAATGGATAAAGGTAGTATGGAGCTCCCCTTCGGGCTCTGCAGGGCCAAGCGCCACTCGATGGCAGGAGGTTTCATCCTGTGATCCTGGTGGCTGGTGGGTTGTGTGACGTGTGAGGATGAGCCGTTGTTTTCCTACCTTGATCACGTCATTGAGAAGGACCCTGCGGCGTCTCCGTGGAATGATCGGGACTCGATTGACGAGGGTTTGGTTGGTTGAGTCGAGGTCTTCCACGAAGACACTGCCGCCGGCTACATGAAACCTGCAATGCAGTCGGCTGATCTGGCTGTCTGACTCAAAACGGATGTTGCCCTCGACCCTTCCAAGGGTCATCCCGTCCCTGAGTGGAATGAATTCACGCTGCTGGTCGTGATAGAGAAAAAGAGTCGACACGAGGACCCCGCTTCAGGAGGATGGTTGGAGCCAACGTGCCGCGCCTGCCTGACCTATGATCGTAGCGTGCTGGGACTTTCGTTCAAAGAGTGTCCCGATTGACACGCTTGGCAGTGCTCCTGGAATTTTTGATACTTAAATCTCATGGTGATCTTTTCACGGAAACGCCGGGCCATGCTGATTTGGCTTTGGGGGGGGATTTACGCGGTAGCGGGCGCAGCCTCGGTTCGGGCTGCAGATTGCGTGCAATCGAAGGCCCTGGCAGGCCCATACCACTCCTCGGTCTACCGACTGGACGGAAGGGTTGCCGGCACGCTGGTTCGACCGGTGGGCGGGGAGTGCAAGGTCCTCAAAATTTTTTTTCCGGGGCAGGCACAGGAGCTGGGCTTCTACAACTCACGCGTTCCTGAGGCGCAAAGGGAGGAGTGGGGAAGAGTGCTCCTCGAGGGTCCTGCATACAAGCTTGCGCCCACGGTGGTCAAAGCAGGTTGTCCGGTCCTGCTCCTCGGAGAATCAAGGCTTTCCCTTCCTCCGAGCGCGATCCTTGGGCTGATGGCGGAGACCGGTGCCACGGAGCTTGAGCTGATCTCACATAGCGCCGGGTACCTTGGGCTCTCCTCGCAGTTGCGCTCACTCCAGGGAAATGAACTTGTGTCCCGAATTCGCGCACTCAAGCTCCTGGATAATTATTACGACACGCGTGAGCTCCCGGCTGCGATCCAGGCCGCCCTCGGAGGGGTGTTGGCGGCGAGAATTTGCACGGGCTTCTACACGGCCCACAATGCGGCTCGCTACCGCTCGGCCTACCAGTCGTTCTGTCCTGGTTCGGGGGTGCGCGGGGACCACAAGGCTCCCGTGAAGGAGTTCTTCGAGTGAAATGCCCCAAGTGCCCCGGCGTGTTGCAGGAACGGCTGGCCCGAAACGCCGTACTGATCGATGTCTGCGGGAGTTGCAGCTGCGTTTGGCTGGATGCCGGAGAGATCAATTTTTTTGTCACGGACCGACGGAGACTCGACTCGTATTATAAAGAGGGACTCTCCAAGGCGCAGCCGGTGCTCATGTCCTGCCCCAAATGCAGCCTAGAGCTTAATCAAGGGACTTTGCCTGGATTTTCGTTTGCAGTTGAAGAGTGCTCAGGTTGCCGTGGGCTCCTTTTGGATGCCCACGAGTTCAAGAAGCTGGGAGTCCCGCTGGACCAGAAGGTCGGGAGGCCTGGCAGTGGCGCGACCGCTTCCCGTGTTGCTCTTCCCTCGCTTGGGTTTACCTCGACCTGGGTTCTGGGCTCGATGTATGGTGTCGCGATTGTATTCCTCATTTTCCTGAGTGAGATGGGCGTGCTTGCGCCCGGGCTCGTGCTCTGGAGTTCGCTGATTGCGATCCTGCTTCAGTTCACGCTGGGTCCATGGATCATGGACTGGAGCCTGCGACTCTTTGGCTCCCTGAATTGGGTGGGTCTCGAGGGGCTGCCCGCCGGCCTGCGGAGTTTCGTCGAAGCGCAGTGTCGCAAGGAGGGCATCCCGACCCCCATCGTTGGGCTGATCAGTGACGGGGCGCCGCAGGCCTTTACGTACGGTCGAACACCGTGGAGTGCAAGACTGGTGCTCTCCACCGGCCTCTTGAGGACGCTTGATCCGGATGAGCTTGAGACGGTCGTGGCCCATGAGTTGGGCCACGCGAGGAATTGGGATTTTGTTATCATGACAGCGGCGCAGCTGATCCCAGTCGTTCTTTACCAAGTCTATCGGGTGCTGAGTCGGCTCTCGCGCGGTGGCAAAGGAGAAAAGGGGGTGGCACAGGCCCTCGTGGTTGCCTGGGCTGCGTATGTGCTTTATCTGATATCGACCTACCTGGTGCTCTTCATTTCCCGAGTGCGGGAATACTCCGCTGATCGTTATAGTGTTGACCAGACTCGAAAGCCCAACGCGCTGGTCCGAGCACTTGCAAAAATCGCCTATGGAATGGTTGTAGGGGCGGCGGCCCCTGCCGGGGCTGAGGGGAATCCGCGCGCGACCGAGAAACATCGAGTTGCGGTTGAGGCCTTCGGGATCATGAGTATCGGTACGGCCAAGCAGACTGCAATCCTCGGCGAAACACTCGTGGATCCGATGGATTTGGCGGAGATCATGCGGTGGGATCTATGGAGCCCCTGGGCCCGGCTGTACGAACTCAGGTCCACTCATCCGATCACTGCCCGTCGGTTCGAGGCCATCACGGCTCGTGCAGTGGAATTGGGAATCGAGCCTGAGTTCCGCTTTGATCTCACGAAGCCTGAAAGTTACTGGGATGGTTTCGTTCATGATCTGGGGATCATCGCGCTTCCTTTTGTCTTTGCGCTTGTTGGTTATCTCTACCTGGAGGCGCCTGCAGCACTGATTGGCTGGGGTCTGGGAGGAATCCTCCGTACCTGGATGAGCTATCCAGGCGGAGCTTACCTGCCTCATTCGGTGATCTCGCTGCTCAAGAAGGTCAAGGTCTCTCCCGTCCAGTCCTATCGTGTGACTCTGCAGGGAACAGTCCTTGGCCGAGGCGATCCCGGTAATATCTTTTCCGAGGACATGGTTCTTCAGGATGCCAGTGGCCGGATTTTCCTGGATTACGAGCACGGGATTGCAAACTGGTACTTTGCCTTCTTCAAGATGGATCGATTCATGGGCAAGCAGGTTACGGTCGAGGGCTGGTACCGGCGCGCTCCATTGCCCTACCTCGAGGTTGCACGAATTGAATGTGGCGGTGAGACGTTCAGGTCGTTCAGCCGGTTCTACCGCTACCTCTTTAGCATCGGATCGCTCATCCTTGGATTGGTCCTTGTTTGAAGGTGCTCAGGCAAGCTGCCGCCGGGGATCGTGCTCGGGAAGCTGCGGTAGGTGGCCAAGGCCCGACGTCCGCGTGGCCACACCAAAACGCTCATCAAGCGATTGGCTGATCATCGAGACCGCAAATGCAGCCAGCAGGGAGCTTGCAAGCGGCACAGCAAGCGCACCATAGCCGAACTCACCCGAGAGCTTCACAGAAGCGATGGATCCAGTTGCGAATGCAATGAAGGTCATGATCCTTGAAAAGTTGGTCCGACGCGTGAGCGCGAGTTCCTTGCCCTCGAGTTTGCCAAACCAAAGGCGCGCCAAGTCCGTTCCGATGTCGGTGCTGATACCGGTCAGGTGGGTGGTTCGGATTTGTCCCTTGGTCAGGGTTGCAAAACAGCCGTTCTGCATTCCACAGACGAAGGACAGGAGATAGAGGAGGAAAAAGTCGCGAGCCTGCACGAGCTGCTCACCGAAGGGCCCAAAATAACCTCCGCGGCCGAAGATCAGGAGGAGCGTGATCGCGGCCGGAAGCAGGAGTGTCAGGCTGCCATATCTCGGTTTCTGCCCGCGTTCGATGCGAGCGATCGTCAGGAGACCGCTCAAAAATGCCCCTGCAATGAAGAAAAATGGAAATCCAATGAGCTCGAGCGCGAACCAGGGACGCTGCTCGGCGAGAGCCACGCCGACTTGGGTTCCCACCCCCGTCACATGCGAGATGTATCTCCCGCAAGCGAGGAAGCCGAATGCATTGAGGAAGCCTGCCTGGAAGGCAAGTCCTGACCAGAGGGAGACGTAGGGGGTCCTGACAAATTCTTCGCGCTCGAGCCTGTACATCAGTTCTTCTCCAGGAAGGTGACTTTGCCGTTTGAGATATCGAGGATCGCCCCGGTCACGGTGAGCTTGCCCGCCTCAAAAAGGTCCCGCACGATCCTGCTTTGCTCGAGAATCAGAGCCTGGCTCCTCTTGATGTTGCTCAAAGTGGCGCGATGCAGGAACTCAGGATGGTCGTTCTTGCACTCCCGCTCGGTGGCCTCGACTGCCGGCCGAATTCGTCCGACCAGTTCCTCGAGGTGGGCTGAAGGCAGGGGCTTGGAAGAGTCCCGGGCGTGCTGGATCGTGGCGTTGACTGCGCCACAAAGCGTGTGACCGAGGACCACGATCGCAGCCGATCCAAAGTTGGCCACGGCAAACTCAATGCTGGCCAGCAGGCTAGGTGCGACCACGTTGCCCGCGACGCGGACCACAAAAAGATCGCCCACGCCCTGGTCGAAGATCAACTCAACCGGGCTCCTCGAGTCCGAGCAGGTCAGGATGACTGCAAAGGGCTTCTGGCCCTTGGCAGCCAGGTCGGGCATCCGGGTGTGGCCCGTGAGCGCCTCCACGGAGCGGATGCCTTCGACAAATCTTCGATTTCCGGCCGCAAGCCTTTCCAAGGCCTGGCGAGAGGCTGGTGAAGCGAGGGTCGTGCTCGAATCAGACGTGTTGCTCATGGGGCTACTTTCGGGATTTTTTTGAGATAAATAAAATTCATAAAATTGCTAATTCGGTTTGGTATTATCAAATTATGAAGATCGAGGTCGAAGGTCGCTCCATTTGGGTCAATTATCACCACTTGTACTGCTTCCACGTGATCGTGACCGAAGGCGGGCTGACGCGAGCCGCCGAACGCCTTGGCATCGGGCAGTCCGCTCTTTCCATCCAAATGAAGCAATTTGAGGAGTCGCTTGGGTTCGAGCTCTTTGAGAGAGCCCATCGCAGAATCTTACCGAATGAGAGAGGGAAGCTCGTCCACTCCTATTCGCGCGAGATTTTCCGGCTCGGGAGCGAGATGGTGGAGACGCTGCTGGATCGGCCGACGGCCTCGCGGACTCACCTGGAGGTGGGCGCGCTGGATACCATCCCCAAGCACTTCACCTCCGAACTCGTCGCGCAGGCGCTCTCCCGGCACTCGTGCACCGTGCGCGTGGTGGAGGGCAAGCCCGATGTACTTGCACGCGATCTCTCGGAGCATCGGCTGGATCTTGCGTTATTCAACTTCGTGCCCCAGCTTGAGCCGGGCAGGGTCCACTCTCGGCGGATTGCCCGATTGCCACTTTGGGTCGTGGGCCCGCGGCGATTTTCGCGCCTCAAGCGCGGGTTCCCGGACTCACTCCAGGGCCAGCCGTTCATCCTCCCGACCAGCGACAGTGGGGTGCGGCAGGATTTCGACAGCTATTGCCTGACCCGCGAGATTCATCTCGAACAAGTGGTCGAGGCCCAGGATGTCATGGTGAGAAAACTGTTATCGGTCCGTGGCGTCGGAATGACCGTGGTCCCGAAGACCGCAGTGCAGGAGTACCTTGATCGGCGGTCGCTTTGCCTGATCGGGAGGCTGGAGGGCCTCTACGAGGATCTCCACCTGGTTTCCGGTGCGCGAAAGGTGAAGAACCCGGTTGCCCATGCATTGATGAGGGACTTCGGGGTGCGGAGTCGAGGCTAGTTCAACTGCCCTCAGTGCCTGTCGAGGTACTGTCGAAGCCGAGCGGTGAGGGGCTTTGGAGTGGGCTGTCTCCGTGAGATGGCCTCAATGTAGGGCAGAGCCGCATGCTGTTCGACGGTGTAGTCCTTGAGCTTGTTCTCACGGCCCACGTGGTAGAATGCCGGCTGAACGTCCTTGGCCTCGTCGAGGAACATCCTTTCGAAGTACTCCCGCACACCCATGACGGTGGGTTGATTGGTGTAGTCGAAGTCGTAGATCCTGCCTTCGCTCTCCAGGATCACGTGGTGGTACCAGTTGGTCTCCCCTGGTGCTCCCGCCTTGCCACTGCCTCGTGCCAGCTCGACATTGATCATTCCAAAAGTGGAGTAGCCCATGTTTTCAATCATGAGGATCCGAGCCTCCTCGAGCGCAATCCCCTGGTCGCGTGCTGCCCGGACCAGTCCGAGGATGTTGTCTCCGCAACGTCGCTCCTGATAGTGGGTTTCGAAGCGGTTTTGGAACAGGGCCTCGAGCGCGGGTGCGGCAGCCGCGCGGTCGGATTGGGTGACTGCCAGGACCAGGACAAGCAGGGCGGATCCGAAGAGTGTTTTCATGTGCGGGGTGGCTATCTTTTGCTCCAGGGACTGTCAAACGCGGGATTATTAGGTTTTTTTTAGGGCGTCCGCCGGGCCCGAATCTTGGTGCGAAATGGCCCGTTTTGGGCTAAAAATAGCGAGGATCCAAGGAGCGTTGCGAGTGGCCAGTTCGGGCATCAACCGAATCAGGCGACCCAGGCTTGGGTTCCCGCCACAAACGGAATAGCAACGGCGCTCACCAACCGAGTCACTCGATAAAGGGAGAACTCCGATGGTGACGCCAAAAGACTACGTTGTTGCAGACATGAGCCTCGCTGACTGGGGCCGCAAGGAAATCAAGATCGCCGAAACCGAGATGCCGGGCCTGATGGCCATCCGCGAAGAGTTCGCGGCATCCAAGCCCCTCAAGGGCGCTCGCATCACGGGTTCGCTCCACATGACGATCCAGACGGCGGTGCTGATCGAGACGCTCAAGGCGCTCGGTGCAGAAGTCCGCTGGGCATCGTGCAACATCTTCTCGACGCAGGATCACGCTGCCGCAGCCATCGCAGCAGGTGGGACTCCCGTGTTCGCAAAGAAGGGCGAGACCCTCGAAGAATACTGGGACTACACCCACAAGATCTTTGAGTGGCAGGATGGTGGCTTCTCCAACATGATCCTGGATGACGGTGGCGACGCGACGCTGCTCCTCCATCTCGGTGCCAAGGCGGAAAAGAATCTCGGTGTCCTCGAAAAGCCGGGCTCCGAAGAGGAGCGCATCCTTTTTGCCTCGATCAAGAAGACGCTCACTGTTCACGCGAACTGGTATTCCAAGCGTCTGTCCCAGATCAAGGGCGTGACCGAAGAGACCACCACGGGCGTGCACCGCCTCCAGCAGATGCATGAGCGCGGAGAACTCAAGTTCCCTGCGATCAACGTCAATGACTCGGTGACCAAGTCCAAGTTCGACAACCTCTATGGCTGCCGTGAATCCCTGGTCGATGGCATCAAGCGGGCCACCGACGTCATGGTTGCGGGCAAGATTGCCGTCGTCGCAGGCTATGGCGATGTGGGCAAAGGTTCTGCACAAGCCCTTCGCGCCCTTTCAGCGCAAGTTTGGGTGACTGAAATCGACCCCATCTGCGCCCTTCAGGCGGCGATGGAAGGCTATCGGGTTGTGACCATGGATTATGCCTGCGAGCAGGGCGACATTTTTGTCA
>CAZDSX010000060.1:0-11144 GCA_964508305.1 uncultured Bacteriovorax sp.
GTGCATCCCGATGTCGCTTGCGACATCCTTCAGGATCATGGGCTTGAGGTGCTGGACGCCCTTTTCAAAAAAATCGCGCTGACGCTTCACGATCGCGTCGGTGACCTTGTAGATCGTCTTCTGGCGGTTGTGGATCGAGCGGATGAGCCAGACGGCGGATCGCGGCTTGTCCTGCACGTAGTCCTTGGTGGTCTTGCCGCTCGGATCCGGCTGGCCGCCCTGCGTTGCCTGCTTGCCCGCGGAGGCGAGGATGTTCTTGTAGTAGGGCGAGATGCGGAGCTTGGGCATGCCGTCTTCGTTGAGGACGATCACGAATTCATCAGCCAGCTTGTAAACATAGATGTCCGGCGTGATGTAATGGGTGTCGTGCGTCATGAAACTGCGGCCCGGCTTGGGCTCGAGTTCCATGATCAGGCGGGTTGCTTCCACGACCTTGTCGTAGGAAACGCCCATGGACTTGGCGATTCCCTGGTAGTTCTTGCGTTCGAGATCTCCGAGATGCTGGTCGATGATCTTCTCGACGAGCGGCTGGCGCGGATTCATGAAGCGCGCCTGGATCGAGAGGCACTCCTGGAGGTTGCGGGACCCTGTGCCGACCGGGTCGAAGTTCTGGATGATCTTGAGCACTTCTTCAGCATCTTCAAGTTCGAGTCCGGACTCGCGGGCGAGCTCCTCAAGGTTGGCCGTGAGGTAGCCGTCGTCCGACAGGTTGCCGATCACCAGCTCGCCGAGCTTCTGTTCGGCCGGCTGGAGCTGGGTCATCGAAAGCTGCCAGCCCAAATGTTCCTCGAGCGAGGTGGTCTTGGTCAGTGCGTTCTCAAAGCTCGGAAGGTCCTCGTTGATCTCGCGCATCGAGGGCGCGGAGCTTGAGTTGGAGTTGAACTCCTCGACGTAGGATTCCCAGTTGAAGTCGTCCTTGCCGGCCACCACCTGGTCTTCCTGGGCAGCGGGTTTGAGGAATGCGTCCTCGTCCCGTCGCTGCTCGGTCTCCGGGTTCTGCTCGCCCGAAGCTTCTGCATCGACCTGAGGAGTGTTCTCGCCGTCGGGAGTCTCGGCAAGCTCCTCGAGGATGGGGTTTTCCATCAACTCCTGGTTGATGACCTCGGCGAGCTCCATCCGGTTGAGCTGGAGGAGCTTGATGGCCTGCTGGAGCTGGGGCGTCATCACCAGCTGCTGCCCGAGCTTTAGACTTTGTTTGATCTCGAATGCCATCGTTGTCCTATCGGTCAGTTTAAAGGAACGCGTTAGAAACGGAAGTCCTCGCCCAGGTACTTTGCCCGGGCGATCGGGCTGTCGACCAATTGACGGGGGGTGCCCTTCTCCAATATGCGCCCGTCGCCGAGCAGATAGGCCGAGTCACAAATCGTGAGGGTTTCCCTCACGTTGTGGTCGGTGATCAGGATCCCGATTCCCCGCTTCTTCAAGACTTCCATCATCCGCTGGATCTCACTCACGGCGATGGGGTCGATTCCCGCGAACGGCTCGTCTAGCAATAGGAATGCCGGATCCAGCGCGAGCGCACGGGCGACCTCGACTCGACGGCGCTCGCCGCCGGAAAGGGTGTAGGCTTTTTGACGGGCGATGTGGTTGAGCCTGAAATCATCGACGAGCCGCTCCAGGCGGGCCTTCTGGCCGACCTCGTCGAGTCCCCGGCCTTCGAGCACCGAAAGGATGTTGTCTTCGACCGACATGCGGCGGAACACAGAGGCTTCCTGGGGGAGGTAGGCGACACCGCAATTTGCACGCTCATGCACGGCCATCCCGGTCATGTCGCGATCCCCGAGCTGGACTCGTCCGCCATCTGGAGTGACCAGTCCCACCACCATGTAAAAGGAAGTGGTCTTGCCCGCACCATTGGGTCCGAGCAGTCCTACGACCTGCCCGCGCGGCACTTCGAAGGAGACATCCCGGACGACGGGCCTGCCGGCATATGCCTTGGCAAGCTGGGTGGCCTTGAGTGAAGTCGCGGTTTGGGTGCTGGGTGCGGTGGTTTCCTGCGTCGTCATTTTCCCGAAGGCCTTCCTTGCGTGAATGCGTTGGTATTCTCGACCTCGACTTGGTCGAGCTGGCGCAGGATCCGGATCACCTCTCCGGTCATTGTGTCGCCGTCCTGGTAGACCTGTGGATAGTCGCTCAGCACGATTTCCTGCTTCTCCGGATCAAGCTCCGCTCGGCCGCAAGTGGAGTAGCGGTCGGGAGTCGACCGGCCACCGGATTTTCTCCATTCCTCGATTTTGACATCGTTGCGTGCGATGAACGAGGCCTTTTTGGAGCCGGCTGCAAGCCGGATTTCCATTGTATGGGCAGAAGCCTTGAGGCCGCCCTGCTGGAGTCGGGTGGGAGCGGATGGTCCTTCGCCTGCCGGTCCGAGCTCCATGAGTCCTTCAAATCGCCGGTAGGTAGCGTGTGGAGCCTGGATCTCGGTGGGGGCCTGTCGGGGATTGTGGCTCTTGACCCGGATCGAAACCTGGCGGTTCAGGACAAAAACGCCGGTCGGCAGCGTACCGTCCATTCCCAGGCTTTCGAACTCCAGCAGTGCGGGCGCGTTGGAGGGTCCCTTGCCGCGAAGCTTGTATTTGAGGGGAACTCCCACTTTGCGCTGGGACGGCCTGAACTCCAGCAATTCGGTCCGAAGCTCGGTTCCGTCTGGAAAACGGGCGACGACCCTGCCACCCAGGTCCAGGTTGCGAGTGACCATGGAGTAACGGGCAAAATCACCCCGAACTTCGATGTTGGACTGGTCGTCACTATAGAGCTGGGCTTTGACATCGCGGGCGTAGACCCACTGTTCCTTGGAGTAAAAGTCCGCCTGCCTCGCGTCGAGCAGCCACTGTTTAAGTCCCTTTAGGACGGAAATGTAGTGGAAGCCTTCGATGCCGTAGTCCGGGTCCGCACCTCCCGGGGGCTCAAAGCCAGGAAAGACGGCCTCAGGCGCGGCTTCGGTCTGGCCGGTAGGTGGGGCGGTTGGCTCGGCATCCGGCCGGTTCTCCATCGACGAGGGCCAGAGCGCCACGATCTGGGCGAACAGCAGCACGCTTGCGGCGGCCATCAGGATGCGATGGCGGTTGAGACGGAACTTGGACTTGGCCCCTGGCATGTGCAAAAGGTTAACTGAAAAGACGAGTTCAAGATAACTTGAACTCATGGCTTGAAGTCTAAAGACCGCCTGATCTACTATGGAATTTAAGACGTTACAGGAGTAAGGACTGCCCATGGAAGCCAAGACCGGCTCGTTTGAGCACCAATTCGAGGAGCGCAAGCGCCAGCACATTGCCCAGTCCCTGCTTCCTGCCCATCAGGCCGCGGGACTGAGCGGGCTGGATTCGATCCGGCTCTGCCACGAGGCACTGCCTGAGCTCGACTTGGCAGAAGTCACCCTCCACGCCTCGTCCCTGGGACGCAGGCTCAGTACTCCATTTTTTGTAGCCGGCATGACCATGGGGCATGCCGATGCGGCTTCGCTCAATGCGGAGCTGGCGCGCGCGTGTGCGCGGAGGGGTTGGATCCTCGGAGTCGGTTCCCAGCGCCGGGAGCTCGAAGGTCGTGCGATCGCGGGTGAAGGCTCGGCTCTTCGCAAGGCTGCGCCGGACGCGGTGATCCTGGCCAATATCGGCATCTCGCAGCTCATTACGTCGGGTCCGGGCGTGGATTCCATCCGCGCCCTCGTGGACTCGGTCGAGGCCCAGGCGCTTGTCGTGCATTTGAATGCACTCCAAGAGGCGCTCCAGCCCGAGGGAACTCCACGGTTCAAGGGCGGCCTTGCAGCGATCGAGCGCACCGTGCGCGGGATCGGAGTTCCAGTTCTCGTCAAGGAAACGGGCTGCGGAGTATCGGAGTCCACGTTGGTTCGGCTCAAGTCCGCAGGCGTCACTGCAGTCGATGTGAGCGGACTGGGTGGGACGCACTGGGGAAGGATCGAGGGCGCCCGCGCAGGCGAAGGAAGCGA
The DNA here is from genome assembly GCA_964508305.1 of uncultured Bacteriovorax sp. Classification (GTDB taxonomy): domain Bacteria; phylum Bdellovibrionota; class UBA1018; order UBA1018; family UBA1018; genus CAIOHW01. The sequence continues at coordinate 3,947 of CAZDSX010000060.1, forward strand.
GCAGTTCCAGGCCGCGCTCACTTTTGCGGAATGGGGAATTCCAACCGTGCAGTCGGTTCGAGCGGGCCTGCGTGCGCGGATCCCCGTCTGGGCATCGGGAGGAGTGCGCTCCGGCCTGGATGCAGCCAAGCTCGTGGCGCTCGGAGCCGAGCGCGTGGGGTTTGCGCAGCCCGCGCTCCAGGCAGTGGCCGATGGCCCCGAAGCACTCGATCGATGGATGTCACTCATGGAGTTCGAGCTCAAGGTGGCGCTCTTCTGTACGGGCTCTGCCAGCGTCGAAGCGCTCCGTTCCAGGGGGGAGGCCGCCCTTGTCTGATAAGATTCGAATCGCCCGTTTGATGGAAGGCTTCCACCGCCTGCCCCGCGCTGAGAGGTTGAAGCGAATCCAAGAAGCCTGCGACCTCAGCGATGCAGACCTCTTGGTGCTTACGGGTGAAAAGACCCTGTCACTCGACGTTGCCGAGCACCTGATTGAGAATGTCGTGGGCGTGTTTCCGCTTCCGCTCGGAGTGGCCAGTCATTTTGAAATCGATGGTCGCCCCGTATTCGTCCCGATGGCCGTCGAGGAGACTTCCATCATCGCGGCCTGCTCGGCGACCGCCAAGTGGGTGGCAGCCAACGGGAGCATCACGACCTACTCCAAGGGCAACCTCATCATCGGCCAGGTCCAGCTTCCCAGTGTTCGTGATGCCGAACGAGCCCGCGTGATTTTACATGATCATCGCGATCTCCTCATGGGACTCGCCAATGCCTGCCTGCCCGGCCTCGTGGCCCGAGGCGGCGGAGTCCGCGACATGGCCATCCGCACTTTGGATCGTCCCGATGGCTCCGGAAACTCCATGCTGGTCGTGCACCTGCTGTGTGACCCCTGCGATGCCATGGGTGCAAACCTCATCAACCAGGTCTGCGAAGCCATCAAGCCCAGGATCGAGGAGCTCACCGGCGAAAAAGTCGGACTCTGCATCCTGTCGAACCTCGTCGACAGCAAGCTTGCCGTAGCCGAGGTCGTGATCCGGGACATCGACCCCGTGCTGGGCAAGGGGATCGAAGAGGCCGTGCTCTTTGCCAAGGCGGATCCTTACCGTGCGACGACCCACAACAAGGGCATCTTGAATGGGATTGACCCGATTCTCATCGCTACCGGCAATGACTGGCGCGCTGTCGAAGCTGGGGCGCATGCTTATGCCTCCCGGAGCGGCAAGTACCAGCCGCTTTCGGATTGGAAAATGGTCGGAAACGACCTGCACGGCAGGATCGAACTCCCGCTGGCGGTAGGGACGGTGGGTGGAGTCACTCGCGTGCATCCGACCGCAGGAGTCGTGCTCAAGATCATGGGGATCCAGCATGCCGAGGATCTCGCGCGCATCGCCGCGGCCGTTGGGTTGGTCCAGAACCTGGGTGCACTCAAGGCGCTTTCCACCGTGGGCATCGTCAAGGGGCACATGCAGCTCCATGCCGCAAACCTCGCCATCGCAGCAGGTGCGGAGATCCACGAAATCGCGCGCGTCCGTGAGCGACTTGCCGAGATCCTCAAGGCCGAAAAGACGATCAATCTCTCGCGGGCAAAGGAGATCCTCGACTCACTTCGTGCCATGAAGCCCGGATCCGGCGGATCCTCGGCAGGCTGAGGCGTCGGACCATGGGTAGCGCGATGAAGAGCGCCATCTGGAGTGCGCCTGGAAAGATCTTCCTGTTGGGAGAGTATGCCGTACTCGGAGGAGCCCCTGCGCTCCTGGCGACCGTAGGGCCACGCTTCATGCTCTCGACGGGCTCCTTTGAGGGGTCCTGCTCCACTTCCTTTCATCCCGACTCTCCCGCCGGAAAGCTCGCCCCTGGACGCTCCTGGCATTGGCTGGATCCTTACGGCGGGGCGGGGGGCTTTGGCGCATCAACGGCGCAGGCCCTGCTGGTTGAGGCTGCCCTCGGTGAGCCGGCCCGTCCGCTCGAAGAGAGGTGGAAGCGTTATCGAAGCCATTCCTCCGGGAGCGGTGCAGATTTTGTCGCGCAGGCCAGCGGTGGCGTGATCGAGTGGCAGGCCTCGCCCTTCCGCGTGGTGGATCGCTCCAATTCCCTGAAAAAAATCTGCATCCGTGTGCTTCAGGCTTCCCAAAAGGCTGGGCGAAAAGTCCAAACGCACGCGCATCTGGCAAGGGTGGATGCTCATCGGATCCGGGAACTCGCCGGACTGCTCGCTCCAGTGCTGGCTTCCGGTATTTCGGCTTTTGCTTCCGGCAATGCTGCCGATTTTTCCGGGGTATTGGTTCGTTACGCCGAACTTCTCGCCTCCCAGGACCTCGAAGACGGAGGAGCCCGCCTCGAGTGCCACGCACTCCAGCGCGTTCCCGGCGTCATGGGTGTGAAGGGATCGGGTGCGCTCCTTTCGGATGCGCTGGTGGCTGTCGTGGATCCGGTGCGATTGGATCTCACGGCGTGGAACAGGGAGGTCTCGAGACTGGGACTGATCGATCGGGGTGAGATCAGCAAGGCTGAGCCAGGGGTTGCAAAGTCATGAGCGCGTTTGTCTCGCGCGCACTGGTTCGCGCACCCTCCAACATCGCGATCATCAAGTACATGGGCAAGCAGGACTCGGCCCTCAATCTTCCGGCAAATCCAAGTCTCTCAATGACCCTGGACGGACTGTGCTCGGTGACCGAGGCAACGCTCATTGATCCGCGGAGCTCGTCGGGGTTTTCGATCGAGTGGGAAGGTGCCGAATCCCTGGGTTCGTTTAACCGACTGCGGCCCATGCATGCCAAGACTCCTGCCGAACACGCCAAGCTCTCGCGACATGTGGAGCGCGTGGTCCGCGCCCTGGCTCCTGAGTTCCTCGAGAGTCGCTGGCGGATTCGCTCCGGCAATGCATTCCCTGCGGGAGCTGGCATTGCTTCGAGTGCTTCGGGGTTTGCAGCGCTCACGCTTGCAGTGGCCGAAGCCATCGGCCGGGGTTCCGAGGCCAGGCTCCCGGGACTTTCGCGGCAGGGCTCGGGCAGCTCCTGTCGCTCGTTTGCCGGGCCCTGGGTCCTTTGGGACGGAGACTCGACCGAATCCCTCGATGCCCGGATGGAGCCGCTCTCGGATCTCGTCCTGGTCGTCGACGAAGCAGCCAAGTCAGTGGGGTCGACCGAAGCCCACACGCGGGTGCTTGGCTCTTCGCTCTGGCGGGGTAGGACGGATCGGGCAAGCGCGAGGCTTTCAGGAGTCCAGCAGGCGCTTCGTTCGGGAGATTTTGCAGTATTCTGCCGCATTGCCTTCGAAGAGGCGCTCGACATGCACGAGCTCTTCCACACCAGCAAGCCGCCCTTCAGCTACCAGACGGAGGAGACTCGCAGGATCCTCAAGTGGATCGCAGCTCGCCTGCCGGGTCGCGACGACTTTGCTCCCACGCTCGATGCTGGCCCCAATGTGCACCTGCTCGTTCCGCAGTCGCGGGCTTCGGCGCTTCGGGCCGAGGTGCAACGTGAGTTCGCGGGAATTTCCATCCTTGAAGATCGCCAGGGAGTTGGAGCACAAGTGATCGCAAGCGAGGGAAGCATCTAATGTGGTCATGGTTCAGGACGATTGCGCCCGGCAAATGGGTCTGGTCAGGCGAGCACTCGGTGCTTCGCGGAGCCACTGCCATCGCCTTCCCGCACCCGGAGTTCGCGCTCTCGCTCCAGTTTGTTCCTGATGTTGGCGAGTCTGCCGGCCGAAATGATTTTTCAGGGCTTCGCATCGAGCCCGAGAGCGCGCGCTCGGTGGTCGAAGACCTGCTTCGTGCGATCCAGGACGAGCAGCACAGTGAAGGGCGAGAGTTTCGGTTTCCGGTTGGAAAGCTCACTCTCGATAGCTCGATCCCGACGGGTGCGGGATTCGGGTCTTCTGCTGCATTTTGCGTGGCCATGGCACGCTGGCTGGCCGAGCCGCTTTCGATGCCCGAGGCAGGGCTGCTTGAGTTCGCCACCCACCTTGAACATCGCTTCCATGGGAAGAGCAGCGGGATGGACGTGGCCGTCTCGGCCGTTGCCAAGCCCCTGAGTTTTGTTCGCGGGCGCGGCCCGACGCTGATCCGCGTGCCGAGGTTTCCCAAGGTGACCTTCCATGACACCGGACTCAGGAGTTCGACGAGCGAGTGCATCCGTCGGGTCGAGAGCCTCATGGAGGAAGACCCGGTCGCAGGAATCCGCGCTGACGAGTACATGGCCCGGGCTTCCCGCCTGACGCTCGAGACCCTGCCGCAGCTCGAAGGGCAGGGGCCGCTTCCGGCAAAAACCCTGTCAATCCTTGGGGATGCCCTCAAGCAAGCCCATGAGAGCTTCCTCATCTGGAGGCTGGTGCCGGCCCAGGCGCAGCGCCAGGTGGAGGACCTGCTCCGGCAGGGGGCGCTCGGCGCCAAGCTCACTGGAGCGGGTGGCGGTGGCTTCGTGATTGCGCTCTGGCCCGAATAAGTCTATGACCATGCGAGGTTTTTTAAACCGCGATCTATCCTAGAAATGGAAGGGGGTGACACAAATGCCAGGAATCACTATCCGTGACGGCGACTCGTTCGAGGCCGCTCTCAAGAAGTTCAAGAAGCAGTGTGAAAAGGCAGGCGTTCTCGCTGAAGTTCGTAAGCGCGAGGCGTTCGAAAAGCCCTCCGTGAAGCGCAAGCGCAAGTCCATTGCTGCCCGCAAGCGCGGCATCAAGAAGCCCCGTAGCCGTTAAGGCCTACCGGTTTCGATTTATGAGAAGCGAAGGCGGCAGCCTGAACGGGCTCCCCTTCGCTTCTTCTTTTTTTCCATTCAAGTGAGGCCAAAATGTCCGAGCTCAAGACCAAGCTTTCCGACGCCATGAAGACCGCGATGAAGGCCGGCGACAAGGCCACGACCGCCTACGCCCGCAACCTCCACGCAGCCGTGCGCAAGCGCGAAATCGATGATCGTGTCGACCTCGATGACGCCGGCATCATCAAGATCGTCCAGTCGCTGGCCAAGCAGCGCCAGGACTCGATCGAACAGTTCCAGCAGGGCGGACGCGAAGACCTCGTCGCCAACGAACAGGCGGAGCTCAAGTTCCTCCAAGGCTTCCTGCCCGCACAAATGGGTGAGGCCGAGATCCGCACGATCGTCGAGGCGGCTGTCGCACAGTCAGGTGCCAAGTCGGCAAAGGACATGGGCGCCGTGATGAAGATCCTCATGCCGCAGGTGCAGGGCAAGGCCGACGGCAAGCTCGTCAACCAGATCGTCCGCGAAAAGCTCGGTGGCTAGGATTCCGGAGGGCGTCCTCCAAAAGTTCAAGGATGAGCTCCGTGACCGCGTCAGCATCCGCGACGTGGTGGGGGAGCATGTCGTCCTTCGAAAGCAGGGCGCCAACTGGAGCGGGCTCTGCCCATTCCATTCCGAACGTTCACCCTCGTTTACCGTCAACGAGCAGAAGCAGATGTTCCACTGCTTTGGCTGCAAGGCGGGAGGCGACCTGATCAAGTTCGTGATGGAAGTGCACGGCCTATCCTTCATGGAGTCGCTCGAAGAGCTTGCCGAGCGTGCCAAGCTCAAGCTCCCCAGTTCCATTGCGGACGCCGCCGACAGCGACAATCCCGAAGCGGCCAAGCGCAGGCAGGCCGAGCGCGAAAAGCTGCAGCTTGCACACAAGCTCAATCGCTTTGTTGCGGGCTTTTACCGCGACAGCCTCGCAAGCCTTCCCGTAGCGCAAAAGTACCTGCGCAAGCGCGGACTCGATCCGGCATCGGATGCCGTTCTCGCGCGTAATTTTTACCTCGGTGCCTCGCCCGGAGGCTGGGATCCGCTGGCGCAGCACCTGGCATCCAAGAAGGCCCCGCTTGAGCTTGCAGTGGAGCTGGGACTCATTCGCCCTTCGCAAAAGGGGATGGGGCACTTCGATCTGTTCCGGGAGCGCGTGATTTTTCCGATCTTGGACCTTCGCGGAAAAGTCGTGGGCTTTGGGGGGCGCACCATCCCGGGTTCAGCCAGCGACTCCAAAGACTCGGGTCCCAAGTACCTCAACTCCCCCGAGTCGTTCCTTTTTCACAAGGGCAAGCTCGCCTACGGACTTTACCAGGCCCAGAAGCACATCCGTGAAACGGATGAAGTGATCCTGGTCGAAGGCTACTTCGATGTCCTGGGTCTTCATGCAGGCGGTTTCGAGAATGCGGTGGCGACGTGTGGCACGGCGCTCACGGTGGATCACCTCAATGCCTTCAAACGGCTGGGTAAAAAACTCACGCTGCTTTTTGATGCCGACCGCGCCGGCGAGGAAGCCACCGAGCGCGCCATGGAGCTTGGGCTTGAGCACGGCTGGGTGGTTTACGGCGCAACTCTTCCCAAGGGAGTGGACCCGGACGAAGTGATTTTTGACCGTGAGACCGGCGCTCCGCTCGCAAGCGGTCGCGAGCAGATGCGCGGGATCCTGGATGCGGCACGGCCGCTCCTTGATGTCCGGATCGAGCAGGCGGTGGCCGCGGCCAAGTCAGGGCCTGAAGCGCTCAGCAGCTCGATCAAGCAGATCGCTTCCTGGCTCAAACGCTTCAGTGATCCAGTGGGTCGCGAAGTGCGGCTCCAGAGCGCAAGCCGCGGGCTTGGCGTAGAGCCCAACCTGATCCTCAAGGCCATGGGGGGAAATCCCCAGATGTCTCCGCCGCCCAAGGCGCAGCTCAGGCGTGAGGCACCGGTCCAGGTCGTGTCCCGTCCAGCGGCTCCTTCTAAAGTCGCCCAATCCCGGATCAAAAAATCCGAGCTCGTGCTCCTGAAGGGCTTTGCCTGGGGGAGGGAGTTTGCCGAGCCCTTTGGCCAGGCCAGGGCCGAGATGCCACCAGGGCAGCCCCTGTGGGAACTTTTTGAACACCCGTCTACCCGCCGCTGGGTGGAGACCATGGTCACCGACCCCTCCCGTCTGGCTCGTCTGAGGCAGTCCCCCGGGTCGGAGCTGGGGGGGGCTGACGCCGCCTCCGATGGCCCGGAATGGTCCCAAGTGCTTTCAACCATTACAGAAGCTCTTATGGGCGGGGAGGGTGGTAGCCGGCCTCCCTGTACCCTTGAGGAGTTCAAGGGGGCCTTGAATCGGCGCCTCTACCTCGCTTGGGTACGATTTTCGCAGCACATCAAGAAGGCGCTCGGTGCCGCAGAAGCCAACGAGGACGCGGAGTTACACGCGAGGCTCTCGCAGGAATATATTGACCTTCAGCGTAAAATAAAGGAGTTTGCCCACTTCTATGACGACGCCGAAT
>CAZDSX010000061.1:0-10076 GCA_964508305.1 uncultured Bacteriovorax sp.
GACCGAAAAGACGATCCAGCTCGGACAGGCGGCATCGCAGACCCTCCAGACCGTGGGGTTCCAGCCCTCACAAAAGGTCCTGACGGCAACGGACTTCAAAATCGGAGGAAGTGTACAGGCCTACGATGTCCGCGCCGATTTCACGCTGGCGGGCGCAGGAACCTATGCGGCGACGATCAGCATCGAGTACGTGTTGAATTGATCCCAATGTAATTACGAGGTGGCAGGAGGCGGGCCCAAGAGGGCACTGGTACTCCTGCCACCCTGTCCTTTATCCTGTGCGTAGTGAAATACTGGCTCCTTGCCTTTGCCATCATCGGCACCTGCCTTCGCCTCTCCCACCCGCTCGAGATCGAGTTCAAGGGTGACGAGCGTTTCATGCTCGAACAGGCGACTTCCATCGGGAGGACTGCCCCCTGGCCCTCTGCGGGCATGCCCTCGGGCGTCGGCCTCCGCAATCCGCCACTCAGCATCTGGTCATTCGTCGGGCTCTCGCGCACTTTCGGACTCGAAACTCCTCAAGCACTGTCCATGGGTGTGGCCGCATGGAACGCGCTCGGACTTTTGGCGCTCTCCATCTGGATTTATCGCACCAGGCCCCACAGCCTGATGTGGACCCTTGGGCTGTGCCTTGCGTGGGTTTCTCCGCAAGCGCTTTTGCTGGAGCGAAAGATCTGGGCGCAGTCCCTGCTCCCGGGCCTCATGGCCTGGCTCTGGATCATCTGGCCCTACCGGGCTCGGCCCTGGGCAGGAGCTCTTCTCGGGCTGGGTCTCGGGCTTTCGGGCCAGATCCACATGAGCGGATTTTTCCTGGCCGCAGCACTCCTCCTGCAACTCCTGGCAACGACCCCGGATCGCCGCCTGCTTGCGCCATTCGCTGCAGGATTGTCAGTATCCGCCTTTCCGATCATCCCATGGCTGACCTACCTGCTCTCTCCCGAGGGCCGTGCGGCGCTAGCTGCCACGCAGAGCTATGGAACACTCCCTCACTCCACCTTTGATTTCTGGCGACACCTTTTTAACGACACCTTCGGCACAGGACTCGACTACTCGCTTGGGGGCCATCTCCCCGCGTTCATCCAAAAGGTCGAACCGCTGCATCTATGGATTCGATCGGCACAGGCGCTCTTCGTGGGTCTGACCCTCCTGCTGGGGATCCGTGGACGGCGCGGCCCCCCTGGAGGGGTGAACCTCGAGGGAGCGCAGTGGATAATCGGCGCAACAACCCTCACGGGACTCCTGCTCCTGATCCCGGGAACCCCGGTCTATCGTCACTACCTCGTCCTGATTTATCCGGCCGCATGGCTACTGCCCGGGCTGCTTGCAAGCCATGCCTGCGAAAAAAACCCACGCTGGGAGCGCGTGATCCTGGGACTGGGACTTGTGGTCGCTGCGCTTCAGGCCGTTGAATCAGCATCGCTGCTCTCTTTCCTCGAGCAAAACCGCGGGGCACCGGGCGCCGACTTTGGCGTGAGTCTCAGGGGGCTTTTGGAAACCGGCAAATGAAGCGCGAGCCTCGTCCGGACTCGCTCTGGAGCTCCACCGTTCCGCCATGCCGGAGCAGGATGTGTTTGACGATCGCAAGGCCCAGGCCCGTGCCGCCCATGTCACGCGAGCGCCCCGCATCCCCGCGGTAGAAGCGCTCAAATATTCTCGGCTGGAGCTCGGCCGGGATTCCAGGCCCTGAATCGATCACTTCGAGCACCACCTCGCCCTCGGTCTCGCTCCACTGCACTCGGATTGGCCCCGTTGAAGGAGGAGCGTAACGAAGCGCATTGCCCACGAGGTTGACGAGCACCTGTTCGATCCGGAGCGGATCACCCAGGACATTGGGGGCCGAGTAGGAGGCCTCGACCTTGTGCTGGAGCTTCTCTTCAAGCGGCCTCAAGCCCTGGAGGGCCTTTTCGGTGAGTTCGCGGGTGGAGATGCGCTCGACTGCCAGCGCATCGGCACCGGATTCAAGCCGGGAAAGCAGCAGCAGGTCCTGGATCAGCGCCATGAGGCGATCCGCATTTCGAGAGATCACGGCAACGTAATCGAGTGCCCCCTGGACCTTGCCTTTTTCGAGGTCTTCCTTGAGCGTGTCGGTGAATCCCTTGATCGCCGTGAGCGGCGTCCTGAGCTCGTGCGAGACATTGACCACGAGGTCCACGCGAGCCTGTTCGGCGCGCTTGAGGAGCGTCACTTCGTGGAACACGGCAATGACACCGGCCACGCCGGCACCCTGTTTGATGTCCCGTGAGAAGGACGAACAAGAAAGTTCGAAGTGCTTCCCATCGGTATCAAACTCGGCCTTGGCAGAGCCACCCAGCGCCCGCTGAAGCGCGAAGTGGACTTCAGGCTCTCGAAACCACGCATGCACGCTCATCGCCTTGAGTTCGGCCTCCGAAAGATGCTCCTTGCGCGAAAGCTGGACCAGAGCATGGTTCCAGTGAAGCGGTTTGAGCTCGGCATCCAGGATCCAAACAGGCTCGGGAAAAGCCGAAACAAGCGATAGAAAACTCGCTTCGCTGCCGGAAAGTGCCGCTTCGAGCTCGGTCACCCGGCTCCGCAGCTCGGGCAACTCAAGCGTGTCGGCCCGAGGACCCTTGAAGATCCAGCCCACTAGCTCTTACCCCGCTCCGAAGGAGGCGAAACCCGGTAGCCCACTCCGCGGACGGTCTCGACATGGTCGGCAGCACTGCCGAGCTTCTTTCGGAGTCCAAAGACATGGGTATCGATGGCTCGGTCCACCACGCTCACACCCGATCCCTGGATCTGGTCAATGAGGCGATCCCGCGTAAGGACCTTGCCGGCATTGCGCATGAGCGCATGAAGGAGTTTGAACTCATAGGGAGTGAGATCAATCACGCGACCGCGTACCTTGACCTCGTGCGAGTCCACGCCGAGCTCGAGTTCCCCAATCTGGATCACTTCAAGCGTGCGCCCCGGCTCGGTCGAAGTGGCCGGCGCTGCCTGCGAGGTACTGGCCTCCTCCACCATCCAGCGATTGCGGCGGATCAGGGCACGCACTCGGGCCATCAGTACGGGCATCTCAAAAGGCTTGGTCACATAGTCATCCGCACCGGCCTCAAGTCCTGCCACGATGTCGGCATCCGCCACGCGGGCTGTGAGCATGAGGATCCCCACCGGATCCGCCTTGCGCTTCTCACGGACCTGGCGTGCAATTTCGATTCCCGAGGTCCCGCCCGGAAGCATCCAGTCGAGCACAAGAAGCTGGAAGGGCGCTTCGTTGATCTTCTTCCACGCCGACGCTCCGTCCGAGCATGCGGTGACATCAAAGCCCTCGCGCTTCAGGTGAAGCACCAGGAGATCTTGAATGTCCTGTTCGTCTTCCACCACCAGGACGCGGTTCATTTCTTTTCTCCACTCGCCTTGTCGGAGCCATGGAGCTGCTCAAGGCTCACATGGCCGTGGCGGATATCTTGCCCAGTGAGGGCATAAATCACATCCTCGGCAATGTTGGTGGCGTGATCACCCAGTCGTTCCAGGTTACGAGCAATCAGGATCAGGTTGAGCGACCGCTCGATCGCAAGCGGATCCTTGATCATGTAGTTGCGAAGCTCGTCAAAGATTTCGTTTTTGAAACCGTCGACCACGTCATCGCGGTTGAGGACCTCTTCGGCCAGCTGCATGTCCTTGCGAACAAAAGCATCGAGGCAGCCACGGACCATCTGCCGGACTTCCTGTGCCATCCGGGGCAGGTCAATCAGGGGCTTGAGCGGCGGCTCGGTCAGGTAGCGCGAACCATTGTGCGCGATATTGACCGCCTGGTCGCCCATTCGCTCGAGGTCCGTGTTGATCTTGATGCTGGCAATGATCCAGCGCAGGTCGGCCGCAAGCGGGCTCTGACGGGCCAGGATCCGAACGCAGGTTTCGTCGACTTTGATGTGGAGCTGGTTGACCGTGTTTTCGAGCTCAAAGACTGCAGCAAAGCGCTTGGGCTCGCGAAGGATCAAGGCCTGGGTGGCCTCTTCGATGGCCTTTTCCACGCAACCGCCCATCGTGAGGATGAGCTCCTTGAGTTCCCGGATTTCGCTGTCGATCTGCCGTTCCATTGCAAGCTCCCTCTCAGCCGAACCGACTCAACCAAAACGGCCAGTGATGTACTGCTCTGTACGCTGGTCCTTCGGATTGGTGAAAATCTGCTCCGTAGGCCCTGATTCCACCATTTCTCCCATCAGAAAAAAAGCCGTTTGATCTGACACCCGTGCCGCCTGCTGCATGTTGTGCGTGACCATGATGACGGTGACCGATTTTTTTAGCTCCACGAGGAGCTCCTCGATGCGGGCAGTCGAGATGGGATCGAGCGCACTCGTCGGTTCGTCCATCAGCAGCACGGGAGGACTCACCGCGAGCGCCCGGGCGATACAAAGGCGCTGCTGCTGGCCACCCGAAAGCCTCGTGCCGGGCTTGCGGAGCTGGTCCTTGACCTCATCCCAGAGCGCCGCCTGGCGGAGCGATCGCTCCACGACCGGATCAAGCACCTGGCGAGAGCGCGTACCGGCCAGGATCAGACCACTGACCACGTTTTCGTAAATGCTCATCGACGGAAACGGGTTGGGACGCTGGAAGACCATTCCAATCTTGCGGCGGATCGCCACCGGGTCGACGCCCCGACCGTAGATCGGCTCACCCTCGAGGAGCACTTCACCCTGCGCCCTGGCCCCCGGGGTCTCCTCATGGAGGCGGGTCAGGCAGCGGATGAAAGTCGACTTGCCGCAGCCCGAGGGGCCGATCAGGGCAAGAAGCTGGTTTTTGTACGCAGCAAGCGTGATCCCGTGCAGTGCCCGGTGCTCTCCAAAGAAGGCCTCGAGTTTTCGAGCTTCAAGTTCAGTCGATCGTGCGGCGGTCATTGGAGCCTCCTGAAAGGATTCGGATGACGGTATTCACCAGCAGGACGGTGACGACCAGAAGAAGCGCACCGGCCCACGCCATTCTCTGCCAGTCATCGAAGGGACTGATTGCATAGGTATAGATCTGGAGTGGCAGCGCAGAAGCGGGAGAAAGAAGACCCCGGGGCGGCGATGGGCTTCCAAAGGAGGTGAAAACCAGGGGTGCGGTCTCGCCTGCTATCCGGGCCACCCCAAGGATCAGGGCGGCACGCACTGCCGGCCAAGCAGACCCCAGCACGACCCGCAGGATGACTTTCCACCTGGGAATGCCAAGCGCGAGACCGGCCTCGCGCAGGTGCGAGGGCACGAGCCTCAGGAGCTCCTCGCTGTTCCGGGCCACATTTGGAAGCAGGATCAGCCCCAATGCGAGCCCCCCGCTCAGGAGCGAAAACTGCCGCATGGGCACCACCATGAGAGCATAGACAAAGACTCCGACAAGGATGCTCGGCGTGCTGGCGAGCAACTCCAGGCAGAAGCGGACCACGGAGGCGAAGCGTTCCCTCGTACCGTATTCGGCAAGATAAATCCCCGAGGCCAGACCGAGGGGGATGCCTGTCGCTGATCCAATCAGGACGAGCCACAGCGTTCCGAGGATGGAATGCGCCATCCCCCCACCGATCTCGCCGACGGGCTTTTGGGCCTGAAGGAAAAAGTCGAGATTCACTGCGCCCATCCCCTGCCTGAGGAGATGGAAAAGGATTGCAAAAAGAGGAAGGACCACGAGCACCGAAGCACCCACCAGGAGCCCAATGGCCAACCGTCCCTTCCATCGGCGATAAGCGTTCACGCACGGCCCTCCCGACGGCGGGGGAGAAGCCACCTGGCCAGCAGATGGATCACCACGGATACGAGGAGGAGCGTCAGTCCCAGGGCCGAGAGCGCCGAAAGATGCAAGTCATCGGCAGCCTCGGCGTACTCATTTGCAAGCACTGCTGCCAGCGTCTGCGCTGGAGCAAAGAGCGAGGCGGAGATTTGCGCCCGGTTGCCGATGACCATGGTCACGGCCATGGTTTCACCCAGCGCCCTTCCCCAGGCGAGGACCACTGCGGCAGAAAGTCCTCCGCGGGCGCTCTTGAGCACAGCCAGCCAGATCGTCTCCCAACGGGTCGCACCGAGTGCAAGGGCGGCCTCACGCTGGATGCGCGGGATCGAGAGGAATACCTCTCGCGAAAGTGCGGTCAAGGTCGGCGTGACCATGATCGCAAGGATCGCACCGGCAGCCATCATTCCAACTCCGTAGGGAGCCCCCTTGAACAGCGGAAGCCAGCCCAGATGCTGACCCAGCCACGGCTGCACACTCGAGCGCAGGACCGGTGCCAGCACATAAATCCCCCAAAGCCCGTAGACGACGCTGGGAATGGCCGCCAGCATCTCCACCAGGAACGACAGCACCATCGCCACCCGTACGGAAAATACCTCCGTCAGGCAGAGTGCCGTCGCAACGCTCAACGGTACGGCAAAAAGGAGGGCGAGAAGCGAGCTTACAAGTGTCCCGTAGATGAAAGCCCCGGCGGTAAAATGGCCACCCACCGGATCCCACTCGCTCCCGGTGAAAAACCCAAGCCCTGATCGGGAAAGCGCCGGAGCAGCCTTGTAGGCCAGTGCAATCAGGAAGCCCGCAAGCACAAGCACTCCGACGGCAGAAACCGCGCGCAGCACCCGAAGAAAAATCCGGTCGCCCGTCATGAGCGGCTGTCCGAGCTCTTCGGGCCGGTTCACTTCACTTGCTCCTCACGGATCGCTCGCACGGATGAGCGAATGGATGCCAGGAGTGATCGCGGAAGGGGGGCGTAGTTCAGCGGCGGCGCGAGCACCTGCCCCTGATCCAGCGCCCACAACAGGAGATCCTTCAGCACTGCTGTCTTGCCTCCCGCCCCAGTCTGATAAACCAGCAGGTAGGTAAAACTTGAAATGGGATAGGATCCCTTGCCTCGAGCGTCCGTGATCGAAACTCGGAAATCAGCCGGAATCAGCTTGAGCGACGACTCTGCCGCAGCAGTCACGCTGGCCGGGGACGGCGCTACAAAGGCACCCTCTGCATTCCGGACCTGCGCCATGGCGAGCTTCAGCGACGAAGCGAATACATACTCGACATAGCCGACGGCTCCCGGAGTCTGCTTGATCACCCCCGTGACCCCCTCGTTTCCCTTGCCACCGAGGCCCGTGGGCCACCTGACCGCCTTGCCCGCCCCCACCGAGGCCTTGAACTCAGCACTCCGCTTGGTGAGGTAGTCGGTGAATACGGCCGTCGTTCCACTTCCGTCCGAGCGGTAGACGGGAATGACATGCAGATCAGGAAGCGCGATACCCGGGTTGAGGGCTGATATCCGAGGGTCCGTCCACTTCTCGATCTGCCCCATGAAGAGTGCCGCAATCACTTCAGGAGTGAGCCTGAGCGGCGCCGGCAGGCCCGGCAGGTGGTACGCCAATACGACTGCGCCGAGGACCGTTGGCACATGCAGGATCGGCACTGATGACTTGGCTAGCTCCGAGTCCTTCATTGGGGCATCGCTTGCCCCGAAGTCCACCGTACGGGCGAGGAGCTGCCGGATCCCGCCTCCACTACCGATCGACTGATAGTTGACCTCCACTTCGGTCCTGGACTTCTGGAACTCATCAAACCATTTGGAGTAAAGGGGGTAAGGAAATGTGGCACCCGCCCCCTGGAGCTGGACCCGCTCGGACGCGGCGCGCACCACTCCACCCCATACGGAGGGCAGCAGAAGCAGGGCAATGAGGCTGAGTCTCCGAAAAGACATGAAAATCAGGACGGTGCTCTCCAAAAAAGTTTGCGGCTGTGTATCATCCATTGTCGTCGCCCCGTTGGGGCTTGTGTTAGGATTCGGTTAGGATCACCCCCATGGACGTCAAAAAGACCCCTCTTTATCAGGATTTGGAAAACCGCGGCATCCTCAAGCAGGTCACCGACCCGACGCTGGCGGCGCGCCTCGAGCAAAAGCCCATCACGGTTTATTGCGGATTCGATCCCACTTCAGACAGCCTGCATGTGGGGAGCCTGCTTCCGCTCGTCACGCTCAGGCGGTTCCAAAAGGCGGGCCACAAGGTCATCGCCGTGGTCGGCGGTGCAACCGGGATGATCGGCGATCCCAGCGGCAAGTCGCAGGAGCGCACGCTCCTCTCCAAGGACCAGCTCGCAAAAAATGTGGCGGGCATCACGTCCTGCATCTCGCGCTTTTTGGACCTGGGCGGCTCCAATCCGGCCCGCGTGGTCAACAACCACGACTGGTTCGAGGGATTTTCGTACATTTCGTTTTTGCGCGAAGTCGGTAAACACTTCACCGTCAACCACATGCTGGCCAAGGAGAGCGTGCGCTCGAGGCTGGAAGACCGCGAGCACGGGATCTCCTACACGGAGTTCTCCTACATGCTGCTCCAGGCCTACGACTTCCACCACCTGCACAAGAACCTCGGATGCGAACTCCAGATCGGCGGAAGCGACCAGTGGGGAAACATCACGGCAGGGATCGACCTGATCCACAAGCTCTCGGGCCACGAAGCCAAATCCTATGGCCTGACCCACCCGCTCGTGACCAAGAGCGATGGGACCAAGTTCGGAAAAACCGAAGGTGGATCCGTCTGGATCGACGCCTCCAAGACCTCACCCTACGATTTTTACCAATTCTTCATGCAGACGGCCGACGCCGACGTGCTCGGTTACATCGACTTTTTTACGGAGATCACCGGAGCCGAACGTGCGGCTCTCGCCGATGCGGTGAAGTCAAAGCCCGAAGCACGCGAAGCCCAGAAGAAGCTCGCACAAGAACTCACCCGACTGGTCCACGGACAAACTGAGCTGGACCGCGTGGAGGGTGCCTCGCAGGCGCTCTTTGGTACGGACATCAAGAATCTCGATGCCAAGGCTCTTCAGGGGGCTTTTTCGAGTGCTCCCAAGCTCTCCAAGGAAAAGTCTCTGCTGGGAGCCTACACGCTGGTGGATGCTCTCGCTGATTCGGGGCTTTGCAACTCCAAGGGCATGGCGCGAAAGGACATCCAGGGCGGCGGAATCTACGTCAACAACGAGCGGATCTCGGATGGCGCCTTCGTCATCAAGAGCGAGCATCTGCTCGAAGGCGGCTGGGTGATCCTGCGCAAGGGCAAGAAGACCTATCACGTCATCGAGTTCAGCTGAGCGCACTCCTGAGCCAGCGCACGAGCCGCACGGGTGCTTCCATGTGCGGCATGTGCCCCACTCCGCTCCAACGTTCGTAGCGGGCTGAAGGCAGCCGCGAGATCCAGTGCGTCGCAAAGCGCTCAGGCACCACTCCGTCCTCGGCTCCCCAAAGAAGGCTCACGTTGGAGCCCATGGCAGCGAGCTTTTCGTCCAGGAAATGATGGTCCTGCACCGACGCCAGGAACTCCTGCGTGTCTTCGCGCACCATGAAGGGTGCAAATTGCTTCACAAAATTTCCTACGACAGGCGGAGGAGTTGCAAAAACCCTCGCAAGGTAGCCATCCGCATCCGACTCGGTCCAGCTCCGGATCTCCTCGCGCCAGCGCAACCGTTCATGCTCGGTTCCCGTGACCCCTGATGGGGCGATCAGCACGAGCTCACGCGGAACAGTGATCTCGGGCTTGAGGTGCAGGAGCGACCAGGACGCGAGCCATCCTCCCAGCGAGTGGCCCGCAACGACTTCGGGCCTGAACTCCTGGATCGTGTCGCGCGAGATCTCAAGGATCCGGTCCATGTCGGTGATGCAGCTTCGATGCGCCAGCGATCCATGGAAGCCGGGGAAATCGAGGACGACGACTTCATCATAGCTCGTGCCTGCGAACGCTCCGGCAAGCACGCCCAGCCAGCTCATCGGCGAGTCGCCCCAGCCAGGAATCCAGAGCACCTTGCCCTGCCGTGGCTTGTCGGCGGATTGTACGAATGGAATCTTGGGGAGCGAGGCCACGGGAATCCGCCAGAGCGCCCATTCGAGGTCTCCACGCTTTCGGACCTCACGTTTGAGAAGCCGGGCCACCCCCCAGTTGGCGCCGCTCACCAGCAGCCTGAGGCGATCATTCTCCTGCGAGAGGTCGAGATCCACCCGCAGGATCTCCAGCAGACGTTCACTGATCTGTTTACTGATGGGGTGTGCGAGTGGGTCCACCCCAGTACTCTACTCCGGCAAGGATCGAGAGCCAACCCCGGATGGCCAGGACCAGACGCCCGCCACC
>CAZDSX010000062.1:0-10069 GCA_964508305.1 uncultured Bacteriovorax sp.
CTTTTCCATCGCGATTGGAGTAATGAGCTCCACTTCCATGGAAATGTTATCGCCAGGCATCACCATTTCGACGTTCTCAGGAAGAGTAACGACGCCAGTCACATCCGTAGTACGGAAGTAGAACTGAGGACGATAGCCCTTGAAGAATGGGGTGTGACGGCCGCCTTCTTCCTTGGTGAGAATGTAAGCCGATCCCTTGAACTTCTTGTGCGGGGTGACCGATCCGGTGTGAGCGAGGACCTGGCCGCGCTCGACTTCTTCCTTCTTGGTGCCGCGGAGGAGAGCTCCAATGTTATCGCCAGCTTCACCCTGATCGAGGAGCTTGCGGAACATTTCGACGCCCGTGACGGTGGTCTTGGTCGTCGGACGGAGGCCGATGCTTTCGACTTCTTCGCCGACCTTGATCACGCCGCGCTCGACGCGGCCGGTGACGACGGTACCACGGCCGGAGATCGAGAACACGTCTTCAACCGGCATGAGGAAGGGCTTGTCCTTCTCACGCTTCGGCTGCGGAACGTAGCTGTCGACCGCTTCCATGAGCTTGAGGATAGCGCCTTCGCCGATATCGCCGGCATCGCCTTCCATAGCCTTGAGAGCGGAGCCCTTGACGATCGGGATCTGGTCGCCGGGGAACTTGTAGCTGGAGAGGAGTTCGCGGACTTCCATTTCGACGAGGTCTGCGAGCTCGGGGTCAGCCATGTCCATCTTGTTCATGAACACAACGATTGCGGGAACACCGACCTGGCGGGCCAGGAGGATGTGTTCGCGGGTCTGCGGCATCGGGCCGTCAGCAGCGGACACAACGAGGATCGCGCCGTCCATCTGGGCAGCGCCGGTGATCATGTTCTTGACGTAGTCGGCGTGTCCGGGGCAGTCGACGTGTGCGTAGTGGCGGTTCGCAGTTTCGTACTCGACGTGCGTGGTGTTGATCGTGATGCCGCGTTCCTTTTCTTCAGGAGCGTTGTCGATCTGGTCGTATCCACGAGCCTGGGCGAGACCCTTCTTGGCGAGCACGGTGGTGATCGCTGCAGTCAGGGTCGTCTTGCCATGGTCAACGTGGCCGATCGTGCCGATGTTGCAGTGAGGCTTTTTGCGGTCAAACTTTTCCTTCGACATGCTTTTCCTTCTACTTCCTTTTGTTGGAGAGCAGCCCCATTGAAGGGGACAAGCTCCCTAGTGTTTCAGCTAAAACCAGCCTTTTCAGGCCACTTTTAACCCGTTGTTGGTCGGGTGATTGCCGGCACCCAAAACCGGGATCTTGAAGAAAAAAGTGGAGCTCTTGATGGGACTTGAACCCATGACCTCTCCCTTACCAAGGGAGTGCTCTACCAACTGAGCTACAAGAGCGAACACACTTTTTGGAGCGGGAGAAGGGTCTCGAACCCTCAACCCTCGGCTTGGAAAGCCGATGCTCTAGCCAATTGAGCTACTCCCGCCCGCAATTCTTCAAAACTTCAAAAAACCTAAAAAAACCGTCGTTCAGCAGTGGTGGAGAGAGAAGGATTCGAACCTTCGAAGGCAAAAGCCGCCAGATTTACAGTCTGGTCCCGTTGGCCACTTGGGTATCTCTCCAACTTAGCTGAGCGCACTCTTTTCCACGACGGCGCCACATCTTGTCAATATAAACTAGGATAAACTGGGGGTTGGAGAGGAGGTGGAGCTGGAGACGGGACTTGAACCCGTGACCTACGGTTTACAAAACCGTTGCTCTACCAACTGAGCTACTCCAGCAAACCCCTTCGACGACGGCCGATTTTTCACCTAAGGATGGAAAAGTCCACGGAAAAGTCGATACTTAGCCTGAGGATCCTCGAACACCCATGGCACTCAAACCGGTCCTGATCATCCAGCACGCCCGATACGAGCACCCGGCTGCCCTGCGGCGGGCGCTGGAGACCCAGGGAATTGGAAGCCTCTGGATCCACCCCTACCGTGGCGACCCCTACCCTTCGGCGGAGGATATCCGAGGGGTCATCTCGCTCGGTGGCCCGATGAGCTCCAATGACGAGGCGGGCCACCCCTGGATCCGGGATGAGCTCAAACTACTGAAGTCGGCCATGGCACTCAAGCTCCCCATCCTGGGCATCTGCCTGGGCGGCCAGCTCCTTGCCCGGAGCCTCGGACACCGGGTCCAGGTCAATCCGGTCGCCGAAGTGGGCTGGTACCCCCTCACCCTGACCGATGCCGCTTCGACGGACCGCGTCTTTGGGACATCCGTTCAGGCGCCTACGGTCTATCACTTCCACTTCGATACCTTCGAGCTGCCCTCCGGAGCCGAAAAACTCGCGTCGAGCGAGGCCTGTGCAAACCAGGCCTATCGAATCGAAGAACACGCCTACGGTCTTCAGTTCCATCCCGAGGCGGACCACCAGCTTCTCGGTGAATGGCTCGCGCTGGATGGGTTCGAGCAGGAGATCGACGAGATTCGGAAGCAACACGGCCACAAGTGGATCCAGGGCGCAAAGGAACAGATCGAGCTCGCACACCGGGTGGAGCTCGAGAGCATTTCGCTCGTGACTGCTTTTTCGACGCTTTTTAGGCCTAAAAAGAAGCTTTTTGGGACGGACTCCGAACGCGAGGCCCTCAAGCAGTCCGTCAAGACCTGGGAGCTTTTGAAAGTTCCGGTCCAAGCCGAGTTCCGCGCTTCAGTGGGCGGACGATCCTCGCTTCGCGGAGTGATCGAGCGGCACTTCAGCGTGGGAGAGCTCGAGTTCATCGAGCTTCGCGGCGAAGACTGGCTCGTCTGGCCGATTGCGCTGGATGACTTGCGTGCGGTTACGCCAGTTTCGAAATAAAAATCCCGGCTGCGACCGAGACATTGAGTGAAGTCACGCCATCACCTGCCGGCTTGATGCTGCAGGTGACGTCGCAGGCCTCCTCGGTGAGGCGGCGCATGCCCTTTTCCTCGTTGCCGAGGACCAGCAACCACGCACGATCCTTCTCGATCGACTTGAAGTCGGCCTTGGCATGCTCGGAAGTTCCAAGAAGCCAGAGCCCGCGTTCCTTGGCGACCTCGAAGCCGTGCTGGAGATTGGGGATCACGGCAAAAGGAACGGCTTCGACGCCGCCACAGGCGACATCATAAACGGCCGAAGTCAGGGCTGCCGAGCGGTCCTGGGTCATGAGGATGCCCTTCACTCCAAAAAACCCGGCTGCGCGAAAAATAGCGCCGACATTATGGGGATCCTGGACCTGATCAAGGGCAAGCCAGAGGCCATTTTTGGCTTCATCGGCGCTCTCGGGAAGGATCTCCTCCCAGGCCATGGGCTCACGCTCCTTGAGGTGCGCCTCGGAGCCCGAAGTGCGTCCGTCGTTTTGCGGATTCTTTGCACCCTTGGAAGACTGCGCCGACATCACGCGAACGCCACACTTCTTGGCAAGTGCCGCCACCTGCGCCCAAGCTTCTTCGGGCGTCGGAGGAACACGAACCTCGAGGACGTCCTTGGGACGGGTTTTAAGGGCCGCAAGCACGCTATGGGGATTTCGGACGATGACGGACATGGCCCGGTGCTTTAGACCGGGCGGGCAATTTCGGCAAGCGAACGCAGGATCGAGCGTGCGGCGGCGGCAGGGTCGGGCGCCTGCGTGATGGGGCGACCGACGACAATGGCCGAGGCCCCTGCCCGGGCCGCCTGGGCTGGAGTCCATGTCCGGCTCTGGTCGTCGCTCGAGGACTTGGGGCCTTCAGGACGGATTCCAGGGATGACCGTGTAGAGCGCCGGATGCCGGGCTCGAATCGATTCGAGTTCCCAGGGAGAGCACACCACTCCGTCGATCCCGGCAGAAGCAAACCCATCGACCAGCCCATCGACTGAGCCTGCGATTTCGGCTGCGTGTCCGTTGATCGCGCGGCTCACTTCAGCCCACCTGAGGTCATCAAACGACGTGAGGACGCTGACCCCCAGGATCTTGGGTTTGAGGCTTTCGACTTCCGCCAATGCGTCGCGCACGGCATGGATCATGGCCGAGCCGCCCAAGAGGTGGAGCGTAAACATGTCGACATGGAGGAGCGCCGCCTGAAGTGACGCCTTGGCCACTGTATTGGGGATGTCGTGGAACTTGAGGTCGAGGAAAACGCGCTTTTTTTGATGCACGAGCTCGCGCACAAAAGCAGGGCCTGCAGCCGAAAAAAGCTCCAAACCCACTTTGAAGATGACCGACTCGGACCCCAGCTGATCGATCAACTTCCACGCCTGATCCTCACGAGGGTAGTCGAGGGCGACAATGAGGTCGGTGCGGTGTCCGTTTGAGCTCATAGGTCAGTAGCTGCGTGCAAAGATGGTACGAACCGTACCGTCCGACTTTCCGCAGACCATGCAACCCTTGCCATCGGTCTTGAAGGGCTGGAATTCGGCATCCAGCGGCAGGCAACGGATCGTGGCCTTGGTCTCTTCCTTGACCAGCGCCTCGCAATCCTTGCTCTGGCACCAGGGGGCATGGAAAAAGCCGCCCTCTTCGATCTTGGACTTGAACGCATCATAGGCGGCCTTGCCGCCGCCCGTTGCGACGAGGTCGATCGTCGAGGCATCGCGGTGGGCTCGGGCCTTTTCGAGAAGCTCCTTCTGCATGGAAGCCAGGTTCTGGCTCACCCAGGCAGGGATCTGGTCAATGGCGATGAACTCCTTCTTGCCCATGTCACGACGGACAACGACAGCCGTGTTCTTTTCCAGGTCACGCGGACCCACTTCGATGCGGATCGGAGTACCGGTCATTTCGTGTTCAAAGAACTTCCAGCCCGGCTGCTTGGTCTCGTCCTTGTCGACGATCACGCCAATCTCGTATGGGAGCTTGCGGGCTTCGGGCGCCTCGGCGATGGCTGCTGCCAGGCGGTCGGCTGCCTCAAGCACACGCGGCTTGGCTTCGGCATTGGCCATGATGGGCACAATGACTACGTGGGTTGCTGCCAGCCTGGGCGGGAGCACGAGACCCTTGTCATCGGAGTGGGTCATGATCATGCCGCCAATGAGGCGGGTCGAAACGCCCCAGCTCGTCTGGTGGACGAGCTTCTGCTTGCCGTCCTTGTCCAGGAACTTGGTGTCGAATGCATTGGCGAAATTGGATGCCAGATTGTGAGAAGTGCCGGCCTGAAGCGCCTTCTTGTCCTGCATCATGGCTTCGATCGAGTAAGTGCGGAGTGCGCCAGCAAACTTTTCGCTCTCGGACTTCATGCCGGGAACGACCGGCATGGCGAGGATTTCTTCTGCAAAATCCCGATAAACCATGAGCATTTGCCGAGTTTCGGCTTCGGCTTCCTCGGGAGTTGCGTGGCAGGTGTGGCCTTCCTGCCAAAGAAACTCGGTCGTGCGGAGGAAAAGGCGCGTGCGCATCTCCCAGCGCACCACGTTGGCCCACTGGTTGATCATGAGCGGAAGGTCCCGGTAGGACTGGATCCACTTGGCGAACATGCTGTTGATGATCGTCTCGGAGGTAGGCCTCACGACGAGCTTTTCTTCGAGATCCTTCGCACCTGCGTAGGTCACCACCGCGCACTGGGGTGCGAAACCCTCGACGTGCTCGGCTTCCTTCTTGAGGAAGCTTTCTGGAATGAAGAGCGGAAAGTAGGCGTTGCGCGCGCCGGACTTCTTGATGCGGCGGTCGAGGTCCTGCTGGATGCGCTCCCAGATCGAATATCCGTTGGGACGGATGACCATGCAGCCCTTCACGGGGCTATAATCGGCGAGTCGGGCGTTGAGGACGATGTCCTGGTACCACTGGGAGAAATCCTGGGCGCGGGGAGTGATTTTTTCAGCCATGCCCCCTGTCTTCGCATGAAGAGGGCGCGATCGCCAGAGGCTCCCCGCCTCAGATCCGATCAAATTCCTTCGGGGGTCTTGATGCCAAAGGATTTGATCTTGCGGTGCAGGTGGCTGCGCTCGATCCCAAGGACCGCAGCGGTCTTGGAGATGTTCCAGTCCTGCTCCTTGAGGACCCTGAGGATGAATTCCTTCTCGAACTCGGCGCGGGCATCCCGGAGCTTGCGCGCCCCGTCGATGAGCTCCGAAGAAGACTCGCGCAAGTCATGGTGCATGTCATGGAGGGCCGGGGTCGCCACTTCGTCCTTGAGGTGCGCCAGGAGATCGTGAGGGGTCACCGGCACTCCGTCTGCCTGTTCGGGCGTCAGGATCACGATCCTCTCAATCAAGTTGCGAAGCTCCCGGACATTTCCGGGCCAGGGATAGCCCTGGAGGAGCTTGACCGCGTCAGGAGAGAGAGGGCGGTGGGGCTTGGAGTGGGATCGGCAGAACTCCTTGATGAAGTACTCCGCCAGGAGGGGAATGTCCTCGATGCGTTCCCGCAAGGAGGGCAAGTGAAACGGAATGACGTTGAGGCGGTAGAAAAGGTCCTCCCTGAAGCCACCCCTTTGAATCTCGCCTTTGAGATCCTTGTTGGTGGCCGCCACAATGCGCACGTCGACTTCGATCGTCTGATGCCCCCCCACCCGCTCGAACTTGTGTTCCTGCAGGATGCGAAGGATCTTGGCCTGGGTCTTGATCGACATGTCGCCGATTTCATCCAGAAAAAGAGTCCCGCCGTTGGCCAGGTCGAATTTCCCCCTACGGAGGGCCGTGGCACCGGTGAATGCGCCCCGCTCATGTCCAAAGAGCTCGCTTTCGATCAGCTCCTCCGGGATGGCAGCGCAGTTCACTGCCACGAACGGCTTTGAGTAGCGCGGAGAAAGCTGGTGGATGGCGTGCGCGACGAGCTCTTTTCCAGTGCCGTTTTCACCCGTGATCAGGACTGAGCCCGTGGTCGGGGCCACCTTGCGGATGAGGTCCTGGAGCTGCCTCATCGGAGCCGAATCGCCAATCAGAGTCTTCTGATGCTGGACTTGGCGCCGGAGCGCATAGTTTTCGCGCGAGAGCTCCTGCATCACAAACGCATTCTGGAGCACGACGAGCAGGCGATCGAGGGAGAGCGGCTTTTCGATAAAATCGTAGGCCCCAAGCTTGGTGGCCTTGACGGCCGTCTCGATGGTTCCATGGCCGGACATCATGACCACGGGGACGTCAGGGAAATCGGACCGGATCTTCTTCAAGGTTTCAATGCCGTCGAGCTCGGGCATCCAGATATCCAGCAGCACGAGATCCGGCCGTTCGGAGCGCACGCGCTCAAGCGCGACCATCCCGGACTCGGCCAGATGCACTTCATAACCTTCATCAGTCAGTGCGCCGGCGAGCGACTGCCGGATGGCCTGCTCGTCATCGACGATGAGTATGCTGCGGGACATGGTCAGGTGGAACTCCGCCCCAAGCCTTGCCAGAGCGTCGTAGGCAACTCAACCACGAACTGAGCCCCCTCCCCGGGGTGGCTTTCGACCCGAATCGACCCACGATGGTCGGTGATGATGCGTTTCACGATCGCAAGGCCGAGTCCGGTGCCCTCCTTCTTGGTGGAAAAGTAGGGCTCAAAGATCCGCTCGCGGACTTCGTCAGACATCCCAGGCCCTGAATCGACCACTATAAAGGAGGCGGTCTTCAGGGACTCTGAGTGGCGCGTCTTAAGTGAGACCTTATGACGCAACGCCCCGCCCTCCGTGCCCGGCACCGAGAAAATGGCCGCCACTGCATTATCCAAGAGGTTGATGAGCACTCGCTTGATCTGATCCCGATCAAACTCAAAGATCGGCAGGTCTTCCGAACAGGCTATTTCAAAATCGATCGCCGGATGGGCCTGCTGGTAGAGAGAGAACACTTCTCGAATGACCTTGTTCAGGTCGTTCGGGGCGGGACTGACCTCTGGAAGACGCGCAAAGTTGGAGAACTCGTTGACCAGCTCCTTGAGCTCGTCCGTATGCCGAATGATGGTCTCCGTGCATTCTTGAAGGAGATCTCCATCCTTTCCAGCCACCCCCGAGAGCCTTCGTTGCAAGCGCTGGGCGGAAAGCTTGATGGGCGTGAGGGGATTCTTGATCTCATGTGCGATACGCCTCGCGACCTCGCGCCAGGCAGCCTCGCGTTGCCCCTTGAGGATCGGAGTCAGGTCGTCGATCACGACAACCAGTCCATGCTTTGAGCCCTCGGGCAGGCGCGTCGCAATGGAAGCCAGGGTCCTGAGCCCGCCCTCCGGGGTGGCGGCCTCCTCCGTGGAACTCTCCCCTTCGGAGTCCACCGTCCATTGCTCCATCCACGGCAACTCACCCGAAGAGGGATCCTGGGACAGGCCCCGCTGGATCATCTCGCTCAACACGGGGTGCTGACGCTCGAATAATTCCTGATATCCCAGTCCGATCGAAGGTTGGACCCTGAGGGCAAGCAACTGTGCTGCAGCACGGTTGATCTGGGTGATCCTGCCTTCCGCATCGACGACCACGACACCCGTGCCGATGCTGGTGAGCACGGTTTCGAGCTGCTGGCGGCGACGCTCAAGGTCCCCGCCGGTCTGCAAGAGACGCTCACGGCTGTCGCGCAGGTCACTCGTCATCTGGTTGAAGGAGTGGACCACTGCCGCGATTTCGTCATGCCCCACGGGCTTGACCATGACATCCAGATTGCCCGAACCCACCTGCTGGGCCGACTTGACCAGCTCCTCAAGCGGAACCGTCAGCTGACGGGCCAGGAAGAGACCCATCCAGATGGCAACAAACGTGATCACCGCAGTGATCATGATCAGGATGACCAGGTAGGTGGTCTTGATCGGATAGCTGAGCGGGTTCACGTCCCGGTAGTCATCGATCACATTGGAGATCTCATCGACCTTGTTGACGAGACTGACCGGAATGAACGAGTCCACGACCAGGACGCCGGGGCGTCCCTGGATCGGGACCAGGCACCGGATCAAGTCACCCGAGCCCAGATGCTGGATGAGCGACATTTTTTCGCCCTTGAACGCCCTCGTCAGCACATCAATGGGCAGCGCCGGAATGAACTGCGGCAGCCCCGGGCGATCGGGATGCCTCACGATCACCCGTTCGGACATGGGTTCAACGTAGAACTCGAGGGCATCTAGCGCCAGGAGCGAGCGCTGAGCTTCGAGATAGGACTGTATCCGATCGGACCCACCCGACGGAGCCACCCCCTTGGCCACGTGCTCACCAAAGCGAAACGAAAGCTCCTCGGAGTTCCTGAAAAACACCCTGGAGATCTCCAAGGACGCCTGGAGGGTGTTCTGGACCTTGATCGAGAACCACTTGTCGAAGCTTGAGTTGATGTAGAGGGCCGAGATCATGAAGAGAAGCGCAGTGGGAATGAGCGAAAACGCGAGGAACGCAACCACCAGCTTGCTCTTGAGTCTTGCTCCCAGCACCTTGCGACGCCGCTCGAGGAAGAGCTTCCCGATGTTTCGGGCCACCAGCCACACCAAGGCCATCAGGATGATCAGGTTGATGTTGAGCAACCCGAAGAAAAAGATGCTGTTGACCAGAGGGAGCGAGCTGGAGGTGCGGTTCAGACGGATCTCCACTGCCGTCAGGACCACGAATGCGAGGGCAAGAAGGACGATCGCGATGCGCTCGCGGCGCCTTTTGACCGCTTCGCGAGCGTCCAGGGCTGTCCAAACTGACTCAGGGGTGGTGCCGGAACCGGATGGCGTGCCTTGGTCCATGCCCCACTTCATGCCGCACTCGCAGGATGCTTTCAACCGCTAAGGCATCCGGCATCACTGCTTGAGTTTGAAAAAAACCCGCGGAGTTTCTGCTGATTTTTTGTTGATTGATTGAACGACGAGCAACCATCACGAACCAAGTTTCGAACTCACGAACAGAGCACGATCGCATCGGAGCACATCGAGATGGAGTCGGTTTCGGAGTGACGAACTCGATGGCGAAAATGGAGGTCAATTTTTTTTTAAAAAAAGATGATTCTTTCTTGATCTCCAGAACTTTAACGGTCAAACTCTTGATTGAGTGTTGGTCAGAGAAGTTGAAGACGAAGTAGTTAACTAAAAACACGCTCTCAAAGGAGACGAACATGGCTAAGAAGAAGGCTGCTAAGAAGAAGACTGCAAAGAAGAAGACCGCTAAGAAGAAGAAGTAAGGTCTTTTCAGCAGAAATTTGCTGAAGCCCCGGGCCACAAACCCGGGGCTTTTTTCATTTTAATGGCTTTATTTCACGGGAATCGTGCGTAGAGCTCG
>CAZDSX010000063.1:0-9856 GCA_964508305.1 uncultured Bacteriovorax sp.
CCAATAGGCAGCCAGCAGGCACAGGGCACCGGCGATCAAGGACCTGTGGCTGGGGGATTTCTGGTGATCTGAGTCCATTTTGCTTTTCAAGGTGATGGTGCCGAGGACCGGAATCGAACCGGTACGCCCCTTGCGGGACTCAGGATTTTAAGTCCTGTGCGTCTACCAATTTCGCCACCCCGGCACTGCACAGCGGCATGCCACAAAAGGCTAACGCGCTTTTTGCCTCCACCCCAGCAAAAAGGGATCCTCCCCGACCTACCGAGGCGCCTGCCGCTCGACCTGCATTGCCAGCCAGTCGGGCGCGAGGCCCAGGATCGAAACTGCTTCAGCTCGCTGGGGTGAGCCAGCCTCCAGCGCCGTAAATCGTCCCAGCGGACCTGGATCCGGTTCGTCAAACAGCACTTCAAACGGGACCCTGCCTGCAAAGGCTTCAAAGATCCATGCCGCGCACATCTTGCAGCACTTGAGCGTGACCCGAAGCTCCACTCGACCGAGGGCAGCCGAGCCCCTACTCCGGGCGATGAGCCACTCGCGGACCACACGGACCTCGGCGTGACGCGTGCGATGCCTGCGCGCCCGATTGACCGCCAAAATAAACGCCCCTTCCCAGGAAAGCCGTGCGACCACCGGTTCCAAGGTTTCCACGCAGGCACTGGACGATGCGTCGGGCCTCTCGGCGGAAGACTCGGCAGCAGGCCAGTCCTCGGGCGGATGAACCTCTCGAACCACGGATCCCGCATCCTCGACCGACTCCCAGATCTCACCCGGAGCGAGATTCCACGATACCCGTCGAGCCGCCACCTTGACGGTTGCAGCGCTCGCGACACCCTTGGCCTCGGTGGTCAGGATCCGGCCTCGCAACCAGGCAAACGACCAGCGTTCCTCCTCAGAGTAGAGTGCCTCAATGAGGCGCACCACCGAGGAGTCCAGCCCCGAATGTCCATGCCTGCCTCCACGCCCAAGCCCGCGACAAAACCGGACCTCGCTGCCGCGCCTGAGCAAGGCCACGGAAGGCCCTCCGTCTGCGGCAAGCTCAAGCGCAAGCTTCAGTTCGGCTTTTGCGTGTTCTGTTTGGCTTCGATCCATTTTCCAAAGTACCGGGGTGTCTCCAGCGAATGATGCGTGATCATCCGCCGCAGCCAGTCCGTGCCTCGATTCAAAAAATTCGTTCGCGCCTGCTGCAGGCCCGCTTCGACTCCCTCGGTGAACGCTTCGGGTGAGAAACCAGCCTCCAGGATCCGGCGCCCCGCTCCCGAGCACTGTTCCCAGGTCGGACGATCCTCGTGGAGGCTCACGGCCGCATCCACGAAACCCGCAGCATCACTGGCAACTAGTCCGCCCCAGGGGGAACGCTCCTCATGGAACATGCCCTCTGCCCCGAGCGGAGTGGTGGCCACGGGAAGCCCGAACCACCAGGCGTCCGAGATCTTCCCCTTGATCCCAGCCCCAAAAGGAAGCGGTGCCAAAGCCACGCGGGCAACCTCGAAGGCATCGGATAGATCGACGGCTTCACCCATGACCAGGAATCCCTGGTCCGGGCGATGCCCCTCCATCACTTCCTGCGTGGGATAAGCTCCAAAGACGCGGATCTCTGCACGGGGAAGCCTGCCGCGGATGGCGGGCCAGATTTCACGCCTCAGCCAGCGATAGGCCTCGAGATTGGGAAGATGCCTGAAGTTTCCGATGAACATGAAACCCGACCTGTCCTCGTAGCCCGACCCGGCCGGATTTTTGCGCTTCGGATATGCGAACCTGGAAAGGGCGAGCCGATGAGGCTGCACTCCAAACTCGGACTCGAGGAGCCGCTTTTCATAGTCGGACACCAGCCAGGCCAGGTCCACGCGGTGGATCGCCGAAAGCTCGCGAACGACCAAGTGCTCATCCCACTCCAGTTCGGTCCCCTTTTTGTAGGCCTGCTCGCGAGACCCTCGCAGGAAGTGCAGGTCAATCGTGTCGAGGATCTGGATCGCACCCGGGCAGGCCTTTCGCACGCGCCACCCGTATTGCTCCTCAATCATCAAACGATCGTAAATCACTCCCTCGGGTCCAAGCTCCGACACCCAGTGGTCGAAGCTCGAGTCATTGAGGACGATCGGCTGGACCCTCACTCTCCCCTGACGCTCCAGTTCCCTGCAGAACTCGCGGCCCTTGGCGTTTTCGGCGGCAGACGCCACGACGACTTCAAAGCCCGCTTGACCCAGGGCATCGATCAAGTTGAGATCGCGGAGTCCCGCAGCCGAGGAGTTCGGTTCGGGCCAGACGTAGGAGATCAGGAGCCATGTCCGGGCAGCTTTCAAAATCCAATCCCTTTCAAAATTGCACGTTGCGAGCCTCGCTGCGCTCGCCGTACGCGCGCAGGGTCAGGATCGCCTTCCTTGAGCATGGCATCTCCTACCATGAGGTGATGGAGGATGTCTTTCAGCCAAGCGCGGGCCTCCTCCAGGCCAATCCGCTCGGACGGGTGCCCGTGGTCACGCTGCTCACGGGAGAGCAGATCTGCGAGTCACAGCAGATCCTGAATGCCGCGGTGACCGAGCGCCCCACTCCATCCGAGGCAGCAGCTTCAGGCCTTGCACTGGGCCTGTGCGACAAGATCGTCGAGCGCCTCCTGGAGTCGCTCCGACCCCAGGAACAGCAGGATCCGGGGATCTTCGGCGACTTTGATCGCCTGCTCGCTCCTACGCTTGAGGCGCTCGAGCAGGCCCTCGGCAGGGGCATGACCCCGTCACCGGACCCGCTCACCCCCCTCCGCCAGTCGCTCATCGATGCAGGAGTTGCCCTGGCCTACCTGAATCTGCGCTACGGCCACCAGTGGCAGGAGCGACATCCCCGCCTCGTCCTGACCCTCGAAAACCTCGAGGCGCGCGCCTCCTTCAAAAAGACGAGCCCTCCACCGGCCTGAACCCTTGCTCGGGATTCAATTCAGGGCGATCCTAGGAAGATGGACCACTACACCTCCAACTGGGACTTCCTGCAGCTTCTCCAGTACTTCGGCCCACGCGTGCTGTTTGCCGTCCTCTGCGGCGGTCTCGTCGGCCTGGAGCGAGAGCTCAAGAACAAGCCTGCCGGCATCAAGACCAACATCCTGATCTGTCTCGGAGCCACGCTCTACACCTCGCTTTCGGTCCTCCTCTCGGGAGCCAACACCAGCGACGGCGGCCAGTTCGGTGACCCCTCGCGCATCGCAGCCCAGATCGTCTCGGGAATCGGCTTCCTGGGCGGGGGTACGATCATCCAGGCTCGTGGAACGATCCTCGGACTCACGACCGCGGCCACCATCTGGGTGGTCGCCGCCATCGGCATCTGCGTGGGCCTCGGGCACTGGGACATCGCCGTCATGTCCTCGGTCGTCGTCGTCGTCGTGCTGGTTGCCACCAATTTCTTTGAAGACCGGATCCTCGGACGATCGCTCACCTTTGCCTGCGAGATCCTGGTCGATGACCCCACGGGCGAGATCCGCCAGTCGATCACCGAGTCCCTTTCGCAAAACGACCTGATCCTCGAGGATTTCGACATCGAAAGCCGGGACAAGCTTTCCAAGCTCACCGTCAAGTACAGCGGACACCGCAGTGACCACAAAAAATTCATCCTGGAGCTCTGGACCCGGCCCGGGATCCGCGAGGTCAAGCAGGTCTAGGGCGCACCCGGCCCGGCATCAGCGAGCGCGGCGTCGAGCATGGCCTCGATCATGCGATTGCGCTCGGACGCCTTGAAAGCCTCCGCGGAAATCTCGCTCAAGTGGTCGAGGTCAAAATCCCCGAGGGACTTTCCAAAGGCCTGCGACGCACTCTCGACCATTCCGTCACCCGCAGCAGCTCCGGTCAACCGGTCGAGCACCCTGAAGAACAGATGGCAGCCGCTCCGGCAGCTGACCTCGGGATAGAACCAGGGCACTGGCGGTTCGGCCGAAAAATACCGCGACTTCTCCCTGAGGAATTCAGGCTCCATCTCGGGAAGAAACCGGAGCGCAGCGATGTCATACCCCAGAAGTGACAGCACCCGGTAAAGCAGGCTTTTGCGGCGCTGGTGTCCGAGCGCCCAGCTGGCCACCCGGCTCCCACCATGCGGCGTGCCGATCGAGGTGACCGACCTGACCCTGGCGGGCGCAAGCCCCAAGGTCTGGAATGCATACCTGAGATCGAGCCCCGACTGGCTATGGGCAATCACATGGAATGGGCCGCGCTCATCGAGTCGGTTGCGGATGAGGAATGCACGCTGTTCGATCGTCGCATCGGCCGGAAACGCCATCTGCTCCAGCTCGCAGCCGCGCCGTAGGATCGGCTCCCGGTAAGCCTTGAAATACGCCTCCTCCGGGAGCACGAAATTTCCAACGAAGCTGGTCTTTTCGAAGGCGCCCGGAAGGAGCAGGAAACGGCAAGCGGGCTCGGCACCCAGTGCGGGCATGGCGGCACCGAAAAGAGCGGCAGCAAACAGGCAGGCCGCAAAGACCTCCCTCATCCGCTTCGAATCCCCTGAAGCGGCGGGAGCTTCGCCGCTCGTCGGCTCGGATACTGGCAGGCCAGAAGCACGATCACCAGCGTGAGCACGCCGATGATGCAGTAAACAACGGGCTGAAAACTCACTGGCAGTGTCCGGTCGTAAAAAACATCCGGAAGCTGGATGACTTCGTAGCGTTGCAGGAAGGCACAAAGCCCCAGTCCGAGCAGCGTCCCGCCGATCACGCCTCGAATCCCGATACCCAGTCCTTCGGCGAGGAAGATCGCCGCAACCTGGGAACTTCGCGCACCCATTGCCTTGAGGATGGCAATCTCGCGTTTTTTCTCGAGCACCATCAGCGTCAGCGTGGTGATGATATTGAATGAAGCCACGATCACGATGAACGCAAGCACGGTGAACATCGCAAAGCGCTCGAGCTTGAGCGAGGCAAAAAGATGCGAATTCATCTGCACCCAGTCCTGGACGTTCCAATCGACCAGGATCCCGCGCAGGGCCGGCGCAAGCTGAGGGGCGAGGTCAAAGGTCTTCAGCGTGACTTCATATTGGGAGATCACATCGGCCCGCCTGAGGAAGGACTGCACATTCTTGACCGGCGAAAAAACGGTATGGAGTTCCTGCTCCGGAAGCCCGGACTTGTAGACCCCCTCGACCACGAAGCGCTTCATGCGGGGCACGGAACTCATCGGCCCCTCGGTCTCCGTGGGAGAAATCAGGGTGATCCGGTCGCCGGGAATGATCCCAAACTCATTGGCGAGCTCCTTGCCGATGAATACTCCCGAAAGCCTGAGGTTCTGCGGCCCCTCCTGCTCCACGAGGAGCGACGGCTCTGCCAACTCGGTGACCTGCCGCTTGAGCCGCTCGAGACGCTGGTCGCTCACGCCCTTGACGACGACTCCGCTCACCTTTCGTCCGGACTTGAGGATCGCCTCGGTGGCCAGCACCGGCCAGATCGACTCAATGGCGGGCTGCCCCGAGGCCCAGGCCTGCACCCTGGCATCAAGTTCAGGAAGCACCGTCGTGCGCCCGCGTTCGACACCCTTGGCATCGAGCTTCGGCGTCGCCAGGATATGGAGGTCCGAGGACATGAGCCTCTTCTTGAGCTCGCGCTCAAATCCATCCATCACGGAAAGCACCACGATCAGGGCGCACACGCCGATCCCGATGCCGCCCACCGACAGCCATGTGATGAAGTTGAGGAAGCGGCTGTTTTTCTTGCTCCGAAGGTAGCGCGACCCGATCCAACGGGTCCAGGGGCTCAGCCACAGCTGTGCAAACGCGCCGCCTCCGCCGGATCGAACTGCCACCTTGAGTGCCTTTTGCTGGGACATCCGCGTCCGGTCCGATCAGTAAAAGCTGCGGTTGTGCTCGGCCATCTCCAACAACCGTGGGCTGGGCTCGAAGCGCGCTCCCAGCGTCTTGGAGTGGTGCGTGAGGCGCTCCACGATGTGCCTTGCCCCAAGCGTGTCGGCATACCGGAGCAGTCCGCCCCGGAACGGCGGAAAGCCAGTGCCCATGATCATGCCGAGATCGACTTCGCCCGGAGTGGCAACTACGCCCTCGGCGAGCGCGCGCGAGGCTTCGTTGATCATGGGAAGGATGCAGCGTTCGACCATCTCCTGCTCGGAGACGACACCTTTGCGAGGCTTCACACCCAGGATCGAGTAGATCTCCGGATCGAGCTTCCGCTCCTTGCCGCCCTTTTCGTAGACATAAAGGCCGCGCCCGTTTTTCTTGCCGAGCCTTCCCGTCGAAACCAGGTTCGCATTGAGGGTGCAGGCCTTCATGCGGGCGCCATAAGCATCGTTGAGGATGTGGGAGACCTTGTCGCCGACATCGATCCCCACTTCGTCAATCAGCTCCATCGGGCCCATGGGCATTCCAAAGTCGAGGATCACGGCATCCAGCTCGTCGATGGGCACCCCATCGGCGACGAGGTAGGTGGCCTCATTCAGGTAGGGCATGAGCAGTCGATTGACCAGGAATCCCGGCACGTCCTTGACCACGATCGGCGTCTTGCCCACTTTTTTGCAGTAGTCGTACACGGTCGCCACGGCTTCTGGCGAACTCTCGGCCCCTTGGATCACCTCCACGAGGGGCATCTTGTTCACGGGATTGAAAAAATGCATGCCCGCAAAACGCTCCGGGTGCTTCATCCCTTTTTGCATCTCGCTCACCGAAAGTGACGACGTGTTGCTCGCAATCACGCAATCGTCGCGCACGACTCCTTCGAGCTCCTTGAAGACCGAACGCTTGATTTCCATCTTTTCGACCACCGCTTCGACCACGAGGTCCGCGGACCCGAAACCGGAGTAATCCAGCGTGGGCGCGATGAGGTTCAGCTTCTGCTGGTACTGGCGCGGAGTGATGCGCTTTCGAGAGAGCTGCTTGGCCCAAATGGAAGATGCCTGCTGCACACCGGTCGTGAGCGCCTGCGGGGTGAGATCCTTCATGCGGGTGGGAGTTCCGCGATCAGCAAAGAGCTGTGCGATTCCGCCTCCCATCACGCCCGCCCCGAGCACGGCTGCCTGGTGGATGGAGGCGGGCCCCCTTCCACCTTCGACTCCCTTGGACTTCTTGACGACTTCGGTAAGGAAGAAAAGATTGATCAGGCTTCGCGACACGTCGCTCGCAGCAAGCCTCCCGAATCCGGCCGCTTCGATTGCAAGCGCACGGTCGCGCTTGTCCCCGCGGAGCTTGCCTTCGCCATATCCCACGCCACCGGAACGGATGACCTGGATCACTTCGAGGGGCGCAGGATACTTGCCGCGAGTCTTGGACATCACACCGTCGCGGGCTTTTCCAAAGACAATGCCGCGGCCCACAGCCGACTCAAGCACGCTCCCCATGGCGCCACCCATACCGCCGAGCCTGGGCTCGCGAGCGAGGCGCCTGCCTGACTTGAGGGCCTCGAGATTCTTCTTCGTCCATGCAATGACGCCTGGAAGGAATTGCTCGGCCGTGACCGTGCCTTCAATCAGTCCCATCTTGAGCGCCTGCTCGGCCTTGATCTGTCGGCTCGACAGGATCATGTCCAAGGCGCCGGCGAGTCCGATCTTGCGAGGGAGCCTCACGCAGCCTCCCATTCCAGGAAGCAGACCCAGCATCACCTCGGGGAGCCCGATCTTGGTGGCGGAGTCATTGGACATGAGGATGGCCGAGCACGCGAGCGTCCACTCGCAGCCTCCGCCCAAGGCAGGTCCCTGCACCGCCGCGATGGTCGGGAACGGCAGGTCCTCCCACTCGTTCATGAGACCCTGTCCCGAGGCCGAAAGAGTGCGCGCAGCCGACTCTGACCCTTCCGAGGACTGGGCGGCCTGGATCATCGTGATGTCGGCGCCCGCGATGAACTGGCCATCCTTGCCCGAACGGAAGATCAGCGCCTCGATCTCCCCGGATTCGCCTCGCTTGCGAAGCTCCGGGAGGAGCCCTGCAAGCTCCTTCATCACCGGCTCGTTGAGCTTGTTGACCTTTTCGCCCGGGGTGTCGAAAACGAGCGACCAGAGCGAACCTTCGAGTTTTTCGAGTCGAAACGCGGATGTGGACATGCCCGAAAGTTTAAGGCAGCCCCGATCCGCCCACAAGAAAAGCCTCGGGCGTCCAGACCCATGGCCCGGACGCCCGACACTTTAATGACTCACTTCCGGAAGCTTAGAACGAGAAGCTCACAGTGCTGAGCACCGAGTAAAAGCTCGTCGTGGCCAGCGAGCCGCCCACATACTGCTTGTCGAGGTCAGCAAGGCTGCCGGCTCCAGCGAAGCCTCCGTAGCCATAACCGCCGTACAAGGCGCCCGGGAATCCGCCGTAGAGGGCCGGATTGTAAAGCTCCTGGTTCTGCCGCGAGGACAGGACGGTGAAGTACTTGTAGCTCAGGCCCACGACCACGCTCTTGCTGAGCTGCAGTTCCACCCCTGCCGAAGCATTGGCCAGGAACTGGGTCATATCGTAGTCCGGCGAAACGCCGTAGCCGGCGTTGCGCAGGAAGTCCACGATGCGGGGGTCATAGTTGAGGTAGCTGCGGGAGTAGCCGGCGCCACCACCGATATAGGGACGAAGCTTGGACTTGCGGCCCAGCAGGTGGAGCTTGATCCCGGCATCCACGACGTTCTGCTTGAGCACGCCCGTGGTGTTGTTCTGGTTGTAATTGAAACCGAAACCGCCGGCACCGAGGATCGGCGACAGACCGAGCGCCGTGGCGCTGTTGAGGGCCACGCCATACTCGCTGAAGGTATAGCCGATTTCGAAGCTCAGGTGATCGGAGACACCGACATCCACGCCTGCTCCGAGGGAGTAACGGCCCTGGAGGGCATAAGGGTTCTGGCCCGAGAAGCCTGACAGACCGCCACGCGGAGCGAGACGGAGGGTCGTCACTTCTTCATCCGAAGATTCAGCAATCGTAGAAACCGTGGTGCCGCCGAGGCTCGATCCTGATCCCGGACGATCCGTCACGGGAACACTGACGACCTGCTCGGTGACCGGTGCTGCAGCCATCACTGCCGGAGCTCCGACGGTTGCAAGCAGGGTTCCCGTCGCAGGTGCCGCATCAGGAGCCACACCGAGGACCTGCCCGGTGCGACGCTTCTCGTCCTGGAGGCGCAGCTCTTCGAGGCGCTCCTGGAGAATGTCTTCATTGCGGAGCTCTTCGCGCATGCGCTCCCTGCGAACCATGTCGGTGCGAGACATCTTGTCAGCCGGATCAGCTGCCGGGGCGGCCACGGGAGCCGCCGCAGCCGGAGCTGCGATCACGATCGGCTGGACCGGCTGGTACTGCTGGACCGGATAACTTTGTGCCGGCACGGAGACCTGCTGGACCACCGGTGCGGGTGCGGCCGGGGCGGCCACGGGGGCTGCCGCCTGGCTATCTGCCGAAGTCACGGCTCCGGACTCAGCCTGGGGATCGACCACCAGTTCAGCCCGTGCGA
The DNA here is from genome assembly GCA_964508305.1 of uncultured Bacteriovorax sp. Classification (GTDB taxonomy): domain Bacteria; phylum Bdellovibrionota; class UBA1018; order UBA1018; family UBA1018; genus CAIOHW01. The sequence continues at coordinate 9,381 of CAZDSX010000063.1, forward strand.
GGTTCCCTGCCGAAGCAAGGGTTGCAAGGACGATGGCTGACCAGAGGCTAGCGCGCGAAAGGGACTGGTTCATAACTTAACTCCTTGGGCTTCTCGCCCGGGGATACATAGCAGACCTTTTTGCTCGGCTCTGATAGCAACGGACAGACCAATTGACTAGCGCTTTTTTAACGCCTTGCATTACCAATAATATCGATAGGTTACAAATATAGCCCGAGCAAAACACTCGGAATCTTTCGATTTTGGCGCCAAAACGCACCACAAAAGCGTGTAGAAAATTCCCGATTTAATCGGTCAGCAAGCCATCAGCGCGAGGGAATGCGGTACCGGTAGATGCCCCGGCTGAAGTTCTGCTCCAGCTGCTCCCCGCGGGCCGCGATCAGAGACTTGAAAACCGGGCGCAGGACCTTGAATACGGCAACCAGCGCGGTCACCGAAAGAAAAAGGATCAGGATGTACTCGGTCAGGGCTTGGCC
>CAZDSX010000064.1:0-9394 GCA_964508305.1 uncultured Bacteriovorax sp.
TGGCAGGAAGCAGGCTTGCCATCGCAGTGCCCTTGGTGAGGGTGTAGCTATTGGGCGAGTAGCTCAGGCTGGGGGCGCTGTCATTGACCGTGAGCGTGAAGTTGGCTGAACCCAGGCCGCCTGTGTTGCTGGCCGTGATCGTGTGGACGGTCTGGGCCTGGAGCGCCGTGGGCTTTCCAGTGATTGCGCAGGTGCTGGATGCCAAAGTGAGCCCCGTGGGAAGCGCCGGATTGACCGCACATCCAGTGATGGCTCCGCCCGTGGAAACAGGAACCTGCGTGGCAAAGGCCGCATCGCGGGTCACCGTCATCAGATCCGGCCCGTAGGCAATGACCGGAGCAGAGTCATTGACCGTGAGGGTGAAGCTCGCAGTGCTCGAACCACCGGAGTTTGCGCCCGTGACCGTGTAGACGGTAGCGCTTTGGACTGCCGAGGGCGCGCCTGTCACCGAGCAGGTCGTCTGCGAAAGCGACATTCCAGCCTGGAGTGAAGGCACTACCGAGCAGGAGGTGAGCGCGCCGCCAGAGTTTGCCGGCGTCTGGGCCGAGATCGCGACATCTCTGGTCGCAGTCAGGCTGGAGGTTGCAAACGAGAGGCTGGGCGCAACCGCATTCACGGTAATCGTGAGATTGGCTGAAGCCGACCCGCCCGAGTTGGTGGCAGTCAGAGTGTAGACCGAGGCTCCCGAGATGCTCGTTGGAGTTCCAGAAACCGCGCAGTCCGTGGCTCCGACAGAGAGGCCCGCAGGAAGCGCGGGCGACGCCGTACAGCCCACAATCGCACCTCCAGTGGATGTGGGAGTCTGGGTGGTGAGGGCCGAGTTCTCGGTTCCAACGACGGCTGCCGGACTAAAGGCGATGGCAGGGGCGATGTCATTGACCGTGATGGCAAGCGTTGCCGTGGTGCTGCCGCCGGTATTGTTCGCAGTAAATGTATAAACGCTGGAGGCCTGGACCGCAGTCGGCGTTCCCGTTACAGCGCAAGTCGTAGAATCCGAGGAGAGCCCGGCAGGAAGGCTTGGGTTGACCGAGCAGCTGACTAGCGCGCCTCCACTCGAAACCGGGGTCTGGCTCGCGATGGCTGCATCCTTGATGGCCACGAGCGAATTGGGGCTGAACGTAATGACAGGAGCAGCATCATTGACCGTGAGGGTAATGGTTGCCGATGCAGCACCGCCCGTATTGGCTGCCGTGATCGTGTAATCGCTCTGGGCCGAGATCACGGTGGGCTTGCCTGAGATCACGCAGCTCACCGGGTCGATCACGATTCCCGTAGGCAAGCTTGGCGAAACGCTGCAGCTCGTGATCGCACCGCCCGTGTTGGCGGGTGTCATCGAGGCAATCGAGACGCCCTTCGTGGCCATCACAATAGAAGGAGTAAAGGAGATCGCCGGCGTGACGGCATTGACCGTCACGGTGATGACGCTGCTTGCAGTGCCACCCGTATTGGATCCGGTGATCGTGTAGGGCTGGGCGGAGGCCAGGACGCTTGGAGTGCCGCTTAAAACGCAGGCGCTTGAGACAGACAGTCCTGCCGGCAGTGCGGGACTTGCGGAGCAAGACTGGATCGGGCCTCCGGTCGAGACGGGCGTGGATGCCGTCATTGCCGTGCCCTGGGTCAGCGTGAACGGAGAATCGGCAAAGCTGAAGGAAGGAGCGGGATCCACGACCGTGATGGCGAGGATTGCCGAGGAGCTTCCGCCCGAGTTGGTTGCAGTAAAGGTATAGCCTGACTGGGTGGCAGTACCGCTTGGAGTGCCGCTGATCTCGCAGTTTCCGCTCTGCACGGCTACCGAGAGTCCGTTGGGAAGGTTCGGGTTGACCGTGCACGAGGTCACAGCACCGCCCGTGAGCCCGGGACTGAAGGCGCTGACCGCAACACCGTCGGTAAAGATGCGGCTTGAAGGAACGAAGGCGATCACCGGCGCGACGTCATTGACCGTGAGGTTGAGGGTGGTGGTTCCAGAGCCACCCGTATTGCTTGCCGAGACCGTGTAGTCGGCTGCAGCAGTCACGGCAGTCGGGGTGCCCGTGATCGAACAATCCGTCGCATTGAGGGCAAGGCCCGCTGGAAGCGTCGGAGAAACCGAGCAGCTGGTGATGGCTCCTCCCGTATTGGCAGGAATCCAAGTTTGGATCGCCTGGCCCACCGTCAGCGTACGTGTTGATCCGGCGTAGCTGATCACGGGAGTTCGGTCGTTGACTGTTACCGTATAGTTCGTGGTGCTCGAACCCACCGAGTTAGACGCAGTGATTGTATGAGTCGACTGGGCGGAGACGGCAGTAGGAGTGCCGGTGATTGCGCAGGCCGAATCCATCACCAAGGCGCCCGGAAGAGCGGGTGTGATCGTACATCCGGTGATCGCTCCGCCCGCATTCGTGACCGTCACATTGGCAATGGCCTGGCCGACGGTAGCCGTGAGGGTGGCCGGAGAGTAGCTGATGCCCGGGGCCACTTCGTTGACCTTGATCGTGAGATTGCGGGTGGCTGTGCCACCGCTATTGGTGGCTGTGATGGCATAGACTCGCTGTGCGGCAGCAACAGCGGGAGTTCCCGAAAGATCGCAGGTGGCGCTGAGCGAAAGGCCCGACGGCAGTGAAGGCGTCGAGATGCATGCGGTCGCCGTGCCGCCGGTGTGGGTTGGGGCGATCGTTGGAATGGCGGTTCGATTGGTCAGGGTAAAGAAGCTCAGCGGGTAGCTGAAAATCGGTGGCTTGTCCTTGACGGTGATCTTGAGGGTTGCCGAGCCATTTCCTGCCGAATTGGTGCCTGTGAAAGTATGCGTGGTCTCGGTCTGTACCGCAGTCGGAGTACCGGAGATCGTGCAGTCATTGGCGAGCGATAATCCGGCTGGAAGCGATGGGCTTGCCGAGCAGCTCGTGATCAAACCTGCGCTGGTTACCGGGCTCAGGCTCGAGATGGCAGTGTCCTTGGTGTAGGTCACGGCGCCCTGGTCGGCGTTGTAGGCAAATTGTGGAGCCACGTCGATCACTGATGCGCTGAAGGTCGCCGTACTGGTGCCGCCTGTGTTGGTCGCCGAGACTGTATAGTTCGTGCTCGACGCGAGGGTCGTCGGAGTTCCCGTGAGGGCGCAATCCTGGGTGAGCGTTACGCCCGTGGGCAAAGAAGGTGTGATCGTGCAACTTGCGACCGTACCGCCGGTGCTCGTGGGAGTTGCGCTCGTGATGCGGGTCCCGCGCGGGAAGCTGTAGGGGGATCCTGCAAAGCTCAGCGCCGGCAGGCGGTCGTTGATCTGGATCTGAACCGAAACACTGGTCGAGGCAACCGTGGAGTGCGCGCGGATCTGGTAGGTGAGGTTTCCGGTCACGGTGGTGGGAGTTCCCGTGATCGAGCAATTGGTCTGGTTTTGCGTCAGGCCGGCAGGAAGGGCCGGCGAAGTGCTGCAGTGGTCGAGCGTGCCGCCCGAGATCGAAGTGGTGAGCGTGAAGGCCGATCCCACGGTGCCGATGACCGGCGAGCTGGCGGTGGTCGAAATCGTGGGGGCTGCGCTCCCCACGGCGAGCGTCAGGCGGGTGAACGAGGCACCGTAGCCGTTCGAAGCGCGGATCTCGTATTCGGTCGAAGCCGAAGCGCTCGTAGGAGTTCCCGAGATGGTGCCCGTCGAGGGATCGAGGGTGAGTCCTGCAGGAAGCGCCGGTGTGATCGTGACCAGCTCGGGAGTTCCGCTCGAAAGCAGGGTGTTCGGAGTGATGGCCTGGTTGAGCAGGTAGAGTGCAGGCTGGGTGGCGTACTGGATCCCGCCCGGCGACACGCTCAGCTTTGAGCTCGAGGAGGTCTCGGACTGGGAGGCGCACCCCGTGGCGATCAGGGCGATGGCAAAAACAGCGCGACCACGCAGGGCAAAAAGCCCGCGCAAGGCGATCGTCAAGTTTTCGGCATTCCATCGTCCAAAAACCATCCTTAGTATTATCGGACGGTCGGGGCCGAAACATCAGTGGGTTTTGCAGGACACAGGGACCTGCGAGAGACTGCGCTAAGTCGCTAGAATCTGGGCCAATTCGATGAGATCGGGCTGCAGTTTTTTCCTACTCTCACTCAACGCCTTAAAGGGGACAAGTTTGACTTCGCCGCCCTGGATTCCCACCATCCCAGCCGACTTGCCGCCGAGGAGATAGGCCACTGCCGAAGCACCCATCACCGAAGCAATCAGGCGATCGTGGGCCGACGGAATTCCGCCACGCTGCGTGTGGCCAAGGATGCAGACTTTGGTCGAATAGCCCTTTTTTTCGAGCGCTGCTGCCACGCGGTAGGAGAGTCCGGGTTTTTCGCCCTCCGCCATGACGATGATGCTCGAGGATTTTCCGCGCTTCACTCCGCGGGCGATGTTGCGCGCAACCTCGGCGACCGAAATCTTTCGTTCAGGCACGAGGATGGTCTCCGCACCGCCGCCAAGTCCCACCTGGGAAGCGATGAAGCCCGAGCTTCGGCCCATCACTTCGACGATGAAGATCCGGTCATGTGAGCTCGCCGTGTCACGAATCTTGTCGATCGAGTCGATGGCCGTGTTGACGGCCGTATCAAAGCCAATCGTGTCATCGGTTCCTGCGATGTCGTTGTCGATCGTGCCGGGAATGCCAATGGTCGGAAAACCCGTCTCTTTTTCGAGCAAATTTGCGCCCGCAAACGAACCGTCGCCCCCAATCACGACCAGCGCATCGATGCCCTTGCGGCGGAGCAGATTTGCAGCCTCCTGCCTTACGGATTTCTTGAAAAATGCTGCGCAGCGATCCGTCTTGAGGATCGTTCCGCCGCGCTGGATGATGTTGGCCACGCTGGATGCCGTCATCGCATGGAGGTCACCCTCGAGAAGTCCGCTGTAGCCCTTCATCACGCCGTGGACCTCGAGTCCCTGTGCGAGCGCATAACGGACCACGGCGCGGATCGCGGCATTCATTCCCGGCGCGTCGCCTCCGCTCGTGAGCACTGCGATCGACTTGTAGTCCTTGGTCCGGGTCAGGTGGGGGATGGAGTTCATGATTCGTCCTTTTTTGGCCTCTTTCAGCCGGGAATCAGGCTTTTTCCGGTCACTTCGGCCGGAATCGGAAGGTTCATCATCGAGCACAGGGTCGGCATCACGTCCGCCAGCGTCCCGTCCTTGAGCGCGATGCGCGAGGACTTGGGGGCGATGGCCGATCCTGGTGCGACCCAGATCGCCGGAACCGGGTTGAGCGTGTGTTGGGTGTGCATGTGGCCTTCGTGATCGCACATCTCTTCTGCGTTGCCGTGGTCTGCGGTCAAAAGCACATGGTAGCCCGAGCGCTCCGCCGCACCGATGACCTGCGAGAGGCACTGATCCAGCGTCTCCATGGCCTTGATGGCGGCAGCATAGTTGCCCGTATGCCCCACCATGTCGGCGTTGGCAAAATTCATGAGGACAAATGGGTAGTCCTTGGAGTTGATGCGATTGGCGGCCTCTTCAGCCACGGCAAAAGCGCTCATTTCAGGCTTCAAATCGTAAGTGGCAACATCCCGAGGAGAGGGAACGAGTACGCGGTCCTCGCCCGCAAACGGCGCTTCACGGCCACCGTTAAAGAAGAATGTCACGTGCGCATACTTTTCGGTCTCGGCGATCCTGAACTGCTTGAGCTTTCGCTCTTCGAGCCAGGAGCCAAATAGGTTGTTCAGGTTCTGCGGACCAAAGGCTGCGGGGATTCCAAGCTTCTCGTCATACACCGTCATCCCGCAATAGGCCGAAAGGCCCAGGAGCGGTCCGCGGTTGAAGCCATCAAACTGGGATTGAGTGAAGGCGGCGCTGATCTCACGCGCACGGTCGCTTCGGTAATTGAAGAAGACCACTGAATCACCGGCGCGCATGGTCCGGTCTTTATCGAGCAGGACCGGCTCGACGAACTCATCGGTCTTGCCGGCGTCATACGAATTCTGGACGGCTTTGAGAGCTCGAGAAAGGGCGTCACCGGAGCCCAAATCGGCTGCTTCTTGCTGTCCTGTGAGGCAGCGGTAGGATCTTTCGACCCGGTCCCAGCGCTTGTCGCGGTCCATGGCAAAGTAACGGCCATGCAGCGAGACGAGCCGTGCATTCTTCGAGAATGCCGGATGCTGCAGCAGCTGCCGGAGGTAGTTGGGAGAGGAGTTGGGTGGAGTATCGCGGCCATCCAAAAATGCGTGCACGCAAATCTCCGGAACACCGAGATCCGAGCAGAGGTCGAGCAGTGCGAGCAGGTGTTCAAGCGTTGCGTGTACGCCGCCATCGGACAAGAGCCCCATGAGGTGCACGCGTCCCGAAGTCGACGCGCCTTTTTTGATGGTTTCGAGGAGCACGGTGTTCTTGAAAAAAGTCTTCTCGTAGATCGCCTTCGAGATCCGGGTCAGGTCCTGGTAGATGATCCGGCCTGCGCCCATGGTCGTGTGGCCGACTTCCGAATTTCCCATGATGCCGGGAGGAAGGCCGACCGCCTCACCATGGGTGAGGAGCTGGGAGTGGGGGTATTTTTTGAGGAGCTCGCGATAGAAAGGCATGCGAGCGTTCTCGATCGCATTGAAGGGAGATTGGGGTCCGATTCCGAATCCGTCGAGGACGATCAGAACGGCTTTTCCGGCAGGCGGCTGATTTTCCATCTGGCTCACAAACTACCAGTATTTTCGGGCACTTGAAAATAGTTCTTGCTAAATAATTAGAAAAACATAATAAGCTAATAACATGGAACTCGACGAACTCCGCCCAAAGGCAGATGAAGTGGCCTCGCTCCTCAAAGCGCTGGCTCATTCTGATCGCCTGCTGCTCCTCTGCGAGCTCGCTGGGGCGGAGGCGGGAGGGGGCCGCACGGTGAGCGAGCTCATGGGGGCCTGCGGCATTTCACAATCACTGGCCTCGCAGTTCCTGGGCCGACTCAAGGCCGAGGGCTGGGTCGAGTCGAGGCGCGAGGGGCAGATGGTTCGTTACCGCATTGCCGACCCCAGGGTGGGCGAGCTGCTCGGCACACTCAAAAACCTTTTCTGCAAACCCAATTAGAAACCCGAACAGGAGAAGGTAGTCATGACGCAAAATACTGAACTGATGTTGGATGTCCGTGAACTCGATGAATTCAAGAGCGAGCGCGTACCGGGATCCATGCATTTGCCGCTCTCGCAGATCGACACCCTTGCAGAGGGACTGCTCAAGCCGCTCCAGGCCTGCAACTTTGTGATCCTATGCCGCAGTGGCAACCGGGCTCGTCTCGCACACGAGCAACTCGTGGCCCGGGGTTTGATTGCGGCCTCGAGATCCAAAGTTTTTGAGGGCGGAATCATGGAATGGAAGAAGCAGGGCAAGCCCACGGAAGGGGGCGGCTCCTCGAGCAGGCTTCCGCTCATGAGGCAGGTGCAGCTCGGTGCTGGACTCCTCACCATGGCTGGTGTGCTGCTCTCCCTGCTGGTCCACCCGGGCTGGATCTACCTCGCACTCTTTGTCGGCACGGGCCTCACCGTTGCCGGCTCCACTGGTTTTTGCGGAATGGCGATCCTGCTGCAAAAGATGCCGTGGAACCAGGAGACGCCGGTCAAGGCAGCGACTTGCACCCCCCAGAAGAGCTGAGGAATCAATGGCCACCGACATCAAGGAATTCGAACAGATCATTCAGGATGGAAGCAGGCTCCCGCAGGGCTGGAGACTCAAGCTCATCCAGAATTGGGACAACCTCGCCTGGCTCCTCATCCATGATGGCGCTCGGGAAGCGATCTTCGTGGATCCGGTGCGTGAGGACCAAGAGGCGCTTGATGCTCTCGTGACCGAGCTCACCCAGAAAAACATCCGCGTGCTGGCCGTGATCGATACTCACACCCATGCCGACCATGTGACTTCGGCTCCGTGGCTTGCCGAGAGGACGGGCGCGCCACTTGTGATGCACGAAAAGGCCCCGAGTCGTCGGGTTCATCTTCGTGTTTCGAAGGACGTGAGCCTGCAAAGTGTCGCGGCACCTATCCAGATCCTGGTGACTCCCGGGCACACGCCCGACAGCTTGACCGTGATCTGGGGCCCATTCATCTGCGGGGCCGATACGATCCTGTACGGAGATACGGGTCGCGATGACCTTCCTGGAGGCGATGCGGAAGCCCACTTTGATTCGCTTCAAAAGATCAAGGCTGCTGCAAGCCCGGAGATGATCTTCCTTGCCGGTCACGATGAGTCGGGCCGCATCAGCAGCTGGAAGACCCAGCTCGAAATCAATATCGGACTCTCGCAATCCCGGGAGATCTGGGTTCCAGAAGCTGCCGCCTACCGGGGGCCCGCTCCAAGGCTTCTCAAAGAGTCGCTCTTTGAGAACTTCAAGTGATGGCTCCGATGATCCTTGTGGGCTACCTGCTTGCGCTCGTGGTGGGTGCCGTGCTCGGCGTACTGGGAGCAGGCGGTGCGACGATCACCGTTCCGATATTCGTGTATCTTTTTTCGGTTCCTCCCAAGATCGCAACCGTGCTCTCGCTTGGAGTAGTGGGAGCGGTCGGGCTTTTGGGAGTGGTCGAAGGGTACCGAAAGCGCGAGCTCGAGTGGGGCTGGGCCCTCAAGACGGCGGCACCGTCCATGCTGAGTGTGTGGCTTTCGCGCCATTTCTTGATCCCGCTGGTTCCGGATTCTGCTGATTTTTGGCTCATGATTGCCTTTGCATTCCTCGTGGCGTTTGTCGCGAGGGCGATGCTCAAAAACTCCGGGGCTACCGGAGCGCAAGGCAGCTCCTCGCTTGGGTCCGCGGCATTCATGCTGCGTGCAACGGGCGTGGGAGTGGTGACCGGGGTGCTGGGTGCAGGAGGCGGTTTTCTCATCGTCCCGATGCTGACGGAGTGGGCGAGGCTCCCGTTCAAGAGGGCGGCAGCGACTTCCCTTCTCGTGATTGTCGCCAATAGCGCGATGGGGCTTTATAGCGGCTGGAGTGAACAGCTTGCCGTCTGGTACCCGACTTGGGGGATTTTTGGTGCCATTGCCGCCGTGGGCCTTGTGCTGGGCAGGCTCGGCGCCGGCCGCATTTCCCAGGCTGGACTCAAACGCATCTTTGCCTGGTTTCTGGTGGCCGTATCGGTGCTCACGCTCGTGGTCGAACTCAAAAAGTTCATCTAGGGCGCCCGCACGCGTTCACCCGTCCGGAGTACTTGCGCGGGACCCTCTCCAGTCTGGAAGACGATCGGAAAGGAACCGTAGCCCGTGTAGAGCCTGACATGAAGGTGCGGCTCGGTGGTGAAGCCGGTGTTTCCTGAAAGGGCGATAGGCGTTCCCGTGCGGATGGTGTCCCCTTTTTTGACTCTGGAGCTTCGCGGAGCGAGGTGTGCGTACTCAGCCAGCGTTCCATCGTCATGCTCGATGAGGATGCGATTGGCGCGCGTGGAGAGGGACTCTGACGGTCCACCCTCGGTGAACTCATCCAATGCTTGGACGATCTTGCCTCCC
>CAZDSX010000065.1:0-9318 GCA_964508305.1 uncultured Bacteriovorax sp.
CCGTAAACACGCTTTCCAAGCGTGCGCCTTCAACCACTCGGCCACCTCTCCACTTGGGATGCAAATTGTACCAAGGGGATAGCACGCCCCGGGGGGGATTTCAAAGGTCCGGTGTGGCCTTCAAATTTAGCCGGATTTGCGCCTCATCCACAGGTGTACGGGGATGCCGGCCAGGATGAAGGCAAGTCCGGTCAGGCTTTGCCTGGGCATCTCGACCAGGGTGTTCACGAGGAGGATGACCGAGGCCACCGAGAACAACACCGGCAGGACCGGAAAAAACGGCACCCGGTAGGGCCGCGCCAGCTCAGGGGCAAGCTTGCGGAGCCGGACCACGGCAAAGCCGCAGAGCGCGTAGAAGATCCAGGACGAAAAAATCACCCAGTCCGTGAGCATGTCGAAGGTGCCCGTGAGCGCCAGCGCGCAGGCAAGGGCTCCTTGGGTGAGCACGGCCGAGGCCGGCACGTTGCTCGTCGTGGTGAGCCTGGAAAGGTAAGAGGGCAGGAGCTTTTCGCGCGCCATTGCGTAGGGGACGCGGGCTCCAGTGAGGATCGAGCCGTTCATGGCTCCCACTGCGCTGATGACAAACGCGACCGAAAGGAACATCACGCCGCTTGAGCCCATGAAGGTCTCGGCCGATCGCGCCGCCACCGAGAGCTCACCGGGCTGGAGCACCTGCGTGAAGGGGAGGGCATAAAAGTAGCCCAGGTTGGCCATGGCGTAGATGCCGAGCACGAGCGTGATGCCGCCGATGAGCGCGATGGGGAGCACGCGAGAAGGATTGCGGACTTCACCAGCCGCCATGGGGAGGTTGTTCCAGCCATCAAAGGCCCAGAGGGCCGAAATCATGGCCAGACCAAACGCACCGGCTCCGGCAGAAACTCCCGGATCGATCTCAGCGAGGTGGGTCCAAGAACCGCCTCCCGAGAGCGAAAACGCCGCGAGCGCAAGCCCTGCCACGAGCAGGACTTTGAGGACCGTGAGCGCGCTCTGCACTTTGCCGCCTACCGTGACGGCAAGGCAGTTCATGGAGGTGAAGATCGCAATGAAGACAATGGCGAGCGCCTTCATGGAAAAGTCATCCAGGTGAACGATGCCCCGGGCAAAGGTTGCAGCCCCCACGGCATAGGCTGCGATCGTACCCGGGCCGCTGATCCAGAGCCGCTGCCAGCCATACAAGAACGCCACCCGCTCGCCGTAGCCCTTTTGCAGGTACACGAACTCGCCCCCGGCCTCCGGGAACAGGACTCCGAGTTCTGCGTACACGAGCGCTCCCATGATGGAGAGCAGTCCTGCTGCCGCCCAGGCCAAAAGCACGAGGGTGGGTGAACCCAGTGCCTGCGACATGGGAGTGGTCTTGAGGAATACTCCCGTGCCGATGACGGTTCCCACGACGAGTGCCGTGGCATCGATGCTGGAAAGGGCTCTACGGAGGCTCGGAGTCTGCGTGGTCATGAATGGGTTCTCTTGATCTCACCGCTCTTGAGTGCGGCCGTGTATTCGGTCAATTGCCTGCGGACCTTGGGAAGGAGCAGGTAGCAGGCCATCATGTTGGGAAGTGCCAGCAGTCCGTACACCGCGTCCGAGATGTTGAGCACGATGTTGAGCCTGGCCACCGCTCCGACAAAAATGAAGGCGATGAAAGTGTAGCGAAAGGCGGTCAGCCATTTTTCGCCAAAAATGAAGGTCACTCCCTGTTCACCATAATAGCTCCACGAGATGAGCGTCGAGAAGGCAAAGAGCGTCACCGTGGCAGTCACCACCCACCGTCCGAGCGGCCCCATGACCGTCTCAAAAGCGTAGGCCGTCATTTCGGATCCGGCCTGGATGCCTGCCTGGCTCCAGGCGCCCGTGAGCAGGAGTGCCACGGCGGTGATGGTGCAGACGACGATCGTGTCGATGAAAGGCTCGAGCAGCGCCACGATCCCTTCTTGGATCGGAGTGGACTTGGCTGCCGAATGGGCCATGGCTGCAGAGCCCATTCCCGCTTCGTTTGAAAAGGTCGCGCGGCGGATGCCCATGATGAGCACGTCCTTGAAGGCAGCTCCTGCAAAGCCACCCACCGCTGCCGTTCCGGCAAACGCTCCTGCAAAGATCTGCGCAAACATGTCGGGGATCATTTCAAAGCGGGCAATCAGGATCCAGATCGCGCCAAACAGGTAGAGTCCCACCATGGCGGGGACCATCTTTTCGGCGACCTGTCCGATGCGCTTGATGCCTCCGATCAGGATCAAATAGGCGCCAAAGCAGAACACGAGGCCTGAGGCCCATTCCGGCATCCCGGTCGTGGTCTTGATCACGGCTGCCATCTGGTTGGACTGGAACATGTTGCCCGCACCAAACGACGAGAGCATCACGAACAGCGCGTAGATCCAGGCGATGGGGTAAAAGTTCTTGGAAAGTGCGTTCTTGATCACGAACATCGGCCCGCCATGGACCGTGCCCTTGGGGCTGATGTCACGGTAGTTCAGTGCGAGGGTGACTTCGGTGAACTTGGTGCACATGCCGATGAAGCCTGCGACCCAGAGCCAGAAGACCGCACCCGGGCCACCCAGCGAGACGGCCACTGCGACGCCTGCGATGTTGCCGAGGCCTACGGTCGCCGACAGCGCTGCGCAAAGGGCCTGGAAGTGCGAGATCTCTCCCTTGTCCTCGGGCTTGTCGTACTTGCCAAAGGCAATGTCGATCGAGTGCTTGAAGAACCGGAGCTGCGGGAATCCAAAGTAGACCGTGAACAGCACCCCTGATCCGACCAGGAGAGCGACCAAGGGCACTCCCCAGACGGCACCAGCAAAGTCGGAAGTGAGCTGTTCAAGTCGTTGCAGCATGGGTCAGGGTCCTTTCAGGCTTCGAGTTTGAAGCCCAAAAAGACCATGACTCAGGCACTACTGCAACGGATTACCAGACGAAGCGCAGGCCCAGCGCCAGGTCGGCGACCTTGGGGGTCGCATAGCCTGCGTCGGCAAAGAGCTTCACGGGACCGAAGTTGAACTGGGTTCCCAGTGAAAAACGAGCGCTGACGAGCGAGGGCTTTTGGGAGGCGGAGGCGAGGTCGAGTGTGCCGGTGCCTACCGAGGCGTTGGTGTTGTCCTTGATCTGGCCTGCGATGGATCCCGTGGTTTCAGCAGAGCCAAAATTGAACAGGGCACCGGCGCCAGCCGAGAGCGACCAGAACTTGAGCAGCGTGATCCCCGTACGGAGCTCGAAGGGGATCGTGAAGCTCTTGGCGCTGATCCCGAAGTCTGCATTGGGGTTCCATGCGATATTCGTGGTTCCACCGCCACCGGAGACCGACTGTGCGAAGTTGAGCTGGCTGTTCACATTCGCAGTGAACCCTGCGTACTGGACTCCACTGGTCGCAGCCAAACCATCCCAGCGGAAAGCCCAGTTGGGGGAGATGGCGGGCTTGACCCAGTAGCGGCCCAAAAACCCAAAGTTCACGATCTTGAAGCCGGCTTCAGGGGTGATGTCGCTCAGGTTGATCACGCCAAAGCTGAGGAAGTAGGTGACTCGGGTGGGATCGAGGCCGAGAGTTGCGATTTTATTGAACCGCTTGGCATTGATCCCGACCGTGACGGCGGGCTGAACTCCGAGACCCACTCCCGGGAGTCCATTATTGGCTTCAAACGAGCCGAAACTTCCCTTCGTGGCGAGCCCCACTCCGGCACTCGTCGAGATCGAGAAAACATCGGTCTGCGAGACGCCGTCGCTTCCGATCCCGCGGTTGGCTCCGCGGCTGGCTTCGGCCATGGACTGGATGAAGTTGGTCTCGGGGCTCCCGCTGAACTTTGAATTAATGTCCGTGGCGAGCGCATTCATGGCGTCGATCACGGGTTGGGGCGTTCCCGGCGCTTCCTGGAAGCTGAACGTGATCGCCTGTGCGGGCCGGCCGAGACCGACCGAAGTAGCCACAAAAACTGCGGCGGTGAGTACAGAGGTGTTGGCGATAGTTAGAAGGCGTTTCATTTGGATGCGTTCTCCGGTTTGGGGCGTAATGTGGGTCCTGAAAAGGATGCCCTCAAGACTGCCACGCAGGTCGCATCCGGGCCAATGGGATTTGCCGTCAAGCGGCTGACATTACAGTACCTGGCTCACCAACAGAGACGCCGAATGCGAGTCGCGACCGCCGGAGCGCTGGAGCTCGCCCCTTACGGTCACAAACGAGCGGCTCTCGAGCGTTTCGCGGCAGCGCTCAAAGACGTCCTTGTGGAAGATCAGGTCGAGGAACCCTTCTTCGTCCTCGAGCGTGGCAAAGCAGGTGCCTTTGGCCGTCGGTGGGCGCTGCATCACGATCACGAGTCCAAAGACCGAAACATCGCGAGAGCGCGCCTTGAGCTTGGCAGCCTGGGTGGTGAGCTGGGGGAGGCGGGGGTTTTGGCGCCTGAGCTCGGCCACGGGGTGCCCGGAAGTAAAGACGCCGGTGGTCTTGAGGTCCTGCTCGATCGACTCCCAGCGCGAGAGTGAATCAAAGAGTCCGGGCTGGGGCTCCGAAGCCACGAGCTGCTGCTGGAAAAGATCCTGGAGCTCGCGCGATTCCGCTCCAAGCACCTGCCAGAGGGCTTCGCGCCGGGGGAGCCCAAAGCAATCGAGCACCCCTCCCATGGCCATTTGGTTGAGGAGGTTTCGTTTCACGCCGGATCGCGCCGCAAAATCGGCAAGCGAAGCAAACGGGCGTCCGCCCCGTTCAGTGTTTCGTGCCGTATCGAGGCGCTCGTATTCGCCGCGCGACATGCCGTGCAGGACCGTAAAGCCCAGCCGAATGGCGCCGTGCTTTATGCCGGCCTCGTGCACGACCCGGCAATCCCATTCGCTCTCTCTCGCGCAGACGGGCAGGATTTTTACCCCGTGCCTGCGAGCATCCTCGATGAGGGTGGAGTTGGAATAAAATCCCATGGGCTGCGAGTTGATGATCGAAGCCGCAAACTCGGCCGGATGGTGGCACTTGAGCCAGGCCGATGCGTAGGCAATGAGTGCAAATGAGGCGGCATGGCTTTCTGGAAATCCGTATTCGGCAAAGCCCTTGATCTGCTCAAAAATCTGGTCGGCAAAACTCTGCGGGAGCCCGTGCGCGAGCAGACCCTTCATGAGACGCATGCCCATCTCAGTGATGCGCCCATCGGATCGCCACGCACCGATCGCGCGCCTGAGCTTGTCGGCTTCACCCGGAGTAAAGCCCGCCAGTACGATTGCAATCTTCATGATCTGCTCTTGAAAAAGCGGGACACCCAGTGTCCTACCCAAGATGGGTTCAAGCTTGGGATCTGGAAAGACTACGGGCTCAAGCCCGCGTTTTCGCCTGAGGTAGGGGTGGACCATCTTGCCGACAATGGGGCCTGGCCTCACGATCGCGACTTCAACAACGAGATCATAAAAAGTCTTGGGAAGGAGCCTCGGCAGCATGCTCATCTGGGCGCGCGATTCGATCTGGAAGACTCCCACCGTATCGGCCCGCTGGATCATGCGGTAGGTGGCCGGGTCCTCGGCCGGAATCTGGTGGAGCTCGCGCCCGATGAGATTGAGTGTTTTTTTGATCGCCGAGAGCATGCCCAGTGAGAGCAAGTCGACTTTGAGGAGCCCCATGAAATCGAGGTCGTTCTTGTCCCACTGGACGATCGTACGTCCCTCCATGCGCGCAGGCTCGATCGGAACGGTCTCGATGATGGGATCGGCCGAAAGCGTGAAGCCTCCCGAATGGATCGAGAGGTGCCGGGGGGCTCCGTAGATTTGTTCGGCATACTCCTGCACGGTGGCGTGCTCGCGCGCCTGCTCGTGGGGGACTCCGAGTGCTTTGGCAATCTCGCGATACGCCGAGCGTGAACGATAAGTGATGAGTGCTGCGACCATCCCGGCTCGGTCGCGACCGTACTTTTGGTAGACGTGCTGGATGACTTCTTCGCGCCGCTCATGCTCAAAATCGACATCGATATCCGGGGGCTCGCCCCGTTCGGCTGAGATGAAGCGCTCAAAAAGCAGGTTCATCCGTACCGGATCAATCGCCGTGATCCCCAGGCAGTAGCAGACTGCCGAATTGGCCGCCGAGCCGCGGCCCTGGCAAAGGATGTCGCGCGAGCGCGCAAACTCGACGATCTCCCAAATGGTGAGGAAGTAATCGGCAAACCCGAGCTCGGCAATGAGTTCCAGTTCATGCTCGAGCTGGCGCGTGACGGCAGGCGGGATCTCCGCTCGGGATTTCACGCCATAGCGGGTGAGGGCGCCTTTCCAAGTCGTTTCTTCAAGGTAGCTTCGGGCCGAGTGGCCCTCGGGGATCCACTCGCTGGGGTAGCGGTACCTGAGCTCGGAGGGATCAAACTGACAGGTTTGCGAAAGCGCGTGGGCCTGCGCGACAAGGTCTTTTGATTCTGGCCACTCTGGCCAGCCTTTGAAGAGCGCGAGCATCTCAGCGGGAGATTTGAGTCGGTTCTCGGCGTTTTGGAGGAGGAGGTCTCCTGCCTCGTGGATCGTGGTCCCTTGGCGGATCGAGGCCATGAGGTCTTGCAGCGGTTTTTGTGAGGCTTCGCTGAGATGCACGTCGTTTGCGGCAAAGAGCCGATGCGTGCCAATGGCATCGGCAATCCGACTGGCAAATTTCAGTCTCAGGGGATCCAGCCTGTCTTTGAGGCGGAACACGGGGACGTGGACGGCGGTGGTCTGTAGCCGGTCGAGTGCGGCGATCCACGCAAGCCACTCCGGGAGTGGATCAGGGCCGCGCGCCTGATCCGGGTTGGGGATCGGAGGGGGCATGAGTGCGATGAGTTCGCTTGCAGCAATCCTCTGTGCGGGAGTGCCACTGCCCAGCCACTCGAGCACTTGCGCGCGGGTGAGGTGGGCCTCGCCTTTTTCTTTGCCGGCGTGGGCTGCCGTAATCATGCGGCACAAAAGCCCGTAGGCCCGGCGCGTGCGCGCCAGCAGCACGATCGAATCTGGGCCAAGCCCTGGCTGCTCGATTTGGCAAGAAGGCTTGAGCGTGAGCTCCGCTCCGACGATGAACTTGAGGCGTGCGCGGGCTTCGGGCGCGAGGTTCTTCCAGGCCTGGTAGGCCTTGGGAAAACCATAGACCCCGTTTCGGTCCGTGATCGCGATCCCGGAGAGTCCGAGCTCGGCTGCGCGGTTGATGATTTCTTCGGGCGAGGCGGCGCCCCGCAAAAACGAATAGTGCGTGCGGCAGGTGAGCTCGGCGTAGGCCTGCGTTGGATGGCCACTCATGTGGCCGCCTCGTCACGTGACCGACTTAGAACGGATTCTTGGAGAGCTGGGCGAGTGCTTCGGTGATGCCCTTGCGGATCTCGTCGAAGTTCACGCGCCCACTGGCAGTCAGGTACTGCTGCTTTTCGAAGGTCTGCGCCACGGGGCGCTTTTCCTTGATGTAGGTGACCGAAGCCATGTTGGGCTTCACCTTCTTGACGACAAAGCCGTACTCGACTTCGAGCTTCTCGCCTTCGAACCAGAAGTTCATGTCGAGGCCGTCGAGCGAAGCATACGACTGGCCATCGGGCGCATCGAGCTTGGCCTGCACGCCGTTCTTGGTGGCCTTGTAGTCCTTGAAGGCAAAGTGGTGCTCGATCGTGAGCGTCTTGACGAACTCGGCGATGATGTCCGAGGGCTCGACGTTGAGCTGGAGGACGGGCCAGCTCGTCTGGGTGGCCGAGACTTTTCCGACCACGACAAAGAGGCTCGTGACCGAGTCGGTGACAAAGGCGTTGGCCCCCAAGGTGAACGAAAAGGGCTTGGTGAGTTCCGCACCCGGAGCAAGTTCCGAGGCAAGGCCTGCCGCTTCGAGCGCATGGGTCTCGACGATGTCGAGGGCTTCGGCGTCCTTCTTCTGCACCTTCTTGAGGGTGCCGCGGGCAAGCGAGATCGTGGCTTCGGCCGCCTTGGCGGGAGCCGTGCCGCGGTTCTTGAACGTGACCGTTCCGGAGAGGGTCTCGCCCTGTTTCCACTTTTCGCCCTGGATCTCGATGCGGATCTCGATCGGTGCCTGGAAGAATGTGCCTCGCATAGTGCTTCATTGTTAACAGACCCCGGGCCTTTAATCAAAATACCCCTGCAGTTGGACGGACTTGAGGGCCTCAAAGTCGGCTTCCTCGGTCGAATAAACCCACAAAATCGGCCCCTCGATGCTGCGAACCCGGTAGTAGCGCCGCTCCTGGCCCAGTGGGGGAGTGAGGCATTCGGGGCCTTCAAAATCGGCGATTTTAAGCCTTCGGGCGCGGGCTCCCGGTCGGGGCGTGGGCCAGCACAGCGTGCGCGAGCGGGGGTCGGGCCCTGGGTCGAGGGCAAGGGGTACGGTCCGTTTGAGAAGCCGGCTCGGGCGGGTGGGAAGAGGTCCTGGAAGACCTGCTTGCGCTAAGTTGGCGGGCGCTGGGCTTGGGATTTTTTCAGGCCGGGCCTGCGTCCAACCCTGCTCGGGTACGTGCTGGCGGGTGGGAGTGGCAAAAAAGGCTGCACCCGTTCCGAGCTTTTGCTCGAGCCTTCCGATGAGCGAGTCCCAGCTCTCTGAGAGCTCGTCGATCCGATCAAACAGGTCGCGCTGGCCTGATGCGCCTGGCGCAGTCTCGGTGACCTGGATCGTGACAGAAGTGACGTTGGGCGGGACCGTGATTTCGACGTGTTCGTGGGCTGCAATGGCCTGCATGAGCTTGCGCTCGATGTGGGTCCGGAGGTGCTCTTGGAAGATGGGGAGCAGTCCGCCCACTGAGCCCTGGGGCTGCGAGAGCCTTAAGTCGAAGCTCTGGATGGGTGCGCGTGCCGTGAACGAAGTGTTTTCGAGTTCGATCGTGATCGTGAGCGCCGTGGCACGGAGCGCGCGCGCCTTGAGCCTGAGGCAGAGACGATCAACGAGGCCTCGCGCGACGAACAAAAGATTTTCGTAAGCTGCCGGGACCTGTTGATCGGGGGCAAAAGCAGTCGTCTCCTCGATTCGCGAGGGCGCCGTGAATACGGGCCAGAGCTCGGGCGAAGCGCTTTCGCGGGTGTGGGTGAGCCTGCGCGCAAGCTCCACGCCTTCGCGGCCAAAGCGCGAGCCCAGTGCGGCGAGCGGGAGGCGTGCAAAATCCCGGTGCGTGCGGATGCCGAGTGCCGAGAGGAGTTCCACCCAGCGCTGGGCTTTTTTGAAGGGCTCTTGCAGGCCAAAGGGGTCAAGAAGCCAGTCGATGGATTCGGGCGTGAGTGAAGCCGAGCCCGCAGCTGCCCCTGCAGCTGTGATGAGGGCGCTGGAGGCGTGAGGTGCGCGGGCCGTGGGAGCTGTCCCTCGCGTCGCAAGTCCCAACCGCTCGAGCGTGACGGCAAGCTTGAGTTCGAGCTGCGGCGCTCGGATCCCGCGAA
>CAZDSX010000066.1:0-9248 GCA_964508305.1 uncultured Bacteriovorax sp.
ACTTCCGGTTGAGTCCGAAAAGTCCATGTGCGAGGCCCTCGTGATCCAGACAAATGCACTTTTTCCACCCATCTCGGGCCAGAGCTTATAAGCCTCCCGCCTTTGGACGGGAGGATTGCCATTGGACTGCTGATCTTCGGTTCCGGAAATTCCCAGCACGGGAACCTTAAGAGTCCGAAAGCTCTCCGGGTGAAAAAACGGCTCCCCGGGTGACTGCGGAGAAAGGGCCACACCGCAAAGAATACGCGGGTCCGACAGATCGGGGCCCAGCCCTTTTCCGGGCGCTACCTTGGGTTCGAGCCAATCCAATGCAGGCCTTGCCCCAGCCAGAGCTAGCACTGTGTAAGCGCCGAAGGAGTGCCCAAGCACCCCTACCCTTGCGAGATCCATTCGACCCCTGAGCCGGGGATGAGAGCGATTCCACTCCGATGCCTGGTCGATCGCAAAACTCACATCCCTAGGCCTCGCGAGGACTTCAGTGGAATCATGGATCATTGCCTGCATGTTCTTCATGATCCGCAGGCTACTGGTCAGACGGGCAGTATTGCTTCCCGTGTGCTCGAGGCAAAGAACGATGTAGCCCTTTGAGGCAAGATACTGAGCGACGGCATAATGCCCATCCCAGCTACCGCCGGCACCATGGGACATCAGCACAAGCGGATAGGGACCGCCGGCCACGGGGGCATGGACTTTGATGGGCACGGACCTTCCCTCTTCGCCCGGGACTTCAGCCACCCTATGCCTTCGCCCAAAGAGGCGCGGTCGCTGCTGAACGACGAAGGCCTGACGCGAGGGGTCCCTCAGGCCCTTGAATTCGATGATCTCAACTGCGAGCCCTTCAGCGTGGGCTACATTAAGCAAGACGAGTGAGATCAGCGGGACGAATTGGAATCGTGTCATAGCCGAATGGTAAACCCATTTTGGCGACTCCGAAACTCGACCCCTAAATAGATACACTTCCTCTGGCTTTCCATCCGCTTTACCGAACTGCGGGAGACATGGATCCGTTGCGTCCATTCCTAAAACCACCTAGTCTTGAGCCATGAAAATCCAGCTCGCCAGCCTGACTGTCCAAGACCAATCCCGTGCACTTGAGTTCTACACCCAGCAGCTCGGGTTCGTACTCAAGCACGACATCCCGATGGGCACTTACCGCTGGCTCACCGTAACGTCGCCAGAAGGAGTGGATGGCGTCGAACTCGTACTTGAGCCAATGGCATTCCCACCGGCTGCCGTTTACCAGAAGGCACTGTTTGAAGCAGGAATTCCGGCCACTGCCTTCATGACCCAGGACATTGCTTCGGAGTTCACAAGACTCAAAGCGCGTGGGCTCAAGTTCCGGGGCGAACCAAAAAAGATAGGTCCGATCACCGCGGTGATCTTCGAGGATACTTGCGGCAATCTCATCAACTTGGTTCAGCCTGCAGCCTAGACCAACATCAAAATGTCAGATCAAATGACTGCCCCAAGCGAAATTACACCCGGCCTACTTCGGACTTCCGACTGCGAACTCATCGCAATTCGTCTGATTGGAGCTCCAATCAGCGTGGTATTTGAGGCCTGGCGGAAGCCTGAGATATTTAGAGAATGGTGGGTTCCTAAGACGGTTCCTCTCACGCTGGTTTCCTGCGACATGGATGTTCGAACCGGTGGCACTTACCGACTCGTATTCACGATGGATGGTCAATCTGCCGAATTCTTTGGCCAATATCTCGAAGTGATTCCATCCTCGCGCCTGGTGTGGACCAATGACGAGGGCGGCGAATCCAACCGAAATATCACCACTGTGACCTTTGAATCAGTGAATGATTCGACCAAGGTCCTGGTTTCCGATCTATACCCATCCAGGCAAGCACTCGACACTGCGATAACTACGGGTGCCATCGGGTCGATGCCAGAGCAATTGGCGCAGCTCGAACAACTCCTGATTGAGCAGCGTAATCCCTGACACTCCCAAACTCCCCAAAATGCAAAGACCACGCGCTTTCAGGACTCACGCCCAGTACATCGCTTCGTTCCCGCCACCGGTGAGGCACAAGCTAAAAGAGCTGCATCGGATCGTGCGCGAGTCTGCATCCGGAGCAACTGAATGCATTAAATATGGGATCGCGGCCTTCGAGCTGGACGGCCCACTGGTTTATGTCGCCGGGTTTAAGAACCACGTCAGCTTCTACCCGACTTCCTCCGGCATCCGGGCCTTCAGAAAGGAACTCTCTCGTTACAAGACTTCAACCGGAACCGTGCAATTTCGACTCGATGAACCCCTACCGGTAAACCTGCTGAAGCGGATCGTGCGATACCGACTGACCGAGGTCAGTAACGCGAACCTGGACTCCGCCTTCAATATCCTCAGCAGACCAGCGCAGCGGGCCCTGATCCGGGAGGGCTTACTCTCTCCAAGTGCAGTTGCATCCAAGACCAAGGAGCAGCTGCTCAAGCTCCACGGACTAGGCCCAAGCTCTCTGCCAAAAATCCAATCGGTTCTCAAGGCGCGCAAACTCAGGCTCGGCTGATGGGCTCAGGACGTTTGGCTTAGAGCAAGTTCTATACAGCCCCAGAGGAGCTCTTGCGCTCAACCAGCATGCGCATGAAGTGGTGCATGAACTAGAAAAGCCCCGAAACACCTTGCGGCATTTCGGGGCTCTTCGAAGTGGTGGAGACGGCAACAGCTAAATAATCCCGTGCGCTTACCGCCAGGACTTCCCTACTTGTGGCGCTGTCCCCTCTTGCGAAGCCGTGTCTCGAGATACTGCTTCAGCGCTGCCCTTGAGCTCACCCAATTTCGGCCCTCCTTGTGCCCCGCAAGCTTGCCGCTGCGAACCAGGAGATTGAGGTACTTCGCCGAATAAGGGGTCCCCCTCGCTAGCTCCGTCAAAGACACAAACTGCTCCCGGCTGGTCCCTGCAGCCTTGAGGTAAAGATCGAGGGAACGCTCTACGCCCTGGGCAATGAGGCCCACAAGCGGGCCTGAATCTCCCCGATCCGCGCGATCCAGCGCTCGGTAGTACTTCCTACGATCGTTTTTGAGAATGACGACCAGAGGAAACCCCTTCTGCATCAAGAGCAGATTCATAAGAAGTCTCGCCGTACGACCGTTGCCGTCTTCGAATGGATGAATCGCAGCCAGTCGATGATGGGCCAATGCGGCAAACACGACCGGATGCAGCCCCTTCTTGTTCTTACTCAGCCATGCGACGAACTCCAGCATCAGCCGCGGAACCTCAAATCCATCGGGAGGGATGTGGGCCGAACCCGTAATTCGAACGGAACCCTTCCGATAGCTTCCAGCCGTTTCCTCTTCAGTCTCACGAACGACCAAGCGGTGCAGCGATCGAATCAACATCTCCGTTACGGGTCCGGACTTCCTGCCATCGGCGATCTCATAAAGAAACCGAGTCGCTTCGTGATGGTCCTTGGCCTCCAGATGCTCCCGGAGCGACCTTCCTTTGATCGTCATGCCCTGGCTAATGACCAGCTCCGTCTCACGGAGAGTCAGCCGATTGCCCTCAATCGCGTTAGAGTTGTAGGTGAACTCGATTGCAAAGTGCTCGCGGAGCCGCGAGACCACCGCTGCCGAAAGCGGGCGCATACGAGCAAGGTCAGCCCACTTACGGTCGAGCCTTGCAAGAATTCTGGGGTCAATGGCGGACATGCCTTATTATGGCATAGAGCGCATTTTTATTCATCCCATATTAATTAGCGTGGGGTAGAGTCCATCGCCACTTCGTGCGGGTAGAGGGCTTTTCCTCCCTGCCTTCTTCTTTCGGTCTCGGCCCGGGCACGATCTTGGACCTCATCCGGTGGTGTGGTGCCAGTACACAGTGATAGCGAGTCATGTGGATCCTTGGCTGTGAGATGAGTGCCACGATAGGGTAAGAACCTCAGGGCCCCTCTCCTGGAGCCGGCGGGGCCCCGGATTGCTCTCGGGATGCGGCTGGCAGGATCTGCGAACGTGATTTTTGCCCGTCTTCGACGCGCTAGCAGTACACGACGCTCATCGGCAGCCCCGCCGAGGACGAGCTCGACGGACGGCTGATCTTCGCCGGCGAACATGTCAGCGAAACCTACCAGGGCTACATGAACGGGGCCGTCCAGAGCGGCAACGATGCCGCCGGAAAGATCCTTTCGGCGTGCTCGACGCGGCCGAATGCGACGCCCGCCGCGGGCGCGACCGCTTCGTCCTGAAGACGAATTTCTTGATTAACCTAGGACCCGAGAATGGTTCGCATGTACACGGAGCTGCCAGGACCCTGCATTAGCCCCACCTGTCCAGATTGAATGTTGGGTTCGACCATCTTGAGGGGGTCGGCCTCAGGGACGAGCACGAAGGGGCAATAACAGGAGTGCGTTGTGGCCCCCACTTGTAGAACTCATATTGCTCCCTTACAATCGAGGCTTAAACAGTCACTCATCCCAATAAAAGGAATTTTTATGAAACGACTGCCTGCTGCATTTTTCCTCTTTGCCCTGTCCGCCTGTGCGACCACATCCGCAAAACTGGAATTAGTCGAACGACGGGCGCCATTCGATCTCAGCTGTGATGCATCGAAGGTCCGATATCATGAAATCGGCAACGACACCTGGGGCGCATCTGGCTGTTCAAAGCGCGTGAGCTACATTGTGGAATGCCGAGGCGCCGAGGCCGCCTCCTGCAAAGCGATAATGAATAGCGATTCAAAGAAGGAGTAGCGCTGAGATCGTAGCCCTGATTCCGAACCCTTGAACGGATCGCGAACCCATCAAGCTGCCTTCTTCGCAGCCTTCTCCAAAAGCTCGTGAATCAGCGTCTGATACGGCTTCGACTCCCGCGCCGCAATCCTTCGCAGAGTCGCAAGCAGTTTCGGATCAATCCGAATCGCGATCAACTGTTTGGCATTTCCAGTTGAGGGTCTGCCCACTCTCCTGGCTCGCTTGAGTTCGGCTGGCGCCGACTCCGGAATGTCCGAGAAATCAATCTTACTGTCGGGCATATGCCTGGCGCTCCCTGCGGCTGCCTTGCCTCGCACTGATGATGCGGATCGTTTCTTTGCCATGCTCGCCTCCTCTGACCGTATAAACCACCAGCACAACTCGCCCGAGGACAGATCGCCCCAAGCGCTTGGACCGCGCCTCCTCGAGCGAGTGAGCGCCATCCTCCCAGTCGAGGGCCTCAGGATCTGCAAAAACCGTCATCGCCTCCTCGAAGGAAATGCCGTGCTTCTCTGAGTTCGCTGCCGCCTTTCGCGGATCCCACGAAAAGCCTATTTTTGTATATACGCTAATCACCTTAGAAATACAAGCCTCGCTGAAGCAGAGATGGTTTGCGTTGCACTGGAGCGGTCCGCCAAGGCAAAATCCGCGCCCTGAATATTGAGGAGACCTGAAGGACAGACGACCGAAATGCATTCGAGGTGTGCGGTCTTCGGACTGGGCAATTTTTCACTTCATGCGCATGAACTAAAAAGCCCCGAAATGCCGTGAAGCATTCCGGGGCTCTTCGAAGTGGTGGAGACGGTGGGAGTCGAACCCACGTCCGAAAGGGATCCCTCGCCAGGACCTACATGCTTAGCCGATGCTTTAGATTGACTGGAAGACGACCACCGGCACCCTGCTTCCAGCCCCCGCCGACTTTGGTCTCGCCCCCTTCCCGCCTGCGATAGGTCGGGAGCCAGCCTGTTTAAATGGCGTCTGATTCAGGAAACCAGGCTATCCCCGGTCAGACGTCGCTACTGTATTTTATTAAGCAGCGAGAGCGTAATTGTCGTTTGCAATTACAATTGCCGTTTATTTACGAGGCCTACGGCACCTCGGCATGCACCTGGGACTTCACTCCTCCCGTCGAAACCGTGACGTCCCCAATGACGTCAGTCTACACGAACTGAACCGAAAAGGCCAAACCACGCCTGTGTCAACCAAGCAGGCTGAGTGCACCGCAAAATCGCATGGCGGAGGGCCTATTTAGGCCCTACAATCAAACGATATGATTCAATCCATCACACGGAAGGTTTTGGTCGTCGGTTTGGCATTGATTGGCTCGGCCGCAGGCCAGCTCTCGGCGCTTGCAGCCGACTGCGTCCCGACGACGCCTTTTCCAACACCCAGCCTCATCCAAGAGTGCGCGTTTTTTACGACCTCCTCGACCTGCGCGACCCCGCCCCCGGGGCCATCCCCTCAAAATCCAAACAACATCATGCCCAAGGAGTGCGTCTGGAAACCCGTTAGGCCTGACCCCTGCCTCAAGGCCGGCGGCTTTTACTGCGGACCCAGCCCGACCAAGCCGGGCACGGGCGAGTGTGCTTTCCCCAAAAAGGCGATCGTACCGGCACTGACTCCCAATGGATCCTTCCCAGGTGGAAGCGTCCAGCCGTTCTTCCCGCTCAGCGCGACGCAGTGCCAGAGCATGAACACCCAGCAGCCCCCCTCGGGCGGCTGCACCAAGCCCAATGGCACCGGTAGCTGGATCAGCTGTGGATGCATGGGTGTGGGTGGAATCACCTCGGGCTGGTACTGCCACTAAAAAGACTGAGCCCGGCGTCAAGTCCCTGACTGATTGCCCTTTTTCGGCACGAGTTGTCTGAAAGGACACACTCCCTTTTATCCGCCATCCGCCGATACGCTTAAAGGATGGCCTTCTCTGGGTCCAGATCAAGGAGCTTTGGGCTCGTGGTCGCACTTGCTGCGCTCACGCTGGGGAGCCTTTTGTCCTGTTCGCCCCAGTACTCATCCAAAAAGGCCCAAGCACGCGCCAAGTGCACGAGCGAAGGCCACTTCTGGGACGATGCCACCGGCTGCAGCACCGAGCCCTTTGACACGATTCTGCCCGTCGTTACGGGCCTCGGCAGCTCCAGCACACCTGCTCCCTCGGTGACCTGGAACTGGGAGTGTTCTGAGACTCCCTGCACCTACCGCTACATCGTGGATCAAGACACGCTCACGGAACCCTCAGGCGAATTTGGCTCCACCACCACCGCCAGTGACCCCGGAATCTCGGGCACCTACTACCTGCACGTGCAGGCCCGCGACGCGGCAGGAAACCTGTCGGATGTCGTCCATGTCTTTGCCGTCATCGATGCGGATCTGCCAAGTGCTCCGACGAGCCTCGCTCTCCTCTCGCCTGCAAGTTCGCCGGGATCTGTTGCGAGTCCTGTGATCCGAATCTCTGGTGTGGAAACAGGGACCACGCTCTCCATGCATACGAGCTCAAATTGCTCGGTGGCAAGCCAGGTGGCATCGGTGGTGGCAGGCTCCAGCACGATGGACCTGACGGCTTCCACCCTTGGATCGGACGGTGCCGTGTCCTACTACGCGAGAGTGACTGACTCAGCTGGCAACGTTTCGGCCTGCAGCACGGCATCTGTGACGTACACGCTCGACACGCAGACCCCAACTGTGACGGGGCTCTCGAACGACACGACCGTAACCAGGGCGAAGTCCTGGACGTGGGGATGCTCCGAGACGGGCTGCAGCTACGCGTTCGTCGTCGACTCAAACCCCGAGATGCCGCCCGATGCCGTATTCTCATCCACCGTGGGCACCGCACTCTCCACGGGGACGGGCCGCTTCTACCTCCACGTGCAGGCCCGAGATGCGGCAGGAAACCTCTCGCCTCTTGTCCACGTCTTTGTGGATCTCGACAATACGGCTCCAGCCGCTCCATCCGCGCTCGTCCTGAGCTCGCCCTCCACCTCACCAGGAACCGACTCGACTCCAGATCTCCTGATCTCGGGCGTCACCTCGGGAGACACGATCACGCTGCATGGAGATTCGAGCTGCGCGACTGCGGCACTCGTTCAGGCTACGGCCAACGCCTCCACGATCACACTCACGGCACCTGCAATCACATCTGACTCGACTCGGACCTATTATGCAGCTGCGACCGATCCGCTCGGCAACCGCTCGCCCTGTAGCACGGCTTCGGTCAGCTACACGCTCGACACGCAGGCGCCCGTGGTCACGGGCCTGAGTTCGGATGCGACCCAGATCCAGAGCAAAACATGGACCTGGAGCTGCACGGATGGCGGAGCGGGGGCCAGCTGCAGCTACGCCTATCTTGTGGACCGGGTGGCCACGACAGACCCTGGCACCACCTACGTGGCAACCACCACGGTCACGCAAGGTTCGGGAAGCGGCACCTACTGGCTCCATGTCCGCGCCCGCGATGCTGCAGGAAACCTCTCTGCCGTGACCCATGTCTCAGCCGAGCTCGACAACACGGGTCCTGGAACCCCAAGCGCTCTGGTCCTTCAGTCCCCTGCAACCTCTCCCGCCAATGACTCCACTCCCACCCTTCGGGTGAGCGGCGTGGATAGTGGCGAAAAGATCACGCTCTACTTTGATTCAAGCTGCTCGAGTGCTGCGAGCGCCGAGATCACCTCGACGGGAACCACCGTAGATATCACAACAAACACTCTCGGATCCGACGGCGATTTTGAGTTCTTTGCCCGCTCCAAGGACTCCCTTGGAAACCTCTCCAACTGCAGCACCGCATCGCTAAACTATACATTGGATACAGCCATCCCATCGGTGACTGGAATCACTGACGACACCACCGTGGCACGATCCAAGACCTGGACTTGGAGCTGCTCGCAGACTCCCTGCCGCTACAGCTACTCGATCGATTCTAGTCCTACCACCGATCCCAGCTCCCTTGCCGCCGACAGTACGACCACGGCGACCCTCAGTGCGGGCACGGGCAGGTTTTACATTCATGTCGTCGCCCACGATGCAGCTGGCAACGCATCGGCGCCGGTACATGGATATGTGGACCTGGACAATACTCCGCCCACGGCCCCAACCGCCGTGGCCCGCAGCAATCCCACCGCCCAAATCGCAAGTGACTCTACGCCAGACCTCCTCATCTCAGGGGTCTCGAGCGGTGACACCATCACGCTCCACACGGACTCGAGCTGTGGGATTTTAAGCCAGAAGGCCTCCGCCACTGCCACCGCCAGCACAATCACGCTCACCTCAAGCTCACTCACAGATGGAAACTACAGCTTTTACGCCAAGGCCACTGACCCTCTGGGCAATGAGTCAAGCTGCAGCACGGCGTATGCGCAGTACACTGTCGATACCACTGCACCCTCAGCACCGAGTGGCATCAGTCTGCTGACTCCTTCATCCAGCCCCGCCACCTCGAACACCCCACAGTTTCGCGTGAGCGGTGTGAGCTCGGGCGTGACCGTGAAGCTTTTCACGGACTCTGGCTGTTCAGGTTCGGCTAGCGCAAGCGCCACAGCCACCGGCACCACGATCGATCTCACGAGCAG
>CAZDSX010000067.1:0-7205 GCA_964508305.1 uncultured Bacteriovorax sp.
GCTCTCGGCCCAGGTCTGGGTTACTGAGATCGACCCGATCTGCGCACTCCAGGCTGCGATGGAAGGTTACCGCGTGGTGACCATGGATGAGGCCTGCTCGCAGGCTGACATCTTTGTCACTGCCACGGGCAATTACAACGTGATCACCCACGACCACATGGTCAAGATGAAGGACCAGGCGATCGTGTGCAACATCGGCCACTTTGACAACGAGATCGATGTCGCTTCGATCGAGAAGTACAAGTGGGAAGAAATCAAGCCCCAGGTGGATCATGTGATCTTCCCGAACGGCAACCGCATCATCCTGCTCGCCAAGGGCAGGCTCGTGAACCTGGGTTGCGGCACGGGTCACCCGAGCTATGTGATGTCCTCGTCGTTTGCCAACCAGACGATCGCACAGATCGAGCTGTTCACGCAGACCTCGAAGTATCCGCTCGGCGTGTACACTCTGCCCAAGCACCTCGATGAAAAGGTGGCGAGGCTCCAGCTCAAGAAGCTGAACGCCAAGCTCACCCAGCTCACCGAGCAGCAGGCCAAGTATATTGGCGTGAATCCGCAGGGTCCGTACAAGCAGGACACCTACCGCTACTGAGGCGGGGATTGATTTCGAATCAAAAAATGCCTGTTGCATTCATCGGGCACGGGAGCCCGATGAATGCGCTGGCCGACAATGACTACACGCGGGCGTTGGGAGAGCTGGGTTCCAGCCTTCCTCGCCCGCGTGGCATTTTGTGTGTCTCCGCCCATTGGTGTACCCAGGGTTCCTGGGTCACGCGGATGCCTCATCCCAAGACGATCCACGATTTTGGCGGATTTCCGCGCGAGCTGTTTGAGGTCCGGTATCCAGCGCCTGGGAGCCGGGAGCTTGCAGAGCTCGTCCAGACGACGGTCAGCATTCCGCAGATCGATGCTAATGATGCGGCCGATCCCGACGAGTGGGGCTTGGATCACGGTACTTGGAGTGTGCTGAAGCACATGTACCCTGCGGCCGATATTCCGGTTGTCCAGCTCTCGCTCGCAATGGACGAAGGCCCTCGCTATCACTTTGATCTGGGCTCCAAGCTCAGTCCCCTCCGGGATCAGGGCATCTTGATCCTGGGGAGCGGAAACATTGTCCATAACCTTCGGATCATCGATTGGAACGAGCAGGCGCCGATCATGCCGTGGGCGGCGGAGTTTGATGCCTGGGTGAAGGGGAGAATCGAAGCGCGCGATTTTGAGGCGCTGATTGAGGAAGCGAGCTCTACTGAGAGTGGGCGCAAGGCCATTCCCACACCGGATCATTGGTATCCGCTGCTTTACGTGCTGGGTGCAGCAGCGCCGGGCGACCGGCTCAAGTGGATTTACTCGGGCTTTCAGCACGGGTCCATTTCCATGCGAAGCCTTCTCTTCGGGAGCTCCTGAGCCGAAGCGATCGGCTTTACTTCAAGAAAAGAAGCGACAGCTGCGGCACAAACGTCACGATCCCAAGCCCAATCAGTAGAACCACAATGAGTGGCAGGACAGATTTGATCACGGCGCCCAGGGGCTCCTTGAACACGCTTGAGGCCACGAACAGGTTCACGCCCACGGGGGGAGTGAGGTAGCCGATCTCGAGGTTCACGATCGTGAGCACCCCAAAATGGATGGGGTTCACTCCGTAATGAATTGCAATCGGGGTGAGCAGTGGGGCCAGAACCAGGATCGCACTGAGCGCGTCCATGAAGCAGCCCGCGATCAAAAGCAGAATATTCACCCCGATGAGGAAGGTCGTCTTGCTCTCAATCGAGCGAGACAACACTTCCACGAGCGCCTGAGGGATCTGCTCAAAAGTCATGAACTTGTTCAGGCTGACCGCAAATACCAGGATCAAGAACAGGGTTCCCAGCAGTTCTGCAGTCTCGGCAAGCACTCCCGGCACCTTGGCGATTTTGAGCTCGCGGTGGACAAAAAACTCGACCACCAGCGCATAGGCGACCGCAATCGCTGCGGACTCGGTGGCGGTAAAGATCCCTGAGTAAATGCCTCCCAAAATGATGGCTGGCATCAGGAGCGAAAAAACACCGCCCTTGAGTGCAGCAGTGAACTCGCCCACGCTAAAGCGCCCCCGGGGCATGTCCTTGCCGCGGTAGATGCAGTAGCCCATCAGCAAAATGGTGAGCAGGATCCCCGGGCCCACGCCTGCCATGAAGAGATCCGTGACCGAGACGCCTGCCATGATCGCGAACACGATCATCGGGATGGACGGAGGAATGATGATCCCCAGGGTTCCGCCTGCCGATAAAAGTCCCACTGAGAGGGTCTGCGGGTAGTTGGCGGACTTGAGGGCCGGGTACATGATTCCGCCGATGGCAATCAGGGTCACGGGCGAAGAACCCGAGATCGCAGCAAAGATCGCACACGAAAACACAGCCGCCACGGCAAGGCCTGCAGGAACAGGAGCAGTGATGGAGGTGGCCACACGGATCAAGCGTCGGGCAATGCCTCCCTGGGTCATGAGGTTTCCTGCGAGGATAAAAAGAGGGATGGCGAGGAGCAGGTCCTTGTTGGCTGCAAAAAAGATGTCCTCGATCATGCCCTGAAGCTCACCGTCTCCGAGGAACGCGTAGCAGTAGCCGGTGACGGCTCCCATGATCACGAACAGAGGCTGGCCAAAAGCCAGCAGTCCTACAATCAGGGCAATCAGTCCGAGGCTGGTCATTTGAGGTCCTCAATCGTGGTGACCGGCCTGAGCTCTGCCTTGAACGTGAAGGCCAGGTGCCTGAGTGCCATCGAGACAAACGTCCAAGGGATCACGAGCTGCGACACCCAGATCGGGACTCCGGTCACGACGTTGGCTTCGCCCATTTCACGGCTCCCGGCCACGTATTTGAAGGAGATCCAGGCAAGTCCCGTGCAAAAAACCGCAGTCAGGAGCTCACCCAGGGTCGCTGCAAAAGGCTTTAGGCTTTCGGGCCAGAGCTTGGTTGCGACTTCGGCCTTGAGGTGGGTGCCCTTGCCTGAAGTGATCGCTGCACCCAGGAAGCCACCCAGGATCATGAAATCGAGCGCAAGTTTGGGCCCGATGGCAAAGCTCTGCTTGAAGCCCTCCCGGAGGAGGATGTCCGTGAGGACAAAAAGCGTCATGAGCCCGAAGGCCGAAGCCGCCACCACGCGTTCAATCTTTTGGAGTCGCTCCAGCAGGGTCTTCATTCGGGCCGACCTCACTTCTTTTTCTGCGAGGAAAAAGCCTTCTTGCCCTCGTTGATCAGCGCGTAGATCCGGGCGGATTCTCCGCCGAGAGTCGGCACGAGCTCCTGCTCATAACCTGCCACAGCAGCCTTGAAGGCCTGGCGCTCCTTTGCGCCCAGTTGCACGACCTTGACCCCTGAGTCCTTGAGGATTCCAAGCAGCTGGTCTCCCAGCGTGCGCACGGCCTTTCGGCCGACGGGGGCAAGGGAGTTGCCGGGGCCCATGAGGATCTTGCGCTCAGACTCCGAAAGCTTGTCCCAGGCGGCCTTGCTGTAGACGATGGCGGCAGGCTGGTAGATGTGACGGGTCGTGGAGTAGTGCTTGATGCCGGTGTGGAGCTCGGCCGCGAGCGTGAAGAGCGGCGTGTTGTCGAAGCCATCGACGAGACCCGTCTGGAGCGAGGGAAGCACTTCGGTGATCGGGATCGGGACCGGGTTTGCGCCGATCTTCTTCCAGAAGCCAATGTGCGAAGTGCTTTCCTGGGAGCGGATTTTGAGTCCCTTGAGATCACCCGGCACGAGCACGGGCTTTGCCTTGGTCGCAATGTCGCGCCAGCCGTTTTCGGCCCAAGTGACGAGGATCAGTCCCTTTTGCTCGAAGATCTTTTTGAAAGGTTCGAAAAGGTAGTTGTCGAGGACAAAGTCCGCTTCTTCGTTCGAGTCGAAGATGAAGGGCGTCTCCAGCAGGTTCATCTCCGGAATGGCACTTGCGAGAGCTCCAGAGGTCAGGCCTCCGCCCTGGATCCTTCCGCGCCGGATGCCCTGGAGGATCTCGATCTCGCCTCCGAGCTGGCCTCCGAGGTAGAGCTTGATATCGATCGAGCCCGCACTCTCGGACCCTACGCGCTTTTGGATGTTCTTGAGCTCATCCGACCAGGGAGTGTTGTCCGGGGCCACGGTGCCAAACTTGAGGGTCGTCTTGGCATGGGCTGCAACCGTGGACAATAGGGCAAGTGCCAGCAGGGGACTGCGCAGGAGCGAGCTCATTCAAAAAGTCCTTTCTCGTTGTCGAGCATGGCCTTGGCGCGGCGCTGCTCAAGCGTCTGTTCGGGCTCGATCTCGGCAATCACGCCTGGCTTGGTCTGCAGCACGAAGTTGAGGGCCTTCCTGAAGCCCGCACGGTCCCCCTTCTTGCGTGAGAAATTGTCGGCGTAGAGCGTGTAGGTACCAAAGTAGTTTTTGGCCGTCTTGAAGCTCTTCTGGAAATGCTCGTCGCTCTTTTCGAGGCTGCCGCCAAAGAGCTTGGGAAGCGCCGAGTAGTAGACGCCCCAGTAACGATTGGTTGCGCCGTAAAAATAGTCGGGATCGAGCTGCTCGACCTTCTCAATCATGCGCTTGATGCGGGTCTTGTACTTGAGCGTGGTCGTGATGTTGGAGTTCTTGGCCCACTTGCCGAGGTTGACCGCAGTCCAGTAGATGGCCGGCACTTCATTCTTGGTCAGGGTGTCGAGCGAGTCTTCGATCAGGGCCTGCTCGTCCTGGACCTTCTTTTTGAATGCTGCGTTGGTGGCCAGCGCCTTCTCGCCCCAGGAAGTGCCGGTTTCCCAGAACTTCTTCTTATCTTCCATCTGCGAGTCCGGGAGGTGGCTGTCGGCAAGCAGGTAGTAGCCGCGAGCCAGCATCGCCTGGGATTCAAAATCAGAAGGCGTCGCGCGTGCAATCTGTTCCCACTTGGAAAGGGCTTTTTCGAGTTCGGTGCGATCCAGGCGCTTGGCCCAGTGGGCCTTGGCTTCACTCGAGAGCTTGGCCTTCTCAGTGGAGCTCAGGCTCGAAGCCTCACCCGACTGGTTCCAGCCCAGCGTGCGGCTGATGGCGCATCCCTGGAAAAGGGTGCTCGAAGCAAGGGTGATCAAAAGCGCAGATACGACACGAGGGTTCAGTTGCATAGGCTGCATTCTCCAAAAGAGGTTGAAAGCGTGCCCTGATGCTACTGATTTTTATGAGCTATTCAAATCGAAGCGGACTGAAAGGTGCCGGATCCGTGAGCGGGTTGCGCTTCGTCAAAATATCGACGGCAAGTTTTGCGGTCCCGGGAGCGCTCTGCAGTCCCAGCATCTGGTGACCCGTGCAGTAAAACAGGTTCGGGATCTTGCCCGATGCTCCGACAATCGGCACGCCATCCGGTGTGCAGGGGCGCAGGCCCCTCCAGATGTCGCGGGCTTCGGCCTGGGTGTCGGGCTTGCCGGTCAGGTTCAGGTACTCATGCACGCCCGAGTAGATGGCCTCAAGCCGGGTCGGAGAAATGCTGTAATCTTGATTGACGAGCTCCAGCGTTCCGGCCACGCGCAGGCGGTCTGGATACGGGGTCACTGCGATCTTGCGATCCACGATCATGATCGGGTGCTTGGGCGGGGTCTGGGCTCCCTTCATCGTCATCGAGTAGCCCTTGCCTCCGAGGATGGGCACGCTCAGACGGAGCTTTTCTCCGATCTCAGGCGACCAGGACCCGGAAGCCAGCACCACGAGCTCGGGTTCAAAGTCGCCCTGGGTCGTGCGGACTTTGGAAATGGCGCCGTTTGCGGCCATTTCGAAGTCATAGACCTCGTGGCCTTCCATGACCTTGCCGCCCAGGCCCTTGAACTCTTCGGCGATGGCGAGGCTGGCCTGCAGGGGTTCAATCTGGGCTTCTTCGGTAAAATAGACCCCGCCTTTGACAATGGGCTTGAGCGTGGGCTCAAACGCAAGCAGCTCGTCGCGAGAGAGTGCGCGGCCCGGAATCCCGCGCTCGGCCATGAGGTGCATCTCGGCCTTGGCAGCTTCGACCCCTGCATCGTGGGCGCTCACCATGAGGAGGCCGCGCTTTTCGAAGGCCATCTTGGAGGGGTGGCGCTTGGCGAGCTCGGAGTAAAACTCGAGGCTGTATTTTGAAACGTCCGTCAGCACGCCGATCGAGCGCAGCATCTTCTTGCGGGTCATCGACAGGGTGAAGCGCATGAGCCAGCGGAAAAGAAGCGGGTCAAGCGCGGGCTTGATGTAAAGCGGGCTACGGCTGTCGAGGAGCCACTTGATAGACTTGAGCAGCATTCCCGGCTGCGGGAGCGGCATGGCAAAGCAGGGGGTGATCCAGCCCGCGTTACCCAATGAGCAGGCCTGGCCTACTGCGCCTTTTTCGACGAGGACGACGGAGCGTCCGGAAGCCTGAAGTTCACGGGCCACCGTCGTACCGACGATGCCGCCACCGATCACAAGGACGTCGACTTTCATATGGCGCCGACCCTACCACGGGGGGCCCGTCCCTTGGATTCAAAACTTTTACATTCTGAAAGGGGTCGGCACCCCTTAGGATCATGGCCCATGGTGCCCAATACAGTAGCGAGAAGGCTCGAAAATGTTCCGTTTTGGCTGATCCATGCCCTGAGTTTGGGTGTACTGGCCTTTCCCTTTGAGTGGAAGTGGGTCGGACTCTGCCTTTGTCTCTATTTTGTCCGGATGTTCGGGATCACGGCGGGCTTCCACCGGTACTTCTCCCATAGGACTTATAAGATGAACCGGTTCTGGCAGTTTGCCATGGCCTGGCTGGCGACCTCCTCCGTCCAGCAGGGGCCTCTGTGGTGGGCGGCCCACCATCGCCACCACCACCGCTTTTCGGACCAGCCCGAGGACATCCACTCGCCCTGGCAGAAGGGTTTTTGGTACTCGCACTGCTTCTGGTTTTTGGATGGTGAGAACGACCGCACCCGCACGGAGTTGATCCCGGATCTCACGCGCTACCCTGAGCTGCTTTGGCTCAACCGCTGGCACTGGGTGCCGGGCGCAGTCCTCGGGATTGCCTTGATGGCAGCAGGAGGCTGGGTCGCAGTTTTCTGGGGCTTCTTTTTGTCGACGACCCTGCTTTGGCACGGGACATTCACCATCAACTCGCTTTCACATGTCTTTGGTTCACGCCGATACGATACGACCGATACGAGCCGAAACAACTTCTGGCTCGCTCTCATCACGCTGGGCGAGGGCTGGCACAACAACCACCACCGCTACCAGATCAGCACCAACCAGGGA
>CAZDSX010000067.1:7215-9108 GCA_964508305.1 uncultured Bacteriovorax sp.
TTCTTCATTAGCACGACTTTTCTTTTCCACGGCACCGCCTGCATCAACTCCCTCGCCCACCTCATGGGCCGCCGGAGGTACAAGACGACCGATGATTCCCGAAACAGTTTTATTCTGGCCATGATCTGTCTTGGAGAAGGTTGGCACAACAACCACCACCGCTACCAGAGCAGCACCAACCAGGGATTCTTTTGGTGGGAAATCGACGTGACCTACTACCTGCTCAAGGGACTCGAAGCACTGGGAGTGGTCTCAGGAATCCGCAAGGCCCCCGTCGAAAAGCTCCCGGCGGCGCCTGCCACCGGCTCAGCGGGCGAATTTACGGAGCCCGTTCGCACCGGTCCGTAAAGGCCACTTCAAAACGGGCGCGGATCCAGAGGTCGGCTCCCTCACGGGTGAGGATCTGGCGGCAGCGTCGCCACGGCTGGAGGTCGTTGTTGTCATTGCCGGTCAGATGATCGGGAAGGATGCGCTTGAGGCGGCAGCCTTCCGGGCAGCGCACGCGTGCGGGTTGGGAAGAGAGCCTCAGTGTGTAGCCCTTCACTCCCGCCTCTCGGATCTGCAGCCACTGGCTGCCGCAAAAAGGAGTGATTCGGTCGCGCAGGACTTCGCCTTTCTGGGCAGCTGACTTCTCTGCGCCATCCAGGAGTTCCCGCTCGGACTCTCCCCAAAGAACATAGCTGGTGACAGGTTCGACTCCACACGAGTCCGAGACGGTGGTCTGCGAGACGCCGATGGGCGTGCAGCCCCAGCGCAGGTCATAGCTGCAGGCGTAGTGGGAGGCCCTGTCTTTTGCGAGGACTCTGAAATCCAAGTGTGCCGAGCGCGTGCACCCAGCGGGGCAGTTCCATTCAGGACTCTTGGCTTGGAGTTCGAGAAGGGCTGCCTGCCGGGTAAAGTCCGCGCACATTCCATCGAGCGACAGGCCTGCACGCGAGTGGGCCGGGATCGGCATCTGCGCCGAAGTCTGGCTCGTCACGTGGATGGGCCCGCAGGACTCCACCTTGCGGGCAAAATCCGAGAGGGGTCCGAAGCTCACGTCTTTCTCGGTCCAGCGGCAGCTGGCGGAAGGCACGGGGATGCCCGGCCAGGACATCTGGTCCCGCGCCTCGGATCTGGTCAGGCAAAGCAGCGAGTACAGCGCGAGAGTTGCGAATTTGATTGGCCAGCCACCCATGGGTTCATGGTAGCACGGGAGCCCGTGAAAACCGTGAACCATGACCGTAACCCCGGGGTGTCACTCCTCCGACTGGCCCTGTCTTTTAAAAAGGGGCTCAAGACCGGCCAGACGCTTTCCCCCCTCTCGCACACGTGGGTGGGAATGGGGTGGGGCGAAGCACCGGGCTATCGCTCCATTTGTGGCCTCACAGCTGGTTCCGGAGCCCTGCCCATCTGCTGGCCCTTTGTTGCCGCAGCGCCGCTTCATAAGGCCGCACTTGCCGATCGCTCCTTTGTCATCCCGGCTTTCGGAATGGTTCATCTGGGGCAGGAGATGGAGTGGCTCGGCGCTCCCGATCTGGCTCGCCCGGTCGACTGCACGGTGACTTTGGGCACGACCCATCCGGCCCGTCGAGGGGTGGAGTTTGACATGACGACCCTGATCAGCCAGGACGGGCGCGGGGTGTGGCAATCCCACTCGCGACTCTGGAGTGCCAAGGGGCCCGGCGGAGGCGAAAAGCGCGAGCGAGTGCAGCCGCACGAACTCGTGGCCCCGGTGGTGAGCTGTGAGGTCTCGGTTCCCTCCCATTTGGGGAGACGCTATGCCGCGATCGCAGGTGATCGCAACCCGATCCATCAGCATGCGTGGCTGGCCCGGCCGTTTGGATTCAAGAATGCCATCACCCACGGGATGTGGAATCTGGCTCGTGGAGTCGGCGAAGTGGAGGAGTCCTC
>CAZDSX010000068.1:0-8577 GCA_964508305.1 uncultured Bacteriovorax sp.
CGAAGATCATCGGCCAGCGTTTCTCGGCATGGTGCCGGCCCAGCCCGAGCAGCAGGCTTCGTCCCAGGGCGCGAACGAGGAAGATTTTGATTCGGATTCTGATTCAGATGCTGATTCTGATGACGAAGATCTCGACTCTGATGACGGTCATGAAGGCCCTGAAGGAGATGACGAGCCAGTCGGCATGTCCGCCGAAGGCGAGGGTGAAGGCGGGGGCGGTGGTGCTCCCGAAGGCACCGTGGCTCCTGCTGCCGGTGGCGCAGGTGGCGAAGGTCAGGCCCAGGGCGGAGGCCGTGATGGCGGCCGTCGCCATCGCCGTGGCCGTCGTGGCGGCCGCAATCGGCGCCGGGGTCCCGGTGGCCCGGGCGGAGAAGGCCGCGAAGCCGGTGCCGGCGACGCAGGCTCTGCCGAGGCAGGCGCCGAGGGCTACACCGAAGCTTTCAACGAACACGTCGAAGACGAAGGACATGTGGATTCCGACCGCGCCGAGCTCGGCTCGGGCGGTGGTGCAGCCGACCAGCGTGAAGAGGGCGACACCGGTGCATCAGGTCGTCCGACTCCCCAGGCGGCATCCGGCCAGCGCCAGGGTGGAGGCCAGCAGCAGGGCGGTTCACGTCCGGAGTTTCGCGAGAACCGTGACCGGAATCGCCGCATCAAGCCCAAGCAGGCGCAGGGAGATCGAAACAAGTCCTCGCGCGGTCAGGTCAACATCCAGGACCTCCTCAAGGAAGGCCAGGAAGTGCTCGTCCAGGTTGCAAAGGATCCGATCGCAACCAAGGGCGCACGCCTGACCTGCCACATCAGCCTTCCGGGCCGCCACCTCGTGTGCATGCCCACGATCGACCATGTCGGCGTCTCCAAGCGCATCGAGCGCGACGACGAGCGCCGCAGGCTCCGTGACTTTGTCGAACGCAATCGTCCCGAGGGACTGGGCTTCATCGTCCGCACGGCGAGCGGAAAGCAGCAGTCCGAAAAGCGGGTCAAGCAGGACATCGACTACCTCTCGCGCCTCTGGAGCGAGATTCAGGAGAAGGCCCGCAATGTCTCCGCACCGGCGCTCGTTTACGAGGACCTCAACGCCATCCTTCGCGCAATCCGCGACTGGGTGAACGAGGACATCGACAAGATCGCAGTGGATTCGCGCTTCCAGTACAACGAGATGCAGCGCTTCGTAGCGCACTTCATGCCCTCACTCCGCCAGAAGGTGGAGCTCTACCAGGGCGATGTGCCGATCTTTGACGCGTTCAACATCTCCTCCGAGCTTTCCCGCGCCCTTGACCGCAAGGTCTGGCTCAAGTCGGGTGGCTACATCGTGATCGACCAGGCCGAGGCGCTCGTCGCAATCGACGTCAACACCGGTCGCTTTGTCGGCAAGAAGAACCTCGAGGACACGATCGTCAAGACGAACCTCGAAGCCGTCCAGGAGATTGCCTACCAGCTCCGCCTCCGCAACTGCGGCGGCATCATTATCCTCGACCTGATCGACATGGATCGCGAGGAGAGCAAGCAGCGCGTCTACAGGGCGCTTGAAGAGGCCCTCAAGAAGGACCGAGCTCGTCCGTCGATCCAGAAGATCTCGGATCTGGGCCTCATCGAAATGACCCGCAAGCGCACGCGCGACACCATGGTCCGCATGCTGTGCGAGTCCTGCTCCCACTGCGAGGGCAAGGGCTTCGTCAAGAGCCGCCAGACGGTGGCCTACGAAGTGCTCCGCGATGTGGAGCGTGACGGAATTGACCGTGACGTGCGCAAGATCCTCGTCCAGGCCCATACCGAAGTGATCGACCTGCTCGCACTCGACGAGCGCGAAACCCTCGACCAGCTCGAGCGCCGTTACCGCAAGCCGATTTTCCTGCAGGCTGTGGAGGACTTCCACCTCGAGCAGTTCGAAGTCGTTGCCGACCGTGCACCGGGTGCCAAGGCCAAGGACAAGGTGGGCAAGCAGGGTGAGCGTGAGCGCCGTGCCGAGCGCATGGCCGAGCGCCAGAAGGAACGCGAACAGCGTGAGAAGGAGCGCCAGGCCGAGCGTGAAGCCGTCAAGGCTCGCCTCGAGGCCCAGCGCCAGTCGCAGGCCCTTGCCGGCGGCGCCTCACACGATGCTCCGGTCGATGCCGGGGAGTTCATGGTTGAAGAAGGGGGCCAGCCCATCGAGGGTGGCGATCAGCCGCAACAGAGGCAGGATCGTCATGATCGGGGGCATGACCGTGGACGTGATCGGGACCGCGGCCGGGGTCGCGACCGCGATCGTGGACGTGATCGGGATCGCCAGCATTCCGGCCAGGGTGGCCAAGGTGGCGGCGGTCATCACGACCAGCAGCCCCGCCAGCAGCAACAGCAGCAGCGCCAGCCCCGCGAGGACTTCGATCCTGACATGATCGGAAACCGCGTGGACTACAAGCCCAAGGGGCGCAATGCGGCCAACTACTTCTACCAGGGCGAAATCATCCAGGGCGACCAGCCCGTGCAGACCTACGAAGGCCTGCCCCAGGATGACGAGATGACCGAAGAGGATAGGCGTGCATTCCAGCGCGCCCAGGCCATGCAGGACAATGCCATCGCGCGCATGTCCCAGCACGGCAGTGGATTTGTCCCGGGCAAGCCCCAGGGCCAGACCCGCGGCGACCGTCCCGACCGGGGTGATCGCGGTGGACAGGGTGGCGGAGGCGGCGGTGGCCGCAACAATCGCCGCCGTGGACGCCGTGGAGGCCGTGGCCGTGACCGTCATGACCGTGGAAACGGCGGCGGTGGCGGTGGTCAGGGTGGTGCCGGCGGTGGCGGAGACCATTCACAGCCTCCGGTCTAAGGAAAAATCTCTGTGACTGCGGCGGATTCGCCCTTCTGGGTCCTGAAAGTATCCGTGCGCTCCGAAGTGGTGTTTCCCTCCGGGGAACACGCCACTCGTGAGGAGTTCTTTGCCTGGGTTTGGCAGCAGTTCCTCGAGCAAGGCCTTACCGGCGTGCACGAGGGGACGGTGCTAAGCGACGAGGCACATGCCGCCGGGCTCGAAACCGAGTCCTGGGTCTTGGACTCGGCACAGGCGCCGCACTTTCGAGACTGGATCGGTCAGCAGGGGATCGAAAGCCCCGAACTCTACTTTGCAGACGAGGAGTCTGCCGAGTCGGCCTCCGAGGTCCTTTCCTCCATTCATGGCTGCCAGGTGCTGGGAATCCGCAGGCAGGATCCCCAGGATTGGGACGCGGAGTGGAAAAAGAACTTCAAAGGGATCGAGATCCCGAGCTTTGGAATGATCCTTCCTCCATGGGAGGCTTCGCGCACTGTTGAACAGGGTGCCAGGCTCATCCTCAATCCGGGTGCGGGCTTTGGCACCGGCACTCATGAGACGACCCAGCTCTGCCTGCAGGCCATGAGTGAGTGGCGGGGCGAGGGGGGCTCGCTTGGTCGCGTGCTCGATTTTGGAAGCGGCTCGGGGATCCTTGCCATCGGCGCTGCACTCAAGGGTGCGGGCCAAGTTCATGCTGTCGAGATCGACCCCCTGGCTGTCGAAAATGCGCGTGAGAATGCCCGGCTCAATTCCGTTACCGATCGTGTCATCTATTCGCTCGATTTTGAGGGCCTGGTGGATGCCGGCGCGGCAGCTCCCGACCAGCCCTACGACCTTGTTTTTGCCAATATCCTGAGGCCCGTGCTGATCCAGTTCAGCCAGGCGCTTTGCTCGCGGGTGAAGCCAAAGTCCGGCGGAGCGGGCGGTGGATGCCTGGTCCTTTCAGGACTCGTGCAGGATGATCTTGCCGAAGTCATTTCCTGTTACTCAAAGCTTCTGGGTGTCCAGCCGATCCAGATGGCCAAGAACGAGTGGCGAGCCCTTCGCTTCAACCTCAGGTGAATTTTCAGATGCGCTACCTTCACACGATGATTCGAGTGGTAAATTTGGAGACTTCCCTCGATTTCTACACCCGAGGCCTCGGTTTCACGGTGGTTTCGAGGCAGGACTACGAGAAAGATCGCTTTTCGCTCGTTTTTATTCGGGCCCCCGGGGACCGCGAGGGCGGACCTCTGGTGGAACTCACCCATAACTGGGACACAAAATCCTACGTTCGCGGGGATGCGTTCGGACATCTGGCCTACCGAGTGGAGTCGATCGAAGCCGTCCAGGCACGCCTTCGCGAAGCCGGCTATGACTTGAGCTGGGGTCCGGGCATGACTCCGAGTGGAAAAACCAAGATGGCCTTCGTGGATGATCCCGACGGCTACGAGATCGAGCTCCTCGAGGGTTGATCCATGTTCGGTTTCATTGCGCAGCAGCCGCTTTTTGCAACCCTCGTGATCCTGTTTGCGTTCCAGTTCGTGCGCTATCTGCTCATCCCGGGATCCGTCTTTTTGGCAGTGTGGGTGCTCGGCGCCCGCCGGTTTTCCGGACATAAGATCGACCCTGAGGCCATTCGCTGGAAAGACATCCGTCGCGAGATGGGATGGTCACTGATGACGATGGCCGTTTTCCAAATTCCAGGCGCCTTTGTCGTGACGATGAATCGCTCGGGGCAAACGAGGATGTACACGGACATCGCCGCCAATGGGGGATGGGCGTGGGTTTTTGCTTCGCTCGTCCTGTTGCTTGCGATCCATGATCTTTATTTTTACGTGATCCATCGCTCGATGCACCATCCCTGGCTCTTCAGGCATTTCCACGCCGTCCATCACCGCTCACTGAGTCCGACGCCCTGGGCGGCGTTTTCTTTTCACCCGCTCGAAGCCCTCCTCGAGAGCGGGATCATCTACATTTTTGTCTTCTTCGTGCCACTGCACGCAGTGACGATCTTTTTCTTCCAGTTTGC
Organism: uncultured Bacteriovorax sp.; assembly: GCA_964508305.1. Classification (GTDB taxonomy): domain Bacteria; phylum Bdellovibrionota; class UBA1018; order UBA1018; family UBA1018; genus CAIOHW01. Next base: position 4,794 of record CAZDSX010000068.1, read on the forward strand.
TTCGATCGTGATGAATGCCTACGGGCACCTCGGCTACGACCTCACCCCCAAATCCTGGGCGCGGCTTCCGATGCTCAAGCACATCAATACGACCCGGCAGCACCATTGGCATCACCGCCGCTTCGACGGCAATTACGGTCTCTACACGACGGTCTGGGACCGGGCGTTTGGCACTCTAAAGGCCTAGTTGACTTGTCAGTGGAAAATAAACGCCTGCCACTTGCCGGACTGGCAGACATGCCGGTCGGGCTTGAATGACGGCGAAGTGTAAAGCGTGTTGAGGAAGTATCCCTTCCAAGTCATCCACACGGATTCCATCTCGGGATAGGCCGCCGCGGGCGAATCGATTTCGGCGTCCCTTGTCGCGTAGGTTTCCGGCACGACCACGGCGTTCACTTCATAGCCATGGCTGACTGCCGCCGCCGATCTGTCCAAAAAGTCACAGGTCCGCGTGAAGCGCCAGCCGGGGTGCCTCCGGGAGAGCTCGATCGTGATGTCCGGAAAGGTCGGAACCCAGACTTTGAACTCTTCGCCTTCCGGCGCAGGGAGGGCAGCCTCTAGTGACGTGAGCTGTCGATCCACGCAGTCCACCATGCGGTGGTACGAAGCCCAGCTCCAGGACTCGCTGCGCGTGATGTCCTGCCACTGCTGAAAAGTCCCCACCGAATTGAGAATGACGAGGACTGAGGCCGATCCCAAAAGAATGCGACTCAAAAGCGTGCCCGAATATTCGGCAATGACCACGCACACCAAGACCACGATCGAAGCGTGCAGGTAGTGGGTGAACCAGACTTCGGGCTTACTGTGAAACAGCCAGGCTGCAGCCACGACCCACGCTGCTGCAATCCCCGCTCGGATAGGCACCTTTTTGATCAGCGCTCCCACCACCAGTGCCACGGAGAGCAGGACAAGCCCACAGAGGATCGGTGCCGTCCATTCGATGGGTGCGGGCCAGGAACTCATCGAGCCCATCTGCTCGAGCATTCCCTTTTTGAGGTCGGGCCAGGAGTGAAGCCATCCATTTGGGGCTGCCAGGCGGCTCCATTGAAGCGCCATCTGCTGCAAAAAAAGACGGGGCTTGAGAGCAATGGTGAAGAGCCAGGGGGAGAGCAGGGCCAGGGTCTTTGCTCCAATCTTGAGGAGCTCCAAAAACGCTCGGCGTGCACTGCCAAATTGCCCCAGCACTGCGGCCGCCAAAACGGGAAGGACGAGGTGGATTGCATTGAAGTGCGTGTAGGCGGCGATCGCGAGCCAGAGTGCGATGCGGGTGGAGCGGTTTCGCGATGGGCTCTCCTCTTCAAAGAGCTCGATCATGAGTGCCATGCCGCAGGCTGCGATCAGAGACTCGGGCCTCACGATCATCGAGCTCCAGCGAAGCACAGGCTCCGTGGCCCAGAGGAGAGGTGCCAGCCAAATCAAGCTGCGAGGGGCCTCAAGGCGGTGCAGGAGTCGTAAAAGTAGGACTCCGGAGAGCGCCCAGAACAGGAGCGGCCAGAACTTGATGGCCCAGATTCCCGAGATTCCCACTGCGCGGCCAAGACCGAGGAGGATCGGAAATAGCGGCATTGTATTGAAATTCCACTCCGCGTAGCCCGGCTCCCAGGGAGCTTGCGAGAGCATCACCCAGCGCGGAGGCCAGCTGAAGAGATCCTTGGCCACCAGATAAAAGGCCGAGTCATCGGGCCAGGGGACGGGGATGATGGAGAGTCGAGAAAACCAAAAGAGCGCGATGATCAGCGCGATCGCCAGCGAGCCTGCCACGACGGGCAGGGGAGCTTCACCGCGCACATCCGCCACAATCCTAGGGCCTTGGGGCGGGCGCAGTTGCATCACGGCTCGGAAAATACTTGGGAGGAAGTCGGGTGAGATCAAAGGCTTCTTCAAGCGAAGTGAGCCAGTTGAAGTGGACAAGATGCCAGAGGGCCGCCACGCCGTCCTTCCAGTTGATCTTCTTTCCCTGAAGCTGCGTGCGTGGGTAGTAGCTGATGGGGAGTTCGTAGATCCTTGCGCGGAGCTTGGCGATGAAGGCCGTGAATTCGACCTCGATCCCAAAGCGCTCGGAAGTGAGCGCCATGGATTGCACCAGATCACGCCTGAAGGCCTTGTAGCAGGTCTCCATGTCGGTCAGATAAATGCCCGAAAGCAGGTTGCTCAGCACGGTGAGCAGGCGGTTCACAAAATAATGGTAAGTGCGGCGCACCTGATGACTCGACTTGAAGCGGCTCCCATAGACGACGTCCGCTCGGTTTTGGATGAGCGGCTCGAGCAGTGACGGGATGTCGGCTGGATCGTACTCAAAGTCGGCGTCCTGAATGATGACAAAATCGCCAGTCGCCTCACGGATGCCGCGGCGGACGGCTGAGCCCTTGCCCTGGTTGGGATCTTGCTCGAGCAGGCGGTAGCCGTACTTGGGCTGGAGTTCGCGCAGGATCTCAGTGCTTCCGTCGGTGCTCTTGTCATCAACCACGATCCATTCGCGGCGGATCGGGCAGGGAGCGGCAAAAAGATGGGCCAGGACTTCCTCAAGCGCCGCCGCCTCGTTGAAGACGGGGATGATGATGGACACAGAGGGATCCGTTCCCTTTTGGTTTAGCGCCGCGTCATGCTCCTGGTTTGCCTCAAGTCCCGACATAGTGTGTCGCTAGGTTGCCAGAGTGCTGGCCGGGAATCAATTTTGCCCTCAGACTAAGGGCATGAAAAATCTCGGTTTCGTGGTGGCAGGTATGGCGGTCTTTTCACTGGTCGGGGGCCTGCAAGCGGCATTCGCGGGCGATGCGCCACCGCGCTCGGTCTCGGTGAGCGGCCACTGCGTGCGCACGGTGACCCCGGACCGGGGGGCCCTGCAGCTCACGATCGACATTCTAGACAAGGACCTCCGAGCGGCGACCAAGCAGGCGGCTCAGAGCTATGAGCGCCTCAAGCAGGCGATCGAAAAGCTGGGCCTTGCGGACCTGAACCTCACGACTTCGGAGTATTCGGTTCGCGAGGACCGGCAATGGGAAAACCAGAAGCAGGTTTCCAAGGGGTTCCGCGCCCGGATGGGGATCAAGGTCGTGACTTCCGCGATCGACAAGCTCGGTGAGGTGATCGCCCTGGGTGCGCGCGAGGGAGTGCAGGATGTGGGCGCCCTCCAGACCTTTTTGTCCGAAGAAAAGCAGCTCAAGGAACAAATGGAATGCCTCAAGCAAGCCGCCGAGAATGCGCGTGCCAAGGCTGACAAGCTTGCGACTTCGCTGGGTGCGAAGGTGGGCGAAGTGCTTCGTGTGAGTGAACAGGGCGCGGGCGGCATCGAGCCTATGCCCCGTCACGAGATGATGATGGCGATGGACGGCGGGGCAATGGCCAAGTCCATGCCTGCTCCCAGTATCGCCGCTGGGTCGCAGACGCTGGAGCTGGATGTGAATGTGAGCTTTGGGTTGAGGTAGGCGGTGTCTTAGTTTTTGCAGTGCCCTGATTTTTTAAGCTCTCTACGCTTCTTCAGTACTTGTTCAAGCTCCCCGTTATCTCCAGGAGTGCCTTTCCCCTCCAGAGCTTTAACGAGCCCGTCAATTGCGGGGCAAGAGTCTGAAGAGATCGCTAACCCGTTCCTAAACGCCTCGGAAGCGGAATCATAAAATTGCCTCTCAAGAAGCACTCGACCGCGGAGTAGCCATGCCGGAAGAAGAGTCGGTTTAAGTTTAAGTGCGCGGTTGGATGATTCTAACGCTTGGGAAGTATCGCCCGTCCGGAACTGCAATACCGCAAGATTTAACCATCCGCTGTAGAGGTAAGGATTGAGTGAAGT
>CAZDSX010000068.1:8587-8848 GCA_964508305.1 uncultured Bacteriovorax sp.
TATTAGGTCGGCTGAGACACTCTCGAGATGATTTAGCTCAAATTGAAGAGCAGCTCGATTGGCTAAAGTCTCCGCCCAAGGCTTCATCTCGATAGCCTTTTCGTACATTGCTAAAGCCTTCTTTTGTAGGCCAGACCGATGCAGGGCATATCCGTACGCCGTCATTAAACTAACATACAGATCGATAGGCTCTGACTCTGGGCTCAGATAAATGCCAGCCTTCACCGAGTCAGTCGGAATCCCGAGAGATGAGACATAATA
>CAZDSX010000069.1:0-8647 GCA_964508305.1 uncultured Bacteriovorax sp.
CATGCCCACTGGCTCGTCGTCGCCTTCATCTCCTTCGTGACCCTCGTCAGAATCGAGATCGTCCTCTTCTTCGCCGTCAGCGTCAGAGTCAAAATCCTCTTCATTTACGCTGGGGGCTGATGCCTGCTGCTCCGGCTGGGCCTGATCGCCGCCTTCGGCGCTCTCCGATGCTTCGCCAGAAGCCTCTGCCGAGCTCTCCCCGGAATCATCGCGCGAAGAACGGCGATCGGAAGCGCGCTCTTCGGCCTCCCAGATCTCGGAGTGCTGGTAAACGTCGTCGACATAAAGAAACGCGGCCTTTTCGAGGCCAATGTCCACGAAGGCAGCCTGCATGCCGGGAAGGACACGGGTCACGCGTCCCTTGTAGATGTTGCCCACGACCCCGCGACCGGAGGCACGTTCGACCAGGATTTCCTGGATCTCGCCGTTTTCCCTGAGCGCGATGCGCGTTTCGGGCAGGGAAGCATTAATGATGAGTTCTGTTGCCATCTTCGACCTCTAATTTTCCGAGCGGGGCAAATGCCGCGCTCACCAAGTGAGGGAAACGAAGGACACCGAAAAGCTGCCTGGACTGACGTGGATGGGAAGATCGAGGACCGCGCTTGAACTGTTCGAGTTCGAGCTCCAGATCCGGTTGAATACCCAGATGCCCGTACCCACCAGGAGGCCCGCCGCCGCACCATAACCTACATTGAGGAGGTGCGTTCCAGGCTGGCCATAAAAAGGCAGGGTTGAGGCGCCTAAAATCGTTCCCACCGCTCCCGCGGTGACCAAAGTTTCCTTAAACCTAAATTCGTAACCGACTTCGACTGGTGCCGCGGCTCGCGCTTCGCGCGTAGTTGGGAACCCCATTCCCAGCCCCATCTGCAAGAGGGCCGCAGCGATAAAACCTTTAAAAACTGCTGAAAGCTTCGTTCGTTTCAAAAGCTGAATCTTGTTTCGAGAATTTGCGGGCGCCGTAACCGGCAGCCCCCTTCGTACTTTTTTACTACCTATAACCAGGTCGTATCGCCCTTATAAGGGGGGACGTATCTAGTGTCGTGGCATTCTCGATCCGCCACAACCGGCACTATTTGCTGGCGCCAATTTGCAGTCATCTGGCTGCGGGCCCCAGTCCTAGACTTTCCTTTTTGACGGTTCAGGGGTAGCTAAGTTGAGAAATCAACACAAGTAAAATCTTGGACTTAATGCCGCAAGCAGCCGCTACCCAACGCGACCCACTCCTATGATGAAGCCCAAAGCCCCCCCTTCGGACCCAAACGCCCTCTGGAAGCAATTTGAGCTCCAGGTGAGCCTGCTGGCCGAACAGGGCGCTGCCGCCCGGCACCCCGCGCCAGCCAAGGCCGGCAAGCCCACTCCACTCTCCAGCCGCATTGACCACACGCTCCTCAAGCCCGAAGCCACCGAAGCCGAGATCCTGGCCGTCTGCTCACAGGCTCGCACTCATGGGTTTGCCTCAGTGTGCGTGGCCTCCTCCTGGCTCCCCACCGTCGTGCGCGCCCTCAAGGGCACCAAGGTCATGCCGATTGCCGTGATTGGATTTCCGCACGGGGCGATGCTGACCGAAGCCAAGGCCGCCGAGACCAAGCTTGCCATTCGTGCCGGCGCCAAAGAGATCGACATGGTCATTCCGATTGGCCGCTTGAAGGCACGCCAGTTGGACTACGTCCTCAATGACATTCGCGCCGTGGTCAAAGCAGCAGGGCGCACGCCCGTCAAAGTCATCCTCGAGACCGCGCTGCTCACCGATGCCGAAAAAGTCACCGGCGCAGTCCTTTCGCAACTTGCAGGTGCTGCTTTTGTGAAGACCTGCACGGGTTTTGCGGGGGGTGGCGCCACGGTAGAAGACATCCGGCTTTTGCGATCCGTCTGCGCACCCCACATCAAGATCAAGGCCTCAGGCGGAGTGCGCACCCGCGAAGCCGCCCAGGCCGTCATCGAGGCGGGTGCCGACAGGATCGGCACCTCTTCGGGAGTCAGCATGATGCAGGACTCCCCTTCAAATTCCGAAAAAAAGACAGAAGGAAGCTACTGATATGGCACAGGCAAACCCGAAAGCTCCATTTGATCGCGTGATCTGGGTCGTTCTCGACGGCGTGGGCGCAGGCGAACTGCCTGACGCAAAATCCTACGGCGATACCGGATCCGACAGCCTCGGAAATCTCGGCCGCCAGTTCGAGGGCAAGGCGGGACGCAAGCTCTCGCTTCCCAACCTCGGCCGGATGGGACTCGGCAATCTTACTCGCATCGAAGGTGTGCCCGCCTGCACTCCCGGTCAGGGACATGGCGCTTTTGGCAAGGCCATGGAGAAATCCCGCGGAAAGGACACGACTTCGGGCCACTGGGAAATGGCCGGACTCGTCGTTTCGCGCGCATTCACGGTTTATCCTGACGGTTTTTCCAAGGAAGTGCTCGATCGCTGGTGCCGCGAAAACAACCTACCGGGCGTGCTCGGCAACAAGGCAGCCAGCGGCACCGAAATCATCGAAGAGCTGGGACTTGAGCACATGAAGACGGGCAAGCCCATCGTCTACACGAGCGCCGACAGTGTGTGGCAGGTGGCAGCGCACGAAGAGAGCTTCGGACTCCAGCGCCTGCTGGATGTCTGCAAGTCCGCGCGCAAGATCTGTGACGATCTGGGCATCGGTCGCGTGATCGCGCGCCCGTTTGTCGGCAATCCTGAAAAAGGCGTTCCTTTCAAGCGGACTTACAATCGCAAGGATTACGCGCAGCTCCCGGATCGTCCGACGCTGCTCGACCTGCTCGAAGACCGCAAGATCCACACGCTGGGGATCGGCAAGATCTCCAATATCTTTGCCGCGCAAGGAATCCCCGAGAACATCGACACCCAGGGCAACACCGATGGAATCCGAGTGCTGATCGAGCAGGTCAAGACTCGCAGGAATCCGGGGACTCTGCTGTTCTGCAACCTGATCGACTTTGACATGCTCTATGGCCATCGCCGCGACGTGAAGGGCTACGGCGAAGCCCTCGAGGAGTTTGACCGCGCCATGCCCGAGCTCATCGACTCGATGGGTCCGCGCGACCTGCTCGTGCTCGCCTCCGACCATGGCAACGACCCGACCTACCCGGGCACGGACCACACGCGCGAATACATCCCGGTACTCGCCTACTCCAAGTCCACGGCTTCCCGGGGAGCGATCAATCTCGGGATCCGCGAAGGATTTGGCGATGTCGGGGCAACCGTTTTTGAGGCTCTGACGGGCGAAAAAATCCCGGCGGGCTCCGGACTCGAAGGCACTTCGTTCCTGAAGGAAATGGGGCACGCGTAATGAATCCCGTCTCGATCATCGAAAAAAAGCGTGACGGCAAGGAACTCAGCGCGCTGGAGATTCGCGGCTTCATCAAGGGAATCACCGACGGGACGGTCGAGGACTACCAGGCGACTGCGTTCTTGATGGCCACCTATTTCAAGGGAATGACTCCCGAGGAAACCGTCGCCCTCACCCATGAAATGCTCGAGAGCGGCGAACGCGTGGATCTGTCTTCCATTCCGGGCTCCAAAGTCGACAAGCACTCGACGGGTGGAGTTGGCGACAAAGTCTCGCTCATCCTCGCCCCGCTGGCAGCCGCCTGCGGACTGGTCGTGCCCATGATGGCAGGACGCGGACTCGGCCATAGCGGCGGGACACTCGACAAGCTCGAAAGCATCCCCGGCTTCAAAGTCAGGCTCTCTCAGGCTGACGCCCAGAAGATCCTCAAGGACGTGGGCTGCGTGATCATCGGCCAGACCGAAAAGATTGCCCCTGCCGACAAAAAGCTCTACTCGCTTCGTGATGTGACCGGGACCGTGCCGTGCATTCCGCTCATCTGCGGTTCAATCCTGTCCAAGAAGCTTGCTGAAGGCACCGATGCCCTCGTACTTGACGTCAAGGTGGGTTCAGGCGCCTTCATGAAGAAGATCGGCGATGCAAAGGCCCTATCCAAAGCACTCATTGCCGTGGCCAAGAAACTGGGTCTTCCGGCACGTGCACTCATCACGGACATGAACCAGCCGCTGGGCTACGCCGCAGGAAATGCGCTTGAAGTGATCGAGTGCATCGAGATCCTCCGGAACGAGAAGGCTTCGGGCGGGGCCGACCTCCTGTCTGCCGACCTCAAGGAGCTCACGCTCCAGACCTGCGCCCACATGCTCGTGCTCGGTCGCAAGGCCAAGACCCTGCAGGACGCCAAGAAACTGGCTCTCTCCAGGCTCCAGGATGGGTCGGCATGGGAAAAGTTCAAGCAGATGGTCGCCGCACAGGGCGGGAAACTCGACTGGGTCGAGCATCCGGAGAAGTTTCCGCGCGGTGAAATCCAGGTGCAGTGGAAGGCCCGCAAAAAAGGCTTCATCAAGGCCATGGACACCGAGCTGCTGGGCAAGATCCTCGTCGAAATGGGCGGAGGCCGCAAAAAGGCCTCGGATCCCGTCGATCCGAGTGTCGGCTTCTGGTTCCACAAGAAACTCGGCGGAAAGCTCGCCGCCAAGGAACCGATTGTGACGGTCTTTGCCTCCAAGGGCACTGACCTTGCGGCACTCGAAGAGATGTTCCACAAGGCCATCGAGATCAGCCCTTCGCGCGGCAAGGTTCCCCCACTCGTGCATGGGCAAGTTCTTTGATTTTGATGACTTGGAGTGTAATCTTTAAACCGTGACTCCAAATCAAAAGACGCACCCCAATCTCTATCCACGCATTCTCGAGTCCGTTCGGGCCATCCAGGCGCGCACGCCGCTCAAGCCCCAGCTGGGCGTGATCCTGGGCTCGGGCCTGGGAGCACTGGCCGACCAGGCCACTGACGCGGTGAGGATTCCCTACACGGACATCCCGAACTTCCACGGAACCTCCGTCGAAGGTCACTCCGGCCACTTGGTCATCGGCAAGATCGGGGACGTGCCGGTCGTATTCCTGCAGGGACGCTTCCATCGCTACGAAGGCTATCCCATGGACGAGGTCGTATTCCCGACACGCGTGATCTGCGCATTGGGAATCCACACACTGATCCTCACCAATGCATCCGGAGGCGTGAACACTCGTTATCGCCCGGGACATTTGATGCTGATCGAAGACCACATTAATCTCATGGGCGACAATCCGCTCATGGGCCCGAACATCGCCGAACTGGGCCCCCGCTTTCCGGACCTCACGGAAGCCTACAGCCGCATCTGCATTGAAGCTCTCGAGGCTACTGCAAAAGAACGCAACATCGAGACCTCCCGCGGGATCTATGCGGGCGTCCTCGGCCCGACCTACGAGACTCCCGCCGAAGTCCGCATGCTGCGCACGCTCGGTGCCGATGCCGTGGGCATGTCCACGGTTCCCGAGGCGATCGCAGGAAACCACCTCGGTGTGCGCGTTGCCGGAGTGAGCTGCATCACGAACCTTGCCGCAGGCCTCTCCGGCCGCAAGCTCACCCACCAGGAAGTGGTCGAGAACGGAAAGCTGGGAGCAGGAAAACTCCTGGAGCTCCTCCAGCACTCGATCCCGAGGCTTGCCAACATCCATTCATGAACCCAAAAAAACTCGGACCTGTTCCACCCGCACTCCAGTCGCTCTACCAGGCCGCAAAGGCGGCGCGCGAGCGTTCCTACAGCCCCTACAGCGGCCACAAAGTGGGTGCGGCGATCCGTACTGCCGATGGAACCGTCTTCGGCGGGTGCAACGTGGAAAACTCCTCTTATGGTGGGACTGTCTGCGCTGAACGCGTGGCGATCCAGAAGGCCGTGAGCGAGGGGCACCTCAAGGTGGTCGAAGTGATGGTGGTGACCGACTTCTCCCCTCCCTGGCCTCCCTGCGGCATGTGCCGGCAGGTGATTGCCGAGTTCAGCGACGGGGCCATGCTCCACACTGCGAATCTCGCAGGAGAATGCGAGAGTTTTGCCTTCAATGAACTCCAGCCTCGCGCCTTCACCCCCGGCCACCTGATCAAGAAATGAGCAAACCTTCCCGGCATTCATCGCCACAGGAGTTCTGGATCAAGAACGCCTGGGTCGTGACCCAGGACGGATCCCGGCGCGTTTTCAAGGGACACGTTCATGTGGTCAAGGGAAGGATCGCCAAGGTCACTTCAAAGGCTCCCGCCAAGACCTCACGATCCGCCACCGTGATCGACGCCACGGGCAAGGCCCTGATCCCGGGGCTCATCCAATCCCACGTCCACCTCTGCCAGACGCTCTTCCGCAACCTGGCCGACGATCTTGAACTCCTGGACTGGCTTGCCAAGCGAATCTGGGTCTTTGAAGCCGCGCACACTGCCGAGACGCTCAAGACGAGCGCCCTTCTTGGCATCCACGAACTCCTGTCATCCGGCACGACTTGCCTGCTCGACATGGGAACCGTGAAGCACACGAGCGCAATCTTCGAGGCCGTACGCGACACGGGAATTCGCGCAAGTGTCGGCAAGTGCCTGATGGACCACCCGGAGACCACGCCCAAGGGGCTTCGCGAGAGCACTCGCGATGCGCTAGCGGAGGCGCGTGCACTGCACGCAGAGTGGAACGGCGCCGAGGACGATCGCATCCGCGTCTCCTACGCACCGCGCTTCGTAGTTTCCTGTACCGAAGCGCTTCTGACCGAAGTCGCAAGGCTCTCGAAAGAACAGAAGGCCCTGATCCACACGCACGCAAGCGAGAACCTCAAGGAGATCGAGCTCGTCAAAAAGCTCGTCGGCTGCGAGAACGTCGAGTACTTGAACCAGATGGGCCTCACGGGCTCGCGGCTGGTGCTTGCCCACTGCATCTGGCTCAAGCCGCATGAGATGCGGATCCTCCAAAAGACCGGTACCCATGTCGCGCACTGCCCGTCCTCGAACCTCAAGCTTGCCTCGGGAATCGCCCGAGTCCCCGAGATGCTCGACAAGGGCATCAATGTCGGAATCGGCGCAGACGGCGCCCCCTGCAACAACAGCCTCAATGCCTTCGAGGAAATGCGCCTCGCCGCCCTCATCCAAAAGCCCGGCAACGGCCCGCGATCCATGCCGGCGCAGTCGGTACTCGACATGGCGACCCGCAATGGAGCCAAGGCGCTCGACTGGTTCGACGAAATCGGCTCGATCGAGGTCGGAAAGCGAGCGGATCTTGCGCTAGTGGACTTGAATACGCCCGAGAACTTCAGTCCCGTGGATTCGGTCCCTGCCAAGGACCAGGCCGAAGCCGTGGTCTCGGCGCTTGTCTATGCCTCACAGCCCCATCATGTGACCCACACCTGGGTGGATGGCAGGCTTCTCTACGTGGGCGGCAAGGTCCAAACCATCCAACGCGCAAACCTTCTCAAACGGGCTCGCGAGGCGCAAAAACTGATCCTTTCCACCGTGCGTCCGGGAGCGCGCAGATGACCACTCCTCGTACTCCCTGGACGGCCAAGCCCAGCTACGCGGATCTGTTCTTCAGGCTTTCGGAACCTGCGCTCCTGATTGATCCCAAGGACCATCATGTCTTGGACGCCAACGACGCGACCGAGGAGGTCCTGGGCTGCACACGCGAGGAGCTTCTTGCCTCGGTGCTCGACGAATGGATTCCAGCCGGGACCCTCGAGGAGTTTTCGCAGCAGCTGCGCATTTCCATGCGGCGCTACCATCCGCGCACGTTCGAAATGCGCCTAAAAACGGCTAAAAATAGCGACAAAACTCGCCTCTTCATCATCTCACTCTGCCAGCTTCAGACCGGACCCGAGGGAGAATTCATCGTCCAGGTGCTGGCACGCGATATCACTGAAGAGCGACTTGCGCAGGAAGCCTTGCAGGCAATGAATGAGCGGCTCGAAGCGTTGTCGACCACGGATGAGATGACGCAGATCGCGAATTTTCGCTTCTTCAAGCAGAGGCTTGCCGAAGAGCACCAGCGCGCCGTCCGATTTGGCCGCGCCTACTCGATCCTGTTCTTCGACATGGACCATTTTAAAAATTACAACGACACCAATGGCCATCCGGCCGGAGACCAGCTCCTCTGGGATTTTGCGAGGATCCTCAAGACCCAGTCGCGCGAGACGGACATTGTGGCGCGTTATGGGGGCGAAGAGTTCGTTGTGCTGGCCACGGAGACCCCCACCCCCAAGGTCCTGACCTTTGCCGAGAGAATCCGGGAGTTGGTGGCCAAACACCCCTTTGCCCACGCCCAGAAACAGCCTCTGGGCCATGTTTCGGTCAGCATCGGGGTGGCCAGCTACCCCGAGGATGGGCAGACCCCCGAAGCCGTGCTCCAGGCGGCCGATCAGGCCGTTTACGCCTCCAAGAAGGGGGGGCGCGACCGCGTCACCCTCTCCTCCTCCCTTAAGTGAGTGCCCCGAAGGGGGTACGAAAATGATGGGTTTTTTTGGTTTGGGATTCTTGACACTGCCAGTTGGCTAGGGCATGTTCCGACCCCTATGTACGCAGTCATTGAAACCGGTGGAAAACAGTATCGTGTCGCGCCCGGAGATCTTCTCCAGGTCGAAAAACTTTCGGGCGACGCAGGATCCAAGATCAAGTTTGAACAGGTGCTTTTCGCAAGCAAGGGCGCAGCTGACAGCGCGCAGATCTGGCTTGGAAAGCCCTACCTCAACGGCGCATCCGTTGAAGCAGAAGTCGTCGGCCAGGGCCGTGGCGAAAAGGTTCTCATCATCAAGATGAAGCGCCGCAAGCAGTATCGCCGCACCCAGGGTCATCGCCAGGA
>CAZDSX010000070.1:0-4246 GCA_964508305.1 uncultured Bacteriovorax sp.
AGATTGATGCCGACACGATGGCACTCGAGCCGGGACCAATACCCGTCGTTAGAGACTTCCGAGAGCACGGCGATTTCCGCCGGCATGGGAATCATCCTCAGCGGACCTTTTTCGAAGCACTCCTTGAGTTCAGGCTCAACGCCCTCTCCATCGATGCTTTCAAACTGCAGTGCCGGCGTGCGTGTCCGCACGAGACGGTAATGCAGCTTCCATCCGACGAACTGATCGAGGAGCTCGCTGCAGTGCTTCGCACCGGGAACCTTCGCAAAAAAACGATCTCGATAATCTTCGAGCGTCCGACAGGGATTTCGCGGAGCATCCGCGCGCCTCACGCGGATCGAATCCATCCGCCAACGTGCCGAAGGTGCTGGTAAATCGGTCTGTCGAACCACGGGCTTGGAGCAGGCACCCGACATCACGACAAGGATCCCGGTCATCAGCCGGAGGAGCGTCACTGGACGAGCCATGTCCCAGACATAGCACAGCCGTTGCACGGCGGGCGGCACGAAGGAGAATTTCACATGCACATTCGACCTCTGTTCAACCGGACCGTGTTCCCATTCATCGCCCCACTCTGCCTTGCGGCCCTTGCCGGCGCATGCGCAAAAACCCAGGCCGTCCCTGAGACCGTGGCGGCACCGCAGAAGCCCCAGGACTACCAGTTCAAGCTCAGCGGAACGCTTGCCGAAGCCGGCATGCTGGTCCGCCTGGGACGCAAGGTGGAGGTGGGACCTGCAGCCAATGGCCAGGTCCACCGAACCCGCCTCTCCGAGAACGAGCTCTCGACACTCGAGAAAGCCTGGAATCGCTGGAAGAAGTCGGGTTTCGAAACTGCCGAGAGCTGCCAGTCCTGGCCCGAGCAATCTCCATGGCGCGAGCCCTCCATGCGCATCCAGCTCCTGCAAAACCAGCGTGAAGTGGTCCTGATCCGGAGTGACTCGGGCACGCTCTGCGGTCCCGGGGACGCCACCCAGCTCCGCGTCCTTGCCGAAGCCCTCTTTGAGATCGGCCGGGCCCACTATCCGAGGACCTTCCCGGATGAGTGCCTGGGGCTGACCGATGATTTTGCATCGGTCTCCGAGCAGATCACCTCGTGCACCGAGGACGCCCAGTGCACCAACGTGGATCCCACCTACTCGGAGATTCCCGAGGGCCAGATCCAGTATGTCGCCACGAAGTCCTGCTCGGCTGCGCCATCGCTGCCCACGGCAAACCGGCAGGGACTGCGTGATGCCCGCACGACGCTCCTCAGGCTCCGCGAAAAAATCATCACCGTGTGCCAGCCCCAGGGAATCCCGGGGACCTGCACTGCGGCCGACGAGGCGGGCTTCCAGAACCATCGCAGTCCCGCACGCTGCATCGAAGGAAGCTGCAGCGCCATCCGCTGAAGGCATGCCGATTGCTCCCTTTCCCGGTTCGGGAAAGGGAGCTTTTTCTATTCCATGAAAACCCTGCGCGCCTCCAGCCTCGCCATCACGATTGCCCTTGCCGCCTGCCAGGTCGTGGAGCGCGACTCCGCCACGACGACTGCACCCGCATCGCCGCTCATCGAAGCGCAGGGCTGGCAGACGCTGACCTGGCGCGCGTACGGATCCGAGCTGATCCTCCAGGGGACCGGACATTTTTATGTCCGTCCCAACGCCTGCTACCACCGCGAATATGGAACCCTGCCCCTCGAGACGTGGAACCGGGCGGCACGGATCATCAATTCAACCCTCGAACGCCGGCAGCGCCTCGAAGAGGGAACCCCACGCACTTGCCTGCCCAGGGATCCGGCATTGCCTGCACTCTATGACGGCGCAGAACTCGAACTCATCGGCGGAGGCAAACTCCTCCTCGTGGATGAGGGGGGAAACCAGGCCTGCGGAGTCTTCGGATCCGACGCAGCCTCCCTCCGGGACACGAGGGAATTCGTCGAACTCCTGGGTGAAGTGGCACGGCTCGCTCGATCCGAGGGCTGCTAGCCGAACTCCCGTTCGAGCCTTTCGTACTCCGCCAGCATCCGCTCGCGTGCAAGCTGCAGGAGCTCCGTAAGGTCTTCCATGGTTTTTCCAGCAGTGGGAATGGGCTCAAGGACCCTGACCGTGATCACGCCAGGACTCACGCGCCTGCGGCGATAGCTCACGCGGGGCTCCAGTGGACTTGCCACCATGGGCAGGATCGGAAGCTGCGCGGAGACTGCCAGGTGGAATGCCCCCTTCTTGAAAGGAAGGAGTCCCTTGCCCGAACGGTTACGAGTCCCTTCGGGGAAGATCATGACGCTCCGGCCACGCTCGCGGATGATGCGACCGGCCTCGGCCATGCCCGATAGCGCACGCGTGCGGTGCTTCCGGTCGAGCAGGATGTTGCCTGCAGCGACATAGAAAAGATTGAAGAACGGGATCCAGGCGATCTCCTTCTTTCCGATGACAATCGTATTGCCCGGAAAAAGCGATCCAAAGATGAGCACATCCAGGTTGTCCTGGTGGTTGCCGATGTACACGCAGGGCTGGAATGCCTCCAGTGGGCTGGGACTCTCCAACCGGATGCGGATCCCGAGGATGCGCTGCAGGCCCCAGCCTCCAAAATGCGCCACCGTGCGGTTGAAGTTCCGGTACCAGAACAGGAAAGGCACCATGACGATTCCAAAAATCGACATGACGAGGAGCCAGACGATGCAGGTCGCGTAGCGGAGATAGAAGCCCAGCATTCCGGACTAAATCACCACGAATCCCAGCGTCCGTCCATCCGCGAAAGATCGAGCTCCGGGTTCCTGCTCCGATGCGAGGGGACGGCATCGATCGGGATGGTCGCGAAGTCGGGATGGTCGCCCTTGGAGCGCCCCAGCCACTCCGATTCGACCACCCAATCCCCTCCAAACCCGCCATCGATCGTCCAGAGGCGATACTCATAGTGCAAGACCACGGGGATCGTAGGAGCAATCTTGGGTTCTGCAAGGGGAAGCGTTCCATAGAGATCCAGCGACACGCGCCAGGACCTTTTTCCGGCATCCGGAGTTCCGACTACCGGCACCTCCTCCGTGCGCTCCCAGCGCGCACCCCAGATCGGCGTGTTCCAGACCGGTGGCCGCGGGTCACGGTCCAGGATGAAGGGACGGCGCAGCTCTTTGAGTTGGCGCACGAGGATGCGATGCAGCTCCATGGGAAGCATGTCCTCGAAGGAGTGCCCGCCTTCTCCGTCGTTTCGCTTTCCGAATATCAGGATCTGTCCGGGGTCCACCTGCTCGTAGCTCAGCGTCTTGAGCACCTGCTCGTCGCGGCTCCGCGGGGGCGCCTCCAGGATGGAGGCAAGGGCCCAGGCATCACACCTTCCCTCCCAGGACTCGGGCCTGCCGATGCTCGAGCGCTCGGAGTCGAGCTGCCACTGCAGCGCCTGTCCACCGGTCAGGCGGTCATAACGGGCCAGCGCCTCGTGGATGGCGCGCTGGCTCGAGGCACCCGCAAGGGGGTACCAGTAGCCCGACCAGGGCCGCACCCCACTGTCGAGCTCGACGACTTCGACCCCGCCGGATGCAAGGGAGGCAAGCCTTGCGCGGCCCCAGAGCGCGGAGGCCGGATGGACCAGTGAATCGAGCGGAGGCGGAAGGTGATGGCCCCCGGATTGGGTCACTGGAGGAACCTCGGTCCCGCAGCCCGAAAGCACTGCAGAAAAAACCAAGGCCAACCTCCAGAAAATCCCCATCCAGGGGCCGGCGGTGAATTCCATTCCGATCAGTGGGCCACCGAGGCGCAGGTGTCGACCACCCGGCCCGTGCGCTCCACCTGGACGGCGCGGGAATTCTTTTCCTTCCCATCTTCAAGGATCGAAAGGCAGAGGTCGCTTGGATCGCCCTTGCCCTGTCCGATGGCCTGGCCCAGCTCCTCGCAAGTGAAAGGGACTTCGGCCGTGTAGGTCTCGATCACCTCTTCGAAGCGGTGGCAGGCGCCGTCGCGACGCACCACCGGAGCCTCCCGGGTCACGGCAGCCACTCGGAACTTGTCCGAGAGTACCGCTGTCGAGACGCTGCGGCTGGCCGCCAGGGGCACGATGCCAGGCTGGGCGGCAAGCCAGTTGACTTCGCGATTGGAGCACACGAGACGGATCTCCCTCGGTGCGCGCTGGACCTGGTTTTTTTCCGGGTGGGCGCACTGGCCGGAGAACTGCTCAAAGGTCACCACCGACGCGCTCTCACTTCGATCGGGAATCACATCAGCCGATGCGACGGCTGCGATGGCGATCAACAAGGCGTGGGTGGCGAGCGCCGAAG
>CAZDSX010000070.1:4256-8589 GCA_964508305.1 uncultured Bacteriovorax sp.
TCAGATTCAGGTGTCTTGCATTCATGGATTTGCCCCCTCTCCGGGCGATGGTTTGTCGCCCGTTCAAGGAGCAATCCGGATGCCAGCCGCCGGCTTATTCCAATCCGTATCGGCGCCGCTTGCGCCACAGGGTGCTGAGGTTGATGCCCAGCAGGGCTGCGGCTTCCTCCAGCGTGCTCACGCTGGAGAGCACGTGCTGGATATGGCGGCGCTCGAGATCCTCGAGGCTCACCTCGCTGGTCACTGGATACGGAGCAATCGAGAGGGCGCCTCCCGCACCGATCGGCGCCGGGGCCAGGGGAGTGGCCAACGTGCCGGGCTGGCCGTTTGGAGGCGCGCTGAGGGCCGCGACGACCCGATCCGGCAGGTCATCGGTGGTCACCTGGTCGGTCGTGCACAGGATTGCAGCACGCTCGAGCGCGTTCTTGAGCTCGCGGATATTGCCAGGCCAGGGGTAATTCAGGATCGCGAGCCTTGCTTCGGCACTGAGCGGCCGTGCCGGGCGATGGCTTGCCACGAAGGCACGGGTCAGGAGCTGCTCGGTGAGTGCGGGAAGGTCCTCACGACGATCCCGCAGCGAGGGCATGTGCAAGTCGATCACATTGAGACGAAAGTAAAGGTCCTCGCGGAAGCGACCTTGCTGGACTTCCTTTTCCAGGTCCTTGTTGGTCGCAGCAATGATGCGGACATCGACCTTGATCGTCTTGGTGTCCCCCACCCGCTCAAACTCACGTTCCTGCAGGAATCGCAGGAGCTTGGTCTGGAGGTTGGGCGAGATCTCGCCGATCTCATCGAGGAAAACCGTGCCGCTCTCAGCCAGCTGGAGACGTCCGGTCTTGTCCTTCACGGCACCCGTGAAAGATCCCCGGACATGGCCAAAGAGTTCGGACTCAAGCAGGTTTTCGGAGAGGGTCGCACAATTGACGACGGCAAAGGGGCCCTTTGCACGACCGCTTGCATCGTGCATCGTCTTGGCAAGCAGGGTCTTGCCCGTTCCACTCTCGCCCGTGATCAGGATGGTGGCGTCACTGGAAGCGACTTTCCTCGCCATTTCGACCAGCCGCTGCATCCGGGGATTTTCGCTCGAGATGGTCGAAGGATCCGAGAGCGCCTCGACCTGATCCTTGAGCCGATGGTTCTCCTCCTTCATCCGGCGGACTTCCTCGATCCTGGCGACAAGTGCCTCCAGCTGTTCAGGGGTGAACGGCTTGACGAGGTAGTCGTAGGCGCCGTGCTTCATCGCATTGACTGCCGTATCAATGGTCGCAAATGCCGTCATGATCACGGGTGTGACGGCCGGAAAATACTCGCGTGTCTTGCCCAGCAGGTCCATGCCGCTCATCCCATCCATCCGGAGGTCGGTGATCAGGATATCGGGCGGGTTGCGACGCATGATCGACAGGGCGAGCTCGCCGCTGTCAGCCACCTGAACGACATGGCCGGCGGCAGAGAGTGCCGCCTCGACCGTCGAACAGATCCCCTGCTCGTCATCCACCACTAGCAACTTGGCCATGCTCGCTCCTCCCACTTGGAATAGTGATCAAAAAAACCGTCCCCTCGGACTCAGATGCCCGCGCCACGAGGCTCCCCCCATGGGACTCCACGATCTGCCGGGCAATCGCGATCGAGGACCCAGTGGCCTCGGTTCGCGCGACCCTGAGGTCGTAGCCTGATCCATGGACTCCGGTGATTCGCTGCAGCTCATGGGCCCCGGCTACCCTCGAAGGATCGATGACGACGAACTCAAATCCTCCGCGGTCAGGAGAGCAACGCAGGTGCGTACGAATCCTGCCTCCCTTGGCGGCATGTCGGATCGAGTGCAGCAGCACATTGGAGAACGCCCAGGCAAGCTTGGGCGCATCGACCTCAGCCTGCCAGTCCGTATCGACGTCGGTGGAAACTTCGGTATCGACCTCGAGCTCGCGACTGCGGACCTCGGCTGAAAAGGAATCCAGCGATGAGCGGAAGAGCTTGCGCACATCCGCCTCACGGAGGGAGAGCTTGAGGGTCATGGCATCAAATCGGCTGATGGAGAGCAGGTCCTCGAGCAGGCCTCGAAGCCTCTCGACGTCCTTGGCGCATGTTTCAATGAGCCTACGCTGGCGCGGATCTGCAAGTTCAGGAGCCTGCCGCTCCAGCAGCCGGGTCGCGAGCACCAGCGAAGTGACGGGCGTGCGGATCTCGTGCGAGAGCAGGCCAAGGAAGTGCCGCTTGGACTCCTCGCTCTCCCTGAGTTCCAGTGCGGTGGCTTCGGCCATGGCTTTTTGTCGCTCAAGTGCAATGAAGTCCGCCTCGCGCACGCGGGTCACGCTGCCGATCGTGCGGCTGATTTTCCACCAGAGCTCCAGTACTTCGCGCGGGACCATGAAGTAGCGGTAGTGAGCCGCCTCGAGCCTTTGCCTGAAGTCCTCCTCGATCCGGGAGGGATCGAGTTCATCGACGCTCCTCGAAAGATGGAGCACCGGCCTCACCGTCCAAAAAACCAGCAGCGAACTCGCCGCCCAGATCAATGCCGCGCCGGCAAGCCAGGTGATCCAGAAGCGCCAGACCCAGAAACGCGACACTGAAGTCTGGCGATGGATTGCGTCCGTCATGCGACGCTCGACTGCGAACTGGGCCTTGCGCAGGGCGGAGAGGTAGCGCGCATCGGCGACAGGCCCCGGTTCCCTGCCTCGAGCATCGATGGCATCCAGGAGCTCCCGCGACTCTTTTTCCACCACCTCCATCCCGGAGAGTGCGGCGCTCCGGGCCTGCTCCGGGCTGGTTGCCTCGCGAAATAGCCGCGAGGCCTCGAGGCTCTTGAGGTGAAGGGCTGCCGCCTCGCGGGTGGTATCGAAAGTCTCCCTTCCGGACAGAAAAAACCCGGTCGAGACGACCAGCAGGATCACGAGCGCGAGCTTCCAAAACACCGAGTAAAGGCGCGGGGCGAATCCAAATTGGGGAAGACTGTCCGTCATTGAGGGAGACGAGCTACCCCAGGGCGGGACCGGTCGGGTGTGGAGTTTATGTTAAGCGACCGATTTAACCGGCTCGAACGCGGGCCCGCTCGCGCTCCCGGATGGACTGGCAACGGGCGCAAAGCGTGGCCTCAGGCACGGCAAAAAGGCGCTTGTCCGGGATCGGCTCGTCGCAGTCCTCGCAATCGCCGTATCCACCCTGGCTCATCTTGGAAAGGGCCAGGTTGATGGCTTCGAGCTCTCGGCTCTCCTGGTCCTGGAGCGTGGTGTTTCGTTCGATGAGCTCAACGCTCTGGGCGATATCCACCATCTCAGCCTGGGTATCCACCTGCTCGAGGATACCCTGCTCGCTCTCACGCCGGGCCATCTCCTCTTGCAGTCGAGTGCGACGGGCAAGCAGTTCTTCACGCACTTTCTTAAACGTGCCGGTTTCCATGGTGCGCCGAAGGTTGCACAAAAAAGGCCAACCTGCCGGAGGCGGGATCAACTCACTTGCACTGGGCGGCGTAGGCCATGAGGTAGCGGCTCGAAAGCGGCCGGTCCATCACCTGCGCAAGCTGCAGGCTCGTCCGGCAGAGCGTCTCCAGATCCACGCCCGTATCGATCTTGAGTCCATTGAGCAGGTAAACGAGATCCTCGGTGGCGAGGTTACCCGTCGCTCCCGGAGCAAACGGACATCCACCGAGCCCGCCAGCCGAAGCGTCGATCGTTGAAACCCCCCACTCGAGAGCACGGTAGCTGTTGGCGAGCGCCGTTCCGCGCGTGTCGTGAAAGTGCACCGCCGTGGCGCCGGCACCGGCATTGGCGACGAACGGACCCACCACCTTATCGACGCCTTCGGGAGTCGCCACTCCAATGGTGTCCCCGAGAGAAACCTGGTCGACTCCCATTTCAAGCAGCCTCTCGGCAACACCGATCGCACGTTTGGGGGCAATCTTGCCCTCAAAAGGACAGCCAAAGACAGTCGAAACATAACCGCGCGTGCGGAGCTTCTGGCGCCGGGCTTCCTGCAGGATCTCCCGGATCCTCGAAAGTGACTCGGCAACCGTCATGTTGATGTTCTTTTTATTGAAGGACTCGCTCGCAGCCGTGAACACTGCAATCGACTTGGCCCCGCTGCCGACAGCACGCTGGAAGCCCTCAATATTGGGGACCAGAGCCCAGTAATTGGGTCCCCAGTACTCACGCGAGTTCGCAAGCTCCTTGAAGAGATCATCGGACGCTGCCATCTGCGGCACGCGGTCTGGACGCACAAAGGCACCCGCCTCAATCTGCGTGATCCCCGACTGCTTGAGCCCACGGATCAAATCGAGCTTCGCCGTCAGGCTCACGGCCTTCGGTTCATTCTGGAGGCCGTCGCGAGGACCGACTTCAAA
>CAZDSX010000071.1:0-8376 GCA_964508305.1 uncultured Bacteriovorax sp.
GAAAGGAAAAAGGGCCCGGTCCATGAGGCCCTGATTGAGGCCTGCCCCACCCGGCTGAGGCCCATCCTCATGACCTCGTTTGCAACGATTGCAGGCGCCATCCCTGCAGCGCTGGCGCTCGGACCAGGTGCAGAGACGCGCATTCCGATGGCCGTGACGATCATTGGTGGCGTGCTTGTATCGACCTTCCTCACGCTTTTTGTCGTGCCGGTCGCCTACTCGCTCTTTTCACGCTGGCAGCGCAACAAGCACCAGGGAGCAACGGCGGCTCTCCTGCTCCTGGGCGCGTCGCTAGCGGGGCTTGCGCCCGAGGCAGCCCGAGCTGCACAGGCCCCCCTCAGGCTTTCCGAGGCCGTGACCGAAGCCCTGTCGCATCAGCCCCAGCTCAAGCAGTCGCGCGAGCGCGTTGCACAGGCGGAGGCGGAGGTCTCTCGCTCCATCTCCACGCTGTTCCCGGCGATCAACGCCAATCTCACGGGCACCAGCCGGAAAGATGCCGTGTTGACGGGATTTTCCAGATTCAACGGCGAGCCCTACAACATCTACCTGGCCAACATCCAGGCAACGCAGCCCATCTACATGTTCGGATTCTTTTCCGCCCTCGGAGTGGTGGATACCGACCTTGCACTCCGCAGGACCGACCTCGATGTGGCCGAGCGTGAGCTCACGCTGGACGTGATGCGGGCCTTCCAACAAGTCCTCCTCTCGCAAAAGCTCCTGGAGAGCCTCAACGAGATCGAGAAGGTCCAGAAGGAGGCACTCTCCACTGCGCAAAAGCGCCAGAACATCGGCCGTGGCCAGCTCCTGGATGTGCTGCAGGCCAGGACGCAACTTGCGCTGCTCGAGCCCAGGATGGCGCAGGCTCGAACCCAGCTCCAGGTTGCTGCGCAGGAACTGGCCACCTTGCTGGGACGAAGCGAGCCCGGGACGCTGGTCGTGGCGGGAAAACTCTCGACTCCCAAGGTCAACACCCTCGAGCGGGAACTGATCGCGACGGGTCTGGGGCCGCTCCCCGAATTGGCGCAGGCTTCGCTTCGCAGACAGAGAGTGGAGCAGCAGCGCCTCGCCGCCCTGGGGGCCCACCTGCCCTCGGTCCGGGCGCAGGGCGAGTTTCTTCGGCAGTCTTTTGCCAAGGATGACCTGCTCAACAGTGCCGCCAATGCCTGGAGCGTGGGCGTGACGCTTACTGTCCCGCTTTTTAGCGGCCTTTCGATGATCCACGAGCGTCGCGGCTTTTCGGCACAGGCCAGGCAGGCCGAGGCCGATGAGCAGGGGACGCTTCAAAATGCCTCACTCGAAAGGGCGCGCAGCCAGGAAAACCTCAAACTTGCCCGGCAAAAGGTTGAATCCTCCGAGCGTGCACTCGAGATCTCCCAGGCGAGCCTCGATGAGGCGAGGCGCAACTATCGACTCGCGACGATTGATTTCCTTCAGTTTTTGCAGGTTCAGCAGGCCCATCTCGATGCCCAGCTCTCGCTTGACCAGGCTCGCTTCGATCACCTCCAGGCCCTTGCCAAGACCACCCGGGCTGTGGGAGGAAAGCTGACTCAATTGGTCGAGAGTTTGTCGGCAGAGTAACCGGAGTCCCTATGCGTTCCCAACTTCTTGCAGTCCTGCTTGCCGTGCTCCCGCTTGCGGGCTGCGTGGCCGACCACAGCCTCGAGGACTGGAAGCGCGAAAAACTGAGCGAGGAGCTCTCCAAACTCGAGCCGATTCGCGGGACCTATCGTGGAGTCCTCAAGACCTCGATCGACGGCGAGGACCTCGGAGCGCTGGAACTCTCTTTTTCCCCGCAGATCAAGGTCGTCGCGGGAGGCGCAAGCGAGCGTGCCGACGGAAGACCCGTCCTCAACGCGAGGCTTCAGTTCGAGGATCGCGATACGCGCCTGGCTGCCTCCGTGATGGACGGCTATTTTGACTCGGATTCGGGCCGTTTCCAGATCACCCTCCAGATCACCCGCTCCGGTGGCCGCAGCGAAGAGCTCACCCTGGGGGGGATCCTCAACCGCGACCAGCTGAATGGTGAGCTCCGCATTGCCGGGTCGACCGCTGCTGCCGGAAGCTTCTCCCTCTCACGCGCCACCTCCAGTGGATCGCTCTCCGAGATCGCCCAAAAGCTCACCACCAAACCGTGGTTCTCGGCACCCTCGAGTGCCCGCGACGGCGTGACCCGCTTCAGCTCAGGCCAGGTGCGCAACTCCCGGATCGTGATCCTCGAACCGGGGACGACTCCCGAGGAAGCCTTCCTCAACCGCTTCGCGCCCGTGCGCGTGGTCCAGTTCACCCTGAACTACGGAGATTCGGTCAAGCTCGTGAACGACTCCGCGATCTGGGATGAGCGCACCCGAAAGCTCACGGGAAGGGCCAAAATGGGCTCTTTTGAAGTGCTTTCGGAGTGCTCCGCCTCGGATGGAGCCGAGAGCAGCCAGTCGTGGTCGTGCGCCCATGAAGTCGCAGGCGTCGGCCGGACGGCCACGAGCGAGTTCGTCCCGGGTCAGGCCAACGGGGATGAGCCGGGCGATGCGCGGGCATCGATGCAGTGGAACCGCTCGGGATCGATGCAGACTTCGGCCAATCGCAGCACCAGCGTCTGGATGCAGGCCCAGCGTCCGGCGCGTACGCGAGCCGAGGATCTGGCCGGCCTATTCAACCCCTCGCCCGAGAAACTGCTCACCCTTACCCTCCAGTTTGGCGTGCCGGAGTCGACCGAAGACGAACGCGTGACCATCGTTTTTGAGAACGCACGCTATGATGAGATCCAGCGCACGCTCGATGCGCGAACCCAGCTTCGAAGCATGCCGGGAGGGGCAGCGGGACTGATCGAAGTCACGCTCCGCTGCACGCAGGTCCAGCTGGATGGACTCAGTCCCCCGTCTGCCGTGCCGCTTCGGGCATCCTGCGATTACTGGAGCACGCAGCTCGCAAGCCCGCTTCGAATCACTTTCTGAGTGCGCCTCAGGCCGCGCCCTGTAGGGCTGATTCCCGATACTTTTCCATGGCGATGGCCACTCCCTCCCACTGGATCTCGGCAAGCAGGGGCAGCAGGGAGGCGAAGAGTTCTTCTTCTTCCGTGAAGTGATCCTCGATCGACTCCACCACCTCATCCAGCAGGTCACTGAAATCCTCGCGATCACTGACTTGGGCGAGTTCACCGAGCATTTCCTGGATGAGGCGGTGGTCCTCGACGGCTTCTCCGATCACCTCGCTCCACTCTCCCTGCGCGGGCTGGGAGAAGGCGGGGTAAAAGACCTCTTCTTCTATGGCGAGATGGGGCTCCAGGGCGTCCCGGATTTCCTCAAAGAGTTCGCGGCGCTCCACAAAATCGGCCGTCCCGCGGGTCTGCTCAAAGAGAGCCTGCAGGGCCCGATGATCCGCCCGTAAGAGTTCCAATGCGCGCATTTTTACCCCCATGATTTCAATAGGTTATAGGCTTTTTTGCCGTTCAGCTCATTCTGGCTGAGAGCGCTTCAAGAACCCTGCACGATGACGGCCAAGTTTTGTTGACCAAACTGATCAGATAATGATAACACCCGCGCCATGCTGAGCCGCGCCCTCTCTCCTGTCGTTGCCCTGAGTGCGATCCTGATCACGAGCCTGCTCTCGGCCTGTGATCCCAAGGACAATTCCTCCATCCCGGAGGCGGGCAGCATCCGCATCACCTGGTCCAAGGCCAGCGCCGATTTCATCAAGGCTTCAGCAATCAAGGTCAGCTACGGAAAGGTCGACCCCATCGCCCCCATCGCCCTGTCCGTAAGCCAGCCTGCAAAAGAAGACCAGGCCGTGCCGACCGGCATCATGTTCAAGGGTCAGGCCATCACACTGCAGTCGATCGAGCTCCTGGATGCCAGCCGCTCACTCTGGCGCATTGGACGTCCGGAGCTCGACGCGCTCCGCTCGACTGCGTCCAATTTCCTGCAGCCCTCGATCCAGCTCGAATCCGCCGAGGGCCAGCCGGAGAAGATTTCCGTCGCAGTGAGCCTTCCCGGGGAGCAGTACTGGGAACTTCCGGCCCGCACCAGCGAACGCACGATCAAGAGCCTGATCCCGGTCGCGCTCGACCTGTTTCGCCTCGACGACATCCAGGACTCGCTGCTCAAGCTGCGCTGGGTTTCGTCCACCTCCGAAAAGTTCACTGAGGAGCTCTCAGCCCTCGTGACCCTCGCCCCGGCACTGGACCTGAGCCGACTCGAACTGCTGCTCGACAGCTTTTACTTTCCGACCACCCTGATCGAAACGATGCGCAAGCGTGAACGCGCCCTCCTGGACTCGAACAATCCGGCCGATCTCGAGATGGCCCGAGTGATCCGCGAGAACATTTCCGTCGCCGAGACCCAGGCCGAACTCTCCAACCGCCTGGTATTTGCAGGAATGCTCAAGATCAGCACCATGAACTTTGACGACGGCTTCCGCCTGCTTTCGCGCCTCTTCCCGGGCAAGGACGGAACCGACATCGCCTTCCAGCAGCTGATCAACAAGCTGGGCGGAAGTTTTGAAGGACTCCTCGACAACCAGAAGGGCCAGCTCCTGGACCTGGCAGTCAAGAAGAAGGCCCTCGCATTTGCGGCATCACTTGCCGGCGAGATCTTCCTCAAGGGCCAGGACAAGTCCATTGGCGCCCTGCTCGACCTGACTCGCCGCTTTCCTCCCGGCCCGGAACGCGACCAGCTCTCCCAGGCCGCTGCACAGGTGGTCGGAGACATCTCGGTGGCTGAACTCGCAGCCCTGATCACCCCGATCCAGTCACGCGAGATCCTGCTTCAAACGGCCGAGTCGCTGCTCACCAAGGTGAAGGACCTCACCACACAGCAGGTGATCACGCTGACCGAGCAGCGCTCCCCCGACGAGATCCGCGACACGCTCATGCTGATGGCGCTTCGCCAGACCACCAAGTTCGACCCGGACTCGATCCGAGCCCTCCTGCTCATGGCCACCAATTGGACGGTTCGTGGCCAGATGTGCGCGCTCGTGCTGCCCAAGATCTCCCCGCTCATGGGCAAGTCTTTTGCCAACCTGATCCAGGTTCTTCCGGCCGAAGTGGCCCGCGACGAGCTCCTGTTCCAGGGGCTGGCACTCATGTCCTCACTCACGCCCAATGACTACGCCTCGCTGGCTGATGTCGTGGTGGGGGATCGTTCATTCTGGGACTTCCTCGAGCAGGCCACTCCGCGCCTCACTCCTTTCAGGATGAGTGAAGCCGTGGCCACCTCGGACCTCCTGCTGGGTCGCCCCGCCCCCTATCGCGACGCCTTCCTGGTCAAGGCCGCGCAGGGCGTGACCGACCTGGCCTGGGACACGCTGGACGACCTCCTGATCCGTGCATCCACCGACGGAGTGAAGGACCAGATCCGCGAAATCGCCCGCAAGCGCCTCGGAAACTAGAGTCGGTAGCCCAGGACGAGCATCCCTCGGTCCGAGCGCGTCACGGTGTTGAGGAATCCCTCGCCCAGCAGCGAACCATCGAGCCAGTCGTAGCGGACGGATGCAGAGAATCCGGCCGGGTGGTTGTAGGTGATCCGGGGCTGGAACCAGAACTCGGACTGATCAAAGCCGCCGAACACGAAGGCTTCCAGGTCCCAGCGATCCCGGATCCCCCTACACATCGCGCGCAGGCTTGACCCCCAAAGACTCGCGATCTCACGCTCCTCATGCTGGAGCTGTGCTCCGAGCGTGAAACTGGAAGTTGGCGACCAGTCCACCCCCAGGACGCCCTGCCACTGAAGCCTGTCCAGGGGCCTGCGAAACACCTGGTCCGTGCGAAGCACCCACTCGGTACCCAGCGCCTGGCTTGCCGTGCCTCCCACGCTCAATACGCGGGATGGGTTGAAGACCGCGTTCCGGTCGAAATGGCTCACTGCAAAGACCGATGAATCAAGGCCGAAACCCCAGACTCTTGAAGCGCGCACCCCCGCTTCTGAATCCCTGCCGATCTTGCTGTAACTCCGCTCTCCCGGCAGCGATGCGTCGAGGTCCTGGAGGAAATCCGACCGGCGGGTGATGGGAGTAAAGAAGACCTCGAGGCTGGCCGGTTGCCCGAGCCAGTCGCCGAACCACTGGGCTGAGGCCATGAACACGGGCTTCTTGGTGTAGGCCAGGTCAAGCAGGATCGGATCCCTCCACTCACGCGGATTGGGTAGATCGGCGATGAAAAAACCGAAAGTCTCGCCCCAGGAAAGGGACTGGAATCCAAGGCGCGCCCGGAGGGATTCCTTCTCAATGTTCAAGTACGAGTCGCGCACATCAAAACGCGCCGTCTTGGATTCGGGATCGAGGAAACTCCTGAACCTCCCCGAAAGCACCAGCCACGCAGGCCCGAGATCCTCGCCAAACTTGATCCTGGGTTCGGCGTAGATCTCTCCGCGCAGGGTTGCCTGGTCGGGCCCATCGGTGAGGTAGCGTGAGAAGCTTCCAGCCTGGAACTCGAGCGCCGAGGCTTCTGCACCCAGCGGAAGGAGCAGCAACACCACTCCGAGCCAAGACATCCACGGAAGGCGGATCACTGGCCAAGCCTCTGGGGATTGAAGAGCGATGCAGGAAGGGCCTTGGGGACCATGGACTCCACGATGAGGGTGGATCGATCCGTGGCATTCACCGCGCTTTCGATCTCAAGTCGTGTTGGCCTGAGCCTTCCAGCCATCTGCTGGTAGCCCTCGA
Organism: uncultured Bacteriovorax sp.; assembly: GCA_964508305.1. Classification (GTDB taxonomy): domain Bacteria; phylum Bdellovibrionota; class UBA1018; order UBA1018; family UBA1018; genus CAIOHW01. Next base: position 6,652 of record CAZDSX010000071.1, read on the forward strand.
AACGCGCGCGCTTGAGCACCTTTCCAGAGGCCGTCAGATATTCGGCCCGAACGGGACGAAAGTCCTTCTTCGAAACCCAGACCCTGAGGCGTTCGTAGGTCAGTCCCTTCTTGCGCGCCTCGAGTGCGAGCACCCACTCCGTGGGCTCGTCTTTTTCAATCCGGCTGGAGTAATCCTCCGCCCATCGCATCCGCGAGATATCTCCGTTTGCAGCCTGTCCGGTGAGCTTCTGGCTCAGGCTCACCCGGACCGAACGCTTGAGGTTCGGGATGTAGGCCCACATCTCCTCACCCATCATCAGGAGGTCCCGGCCACGATCGCGCGCAGGTTCAAGCGTCTTGACGAGCGTCTTGTCATTGCCCGAGATCCTTGCCAAGAATTCACTTTCTCCGATCCGCACCTTCATTTCATAGCTTTCGGATGGGTTCCGGATCGCATCCACCTTGCGGATGACTTCCTCCGCGGAGGGTCCCCCTGCCCGGGCAGGTTGAAGCATGGCGAGACCCAGAGCCACCGAAACGGCAGCAATGCCCCTGCCCCGGATCATGTGGACCTCAGGGCTTCGCCCATGGGCATGCGGACCACTCGCCAACCCGCAAGGATGCTGGCCACGAGGCAGCAGGCTGATCCCAGCGCAAAAGTCAGCACCGCCGTCATCCAGTCGAGCTCCATCCTCACGAAAAACTGCCGTGTGAGCCCGGGTGCGGGAGGCATGAGTATTCCCTTGGCCATCAGGGTGGAGTTGAGGACCCAGGCCACCAGGATCCCCGCAAGGGCTCCCACGATCCCGAGCACCGTCCCCTCGCTCACCAGCAGCGTGAGGACTTCCATGCGGGAGTCGCCATTGGCGCGGAGATTTCCGATCTCGGATTTCCGCTCCAGGATCGCCGTGGCGACAATATTGAAGATCCCCAGGACGACGATCAGGAGGATGATGAGCCGGATCACGCCGAACTGCGACTTCAACCAATCGACCGAGTGCTGGTAGTAGATCTTGTCGAGCACGGCAAATTCAGTCGCACTGAGATTGGGAAACTCGCGGGCGAGCCGTGATGCAACGGCGCCCCAGGACTCATGGCTATCCAGCCCGAGTGCGATGGACTCGACCTTCTGCGTATCCAGGAGCATCTGGGCCTGGGCAAGCGGGATCCTGAAGGCCACATCATCGAATTCCTTGCTTCCGGTGTGGAAGATCCCGGTGACCGTGAGGTCGACTCCGTTGAGGGAGCCATTGACCGTATTGGAGAGGACCGTCACGCGGTCTCCGGGCTTGAGGTGGAGCGCAGTGGCCAGTCCCTTGCCGATCAGGATGCCGTCGGCCTCGCCCTCCAGCATCTTGCCCTCTTCGACGTTCAAGGTCTGGAAGAAGCGTGACTCCTCGACGGCATCGATTCCGGTTCCTCGACCACTGACGTTGATCTCGCCGTTGGTCAGGAGCGCAAAGAACTCGATCCTTGGAAAGACCTGGGACACATGCTCAATCCCAGTGAGCTTTCCTGCGATTTCCCTGGGGTCCTCGATCCAGTGCTCCCACGGCTTCTCGTAGACGGTGTCGCGGTACCCCTGCGTGTGGAGTTGGCCGTGTCCATAACGGGCGTGGATGGAGTTGTCACGGTACTGGTTCATGATCCCGGTATTGAAACCCTGGAAAAGGAACAGCGATGCACTTCCCACTCCCACGGTCAGGAGCACTGCAATCGTCCGGCGTGGCTGCCTCGTGATGTT
>CAZDSX010000072.1:0-8303 GCA_964508305.1 uncultured Bacteriovorax sp.
CTGGATGGCGCCCTATGTCGACCCTCGCGGAGTGGGTGAGGGTTGGCTCAAGAGCTCCCTGCTTCCGTCGGGAAGCTGCCAGCTTTGCCTCAAAAAGGCCTGGCGAGACCATGAAAAGGCCCGCCCTTGAAACCCTCCCGGCTCTGTGCCAGAACCCTAGGCCATGTCGACATGGACGATCCTCAGCTGGGTAGGCGTTGCGATCCTCACCGGGGTCAATATCTTCATTTTCCTCAAGCTCAAGACGGCAGCTGAGCAGATGCTTTCGGTCGCCTTTCCGGGCGCAAAGAACATGTCCGAGGCCATGCAGCGCATGCAGGCCCAGATGGGCGCCATGGGCGGCCAGATGGGTGGCCTCAAGGGCGTGCAGGGCAAGCCGGGCCAGGATGCCCAGCTCCGCCAGGCGATGGCGCTCCTCCAAAACAAGGGAAGAAAGCGCTAACGCTTCTTAACGCCTCTGGCCCGCACCGGTCTTTTTTAGGGCGCGATACCGCGCCAGCAGGTCACCAAACGATTCACGCAGGTGTGCGCTCGAGGCGGGGTTCTCGCCGAGCGCATCCAGTACCTCCGCGATCGACTCGATCGTGGAGAGGCATTCCTTGCGCGGCTCTTTTCTAAGTTCCCGATAGAGTGACGGTGCTGCCGGAGCGAGCATCAGGCGCTTGAGTTTGAGCACCCAGGGGTTGCGCCACCAGAGCGCCTTTGCCTGGCTCCAGGTTCCATCCAGTACGACCACGCCCTGGAGCTGCTTGAGGAGGGCTGCATTCTCATCTGCGCTCTTGGGCACCCCTTTTTTGTCGGTCCAAAACAAGCGTGCGCCCCTGGGTGCGGGCCCCTGCGGTCCGCTTCCGAGGTACAGGATTCCCCAGCGCGAGGGATCGATGGGTCCGCCGCCTTCACCTGCCTGGTTCCACGCCGAGGTGAGGTTGGGGGCGCTCAGTCCGATGCGCAGGCGTGCGCCTTCGAGGCATTGGAAGGCAAGCCACGCGCTTCCCAGTTCGTGATCGGGCTCCTGCGGATGCTGCAGCACGAGGATCCTGGTCCGGCAGGGGAGCTCGCGCACGAGGCTGCAAACACAGAGGGCCTCTGGTTTTTTACAGCTCGGGCAGTCAGTTGCGGGAGTCACTTCTGGAGTGGAAGCCATGTTTCGGAATGCGGTCCTACAATCCAGTGGCCCTTGAGTTCAATGCCCAAATGCTGGGCCAGCTCGCCCACCTGCCGGGTGAGCCTGAGGTCCACCCAGGAGGGCTCGGTCTGGCCGGAAGGGTGGTTGTGGACAAGCACCAGTGCCCTGGGCCTCAGCGGAAGGCAGCGGGCGAACAGCTCGCGCGCCTCGAAGTTCACATGCGTGCGGACTCCGCGCTCCACCCACTGGACCTGGCTCCAGTGCCCCTGTCGATACTGCGCCCAGAAACCCAACCACTCCCTCGCCTCGTTGCGGATGGAGGGGTCGAGATCGTGGAGCAGGTTCCAGGGAAAGCCGCGCTTTTCGCGCAGCCTCTCGGCCTGTGAGGCCTTCTCTCTGAAAAGTGCGTATTGCCGGGCGAGGTCCATCGCACCCATGAGCCTCTCGCGCTCCTGGGGATCGAGCATTTCGAGCCTCGAGGCGAGCAGGTCGGGGCCGAGTTCATAGCACTGAAAAAAAGCCTGGAGCTGGTCGGAGCGGGTGAGTCCGGGTGCAAACGTGGAGAGCAGGGGGTCGAGCATGGCGGCACGAACATCAAGAGGCATGCCTGCCGGCAGGAGGGGTCACTGCTTTTGGACGGTGAGCTCGTGGGTGAGGGTCTTGCCACCCTTGAAGCTGAACTCGACCTGAATCTTGTTCTTGTCGGAACTCAGCGGAATGTAATCGGTAGAGAACTTGCCGGAGCCGGCATCCGTGAAGACGGTTGCCGTGAACTGGTTGGCCGTATTGATGATGCTTGCCCGGACCAGGCCCTGCATTCCAGTCTTGGCAGTGGAGCCGCAGATCGGACCGTTGATCCGGATCTTGGATGCCGAGACGGTGACTTCCTTTTGGGCCTGGCAATCAAAGTCCACCTGCCCAAACAGGGGCGCCGAGGCGGGGGCACGGCTTTCGGAGACCGGGTTGGACGCCATCGGGGCCAGAAGCGACGGTTCGAACCCTTCACGCTCGTGGACGAGCCGATAGGCCGAAATGCTGAAGCTTCCCGCAACCGCGGTGAAAATGAGGACCTCGATAGGATTGAGGCGCTTGCCCATACAGAGGGCGTATCGACTCGCCCGGGGTGGATCTTTAGGTTATAGCGGGGGCCCATGCAGTCGCTGACGCCCTTATTGACCCACTCCGCCCTGTTGGTGGCGATTACGGCCTTCACCATGGGGGTCTCGGTCCTGGCTCGGCGTCCCACGAGCCGTCTGGCCCAGCAGTACTTTGTGCTGGGCCTCATCGTCTGCCTGAGCTTCCTTTCGTTCTTCCTTCGGGTGGCCTTCCAGGACGTTTTTTTTGCCCGCGTCGAGCTCCTCGCCTGGGTCTGGCTGGGCCCTGCCGGGATGGGCCTTTTTCCGCTGCTCATGGGGCAGGAGCCCCGGGGGTGGCGGATCCTGAGGGGGCTTGCCTGGGGCCTGGCCGTGGGTTTCAGTGTCGGCGTTTTGACGGGGTGGATGGGGCCCGAAAGTTCGGGTCCCTGGCTGGACCTCCTGCGATTTTCGCCCGGAATCCTGCTCGTCCAGACCTGGGGGCTGGTCTTTTCGCGCTGGCCACTCTCGCTCCGGGATGTGCTGATCCTCGGGGGAGCGATCGTCACCCTGCTTTCAACCCCGCTGGACCACATGCCCTGGCTCGGCACGACGGTTCCGGCGCTGGGAAATCTCTGGTTCTGCGCCTACCTCATCATCCTCGGGCAGGCGATCAACCGCCGAAGGCTCCTGGACCTTCCCTCACTCGTGGTGCGATTCCTGGTCCTGCTCATCGTGGCGGTTTCCTTCACGGGACTTTACCTGCTGGTTTCGACCTGGACCGAGGCGACGCGCGCCGTGTTCCTGCTGCACTCCTTCGCGGTCTCTTTTTTCCTCGTGATCCTGATCGAGCCGCTCCAGGCCTGGGTCGCCCGTCTCACGCGCTGGATCCTCGCGCGTGGCCAGTCCAGGCGCATCCAGCTTGATCTGCGTCAGGTGGAGCAGGCGCTCCGCGATTTGCTCCAGTCCGGCGCTGATCCGGTGGCCTGGCAGCAGGCCCTGGAGGAGGCGCTCCGGCGGACCTTTGATGCGGGCAGCTCGGGACTCGTCCGTCACGCCGGGGTCACCGAGCGCATGGGAAGCATTGCTTCGGAGATCCAACGCCGGCAGGCCATGGGGGAGCCAACCGTGCTCATGCACTCGTTGCTCGAGAATGAGCGTGCACTGAGCGCAAGCCGCATCGAGCAGGAGCGCCTGGATGCGCTGATGGGCGAGATGTCGCGCGCCGGATTCGATGTGGTGGTCCCGTTTTTTGACTCCGGGCTCCTGGGCTGGGTGTGGCTCTCGGGCCTTCGCAACGAATCCAAGTTCACTCCATTGGCCAGCGCGGCCTGGGTGGGCAACGTGGATGCGTTTGCCCGGAGGATCGCGCCTTCGCTTCGGACGATGCTGAGGGTGAGGACCCTGGCTGAACAGGAGAGGCTTGCCACGCTGGGCGAACTCTCTGCGGGACTTGCCCACGAAATCCGCAATCCCCTGGGAGCCATCCAGGGCGCAGCAGAGCTCCTTCCCCAAAGTGAATGGAGCCGGGTGATCCAGCAGGAAGTCGGGCGACTCGAGGGTCTTGTCCGGCAGTTCCTTGAGCTCTCGCGAGGTCGCGGCGAGGCGGACTCCGCGCTGGTACGGATGGACGGGGCCCTCTGGCTGGCCCGGATCCGCCCGCGGCTCGAGGGTGCAGGTCTGGTCCTCCAGAGCCCGCCTGAAGGGATCGCCAGCTTCATGGGCGACCCGGAGAGGCTGTTCCGGGTCGTCGAAAACTGGGTCCGCAACTCCCGCCAGGCCGGCTCGACCCGGATCGAAGTGGGCATCGAACGGGAATCCGAGGGCGCCGAGGAGATCGGCATCTACGTCCAGGACAACGGCGAGGGAATCGCGGAGGCGGACCTTCACAAGATCTTCGCGCCGTTTTACACGACTCGAAGTGAAGGAACGGGCCTGGGACTTTCGATCTGCCGGCAGATCGCCCAAAACCATGGGGCTCGAATCGAAGTCAGGAGTCGAAAGGGAGAAGGTTCCCGTTTCGTGCTCTGGTTGAAGGGAGGCTTGGAATGAGTGGACTTGGAGCCAGTTGGAGAGTCCTGCTTTTGGATGACGAGTTGAACCTGCTCAAGGTCCTCGAAGAAAAGCTCAAGCGCGAGGGTTTCGAGGTTTCCTCCTTTTCTGATCCCAGGCTCGCCATCGACCAGATCGAGCTTTCTGACTTTGATGTCGTGCTCACCGACCTCACGATGCCCGGGTACACGGGACTTGAAGTCCTCGAATATTGCCGCGATCGCAGGCCGGATCTTCCGGTGATCCTCATGACGGCATTTGGTTCGGTCGAAAAGGCGGTCGAGGCCATGCGTCGGGGCGCTTTTGACTTCATCACCAAGCCGTTTGATTCCAATGCGCTTGTTGAGGTGCTGCGCAAGGCAGCAGGCGTCGTCGAAGCCCAGAAGGCCGAGCCTCGTGCCTCGGTGGCCGGTGATCCCTGGGAGGTGGCTCGGATCGCCGAACCGGGATCCCCGATGGTCGAAGTCCTCGAAAAAGTCGAGCAGTGGGCGCAGGTGCAGGCTCCCGTCCTGATCCTGGGAGAGCAGGGCACGGGCCGCGAGTCCATTGCCCGCGAGATGCATCGCCGTTCACCGCGGGCTGCAGGCCCCTTCGTCAAGCTGCACTGCGGAGCGCTCCGGCAGGAGATCCTGGATGCCGAACTTTTTGGCGTGGAGGAGACCGTGGCCGGTGCGGGAGCGCGCCCCGGAAAGCTCGAGCTCGCCGGCGGCGGCACACTCTATCTCGAGGGAATTGCCGAGCTGCCGAGCGCCACGCAGGTGAGACTGCTTCGATTCCTCCAGGAAGGGACTTTTGAGCGTGAAGGGGGGCTTCGCAGCCGCAAGTCCGACGCCCGGCTGGTTGTCGCTTCGGACGAATCCATCCAGCGCAAGGGAGTGCGCGTGCGGGCGGAGCTGGCGGCGCTGATCAAGACGCTGACCCTCAAGGTTCCACCGCTCCGGGAGCGACGCATGGACATCCGCAGGCTTTCGATCTTTTTTTTGCGCCAGGCCACGATGCGCGCCAACCGCATCGTCCAGTCGATCAATGACGAGGTGGTGCGGGCGCTCGAAGTGGCAGACTGGGCGGGCAACCTCAAGCAGCTCGAAGGCTCCATCGACTCGATGGTGCTGGTGAGCTCGGGGGCCGAGCTCACGCTTGCGCACTTCACGCAGGCGATGGCCACCGAGGGTGCTGCGCCGGTTTCATTCAAGGATCAGGTGAGGCTGCACACCCAGCAGATGGAGCGCACGCTGATCGAAGCGGAGCTCGACCGGCAGGATGGCAATGTCTCGCGCACTGCCGAGGCCCTGGGGCTTTCGCGCAAGGGTCTCCAGCTCAAGCTCAAGGAGCTGGGTATCCGACGGCAGGCGGACTGAGTTCTCGGTAGAGCTCGATGAATCGTGAAGCCGTGGACTGCCACGAGTAGTGTGGCGCCAGGTGCAGCGATCCCGGCAGGAGCGGCGAACCCGGATCCCCTGCAATCTCGTGCAGGATCTCGCGAAGCCCATGCTCGGAATCAAAAAAGAGCGCACACGAGGGAGAGGCCCGCTCGGTGATGTCCGTGAAGGCGGGAATCCTCGAAAGCACGAGCGGAGTTCCAAACTGCGCTGCTTCGAGTACGGGAAGCCCGAAGCCCTCCTCAAACGAAGGCAGCACGAGTGCTGCGGCATGCTGGTAGGCCCAGACGAGCTCGCCTTCAGTGAGGTCCGAGAGGTGGATGAGTCCTGGAACCTCAGCGCGCATTTGCTTCAGGCACTCTTCACCCCCAAAGCCCACCTTTCCAAGGACGAGCCAGTCGAGTCCGGTGATTCCGGCCAGTGCACGCGCCAGGAGTGGAAGGTTCTTGCGGTTCTCGACGACTGCCACGGTGAGGATGAAAGGGCGTCCCGAGCCATCGATCTGCGAGATCGGCTGGGGCGCAGTGGCGGCGTCCAGTGTGGAAGCCCATGGGATCGCCGAGGAGCGCGAAGCCGTGTCAGGAAAGAGCCGGTGCAGCTCATCGAGGACCGAGGGCAGCGGAGTCGTGATCCAGTCCGCGCGCTCGATGGCTTTACGGAGGGTCGGAGCCTGTGCCTGTTGGAATTTTCGGGACTGGTAGGCGTTGCCTTCTCGTAGGGTCCATAGATCATGGATCGAGAGCAGGCGCGTGCTGCGCTTGAGCGGAGCAAGCCTGTGTTCAAAGGCATGGTGCAGGGTCTGGCGTGAACCCAGTCCCCGCTCCAAAAGACCGATGCGGCGGACTTCGTGGTGATGGTGGGGCGGGATGCGGGAAGTGCGCGATACCGAACCGATCTCAATTCCCGAGGGGGCGAGCGCCTCGCGCACTGCTTCGAATGTCCGGCGCGCCGTACGGCCGATCCCGCTGTGGGGGGCACGCACCCAGGGCGTGAGATCGAGCTGGATGCGGGGGTTTGTGGATGTGGCCATGCTCCTTGGGCTTATCAGAGCAGGGGCACCTCCAAAAAGAAGAAAGCCCGGAGCAAAAGCCCCGGGCCTTCGTTTCATGACACGGTGCCGATTACGGGAACAGGCCGCGCAGGCGCATGGCCTTGTCGAGGCGGTCCACACCTGCGACGAGGGCCGCCGTCTTCATTCCGCAGTCGTGCTGGTCACGGATGGCAACAACCTTTTTGAAGGCGTTTTCCATGACTTCGGCAAGCTTGGCGTTCACTTCCTTCTCGCTCCAGAAGAAGTTCTGCAGTCCCTGCACCCACTCAAAGTAGGACACGATCACGCCGCCGGCGTTGCAGAGCACGTCCGGGATGATGAAGGTTCCCTTTTCCTCGAGGACCTTCATGGCGCTCGTGGTGACCGGGCCGTTGGCGCCTTCTGCGATGATCTTGGCCTTGACCTGTCCGACGTTCTTGTCGGTGATCACGCCGTCGATCGCGCAGGGCATGAGGACTTCAACCGGGAGCGTGAGCACGTCTTCGGGAGAAATCGCCTCCGCCTCGGGGTAGCCCTTGAGGGTGCGATTCTTCTGGAAGTAGCTGTAGACCTCGGGAACGTTCAGGCCGTTCTTGTTGTACACGCCGCCCGAAACATCGCCGATCGCAACAACCTTTGCTCCAAGAGCATGGATTTCGAGAGCCGCGATCGCACCCACCTTGCCGAAGCCGTGCACGGCGACCGTCGTCGACGCATCGACGCGAGCCGAGCCGCGGCCCTTGTTGGCAAGGTACTCCTTGGCATGGACCGTCGTGTAGACGACGCCACGGCCCGTGGACTCAGCGCGACCGAGCGATCCGCCGATTTCGATGGGCTTGCCGGTGACCACGCCCGGGATCGCAAAGCCGCGTTCCTGGGAGAAAGTGTCCATCATCCAGGCCATGTGCTGGGCATCCGTGCCGACGTCCGGAGCCGGGATGTCCTTGTCTGGACCAATGATCATGTTGATCTCGCTCGTGTACCGGCGCATCAGCGACTGATGCTCCTGCCGCGAGAGCTGGTTTGAATCGACACGGATGCCGCCCTTGGCACCGCCCAGTGGGAGACCCACGAGCGAGCACTTGAAGGTCATGAGCATGGCGAGGCCGGCGGTTTCGGAGAGCGTCACCTCGGGATGGAAGCGGATGCCGCCCTTGCCTGGCCCGAGGGTCATGTTGTGCTGCACACGATAGCCTTCAAAAACCTTGATCGAACCGTCATCCAGTCGGATCGGCACGCTCACTACGAGAGCGCGCTTGGGTACCGCCAGACGAGCTGCGATGTAGGGATCGCACTTCATGAGCTGGGTGGCTTCTTGAAGCTGTTGGACTGCGTTGCGGTAAAGTTCGCTTGCGCTCCAGAGATCTGCGCCAGGAACAACGTGGTCCTGTGATGAACTAGGCGATGACATGCCGTTTCCTCGTTTCCTCGTTAGAGTTTTGAAGTGAGGCGACCATAGTGCTCTTTTCGGGGTGAATCAAGGATTCTGCTCTGTTACGCTTTTGCCCAAATGAACAAGAAAATCCGCGTTGCGGTCCTGTTTGGTGGTCGTTCCGGTGAGCACGAAATTTCGCTCCGCTCAGCCGCCTCGGTGATCCGAAATCTTGACCGTTCTCGTTTTGAAATCGTCCCCGTAGCCATCG
>CAZDSX010000073.1:0-8205 GCA_964508305.1 uncultured Bacteriovorax sp.
CGCTCACCATCTGAAGACGGCTCGATCCAAAGGTAATGGAAGGGCCTGAGCTCGCGCCCCTCAAAGAGGTCGCGATGCACGGCTTTGGCACCGAGCTTGAGCCTTTGCCTCGGGCCTCCCCCTCCTCCAGTCACGACCCAGATCTTTTGGCTGATCTCAAAACGCTCATAGGCGTGCGAGTGGCCCGAGAGGTAGGCGCGCACTTTTTTAGAGGCGATGATGGCAGGAACAAAATCCTCCTGCACGCTCCGGGTGTCGCCCGTCACGGTACTATTGGAATAGGCGGGATGGTGGCCGAGGACCAACACTGAACCCACCGAGTCGTCTGAATCGAGTGCCCCGAGCGTCTGCACCAGCCACTGCCTCTGCTCGCCTGAGTCGCTGTTGGTGTCGAGGATGACGAGCGCAACGCGCCCGAAGCGCTGGACATACCAGTGGGACTCGCTGAACTGCGGAAAACGCCCCCTGAACTTGCGAAGCGCAGGCCCCGAAAAGAGCAGGTGGTCATGGTTTCCGAGGGCTGCAATCACTGCAATCCCCGCCTCTCGCAAAGGCTCCATGAGGGTGTCGAAGTAGCGCCAGTGCCGCTCCGAGCTCCCGATTCCCACGAGATCACCCACGATGGCCAGGAAGGCGGGCCGTCGACGGGCGATGTCCTCGACGAGAACCCCTCGCTCGACATCGTTGTTTTCACGCCCGAGGAACTGCCCGACTTCGAGGGTCTGCTGGGTGTCTCCGATCACGGCGAAGGCCTGACTTGGGCCCGAGATCCGGCTGGAATACTGGGGAACGGACGAGGCGGGAGCGCGAAGGCCCTGCTCCCAGTCAAAATCCACGGCGACCAGGGCGGTGGCCACGACCAGCGCAGATGCCGCGACCCGCGCAAGGATGCGATTAGAGATAATCACTCGTGCAGCTCTTGCTCCAGAGATCCCTGATCCTGGCATCCAACTCCTTGAGCTGGACTTCGGTCGGATCCGGCTTGAAGCGGCACTCGCGCTGAAGCGGACTGAAGCGATCCTTGGTGTTTCCGAACCACCCGTCCTCGCGATTCTCTTCACCCGTCACGGTATTGAAGTCGCGAGACCGATCGGCAAACGGAGGCTTGGGGTCCCCGAACGCACCCAGAGTGTCGCAGATCTGCGACATGGCGAGCTGGCGCGGGCGGATGTTGCGGGCCTCGTTGCGTGCACGCTTGGCGTGATCACAGGCATCCTGCTTCCTGCCCACCTTGAGGACATCCTGCGCAGCAGAGTAGGCGCGCCGGGCTTCCTTGCGATGGTTCTCGGCGTAGACCGGAAAACCCTCGTTGAGGAGGATGCTGCCCACTTCCTTGAGCATGGAGTTGGCCTGGGCAAGTGTCGGTGCGTTCTGCCCCTGCGTGTCCCGAAGCTCGGTCAGGCGCTTGAGCTCACCTTCGAGCACGGCGCTGGCCTCCTTGTCCTTGAGGTAGGTGGCGTAAAGATCCGGCGTGGAGCTGCGGAGCTGGTTCGCAGCATCGAGACTCACGGCTCCGACGTTGGCGAGGAGGAAGCTCGACAGCGTCATGAAGCTCTTGGTCTCAGGAGCCTCGGGCGCCAGGCAATCCACCGTAGTGGAAGCCTGCTGGTAGCGACCCCAGCGGGCACAAAAATCGCGCTGGCGAAGCGACTGGGTGGCGGCAGCACCGGCGACTCCGCAGCCGAGCCTTCGCGTGACGGCCTCGATGGAGGGAGTCTGCGCTCCGATCAAGTAACGGATCTCATCGCACTGCTGGGCCGGCGTCCGTGAACTTGCGTCTTCGTTGAGCTTTTTGAGGAGCTTGTCGACATCGGCCACCGAGGCCACGATCTGGTCTGCCTGGCGGAGGCACGAGTACTGGTCGGCACTGAGCTTGCCCTTCTGGGCTTTGGAAAGCTCGGTGGTCCGCTCAACCCAGCGCTCGAGGTTTTCCTTGCCGGGATCGACGTCGTCGATGCGGTACATGAGCGAACGAAAGGTACAGAGGCGTTCGCGGAAGGATTCGTCCTGCATTTCCTTTTTGATGTTGTCGAGCTCGCGCGGATTGCTCTTGAACCAGTTGGAAATGGCCAGGCCCAGTCGGCTTGCGGCCGAGATCCCCGCGCCGATCAAAAAGTTCACTGGATTATAATACCCCGCAGCCGTCACACCGCTTGCGATCGAATCCATGAGTGCAAGCGAGCCCTCGACGAAGCGACTGCCGTTCTGCAGAGTGCAGCCCGCATTGAAGAGTCCCGAGAGTGAATCACTCAGTGCTACGCGAGCGCGCACCTCATCGGGCGTGGGCGGAGTGGCCACACCGTCATTGCGGGAGCGCTCCATGGCATCGAGGATGTTGGTGTAGACCGAGGAGTTGCTTTGGAACTGCTTGCCAAGCTCCGCGCAGCGGGCGTTTTCGTCACCGGGCTTGGTCATGACGAGCACGGCAAGTGCCTTGACCTGCTCCTTGACCGAGACAATGGCCGAGTTGGTTGGAGCAAACGGACAAGTGTACTTGTCCGGCTTGGGATCTTCGGCACGAACCAGTGTTGCCGAAATCAGGCAGGGCACAACCAGGCACAGCTGCAAAAGTCGGCGGGCGTTCATTGGCGGCCCTCCCAGGTCATGGCCGACATCCAGGATCGAATGGCAGCCGGCTCGACAGCGGGCGCAGGAGTGATGGAGATTGCCACGGCAACCGAGCCCAGGCGCTTCATCACGGTGAGTGAATCACCTTCCTTGCGGATGCAGAGATGGGCGTGGATGTCCTTGGTGGCTCCGGGCTCGCACACGAGCTCCGAGCGCGCCTCCTCGGGCGTCACTCGGCCTCCGAGGAGGTAAAGGAGACTGGATCCGGCGGTTGCCTCGGCACACATGCGGCTCGCAGATCCGCAGCGGTCCGTCCAAGTGAGCTTCCCCCAGGGACTCGCACTCGGGAGGTGCAGCAAGCCCCCGTCAAAGCGGAGCTGATGCACGGTCCCGGCATGGGCCAAAGGTGTCGACAGGATGAAAACAAGCAGCAGCGCGCGCGCGAAAAGGTTCGTCATATCTGACTGGAATTATCGCGAAAAACTTGCGCCAAATCCAGCCTGCCATCGCGAGTAACTGTAGGTTCCCGGGATGTTGGAGGAGTTGTTCAGGAAGGAGAGATCGGCAAGAAGGGTCCAGTTCGCATTGATGGGGCGAGCCAGATTGCCCCTGACCGTCATGGTGTTGTCACTTCGAAGCGGCACGGCATCGGGATACTTCGTCATGACGTAGTCCAGCCCGAGCGTGAGCTGGTAATCACCGGGAAGGCGCAGCACGTTGGAAGCGCTCAGACCCGTAGCCTGGGAGGCGTAGGTCGTGTTTCGGGTTCCGCTCCGGTCATGTGAGGCGGTGAAGGTCGGATTGAAATAACGGGTCGCGCCATCGCGGCGGTAATTGAGCCGGAGACCCAGCCCGGTGCCTCCGAGATCGGATTGCTGGAAGTTGATTTGGGGGCGGACGGAGAGTTCAAGCAGGAGCTGGAGGTCCTCGCTCTGGGTCCACTTGAGGTACGGACCAAAGTCTCCCGACACGCTGTACTGCCGGTAGATGTAGCCTGCGGCCGAGTCGTTGGCATCCTTGAGCTGGTTCTGGAACGTGTGGGTCAACTCCCCCTTGAGCCCCCCGGCCACGCGGCCGAGCGGACGCACATTGAGCGCCAGTGCCGCGGTGTTGTTTGCGTACTGGTAGGCGTAGGCGGATTCCGAAAAATTCTTGTTCGTGTTGAATCGATAGCTCGGCACGAACTGGATCCAGGAAAGCGGAGCACTCATGTAGCCAAAACCGGCCAGAACGGTGGACTTGGCGGTGGATGATCCACTCCCCTGCTGCGCCGTTGCCGCAGTCGGGATTTGGAGGATGTTGGTGTCGTATTGGCCCAGGAGCGAAACATTGCTGAACCACTGCGACTTCTTGAAGGGTTCGAGGATCTGCGCAATCGGGGCCTCGATCTCGCGGGCCATGGCGCTGCCGCGCTTTTTATCCGCCAGGTCGCGCGCATCCAGCACATAGCCTGCGCCAAGCGCTCCGCTTCCGCGCTTGAGGTTGATCAGCCCGAGGTAAAACGTCGCAAGCATCTCCATCTCGGAGGCCCCTTCGGCTCGGACGTACTTGAGGTGGCGCTCGGCATCGGCCAGGCTTCCGGCGGCAAAATCGATCATGCCCACGAGCAGGTGCGCCGGGACGAGGTTGAAGCCGGCGTCGATGGCCTTGAGCAGGTTGGCCCTGGCCTCCTTGGGTTTTTTGAAGCGCTGCTGCAGGGCGCCCAGCTCGAAATGGAGCGGTGCCCGTTCGAGCTCGGGCTTCACGGTCAGGAGCTTTTCGTAGACCTCGGTGAGTTGCTCCTCGCGTCCCAGGGATTTGAGGTTCAGGGCCTTGAGCTCGAGGGCGGGAACGTACTCCGGGTTGTCGCGAAGCAGGCCATCGAGGATGGAGAGTGATTCCACGACCTGCTTGCGGTGGAAGGCCACGACGGCCTCAGAATAAGTGGCTTCGGCCTCAAGTCCGGGGTGGCTTTCGACCGCTAAGACTAAGGATGAGTGCAAGAGCGCGTACAGAGCCAAAAACCACATATGGGGAGAGTCTAGCACCGCTGCGCGCAGGTGTGTCGAAGAAAACCCATGGGTCAGCGGCGACATTTTGGCGGCACGAGTCGTTCCGAATCGGCAAAACCGATACTCTTTTAAGACGAGGTTCTTCATGACCCGACGACCGATGGCCCATGCGGCCCTGGCCGGCTTTGCCGGCATTGCCGCCCTGATTGTGAGCCTGGCTGCACCGACTGTATCGGTGGCGGAGACCTCGGTGGTCGCAGGCCACATTGTCAACGTGGCGGGCAAGGTCCGGATCCGCAAGGACGGCAGCAAGGACACCAGGGACATCCGCGTGGCTCGCGCAGGCGACGTCATTATGGTCGGAGACATCATCAACACTCCGAGCGACGGCATGATCAAGCTCCTCATGAAGGACAAGTCCCTCATGGACCTGGGCCCGAGCTCGCTTTTCAAGGTCAACTCCTTCCAGGCCAACGGCGGCGCTGATCGCCAGATGGAATCCACGATCGTCTACGGAAGCCTGCGGGCTGCAGTGACGCAAAAACTCCAGGGCCGCGGGTCTTTCAAAGTACGCTCACCGAGCGCGACGATGGGTGTTCGCGGAACCGAGTTTGTCATCAAGTCAGACATGCCCGATCCGCGCGCGATGAGCGGATTTTTGAACGGCAAGAGTTCATTTGCGGGATCCGCCGCCCTCAAGGGCATGGAGACCCCGATCAAGTCCGAGATCACCGTCCTCCAGGGCAAAGTCGAAGTCGCCATGCCGCAGGCTCCTCGGATGCCCGAGGCCTCGATGCCAGGGGCCGGTGCCGCTGCTCCGATCGCTTCGACCGGATCCGGCACCATGATGCTTGCCGCCGGTGCACAGGTTGTCTCGCAGGTCGGTGGTTCCGCACCTGCCGCACCCGCAGCCCGCGTTCTTGACCCGGGCCAGCTCACTCAGGTCGCCTCCACATCGCGCGTGGTGGACAATACTTTTAGCGGTGCGGTCGAAATCAAGGGCTCAACCAAGGAAGAAGAACGCAAGGAAGTGGCCGAGCGCCGCGAAAGCCGGCCGCAGCAACAGGAGAGCCGCAGCGAAGCCGTGGTTGCCCAGGATTCCAAGAAGGACGACAAGTCCGGAGACAAAAAAGAAGCCGAAGTGGCCCAGCAGCCGAGCGGCTCACGTGAAAGCCCCAAGGAAGAAGTCAAAGACGGCGGCCCGAAAGAAGGCGCCTCTCAGCAAGTGGCTGCTTCGGGAGCGGCCCCGACGAGCTCCTCACTGGGTTCGGATCGTGGACCTGCCTCGTCGCAGGACCGCCCCCAGGAAAGCAGGCCCGAAACCGGCCGCCCGGACGGAAGGGCCCCTGCATCGCTGCCGCCGCCAAGCCTGGCAATGGCCTCGTTCGTCCAGACTGCCATCACGAGCGTGCAGCTGGGATCCAACATCACTCAGACGATTCGGCCGGCTGACTTCGTGCCGGCAGTGCCGCTCTCGGCAACAGGGATCCAGACCCAGGCCCTGCCCAATATCAACCAGCTCCACATGCTCACGGTGCGCGTGAAGCTCAATCCGTGATCTGGACGACGCCGTAACCGACTTTTCCAGACAAGTCAGGGACCACTCGCGCGCTGGATCTGACTTTTTGAACCAGAATCGAGAGGAACTCGGGAGAGCGCTCCACGCCGGGATCCACCGAACGAGCCAGCACGCCTGCAGTGATCGCTGCAGCGGCCGCAGTGGAAGTCAGCTCCCCTGAACCCAGCCTCGGCTCGGCAACCGGAACCTTGAAGCCCGGAGCGGCAAGCGAGACAAACTCAGCGCCGAAGTTCGAAAAACGCCCCGGCTCGCGCACGAGCTCATCGCGGGAATCCACACCCGCCACGGCCAAAAGCCCGGGCACCTCACGCGAGAGCACGGCGGGATAATGTGCAAGCTCCGAAAGCACGTCCCCGCGATCCCCTGCCGCAGTCACGACAAAAACACCCTTGGACGAAGCGTAATCAACGCCCTCTTTGAGGGCGTCGCTTGCGTGCCGCGTGCTCCATCCGAGCACGATCCCGTGCGCGCCCGCATCGACGGCATGCCGGATGGCGCCGAGCAGTGCCGCCGAACTCGTCACACCCCAGGGATTGAAGGCCTTCAGTGCAAGGATGCGCGCATGCGGGGCCACTGCGGTGATGAGACTTGCAACCTGGGTTCCGTGGAAAGCGTCATCATAAGGGCGCGCATCTCCCGAAATAAAATCCCAACCGCCCGCGGTCGCTTCGGCAAGGGCGGGATGATTGTAGTCCACGCCCGAATCCACGACGGCAATGAGCGGCCGGAATCCGATGGCGGCATGGGCATCCGGCACCTCGGGAACCGACTCCGTGAGCCCGATCTGCCGGGCCGCGCTTGAGAGCCTGAACTCGCGAGACCACTCAGCGGCACTTCCCTCGACCACTGCCGCCTCATCAAAGGCCTGGTCGTACGAAAAATACCGCGCAATCCGGTACGGCAGCAGCGGCAGCTCGAGCAGCATGCGCTTGAGCACATCGCCAAGCGACCATTCGGGCTCAAGACCCGTGAGGTCGGGCTTGGGGATGTTTCGTTTGGGAAGATCAATCGCTTCGGTCACAGCAAGCACGGGCTCGGCACCCGCCGCCCGCACCCCGTGCTGCGCCGTGTGCTGCACCGTCGACTCGACCAGGGTCAGGCCGATGATAAAATCAGCAAGCCCCCCGGAGACCACCCGGGCAATGCTGCCTGAGCTCGAGTTCTGCACGACTTCGCACAGGGCGCCTGATGGCGTGCGGTAACGTGTGCCCTTGGGAATGTTGGCGTCCAGCCCGCTTCCCAGGAGCACATACCCGTCGACCGTTCCATCCACGCGAGCAACGAGCGGCAGATCCTGCACGCCCCGGATGATGGCATCCTGCGAGCCTTCGAGCGCGCGAAGCACGGCAACCGACATCGCATCCGTGCGGGAGACGGCAATCCCCGCGCTGTAGCCCGAGTACGCTCCTGCGATATCAAAATAAAATCCCCTGCCCCGGACCTGGATCAGGCGGTACTCATTGCGACCCGCAAACTCCGAATCAATCCAGAGCCTGAGATTGAGCCTTGCCTCATAGGAGGCGTATTTGACCTTGAGCCACGCAAAGAGCGCATCAAAGCCAAAGCCCTGCCCAAGGTCGAGGCCCGACTGGGAGCCCGTGAGCCAGTCTCCGCGAGGCTCGAAGTGCCGATCAAACCAGTTGGGCTCGATCGACTGCGCGCGCAGCGGAAACTCGTTTGCAGGACCATTGGGATCCCCTGAGTTGAAGCGGGTGCGAAAGTTTTCGTCAAAGCCGTAGAACATGCGGTCCCCGCGCGCACCCGTGACGAACGAAAGGCGATCGACATCAAACCGGATGCGGCCAGCCGGAGTGAGCGAGCCGTCCCATTCGTACTGCGGAACATCGCCCTCGATTGCCCTCACACCCGCACGGCGCTTGCTCGCGATCGGCTGGTTTTTTTCGATCACGAGGAACTTTCGACCGCGGTCATTGTTGGTGAGACGCGTGATGAGCTGGCTCCTGAAATCCACTCCAAAGTCGCGCTTGCTCTGGTCCGGAAGCTCGAGCCTCACCGGGGCCAGTGGATCCATCTCAAGCACGAGCCTGCCCTCGGGCGCAGCGGCCA
>CAZDSX010000074.1:0-8196 GCA_964508305.1 uncultured Bacteriovorax sp.
GGGTGCGGAAATGCCGCAAAAGTTCCTCATGAGCCTCGGAATCCAGATCGACAAGAAGTTCGGGGAGGCTCTCAGGAAATGACCTTGAAGGGCTATGTCCGCCTCTGGATCTTCATCAGCCTGCTCCTGGTTTATGAGTGCTGGGCGCTGAACCAGGCTCCCGGATACAGCATCTCTGCAGCGTTCAAGACCAGCGGCGTGATTCCGGAACTCAACCTGAGCCCTGATCCCGGTCGGGCGATCAGTGTCTTTTACGGCTGGACGGGGTTTGGCCTCATGCTGCTGACCAATCTTTATGTCCTTCGCAAGCGCAGTGAGTTCCTGGGGCGATTTGGATCGAGTGCAGGCTGGCTCAACTTCCATATTCTCTGCGGGCTTCTTGGACCGACCTTCATTGTTTTCCACACCAACTTCAAGGTGGGCGGATTGGTTGCCATCAGTTTTTGGAGCATGGTGGTTTCGTTCTCGAGCGGGATTGTGGGTCGTTACTTCTACATCCAGCTTGTGGGCCAAAAAGCGGAGCTCGATCGTGAGGTCGAACGCTGCGCGGCGGAGCTCAAGCAGTTCAAGCTCAAGGGATCCGAAAAAGTGGAGCGTACCCAAACCATCATCCTGGAGATGGCTGGAGCTTCGGCCGGTGCCATGGCGGCACCCACGGATGTGGGCGTCTTGGGCGCACTCGTCAATACGCTGACCGGAGACCTCAGGCTCAGGCTGGGTTTCAAGCGGGTAGCTGGATTCCTGCCCTCACGCCAGCAGGAGCTGCTCAGGTCCTACGCCATCAGCAAGCGTCGTTCGCTTTACTTGGAACAATTCCGCCAGCTCATGGGCTATTGGCACAGCTTCCATATGCCCTTTGCCGTCTTCATGTACGTCGTAGCCGTCATCCACATCGTCACGGCGCTCCTACTGGGAGTGGGCGATCCCCCTACGACCAGCTAGGTGCTTGAAGAGCACTGCAAGGAGCAGGGCGACCTGCGTGACCACGATGCCCAGGACCAGTGTGGCGCCACCGCTCGAGAAACCGTAGGAGTGCAATCCTGCCGCAAGGATGAAGTTCACTCCATACCACGCCATGATCACCAGCAGGTAGGCCGCCGGCGAGGCAGCGAGCACTCCGAATGGTCCAAGCCAGCCCACGAATCGTGCGTGGAGGATGGCCAGGAAGCCAAGGTCTGCGATGAGGGCCCAGGTCTCCTTTGGATCCCATCCCCAGAAGCGACCCCAGGAATAGTCCGCCCACCAGCCGCCCAGGATGATCCCGATCGTCAGGAGGAAAACTCCCAGCTGGATCACTCGGTAGGTGAGTTTGGAAAGGTCCGTGTACGACGGAGATCTGCCGATGAGCTTCTGGATGAGGGCATAGTTGCCAATCAACATGGCCACTGTGAATGCTGCATAGGAAATCGTGATCGTGAGGACGTGGATCGTGAGCCAGAAGTTATTGCGAAGGACCGCTACAATCGGGTTCATGTCGGGACTGAGCACGAGGGGAATGCTTTCGGTGAGCAGAAGAGTGAGTCCACCGCCTGCGAGCAGCAGTCCCTGGACGATGCGGTTGCCGTAGAGCAGGTAGAGGATCGTCCCGAAAAGAACGATCCCGAACGAGACCCAGATCATGGTGCCGTACATGTTGGTCACCGGTGCGAATCCAGTGATGGCTACCCGGATTCCAAAGCCTGCCAAATGGGCAAGGATCGGAAGCGAGAGGATGGCCAAGATTGCCTTGGGCTGGATATTGGACTGTCTCAGGCCGGAGAGCAGGAATATTCCAAAAAGAAGGTAAATGATTCCCACCCAAAAAAAGATCCGGGCGCGGTTGTAGAACATTTCGAGCCCCATGTGGTCGACCTGTCCCCTGAAAAGGCCCGGCATCCTCTGGGCGCGCACCACTGAGTCAAGTTCCCGCGCGATGCGGTTGAAGTCTGCCTGCTTGCCCGCGCCGAAGGCCTGGAAAAGCTCACGTCCCTTGGACACGGGCGCCGGCTCCTCGGAGTGGTTGGCGCCAAACGTATGGTCCAGATTCAGTGCCTCAAGGAGGGGAGAACCCCTCATCATTGCACGCATCAGCCAGAGCTGTTGGGCCGCTTCGAGCACTTCCTTCTCGTCGGGGCTGACCGAGCGTGCGTTGGCTTCCGGCTTCTTGAGTATCGGGTCGGCAAGCGCCTCCAGTGGAGATCCTTCGAGCTCCGCCAGGGTGAATCGACGTTCGGACTTCT
Source organism: uncultured Bacteriovorax sp. (assembly GCA_964508305.1). GTDB lineage: Bacteria > Bdellovibrionota > UBA1018 > UBA1018 > UBA1018 > CAIOHW01. The sequence continues at coordinate 2,220 of CAZDSX010000074.1, forward strand.
GGAGTCCGAGTCGCGTCCTGAGTTCAGGGCTCCGGACATTGATCAGCCGAGAGTTGGCGGTGGCGTCCGAAGTAGTGAGGGCAAAAAGCATCTGCGTCGGCGTCAGCCCGAACAGGCTGTATTTTCCCGTGATGAAGAGGATGCTCTCGCGGGCAAAGGTATCGATCGGCTTGACCCTTCCCTGGCTCTGGACGGGAATGGCTTCAGCCTGCCGTGCATCGACCTGCTTGGCAAAAGCAGTGAATGCGGCGTCCTCGGCTGCGCCTGCAGCCTGGAGGTTTGCAAGTAAAAGTACTGCCACGGCACTCCAACTTTTGATGAAGCTCATGCGAACTTTTCCTCGAGATAGCTGCGGATCGGTCCGTAATAACGGCTCCGCATGATGGTGAAGAGGATGATCCCGATCCCCAGGATCAGCGCTCCAAGGTACTTGACCACCCGGCCCGGATCCTGGTTGACCGAGAAGATCGAGGCGGTCGGACGTCCCTGTCCCATTTCGTAGCTTGCCTGGTAAACCGTGAATCCCTCGTACTGGAGCGGTTCGTTCATCTGTACGGTGACGGGGTCTCCCCGGCCGTTGATCAGCACGGTGCTCTGGAAACTCATCGCCGTGTCGGTGCCGGGATAGTCCGTCTTGCGGAATTCCTGGAGCTGGAGGGCAAAGGGAAGCTCCACGGTCCTTAGGCCAAAATAAACTTCGAACGTGCCTTGAGGCGAGCGGATGGTCTTGACCATCCCTTCAGCAACCCAGGTGGCCTTTTCCATCGGAGATCCGGGTTCTCCAATCAGTACCGCAGCAGGTGGAAGATCCGTCTTGGGCTGGAGTTCAATGGGGGCGATCCGCTCACCGGAAGCTGAGGCCGCATCTTGAATCCCGAGCAGGGTGAGTTTCATCCCCATCCACGGTGTCTGGATCGTGTCGCCCGAAGAAGCGGACTGGGTCAGCACGGATTGCCCGTTCTTGAACAGGGAGACCTGGATCCGAGCCCCCGGATCTCCGGCCAGTTTCTGGAACTCAATCACGTTTCCGGATCGATCCTCTGAAATGACCGATGTTGGACTCGCCTGGTATTCGAACCGAAGACCGTGTGTGGCTTTGGGCTGGAGCGAAAAACCCGGGAACTTTGCGAACACCACGTCCCTGATGGGAGGTGACTTCGGGTCCGTGGCTGAAGCGATCTGGATACTGAGCGCAGGATTGGAGCCGGGCTGACCGCTTTCGATGAGCTTGCCTGTGGCCACCTGGGCTGCCTCGAAGACTTCAGTGACCGTGATCCGGTGCATCCCGGCGACGACGGAGCGGGTCCCTCCTGGCTTGATCGAAAGACGAGCGATGACCTCGTCACCCCCCGCCTTTTTGATGATCAGCACCTTGCCCGAGGCTGCGACCTTTGAAGAGGATGCCACGGGCTGGGTGCGAAAGCGGATTTTTGCCGGCCCCATCTGGAGCTCGGGGCGCTGTTCGGAGTGGAGCGCCTCTTCGACATTGAAGAACGCACTTTCCATCTTGAAGCGAAGGACTTTGGCCTCTGGAGAGGACGATCCTGCAAAACCCTGCTGCACGGAGACAAACGGGACATAGCGCAGGATCTCGAGTCCGGTGGCGAGCTCAAAGTCGGGAATCGAAATCCTTCCCGAGTCAGAGAGGCTTCTGGTGACCGGAAAAGTGAGGACAGAGTTGGATCCTTCGCGGGAAGAGCGAAGGACCAACTCCGGAAGTCCGACGATATTGGAGGTCTCGCCCTGTTCGATCCGCAACTGTCCGTCGATGCCCATCAAGGCTGTCATCTCCGCTCCGATCAGGAGCGTCAAAAGTCCGATATGGGTGATCACAAATCCGGCGTGATGGAGCTTGAAGGGCCAGCGGGAGAGGGCGGCAAAAAAGATGTTGATCCAGAGAAGCCCCAAAAGGGAATGGAACCACCACGAACGGGACACGATGAGTCCGGCGACCTGGGCATTGTAGCGGGCCTCATACAGCGTACCCGCGGCAACGATGCCACCCAGGACGAGCATGAGCGGAACTGCCAGACGCACGGATGCCAGAAATCGAAAAACCTTATTTTTTTGCAGGGATCGGATCACGTCGGGATGCTAACCTGAGTGCGTTCCGATGAAAACCCTTGGATGGACCCTTCTGCTTGCGCTGCTGGCGGTGCCAGTGCCGGTAGCTGTGCACGCGGCCAGCTATTTTGGCAGGCTCTCCCTGGGTTCTTTCGTTTCCAACCAAACGTTTACCGAAGAGATCGACGGGACCGGGCAGAATGACTTTGCCACGACTTCCGCACGGCTCTACTTCCAGGTCCGTGACTGGGGTCGGGAGCGCCTCAGCCTGAGCACGGATTTGCGCAACAAGGCCGACCTTTTTGGACGACTGGATCCCCAGGCGCTCGAGCTTGCGACGAGGAATGTTTTCCAGTTGAGGCAACTCCGCCTGTTTTACCAGAGCGAGGACGGCAAGACCGAGACGACGGCGGGGCGGTTCGCAGTCTTGGAGGCGGGCTCACAAAACCTCGACGGAGCGATGTTCTCACGTAGCACTCGCAGCGGATGGGGGGCGGGGATTTTTGGGGGACTGGATCCACGCCGTCCCGAAGCCATTGATCTGCGCTGGGATCCCGAGGCTCGAGCGATGGGGCTCTGGGTTCGCTATATGCCGGTTCCAAGCGGGCTTCAGTTGAACAGCGCCTGGGTCCAGCAGCAGTATTCCGGCACGGTAACCAGAAGGTACTGGTATGTGAGCGGTCGGACGCCCGCAGGTCCCCGACACGGCCTCTATGGTTATGCCTACCTCGACTTTGTTCCACGCACTTATGTCCAGAACGCCTTCATTAATGCCGATTTCAACCTCGGAGGCCGTGCGCGCCTGGTCAATTATTTCCAAGCCGTCGATGTCATCGAGTACACCCGGCGCAGAGGGGTCCTCGAGCGTTTGGATCCCAGTCCCTACCGGGAACTGGGTTCCACGCTGACGAGCACCAGCGTGGGTGGTCCACGTTGGTCGCTCTCCCTCCGTCATGGGATCCGTCAGGCGGATGCACGGCGGATGGTCGAGGCGGTCACGGGTCCTTCCTGGGCCAGACTCTGGTCGGAAAGGACCTCGGGCGGGCTGGGAATGGTGTTGAGGCGCAACTTCGTCAGCAACGATTACTTGGTTCGGGCTGACATCGGATATTTTTCCAAGACCTGGGAGTTCACGCTGGATCTGGAGGGCGGCTTTCGTCGCGAGGTCAATGGTGTCCTCTACCATCCGATCCTGGCCGAGCTTTCGGCGGCCCGTTATTTTTCGCGGCAGCTCTATGCTACGGCCGCCGTGCAGGAGGCCCGTACGGAGCGTGCGCAGGTCCTCGCCGTTTTCCTCAAGGCAGGATACCGCTTTGGATCCGATGACGTGGCACCCCTCCGCGATGGCGCTCCACCCCGGGGGCGCCTGTGAAAAAGACCTGGATTGCACCTCTCCTGCTCCTTTTGACGGCCGCGGGTTCTGCACTGGGGGCCGAAGGACTCCTCAACAAGCTCCTGGCTCCCGGGCCGCTGATGGAAGGCCATCACCAGCTTGAAAAAGTGGACTGCCTCGAGTGCCATGAAGCCGGCAAGGGAGTGCCCGCATCCAAGTGCATGGCCTGCCACAAGGAGATTCGTGCGCAGTTTGATCGCAAGGGCGGATACCACGGGCTCCAGACCAAGACCTGCATCCAGTGCCACTCGGATCACAAAGGTCGCGAGTACGACTCCACCCGGGTGGACCCAAAGAAGTTCGACCACAAACAGACGGGTTACATCCTCGAGGGCAAGCACGCCGACATAAAATGTGAGGACTGCCACACCGAGAAGCGTGGTGACCTCAAGGGAGATCGGAAAAAGACCAGGCGTCTCGATGAGCCGCACTACCTTGGACTCCAAGCGAGTTGCGTGAGTTGCCACAAAAAGGAGAGTCCGCATTATTTCGTCGGCAAATTCGCGGACAAGGACTGCAACTCCTGCCACGGAATGAAGAAGTGGACCGTGGACGTGAAGTTCGACCACGAAAAGGACGGGCACTATAAACTCGTGGGCAAGCACGCCAAGCTCAAGTGCTCCGAATGCCATGTCACGAAGGATAAAAAGGGAATCTACAAGTGGCCCAGCCTGGAAAAGCAGCAGTGCCTGTCCTGCCACAAGGATCAGCACGGAGACAATCTGGGCAGGCGATTCACTTCGGGCGCCAAGAAGGGTGACTGCACGACCTGCCACTCCCAGAGCCAGTGGAAGATCCCAGACTTTGATCACTCGATCACGCGATACGCATTGAAGGGACGCCACGCCGAGATCAAGTGCGAAGATTGCCATAAGCAGTCTCCGCCCATCCTCAACAAGGGCAGGGGGCACTTCAAGTTCACGGGGCTCAAGCAGGACTGCCTTTCCTGCCACAAGGACCAGCACCTCTTCGGTCCGATCCGCTCGGCCAAGCTCGGCGTGCTCAATCAATGTTCATCCTGCCACACCGAGCGAGCCTGGAAGCCTTCGAAGAACTTCAACCACTCGGTCGATACCCGATTTGAAATTGGTGGAAAGCATGTGGGCGTCAAATGCGAGGCCTGCCATGTTCCGTCCAAGGTCGAGCGCGGAGTGGCCAAGCTCCGTGTCTACCACTGGCCGCGGCTTGCCGAAAAGACCTGTGAGAACTGCCACAAGAGCCCGCACCTCAAGAGCTTCAGCAGGGAGCTCCTGGCAAAGCGCTGTACCGAGTGCCATGTTGATGAGGGTTGGAAGGTCTTCAAGAAGGACAAGGCCACCTTCGACCATGACAAGTCCACGCGGTTCAAGCTCACCGGAAAGCACGCAAAGACCTCCTGCAACGCCTGCCACGTGGTGGGGGACAAGCAGGTCTTCAAGTTCCCGAATGCCGAAAAGGGCTTCTGCATCGATTGTCATGACAACATCCATGTCGGCCAGTTCAAGTCGAAGTTCTCCGACCAGTCATGCGCTGCCTGCCATACGACGACGGACTTCAAGAAGCGCCTTCCGTTCGACCATTCGAGCACGGACTTTGCGATCACGGGCAAGCACAAGCAGGCCAAGTGCGAGGACTGCCATGTCCCGACGGGTGAGATGCTGGATGTCCGTCCTCCCAGGCCAAAGTCCAAATTCATCTTTGCGCATTCAGTCGAGAAGTATTGCGTGGATTGCCATGCGAACGTCCACCTGGGGCAGTTCCATGGCGAGTTTTCGAATCGTTCCTGTACGGCCTGCCACACCACCGACAATTTCACCCGGCGGCTGGACTTCGATCACAACCAGTCCGCCTTCAAGCTCAAGGGCAAGCACCAGGAAGTTCAATGTTCCAAATGCCATGTGCCGACGGCCCAGAAGTTCCCTGATCCCTCGAGGACCCGGATGCATGTGTTCAGGATTCCGCAGGCTTTCACGCGTGACTGCGCTGCCTGCCACAAGGATGTCCACGATGGAAATTACGGCTCAAAGTGCTCGGAATGCCATACCGAGCAGACTTGGAAGCAGAGCAAGGACTTCCATAAGGGCTTCTCGCTCTCCGGGGTCCACTACAGCCTGGAGTGCGCCGAGTGCCACAAGGACGGCAAGCAGCTTGCGGGCATGAGCCAGGCATGCACGGTCTGCCACCAGAAGGATGACATCCATGCGGGAACCCTGCCCAACTGCGGGGACTGCCATCGCCAGCAGTTCTGGGAAAATCCGCACTTCATCCACTCGATGTCGAACTTTCCGCTTCGAGGGATCCATCGCACGCTGGATTGTGCCTCCTGCCATGATCGCGGCATTTACAAGGGGACTCAGTCGCGCTGTATCGACTGCCATCGTTCGGCAGCCCTGGCTGTGACGCCGGGCGGGGGCGTGCCGGATCACTCGCTGCTGCTCAACCGCAGCTGCTCGGAGTGCCACAATCAGTTTTCGTTCAAGTGAGGATCACTTCTCGGTGGGAAGCCCGGCCTCGACCCAGCCGCGGTAGCCGCCATCCATC
>CAZDSX010000075.1:0-8059 GCA_964508305.1 uncultured Bacteriovorax sp.
GGGCGCTTGCGGAGTTCACGGAGCACGGAGTGATGAACACTCAGGATCGCTGCGGTGTCCTGCTCCTGGTGAGCCTCTTTGAGCACCGTGCAGAGATCATTGCCGATCGTGGCATCCATGCCGCAGTACCCGAGGGCTACTGGAAACAGGAGCTCGACCGGATGATGCAGGAGATCCACGTGCGCGGCATTGCTCCCGCCCTCGAGAGCGGCATCCGGCGGATCGGGGCACTCATGGCGGAGAAGTTCCCGCGAGAGGCCGGGACGACCAACGAGCTTGCCGATCACCTGCGCAGGGAATGATCAGGCAGTCCGTTTTTTCGAGGCCTTCCTCTCGAACCAGACCTCGATGTCGTCGACGATCGCGACGGCTGCCGGGAAGATGAATGCCGTCAGCACGCTACCGAAAGCAAGTCCCCAGCCGAGCGCCAGGGCAATCGGCTTGACGAACTCGTCCGAGCCGCCGATGCCGTAGGCCGTGGGGAGGAGTCCCGCCACCGTGGTCGCGGTCGTCAGGAAGATCGGCCTAAATCGAACGCCTGCCGCCTCGATGATGCTCTTGTCGCGCGTGGAGCCTTCGTTTCTTCGCTGGTTGACGAAATCGATGAAGACGATGGCGTTATTCACGATCACGCCCGCGAGCGCGATGATTCCCAACATCGAAAAGAAGCCAAGCGGCTTGCCGTGCACAAAGAATGTCAAGATGACCGACACGATCCCCATCGGGATCGTGAGCATGACAAGCAGCGGCTGCAGAAGCTTGCCGAAAGTCATGACGAGCACCAAGAAGATGCCGAGGAACGCAACAATGAATGCGCGTCCCAGGGACTTGAAGCTCTCCTGGGTGTCCTCATCTTCACCGCCAAACTGGATCGAGACGCCCGGGTACCGGCCATTGAGCTCGTCCATCATTTTTTTGAGCGTCCCATTGACCTCAATGGAGCTGGTTTGCGAGGGGTCCACGTCGGCCGTCACCCGGATCTGCCGCTGGTTTCCTTCGTGCTGGTGGGTGGCCAGGTTCTGCGCCGACTCCGAGCGGGTGACCCTCGAGAGCGGGATCAGCGCTCCGCGAGGATTGGGAATCAGGATCTGGCCCAGTGTAGCCGCATCCTTGCGGGACTTTTCATCCAGCGAGACGCGGACATCGATTTCATCGCCGAGGCTCTTGATGGTCGTGGCCACGACACCATCAAAGGCTGCGCGTACGGTCTGTCCGATCTGGGCGACCGAGAGGCCCGCTGCCACGGCCTCAGGGGAGTCGACGCGCAGGACCACTTCCTTTTTGCCGAGGATATAGGAGTCTTCAATGTCACGGACCCCCTTCATCTCGCCCAGGATCTTCTTGAGTCCGGCTACAGCCGGCATGATCTGCTCGTAAGTCTTTGCACGCACGCTCAGGCTCACTGCCTTGCCCACGGGAGGGCCCGGGTTGACTCGGGTAAAGGCGATCTTTTGGATTCCTTCGGGCTTTCCGATCTGGGTGCGAAGCTGTTCGATCACATCATTGACGTCGCGCGCACGCTTGCTCTGTGGAGTCAGGAAGACCGCGATCTGGGCGTACTCGGTTCCACGCCGGGTGGTTGGATCATTGGGATCCTGCTGCTGGATGCCCACCTTGGTCAGGAAGCTGTCGAGCTCGCTTTCGGGGAGCTTGGCCACGATCTGCTCGATGGGCTTGATGAGGGACTCGGTCTGCTCCAGGGATGCCCCCGTGGGGGCATCCACGCGGATGAAAAAGTTCTCGATTCCGTCCTGCGGAAACAGGACAAAACGCATCCCCTTGGTCGCAAGTACGATGGATCCGAAAAACAGCACCACCATCGCTGCGGCGATCTGGTAGCGGCGCTTGACCACTCGAGCAAGGGTGCGCTTGTAACCGGGCGTGACGACTTCGTCCCAATATTTTGCCACCTGGCCCAGCTTCTGGCGCATCCCAGTGGAGTTGGACTGGTATCGATTCTTGAGGTCAACGCGGATGTAGCTCGCGATGTGTCCCGGTAGGATGAAAAAGGCCTCGAAGAGGCTGATCAGCAGTGCGAGGATCACGCCCAATGGGATTTCCTTGATGAACTTGCCAAAAATCCCGCTCATGAAGAGCATGGGCGCAAAGGCCAGCACGGTCGTGAGGACCGAGGCGGTGACGGCAGGCCAGATTTCCTGCGTGCCCTGGATGGCGGCGGTCTCGGGATCCTTGCCCTCCTCCATGAGGCGGACGGCGTTGTCGGTGACGACGATCGCATCGTCGACGAGCATGCCCGATACGATGATGAACCCGATCAGGGATACGAGGTTCAGTGAGTAGCCCCAGTTGTTGAAGATTGCCATCGTGCCCAGGAAGGCAAATGGGATGCCGAGGGAGACGAGGAGTGCCACCCGAATTTCAAGGATCAATGCCAGCATGATCAGCACGAGCACCAGTCCCAGGTAGAGGTTGCCCGAGAGGACCCCGATTCGCCGTTCGACGAACTTGGAAAAATCGTTGATGTAGCTGATCTTGAGCCGGGGGTCGAGGCGCGGACGGAGGGCATCGACCTTGGCCTTGAGCTTTTGGACAACGGTGATCGCGTCGGATTTTTCCTTCTTGAGCACGGTGAGGGACAGGCCGGGGAGTCCAAGGGCGCGGGAGACGACTTTGGCCTTGGCGAGGCCCGGGGTCACGATGGCCACGTCACGTACGCGGATGGCCTGCCCCAGTTCATTGGAGCGGATGACAGTCTCGGCGACATCCTTTGGCGACTTGAAATCACCGACCGTGCGGACGATTTTTTCCTCGTCTTGAATCGAGAGCGAGCGCGCTTCAATGCTGCCCGCGGGAATCGCGACGTTTTGCGCCTGGAGTGCGCGGATCATCTCGTCGAGCGAGATCCGATAAAAGGCGAGCTTCTTGGGGTCGGCCTCGACTCGGATTTCTTCGTCGCGCATCCCGGCAGGAACGATCCGGGCAACTCCGCTCACGGTTTCCAGCTCATCTTCGAGGTCACGGGCAAGGCGACGGAGTTCAAGATCAGGCATGTCGCCCGAGAGGGTGACTTCAATGATGGGAGTGAGCTTGCTGTTGATGGCCTGGACCTCGGGGCGCTCCGAACCTCCGGGCGCAGTGAAGCGATCAAGCACGGCCTGAACGTCATCCTTGGCCTTGGTCTCGGTTGTCTGGTCCGGGTCCAAAAATAGCGTGATGGCTCCCCGGCTTTCGAGGGCGTAGGAGAGGACCTTCTTGATGCCGTCGACTTCCTTGAGGTCCTGCTCAAGCGGGTTGATGATGAGCTTTTCGACCTCGTCCGGGGAGGCCCCCGGAAATACCGTAGTGACCGTCAGGATGTCGAAGTTGACGTTCGGGAATGTTTCGCGCCGAACGAGGAAGGTGGCACCAATTCCGACGACAATCACGACGACGGAGAGGATGTCGCCGAACAGGCGTTTGCGGGCGAAGAAGGCGATGAGGGAGTTCATAGTGTTTTTGCAACCTCAGGAAGGGGCATCTGGTTGGCGGCTCGAAGGATCTGCCAGGCAGCGGTCCGGAGTTCCGCTTCGATGGAATCGAGGACGAGCTCGGCCTGGGTGGCGTCGTCGCCTGCCTGGATCACCTGGAAGGTGGAACCCCGGCCCAGCTTGAAGCGCCGCTCCTCGAGCTCGGCGCGCTCGTGCTGGAGCTTGGAGTTGCGCCTGAAACTCTCGGCAGAGCGATTGAGCCTGAAGAGATCCAGGCAGCGGCTCGTCCACTGGGTCTGGTTCATGTCGCGAGCAATGGAGTGGGCGGCATCGGCGCGCACCCAGTTGGCCATGGAACTCAGGGCTTCCGCTTTTTCTGCAGTTAGTCCGATGGGGAAACTGAGCGAGACGCCGAGGGCGTAGCCCGTGCGGTCGAGGGCCCTGAAATCCGCGATGCTCTGTGAAGCCAGCGAATCGATTCCGTTGGCAAAGAGCTGGGCCTGGAATTGGAGATCGGGGCGAACAAGGGCGCTTGCCCGCGTCTCGGAGTCCTGGGCCGCTTCGGCAAGCAGGGCCGCCCGACGAAGCTGGAGGCTTTCGGGAGCGGGAGTGAGCTTTTGCTCGGTACCGCAAAGTTCGAGGGCCTTTTTATGTGGCTCGTCGAGAGCGATCGGGATCTCCAGTGCATTGATCTGGGTCCACTCGGGATTGAGTTTGAGTGCGGTGATGAGATCGCGCCACTGGTCCTGGAGACGGAGCTGGGCCTGCTCCTTCTGGCTTTGGGTGGCTGCGTAGGCATTTTCGGTTTGGAGCAGGTCAGGTCGCTCGGCAGTTCCGCGCCTGTTTTGGATCTCGAGGAGTTCACGCAGCCGCTGTTTGCGACCAAAGCTCTCGATCGCGGCCTGGCTTTGGGCCTGCGCAAGCCATGCACCGTAGTACAGGCGGATGAGCGAGAGGGCCCAATCCTCCAGCGACTCCCGAGCCGTCAGGGCCTGTGCCTCTGACGCCTTTGAGGCCGAGCGCTGGAGTGCCCTTGAAGACTGTCCGAAGGAGTCGGCAAGCAGGCTCTGGCTCAGGCTCAGTGTTCCCTTGGTCTCGTAGTAATCGAAGGTCTGGCCGATCCCGAGCGCAATGAGGTTGCTCCCATGCGAGACTTCAGCCTGCACCTTGGTGCCGCTCTGGAATGCCGTGGCCACACCGAGGCTGAAGCTCTGGGTCTCGATCCGGTTGGGGCTGAAGGCGTTGCCGGCCTCGCGCTCATCCTTGAGTTTGTTGAACTTGGCAAAAGGGCGCCAGGCGAGCGCGGATTCGGCCTGGAGTCTGGCCACTTCGGTAGTGAGGAGCGAGCTCTTGGCTGCGCGAAAGCTGTCTGAGCTCTCGGCCGCCTTGGCGAGGACGAAGCCCACTTCGAGCTTCCGGCCTGGAATCGAGTCGAGCATTTTTAGAGCGTCTGGCGGAAGTGCGGCCTGAGACGGTGCGTTCAGGAGCAGGGCGAGCGCGGGGGGCAGTGTACGGAGAACCTTCATGGGAATGCCTTTCGATGACGGACGGAGTCGAACCTATACCCGATGAATTGGGTCCCGAGGAATCATTTTTGCGAACAAACCGTTGCAATTTTGAGGGGTTAGGCAAGTCTTAGTGGGGAGTTGACGCAACGCGCCAGCAAGGGTAGGGTCGCCGCGCAACTCCTTAAAAAATCAGGGAAAAGCGACATGAACTCGAGCCCCATCAACAACAAGACGGTCTACCGCGAGGCGACCAAGCGCTTCCTGCCCACGACGCGCGACGAGATGCAGTGGCGTGGCTGGAGCGAGCTCGATGTGCTGCTCATCAATGGAGATGCGTATGTCGATCATCCCACCTTTGGAATTCCCTGCCTCGGAAGATGGCTCGAAAAACTGGGTCTCAGGGTGGGCATTGTCTCGCAACCCAAGTGGCGGAATGAAGCTGAAGCTCTTGCTGACTTCAAGCGCATGGGCCGGCCACGGCTCTTTATTGGAGTGAGCTCCGGCACCGTGGACAGCATGATCAACAATTACACGGCCAACAAAAAGCCGCGTACCGACGACCAGTACAGCGAAGGCGGAAAGGGCGGCAATCGCCCTGACTACGCTTCGATCGTGTACTCGGAGCTTGCTCGCAAGGCCCACCCCGACACCCCGGTGATCGTAGGTGGAGTGGAAGCCTCGCTCAGGAGACTCGCTCACTACGACTACTGGCAAAACCGCATCCGTCCTTCGATCATGACCGAGATCAAGGCCGACCTCCTCGTGTTTGGGATGGGTGAGCGCACGGTGCAGGTCATTGTCGAAGAATTTAAAAAGGCCGAAGCAGCCCTCGGTGGCGAAAAGCTCTCGACCAAGGAAGCGCCAGTGCAGGCTGCTCTCGATGCGATCAAGACCCAGCGCGGGATTGCGTTTTTGACGACCAAGGACCACGCCCGCGGGCTTGAAGGCCGGCTCACGCTTCCTTCGTTTGATGAAGTCCGCGACGACAAGCGCAAGTTTGCCAAGGCGGCTTACTTCATTGAGTACGAGGCAAGCCCCTACAACGGCAGGCGGCTCGTGCAGTACCACGGCTCCAAGGCCGTGGTGATCAATCCCCCCGCACTCCCGCTTTCGACCGAAGAACTGGACTCGGTCTACGAGATGCCTTTCACCAAGGAACAGCATCCTTCTTACAAGGAGCGCATTCCTGCGGCTGATATGATCCGTTTCTCGGTCAATTCAACACGCGGCTGCTTTGGCGGCTGCTCTTTTTGCGCGATCACGCTGCACCAGGGCCGTATCGTCCAATCGAGATCTGAAGGCTCGCTCCTCAAAGAAATCGAAGACCTCAATCAGGTCCCGGGCTTCAAGGGGCAGGTGAGTGACATCGGCGGCCCTACGGCCAACATGTACCAGCTCCGGTGCAAGAGTAAGGAAGTCCAGAGCAAGTGCCGCAAGCTCTCCTGCGTGCATCCCAAAGTCTGTCCGCACCTGCACAAGGACCACACCCCGAGCGTCAACCTCCTCAAAAAGGCGCGCAAGATCCCGGGCATCAAGCAGATCCGCATTTCCTCAGGACTTCGCTACGACCTCTCCATTGCAGATGAGAAGGCAGGGCAAGAATACATGCGCGAGCTCATCACGCATCACGTGGGGGGCCAGCTCAAGGTTGCGCCTGAGCATCTCGATGAAGAAGTGCTGCATCTGATGAAGAAGCCGGGCCTCAAGAACTTCGACGAGTTCGTGAGCTACTTCGATAAGATCTCAGCCGAGGCCGGTAAGGAGCAGTATTTGGTGCCGTATTTCATCTCCGGCTTTCCGGGGACGACGCACGAAAAGATGGAGAAGATCCACGGCTACTTGTCCGAGCGCGGCTGGAACCTTCAGCAAGTGCAGGCCTTCATCCCGACTCCGATGACTTTGGCCACCGCCATGTACTGGACGGGCATCGATCCCATGACCGGCACGCCGCTTTTTGTTGCCAAGGACTGGAAGGATCGCAAGATCCAGCAGGCGCTCCTGCAGCCGCAGAAGCCCGAGCACAAGAAGATCCTCATGGAGTATCGCCAAAGCCAATACCGTGATCGCCAGCGCGGGGCCAAGCCTGTTCAAGGCAAGATCCCGCTCCATCCGGCACTCCCGCGTGCCCAGGGCCCGCTTTCACAGTCCGGCGCCAAGCCAGGACTCAAGCACTCGCGGGTTCCCGGCAAGGCGCTGGGCCGGAAGCTCTTGCTGGATACTCGCTAAGGCCTCAGTTTTCGAGCCAGGTGGTTGCAAAGGTGTTGGGGGCCAGGGTCTCTTCGTCGACCCAGATGTTTCCGTTTTCGCAATCCCAGTCAAAGCTGTAGCGGTCACAGCGTTTGCCCCAGGAGTTGCGGATCAGGTACTGGCAGCGTCCAAAGAAGGTCTTGCGCCTGCCGATGATCAGCGCTGCATGCATGCCGCAGTTTTCTCGGCTGAATCCGACGAATTTGTAGTCCCGGCCCTGTCCCCTGTCGAGCAGCTTTGCGCAGAAGTCGATCTCAAGCGGCTGCTGGTGCTTGGAGAAGTATTCGTTCAACCAGGCCTCGCGACCTGACTTGTCACGCACATTAAACTCATGGGTCTTGGGCGTGGGCTTGGGCTCGGGAATCTCGATTCTGTTTTCGGGCGAACAGGCGACTGCTTCGCGGATCATCTTGACGGGGGTCAGGGGTGTGAAGCCGCCCGCATCGAGGATGGCATAGAGATCTTGCTTCAGGCGGGAAATGGCCTCAGGCGTGGCACCTCCCTGCCGGGCCATATCCATGCATTCGGAGGAGATCTTGATCTTGTTGTCGGCCAGCGCCTTGCTTCGGAAGTCAATCCGGTGGAGGCAGTTGGCCTTGAGGAGTTCCGGGTCGGAGCCCTCTTTGGCGAGGGCGGCGCAATAAGCCGGGTCCTCGAGTTTTTTAAGGAGCTGTTCATCCTCCCGGAGGGCCGGAATCTGGGTCGATGAATAGGCCGCGCGATTACCCGCAGTCTTGAGCCAGTCCTGGAGCGCCTGCGGATCGCCCTTCCAGTTCACGCAGGTGCCGGCAAGGCCGGCCTGGAGAACGGGTAGGGTATCGCCGCCATCGATGTTGGCGCGGTTCGAATCCTTGGGGAGGGAGTCCACGGCAAGGG
>CAZDSX010000076.1:0-7832 GCA_964508305.1 uncultured Bacteriovorax sp.
ATGAAGGCCATGCCAAGGGACACAAGCTCACCCGGGAGCAGAAGCTTGAGTTGATTGAGTTCCTCAAGACGCTATAAGTTGCGGCCATGAGAGTTCATCCTGCGTTTTTTGCGGCCCTGCTCCTGACGGTCCCGCTCCATGCCGCGCCCAAGTACGGACCGCAGGGCGCGCCCCGCGCGGTGCCGCTCTCGCAGGCGCCCGAGTACTTTAGATCCGGTGCGGCTGCTCCCGACTATTGGGCGATGGCAGGATTCTACGTACCCCAGTTCAACGGAGCCGCCTGTTCGGTGGCTTCCGTCACGATGGCGCTGAATGCCGCGCGCGCTTCGCTGTCCAAGACCTCCGAGGACAAGGTGATCCTCCAGGAGGCGCTCCTCAAGCAGATGGGGGGCGAGTGGAAAAAACGCGTGGCTCCCACGCTGGGTTTGAGCGGTGTGCGAGGAGTCACGCTGGATCTTCTTGCTGAGTTTGCCCAGGCGGCGTTTCGACGGAACGGGTTTCCCGAGGCGCAGGCCGTGGCCGTCAGGCTCGATCCCAAGTTCAGGACCTCACTGGCGCAGTTGCAAAAGGACCTCGAGGAAAACGAGAAGTCGGTAACCGACTTCATCCTCGCCAACTTTGACCAGAAGGTCTTCACTGATGACTCGACGGCAGGGCACATCTCGCCCATCGCCGCCTACGATTCAAAGCTGCGACGAGTGCTTGTCATGGATCCTGACCGCGAGTGGTACGAACCCTACTGGGTGAGTGACCAGACCCTGCTTGAAGGGATGGGGACGACGGACCCTGAGAGTCAAAAGCTCCGGGGATACGTCAGGATCTGCCTCACTCGTTGTGCAGGTCGAGTGCCCTGAGGCGGGTGTCGCACTTGCCCTTGAAGCCGTGATCGGGAGCCCGCGTGGTGGGCGCCATCTCGAACATGCGGCGAAGTCCCGGCAGATTCACGCGGATCATTTCGCGGATCTGTTCTTGGCTTGGATTATGGCTGAAGCCCAGCTCGAAGAGCAGTGACCAGATGCCGTGCTTCCAGTAGGCGTAGTCTTCGTAGGTACCGTCAGCCGCGTATACGACTTCGGTCGAATTGCCCGTCTGGTACTTGCTCTCGATCGTCGCTGCTGCGACGAGCTTTTGATAATCCGAATCGTAGGGCGTCGACAGGTCGCGTGAGCTCAGGCCCCAGGGATAGACCACGGCAGGAAAGTAAGTGTGCAGCGTGGAGCTCACCACGATGTTTTCGCGGTCAATGAACTGGGCCAGTGCCTTCGTGGAGGCAAGCGTGAAAGGTCCTTCGGTGCCGCAAGGACCTGGGTAGTTGCGGTTCGGGTCCCAGCTCCGGCCCTTGGCCGTTTCGTAGCGGTTGCGAGAGTCGTATCCCGACGTATTGAGTACGGGGATCACAAAGAGCGTCTGTCCATTGATCGGGCGGATAGAGAGGTCGGCGGCAAAGGCGAGCGCGACTTCAGTGGAGCCGTACTCGTTGCCATGATGGGTGGCCACGACCAGATTTCGAATGGGGCCGTTGCCGATCTTGAGGCCCTGGATCATCGCGCCGTTGTCGGAGGTTCCCAGATCGAACATCTGCGCGTTTTCCGGGTGCTCGGTCGCGAGCTTTTTAAGGATCGCCTGCACGTCCTTGTACTTCTGCATTGCCAGCGGTGCGTCCGTGGCGCGGGCGGGCTGGATGGCGATCAATGCGGCTGCAAACAAGAGGGCGGCGCGAAGGTTTTTCATGCCTTCAATGTAAAGTTGACGCGCAACTTTCCGCAACTTTTGAAACGGTTTTTAGAAAGTTTTCGGGCCTGCGACGTGAGCTTCTTCGGCGGTGCTGAGAAGTCCGAGCGGATGCCGAAATTGGGTTCAAAAGTTGCGCGAAGTTGCGTTTTCGCGAGCGACTGCGTCAAGCGAGCCTTTAGAGGGCCAAAAAGCGCGGTTCCGTATATTCGTCCATCGCGGCGCGGATGCCCTCGCGTCCAATACCACTCTCTTTGACGCCCCCGTAAGGCTGGTGGTCGTAGCGCGTCGTGGGGACATCATTGACGACCAGGCCGCCGACTTGGAGCGCCTCGTAGAGCCGATGGATCGTGGGCCAGTGATCGGTGAACAGGCCACACTGGAGCCCATATCGGCTCGAATTGATCCGGGTCACTGCCTCCTCGAGGTTGTCGTAGATCCAGACATTGGCCACGGGTCCGAATATTTCTTCGCGGACGACGTCTGCATCCCAGTCCGAGAGCTCCAAAAGCTGGGGGGCCAGCAAGTGTGGGGCGTTTCCGATTTGATTCTTGGAGCGCGCGAGGACCTTGCGGCCGGCGACTGCAGATTCGATGCGGCGAAACGCCTGCTCATGGATCACCGGCCCGCACACCACACGAGGATCCAGCGGATCCCCAAATGCCGTCGCTTCGGTGGCTGTGGTGAGAGCCTGCATCCAGGCTGACGAGTGTGCGCGGGGCAGGGCGATGTTTTGAACCGAGATGCAGCTCTGGCCTGCGTAGCCAAAGGCACCGCGCACGATGCGTCCGGCAATCTCGGGAATCCTCTCGGGGGCAACGTCCTCTCCGCAGATCGCCCACGCATTTCCCCCCAGCTCAAGGACGACGGCTTTTCGAGAAGCCTGTTCGCGGACTTTCCAGCCCACCGCAGCCGAACCGGTGAACGAGACGGTTACGATCTCCGGGGACTGGGTGAGCGCGGCCGCTTCGGTATCCGAGACTGAAGCGCATTCGACGATCCCGGGATGGAGGGATTCGATGAGTGAGCAGAGCTTTTGGGCGGTCTTGACCGCAAAAGGAGAGGGCTTGATCAGGATTGGACAGCCTGTCGCAAGCGCCGGGGCAACCTTGTGGGCCACGAGGTTGAGCGGAAAGTTGAAGGGAGTGATTCCCATTACCACGCCCCGCGCGAATCGCCGGGTGATGCCCATGCCGGCGCCGGAAGGCGGAGTCGGGGTGGGCATCGCGTCGAGCCGGATGATGCTTCCGCCATCGCGCACGCATTCGGCAGCCGCCCAGCGGAAAACCTGGATCGCGCGGGTGACTTCGAGTTCGGCTGCGCGGATGGGCTTATGGACTTCGGCACAGATCAGCTCGGCCCAGGAAGCTGGGTCGGCTTCGATCGAAGCAGCGATTTTTTCGAGCAGGGCCGCGCGAGTGTGCGCAGGGGTCTTGGCGAATGCAGGAAAGGAATGAAAAAGGCGCATGTGGAATGGATACCACATGCGCCTTGGAACTGGAGCGAGCCGGCTTACTCGGACTTGAGGAGCTTTTCGGCTGATTCGAGCAGGGCGACCACGAGCTCGTCATTGGAGAGCTTTTGCGCTGCTTCCAGGCCGGCAGTTTTTGCGGCTTCTTCGCGAGCCAGCTGCAGCATCTGGGGCAGGAGGCCCGTCATGCGGCCGGTCTCCAGGTAGTTGGCTGCGTCTTCGGTCACGTTGACGAGCAGCACCTGCTTCTGGTCGGCATTGTCGATGGCCGAGGTGGAGAGCAGGAGCGCGCTGATGCTGGAGAGTTCGGAGAGGTCATTGCCGTGGCCGTGGCCATGGCCGGGGTGTCCCGGATGGTGCGGATGACCGTGGTCATTGCAAACCGTGCGGCAGGTGCGGAAGCCGTAGCGGTCATACCAGCATGAAGTGCGGCAGCGGGGGGGGTGAGCCAGTGCGGCCTGTGAGGCCAGGGATGCAAGGACCAGGGATGCGGTGAGGATGGTGCGCATGGGAACTCCTTTTATGGGAGCACCTGCTACCAAAGATGACGTACTGCGACAAGGGCTTGTGAGTTAGCCAACCTTCCAGTTTAACTCTTCGTTATCCTGAGGCTTTTTGGGACCCTTGAAGACTGGTGGGGTCGGACCCGGTGAGACCACCTTGAGTTGGGGCGGCATCTGGGGCGGGGTGGGGGCCGCTGGAGTGGGGACCTGAGCCTGGGCCTGTCGGAGAGACTGGACCTCAAGCGAGAGCGCTTCGAGCTGCGCGCGAAGCTCCCCGTGGGCAGGGGGCAGCATCTGGGTTGGAGTGCCGGCCATCGTCTGAAGCTCCTGCGAGATGCGGAGGATCTCCTCCGTCACGATGGCAAACCCTCGACCCTCGATTCCTGCGCGGGCCGTTTCGATCGAAGCATTGAAGGAGACCATCTTCATCCGGGAGGCGATCTCCGAGAGCACGGAGCTCCCCGAGGCAATGGGCTTAGACGAACTGGATAGAAAGAAGCTTGCCGCCACTGCCGCCATCAATAGGGCGGTGATCGAAAAGACGAGTCTTCGGCCTCCGGCCTGCGTGGCAGAGGCATGCAGGTCGGCCTGGAGCTTGGCCTCCATTCCCGCCTGGATCCGGATTTTTTCTGCCAGCTCCTCGAGCTTCTGGGTGGCCGGGATGTAGGTGGCAAAGAAGTACTTCTGGGCATCCTTGAAGTGGTTTTGCCCGACCATGTCGGCAAGCTCCGCGCGGAGCGGCTCGGACTTTTCAAAAGTGCCCACCCATTCATCGATCAGTGAGTTCAGGACCGAATTGCCTGAGGTGGTCTTGGCCGCCTTGAATCCCTGAAGTGCGGCCAGGCCGGATTTGTTCTGGCGCTCCCACTCCGATTTGACCATCGGATCGAGCAGATAGCCTCGAATCGCCGTGACCGAATCCTTGTACTGGATCGTGGCTTCCTGGGTGAGCGATTGGAGGGCCTGGCCCTTTTCAGAGCCTTTACGGGATGCCGTCAGGCCCTTGGAGCTTGAGTTGACCATGAGAATCACGCCCAGAGCGGCTGCGAACTGGATACTGGTTGCGGCGAATTTCTTCATGCTGCCTCCCGAGAGGGTTTTTGGACTGCAAAGTTCCGGTCTGAAAGAATTGCGGCCAGGTCAATGATCTGGACCAAGTGGTCCCCGTCACTCGCAATCCCCAGGAGCTTGCCCGGCGGAATCAGGGTTTCGATCTGGACATCCCGTTGGATGAGGGAGTCGTCGTACTGCTCGACTTTTTGGAGGTCATCGACCATCGCACCGATGAGGCGGTCTCCGTATTCAAGGATCAGGGCGATCCCGTTTTCTTCCGGCCCACCTGCCGAGGCGACAGGGATGCCGAGGAGGCTGGAGAGGTTCACGACGCTCACCATCCGGGTGCCTTCACGATCCCTGCACTGGATCACGCCCTTGAAGGAACCCAGGGTGTGGGGAACCGGGCAGACGCGGGGGTTCTTCACCACCTGCTTGACCTGCATGAGGGGGACTCCGAAGAACTCGCCGTTCAAAGTGAATACGAGGTAGCGCTTGGATTCAGGCTGCGACATCGGCCCTCCCTTGGTCTTGCGCTCGGGGGACCAGCGCACCCAGATCGATCACCAATGCAGACTCTCCCTCCGGCAGGAGGGTGGCTCCCAGGATTCCGGGGATACCGCTGATCTCGGGACCCACCGGCTTGAGCAGGATGGTTCCGCGGCCGAGGATTTCGTCGACCGGAAAGCAGAACTTGCGACCCCTGCTTTGCACCACCACTCCGGCCAGCGCTGTTTCGCCTGCAGGAAGCTGCCTGGGCGTGGCACCCAGGAGCCGCTCCTCGACCGAAAGCAGCGGCAGGATTTCTCCACGGTGCCGGATCATGCGCCCGACCCCGGTGCTTGTGTGGATCTTCAAACGCGAAGCTTCCATGACCTCTGCAAGCTTGCACGAGGGGAGTGCGTAGGCGCGGTCTCCGACCCGGACAAAAAATGCGGACATCACCGGACTTGGGGTGGGAACCGAGATCACGATTCCCATGCCTTCTCCATCCTTGCTCCGGATCTCGATGGTGCCTCCGATGGCGCGGACGGCAGAGCTCAGCCCAACGACAGGGGCAGGCGTGTCGGACATGAGGGTGAAGCGGGTGGTGTCGTCCGTGCGATTGGCCTGCATCACGACCATGCGGCTTCCGGCCTGGAGCACTGATTCGAACCACGAGAGCACGTGTGGGGAGAGGGCTTCGAGAAGGGCGGAGTTGACTTCGAGCCGGCCACCCCGGGCGATGAATTCAGCGGAACTGCCGCCGGCAGCGCGCGAGACGGACTCAAAAAGAGGGGCCACAGGAACCTCTCCAATTGAAATGGCGAGCTCGTGCGCCTCCAGGAGGAGGTCCTCATGGTCTTGAGTGAGCCCAGACTGAGAAACCCTCAGCTGGCCCAGGCGGTCGATCAGGCGGTTCAATTTGGAGCGATCCAATTCCATAACTCATTGGTCCTGATCGGTGCCTTTGGGGCCGGATTTGAAGGCTTTTGCCCAAAAAAGGGACGACAAAAGCTTGGCGGCCGTGCTCTCCTACAGCCATGAGACTCCTTATGGTGAGCGCCGTCCTGCTGCTCTGCGGCGCCAGCGCATCTGCGGGCGAGGGCGCGGGAAACGAGACCGACCGCGAGATCATTGCAGTGCGCTCGGATCTCGCCCTTGAGATGGGTGATCCCGTGCTGGCCGAGGCACTCCTCAGGGAGCACCTCAAGATCGATGCAGATGACCCCAATGCAAGGGCGCGGCTCTCGAGGATCCTGTTCAACCAGTCACAGGGGGCCGAGGGCCTCCTCCAGATGGAGCTCGCCTTTGCCTCCATCGACTCCCGCAAGTGGTCGACTCCGGAGCGCGTCATGTGGAGTTCACTCCGGGCCCAGCTCCTGTGTGACCTCAAGCGCCGCGATGAGGCCTCGCAATCGCTCAAGAGTCTCGAAGCCTTCCCTGAGTACCGTCAATGGCTTGGCGAGGCCCAGCACCATCTGGCCGAAGTCCGGGGCTGCGTCGATGGCTGGCCTGCACCGGGTCCGATCCAGCGGCGCTGGTTCTTCCAGGCGCAGGCAGCCGCAGGGCAGGACACCAATTACGCATTCATCTCGGACCCAACCGCCAACTCGCTTTCGAGCTCGGAGCTGGGTTCGCTCTATTCGGATATCGCCGTGCAGGCCAATCGCATCGACCAGGACAGCGTGCGCGCCCACAGTTGGAGGATTGCCACGACCTACCGCCAGTACGTCACGGCCGAGGCGCGCTACTACAATTCGCTCACACCGAGCGTGGCCTGGGGACGCCAGGAGGTCCCGGCCGATCCCTATGTCCGCAATCTCTGGTCCCACTCCGTGCAGGCCCAAGGCAACTTCATCAATCTCGATGGACTGCAGCTTTACCTCTACTCGCTCGATGCGCGCTCGGGGGTGAGGCGAAGTCTGGGACGTGTTTGGAGCCAGAGCCTGCAGGGCGTGCTCCAGTACACGGGGTACGGCTCGGGCTATGCCGGCGATGACACCGAAGATCGAAGTGGACTCAGTGCCGGATTTGCGACCTCCATCGATCGTCGTTCGGGGCAGTTCCAATTTTCGCTAGGACTCATGGGCCTCAGGCTACAGGCCGCGGGCACGAGCTACCAGGGGTACGCGGTCACGGCGCCGCTGCTGCTCAACTGGAGCACCCGAAAGGGCGTGTGGTCGGTTGAATTTGCGAGCCAGCCCTCGGAGAGGATTTACTCGGGTGCCACGACGGCTCGAAAGGACCTGTGGCTTGATGCCAGGCTTTCGCTCCACCGAGGGCTGAGCTCAAAATGGCGCCTGGGCATCGACGGCAATTGGCAGAAGAACAATTCCAACCTGGAGGATTATGATTTCCAGAAAATCGAAGCTGCTCTTTTTGTTCGCTACCAGCCTTAGCGCGCTCCTGGCTTTTGAGGCCTGGGCCGCGGACGCTCCTGCTGCGGCAGGGATGGTGGCGTTTGTGCAGGGCAAGGCCGAGATCAACGGCAAACAGGCCCGTCAGGGTCTGGCACTCGCCGAAGGGGACTTGATCGAAGTCGGTGCCGGCAGGCTCACCCTCATCCTCGACAAGGACCGCGTGATCCATCT
>CAZDSX010000077.1:0-7797 GCA_964508305.1 uncultured Bacteriovorax sp.
CAAAGTCCTCGTCGACATTCCATTTTTTGCGAAGCTCGGCCACGGGCTCGAGGCTCACTTGCGCGAACGGCCTCACTGAACTCTCCACCACCTGACTGCAGCCCAGGCAAACACCGCGAAATTTGTTGTTTCCTGAAAGAGGGCTCCCACCCATTCGATGGATCAGGACCTTGCCCTGGCAGCCATCGCAGGAAGTGGTCCACTCATCGCGGGCCCAAAGATCGAGGAGCAGGCCCAGAGGCAGGAGGCCCCCTCCCGTGATGTAGGCCAGAGTCAGCCTCATCTCCGGTGAGTAGGCTGCCGAAAGCTCGGGGTCTGCCCAGATCCGCTCGCGGCTCCCGAACAGGAGGGCTGTGTATTGTTTGAAAAACTCGGTTTCGGGTTTGGAATCCTTCATGAATTCCATACTACGGGGCCAGGCTGACAGGTGGGGTCAGGGGCCTGGGATCACCCTCACCATCTTCGCAGCCACCGGGAGATGCAGCCACAGGCTTACGGTGCGCCCTTTGGCCCAGTCGCTGGCCAATACTGCCTGGCGATAAGCGAGGAGCTGGCCCGAGTAGCGGGTGATCAGTGAGTCGACCTGCTCGTTATGCAGATAGCTCGATTTATGATCTACGATCGCAATCTCTCTCTCTCCCACGATCAAATAATCCATGATCCCAGAGATCTCGGTCACTCCACTTAGAAAAGCCATCGGAAGCTCTCGGTGGATCCGGCCCCCCTGAAAGAGCCTTGAGCTAAATCCCGATAGCCGGTCTGACATCTCCACTAGATCCTCTGGCTTGAGCGCCTGAGACATGGACCAACGGTCAAGGACTCCCTGGGCGTGGCTTAAACGGAAGGAGCGATCCAAGCCGGGGTCATCGCTTCCAAGAAAGACATGGATACAATCGCCCAGTGTGACTCCGTCGATACCGCTGGGAACTGAGAAGTATTTTCCAATGACTTGGATTTCCCCCGCACTCAACGCACCGGGGACCTCTGAGAGGCTGCTTGGCGCCTGCCTGGCGCGATGAGACTTGTCCGATGGTACCCTCGACCGGGGCACCGGGAGTATAAGCCTCCTCTCTGTCAGGTCCTGCTCAGGAAGATCCACCTCCGGACAGGTGAGTCTTGAGCACTCAAAAGTTTTGGCGCCGATCTTCAACTCTGTGCCCTGCCCACGGGGGAAGCCCAGTCGTTCGGTATTGGATGGAGTGGTGGCTGCTCCCGTTACCGCTCCAAAAAACCGCTCAGCCAGCGTCGCATCCCGCTTGCCGAGGAGTACGAGTGAGTCCCTTGCGCGAGTCATTCCGACATAGAGGAGTCGACGATCACCGGACTCCTGCGCAGCCAGGAGCTTTCGCTCGGAATCCAGCCCCGAGATGCGTGCCTCAAGGATGGGCGGCGGCTTGCTGTTGCTTCGCCCAAACAGAAAAGGAAGGTAGCGAACGGATCTCCCGCGAAGCGGCTCTTCGAGAGTGGTCTGCTCCGAGGCGACCACGCGCGGTGAAAAGATGAGGTTTCTGCGCGACTTGTCCATCAAGCCAAAGAGCACCACCATGGGCCACTCAAGCCCCTTGGAGCCGTGGTAGGTCATCAGGCGAACTGAGCCAGAGAGCGTCTCACTCTCCCCCGAGGGGGTCTGTGAAGCGAGATGCGCCAGTAGTCCCACATGGGTGGAGGGCTGGCCCGACTGAACGCATATTTCTTCGTATTCGCGCGCCGCGATCCCGAGGAGCCCCAGTGTGGATGCCCGCTCTTCACCCTGCACCACGCCCATCAAATGATCCTTGAGGCCCGAGAGGTCGATCGCCACATCGAGTAACTCAGAAGGCGATAGCTCGCGCGCGCGCAAGCGAAGGGCTGTCAGGCCCGAAAGCACCGGGTGCCAGTCATCGGTTGGATGGCCGGCCATGACGCCTGCCATCCACTTGGCCCGATCGCCACCCAGATGGAGTGCAAGTTCTGCAGCCGCCACACGGTCATGGGCATCCACTGCATAGCGATAGGCGGCCAGCGCGACAGCAACCTCTGGAAGGTCGGAAATCGAACCCAGCTTGCAGGTGACTCCCACGCCATGTCGGGCGAAGGCACTACGAAAGGCTGCAAAGTGGGAGTTCTTGCGGCAGAGGATCGCAATGTCGGAGGCCCGGAGTGGCCGCTCAAGTCCGCTGTGGCGATCAGTAATCAAATGCCCCCTGCCCAGGATCTCCACCACACGTGCGGCAATTCGGGTGGCTTTCTCGAGGACACTCCTGCCACCAGGGGGGTCCCAGAGCTGAATGGCACTGAGCCCGCTTGGCCGATCCTGGTCAGCGGTCAAGACAACCTGCTCACGGGGAAGTCCGTCCTTTGCGAAAGCAGCCGCAAAGAGCTCAGAGGTAAAATCCACGATGGCCTTGCGCGAGCGGAAGTTGCGATCAAGGACCTTGAGTTGGGAGGCAGGGACCTGCCGAATCACTTCTTGGCTGAGCTCCAGATCTGCTCCACGAAAGCCATAGATGCTCTGTTTTGGGTCACCCACCCAGACCGTCTCCACGCAGTGGCGTGCAAGCTTCATGAAGATTGCAAGCTGGATCGGACTCGTGTCCTGGCACTCATCAACAAACAGGAGCCTGACTTCCTCGGCCACCCGCGCTTGAACGTCGGGTCGATCCAAAAGTGCGAGGAGCTTTTGCTCCATGTCGAGATAGTCGATCATCCCGAGCCGGCGCTTGGCATCGGCATATCTCTGCATTCCCAGGGCCGCAGCCTCATGGACGGCACGGAGCAGCCTCAGTGCTATCTGCTGAAACTCGGGAGACTCTACGTATCGACCCGCCGCTCCTTGAATTGCCTCGGCATACTCGCGATGATCGGCCCCAAGCTTGAATTTGGACAGTGAGAGCCACTCTCCCCAGGAAAGCGCCGCCACTCCAGTCCCCCTCTCCTGAATCCTGGCAATCATGCGCCTTGCGGTCTCGTGTCCAGCCACCGTGTCGTTTGGCTGGCCCTGGGGATCGGGAAGATCACGAACGAAAGCCTCCAGGTGGGGGAGCAGCGCGGCCAATAGGTCATCACTTGTGGTTTTTCCAAGGACGAGTGACAGCTCCTTTTCGCTCTCGGGCAGGGATTGACGGATTCCGTCTGCGCTCAACCCGTTTTCACGGGCGAGGCTCGCCAGCCGCTCCACATCCCCACTGATACGAGCGGCCTCGACTCCAAGGCTCCCGGCACAAGAATAGATCGTTGACCAAATCGCGTCGTCCTCGCGCGATGAGACGGCCGACCGGAAGAGCGAGGTGGCTTGCTCCTCGGCAAGTACGCCCTGGGTGGGTCCCACGCCCTCCTCATAGCAATACTCACGCAGGATCCGGGCGCAGACGGAATGAATCGTACCGATCTTGGCAGAATCCATGGCATGGGCGAGCTCGGGCTTTCCTTCCTCGATCAGTCGCTGCCTGACCCGCTCAACGAGTTCGCCTGCGGCGTGCCTGGAGAAGGTCACCGCAGCCACGGACTTTGGATCGAAACGGGCCTCGGCAAGGCGTTTTGCCAATTCACTCGAAAGCGCCGTGGTCTTGCCGCTCCCCGCGCCGGCCGAGATGAAGGTGATCTTTGAGAGGAGCTGACTCATTCTTCGCCCTCCTCGTCAGATGCGCCGTCCGACTGTAATCCCCACCGCTTTCCGCAGATGGATGAGTACGAGCAGAAATGACAGGGAGGTAGCCACTCCGTCTGGAGCGCCTCTGGCGGCAGAAGACCGGGCGCCTCGAGTTCACCTCGAGCAATCGAGGCCAGTTGCCCATCAAACCGACTCACCGCACTCGCCACCGTGAGTGACACGGGTCGACCCAATACGGCAACAGAACGCCGGTACTCGGCATTCAACACCAACATCTGTGCATCCTTGATGATGAAGTAGCCGATCTGGAGCGGCTCAGTGCCATGCTTGGCGACCTCCGCATAAAGCGCCAGCTGCAGGGACGAACCCCCTTCAAGCTCGAGCCTGCGGTCGGCCCTGCCCCCCCACTTCAAGTCGACCACCATGACTGGCCGGCCATCCTTTGAAAGAAGCTGGTCCATCCGGCCCGTCAGGGGAATTCGGCCCTGAACCGTGCCCTCGATCTCCTGCTCGGACCCCATCACCTCTAGCGCATTATCCCTCAGGAATGCGGCATACTCCTGGGCCGACGACAGGACCCTCTCCCTGAGCTGCTGGCGCTCCAGCCCCTGGGAGTCCAGCAGAAGGTGTTGTGCGTTCTGCAAGAGTACCGCACTCCAGATGGGCTCGAATTGATCCGAAACCTGCTGGGCCAGGGGAGGTGCCCCCTTGACGAAGATCCTTTCAAAAACAGCATGGGCGACCTTGCCGGCGAGCAGCCCTCCTTCGTCGAGACCCGAGCGCTCGTGATCCTCAAGCCCCGCGTGGTAATCCAGTACGTAGGCGAGTGAACAACCCAGGAGCTTTTCAAGCGAGCTATAGGAGTAACTCTCGCGCGGCTCCACGGAAGCCGGTGGAATTTGCCACTGCTGAGTGGGACGGGTGGCCTCAGGCCATGCCTGGACAACCTTCTGGACCCCTGAGACCCCAAGCAGTCCAAAAAACTTTTGCGTGGCCGGCGTATCCTGCCGCGGATCGATGGTGATGGCGTAGCCAATGGCATCGCGTTCTTTTTTTGTGCTTGGAAGAAGGTAATCCAGCACCGGGTGGGCGAACTGGGGCTCACCCGACGCATCAACGCCAGGAACCACTGCCAGCATGGATGCCCCACTGGCCAGGACCGGACGCAGCCAGTGGCGCTGCCGGAGCTCCTCTTTTTTTTGTGGGTCTTGAAGCCTGATCCCCGCCTCGCGCATCGCAGCGATCTCTGATGCAAGCCACATTCTCTCCCGGTCCACTCCGGCCGAAGCCGAGGTAAAGTCCCACCAAATCACCTCACCGCACGGGGCGAGGATCTTCTCGGGTGAAGAAACTACTGCGGGCCCACCCGCCTCATCGGGCTCAAAGACTCCGGGGACACCCGACCCGGCGACATCTACAAAGAGACGAATGAGCTCATCCTCTGGAAAGCGGCTTTCGGGTGACTCGGCCAGCACCTGCAGGCAGGAGCAAAACTCAGAGATCAGCGCTGACGCGGCCTTATACGAGGAACTATTCAAGCGTTCGCCGGTCAGTGAGAGCCAGCCCTTGAGTTCGGCAAGCCCTTCAACGACCTCACCTGCTGTCAAACCGGTGATCCGGTTGGAGCCTCCAGACTTTGCCTCCGGACCAAAAAACCAACCCAGTCGCTTACGGACATCTTCGAGCGAGCGCGCGGGATCTTCGTCCGTCGCAAACTCCTCTTGGGATTCGACATATCTTCCGATCGCCTCCCCCCATGCAAGACCTCCAATGGCCGGACTCCGATCCAAGGCGCCAAGCAGCCTGCGCTTGAGCCCACCCCAGACCGGCGTCTCCGGCTGAAGGAGGAGCGCCTTCGCAGCAAAGGGATTTCTCGGAACGAATGCCAGCTGCAACGAAGCCAACGCCAACTGCACGGAAGGGCGTGAAGCGGAAGCTTGGTCCAATGTGGCGCCGAACGGAACGCCCCTCGACCGGAGTGCCCGCGCGAGTATGGGGGCACTGGCATCTGGAACGATCAGGACGGTTTGCTTGAGGTCCTCGTCTGATTTTTGGGACAAATAGGTCGAAACCCAGTCGGCTGCCGCCCAGGGGTCCCGGGAGCGAAGGACGCGGACGTCACCTTGGGCTGAAATTCTTGGTGCCTCGATCGAGCCATTGGCTTGCTCGATCAAGCGAACCCCAGACGACTGAAGCGTCGTGAGGAGCCTCTGCCACAGGGGCTCGAATCCAGAGATGGGGTCGAGAAGCTCAATCTCCACGACTGGAAGGGAACGCTTGCGGGACCTCCAGTCTTCGAGCAGGGCAATCAGTGCAAGGATCCGGTCTGGAAGCTCAGTCCGCAGTACGGCAACCTGCTCTACTTCGGCCAAGTCCTCGAGCTTGGCGACGCCGTTTACCGCCTTTCCGTCCCACCCTGCCATGCGCAGCTCGTTACGCAACGCAAGCAGGTCCCTCGCCACGCCGAGTGGATCCTCCTTAAGGGAGGAAGAAAAAAAACGGGCCGCCTGATTCACACTTCTCAGAGCACTCAGGTATTGGAGGCACCGCCGGGTTGCGGTCAACTCTGGGCCCTTGAGGCCGGTGTGGGTCTCCAGGATTTGAAGGAGCCCGCGCTCACCGACGGTGCGTTCACCCAGCACGGCCGCACGACCCGCAAGCTCACCGGGCCAGCAAGCCCCATCCAAGTTCAATCCAAACCGCAAACGCACAACACTCCTATTCTAGTCCAAACCCATACCCTCCGGGATGTGTCGGCACTGACATTTAGATTCCCATTTTCCGGATCTCGCGACCCGTGCGAATGGCAATCTCCTGCTCACAGGACTCTGCTAGCTCCTCGAGGGACACCGCCTCGCGCGCCAGAGCCTTGGCGCAGACGTTTCGGATCTCGCCGCCCGTGAGCTCAAAGCTTGAAGCAAGCTTTAAAATGAC
The DNA here is from genome assembly GCA_964508305.1 of uncultured Bacteriovorax sp. Taxonomy (GTDB): domain Bacteria; phylum Bdellovibrionota; class UBA1018; order UBA1018; family UBA1018; genus CAIOHW01. Next base: position 6,524 of record CAZDSX010000077.1, read on the forward strand.
CCCCTCCTCGACTCCCAAGCGCTCTCGCCACAGGTTCCAGAGTTCCATCCTCGTCTCAAGCCCCGGTGGATCAAAGCGCACCTTGAAGATGAACCGCCGCGCAAACGCAGGGTCCATCCTCTCCGAATGGTTGGTGGCGATGATGAGCACTCCCTTAAAAGACTCCACCTGCTGGAGGAGCTCATTGGCCTGGGTCACCTCCCAGCTTCGATGGGCACCCGCGCGATCGGCAAAAAGCCCTTCGGCCTCGTCGATCATCAGCACTTGGCCTTCTTCGCTGGCTTCATCAAAGACCTCGCGGATTTTCTGCTCCGTTTCGCCCACGTACTTGGAGAGCAGGGAGCTGGGAGAGATCCGCTTGAATGGCTTTTGAAGTGCTGAGGCAATGGCCTCGGCCGTGATCGTCTTGCCGGTTCCGGGTGGGCCAGAAAAAAGAATCGTCGCTCCAGGCGGCAGGCCCTCGGGCTTGTCTGCAAGCCTCTCGGCGTACCGGATGAACTGGTCAATCTCGCGGCGATTGCGCGGGGTGAGCTTGACGTCCTCGAGGCGCACCTTGGGTTTTCGGGGCGAATCCCCGCGATCATCCCCAAGCTCCTGCTCGCGCTGGGCGAAGGCCTTTTCGATCGCCGACATCTTGAGTGTGCCTGGATCGGAGTGGGCTACCGCAAGGAGCAATGCCGAAGACACAAAGCCTCCCGAAAGGCTGAATCGGTCGGCAAGCTTTTTGATCTCCTCACTCGAGGGCTGCTCAGTGATCCCCGCCTCCTCGCAGGCCCGGCGGATTTCCTGAGCGTAAACGATGGCGCGCGCCTCGGACCCGGGGTTCTTGAACTTGACCGTGTAGGTCATTCGGCGCTCCATGGCGCGGCTGATGGCGTGGTTGCTCGTAAAGATCGCAACCCCCTCAAAGTGCTCAAACGCCATCTTGGCCCAGGAGTCACTGGCCCCCGTAAAACGGTTGGCCGAAAGCATGGAGTCTGCCTCATCAAAGAGCATGAGCGCATTCCCCGACTTGGAGCGTGCCGAATAAAACCCCACCAAGGTGTGGAGCGTGTCGGACCTTCCCTGTCCCACCGCAAGCCTCAGGACCTTGAGTCCAAGCTCCTTTGCAATGGCCTCGGCCGTGATGGTCTTTCCGGTTCCGGGAGGGCCCTCGAAGTAAAAAGCCATCTTGATGGGGCGTCCGGCCTGGACTCGTCTTTTGTATTCAGCGCAAAGAGCGCGGAGGTCGGCACGCGTGGATTCGGGCAGGATCACCTCGGCAAGAGAAGTCT
>CAZDSX010000078.1:0-7737 GCA_964508305.1 uncultured Bacteriovorax sp.
GGTCGCCAAAGCTTGGCTTGTCGCCGAAGCTGCCGCGAGGCTTACGGTCGCCAAAGCTTGGCTTGTCGCCGAAGCTGCCGCGAGGCTTACGGTCGCCAAAAGCGCCCTTGCGGTCGCCGCCACCGAAACCGCCACGCGGTTTCGGACTTCCAAACGACGGCTTATCGCCGAAGCTGCCGCGAGGCTTACGGTCTCCAAATGCGGGTTTGCGGTCTCCAAAGCTCGGCTTGCGCGCAGGACGGTCTTCGCCGCCGGCTTCGTCCATGTAGAACTTCTTGGCCTGGAAGACGGTCTTGCCGGTCTTCTTGCCAATTCCGGAGCTCACGCGACGGCGTGCACCCGTCGAGGCGGATTCGACTTCGACTACGGCTTCGCGCCGGGCGGCGCGATCATCTCTGCGCTGTGCATCGGCGGCGTCCTTCTCCACGTCGCTCTTGATCTCGCGAAGTCCGAGCTCCGGCTGCTCGATGATGGCTTTGAACTGCGAAGCTTCCAGACGGCGATATTCGCCGGGCTTCATGCCGTGGAGCGTGACCTGGCCGATTGCCGTGCGCATCATGCGCTCGACCAAAAAGCCGCGGGTTTCGAACAGATGGCGCAGGTCAGCCGACTGCGACCCGCGCAGCACGACCTGGATCTTGGTCTTGTTCTCGAGCTTCTCTTCGATGCGGGCCACTTCAGGGCGGATTTCGCCCTGTTCGCCCTTCATGCCTCGCTGGATGCGCTTGAGCATCTCGGCGTCGGTGTTGCCCTTGACCTTGACAGAGTAGACGCGAACGAGGTCGCGCGACTTGGCGATCTTTTCGGTGATCGCGCCGTCGTTGGTGAGGAGCACGAGGCCCTCGGAAGTGAAGTCCAGGCGGCCGATCGGGTAGATGCGGGCCAGGACACGGACGAAGTACGGGGCAAGCGCCGGGCGACCCTGCGGGTCTTCCATCGCACAGATGACATTCTTGGGCTTGTAGAACGCGATGTAGACGGGCTGTTCGGTCGCGGTGATGAGCTTTCCGCCCACCTTGACGGCATCGACGCCCCATTCGGCCTGGTCGCCGAGCTTGGCCACCTGACCATTGATGGTGACTTCACCGAGGGTGATGAGTTCTTCCGCCTTGCGACGGGATGCAATCCCCGCCTTGGCGAGGATCTTTTGGACGCGTTCTTTTGCCATGGGTGTGTACTCCTAAAAGGGCGCCCTCACGGCGCGCTTGAATTACTGCTGATGCTGGTGGCGCCCGGACTTATTCCGAGGCGCCGGTCTCGGAGGCCTGTACCACAACCGGCTCAGGCTTTCGGAGCAAAAGCGTCAGGTCTTCCGGAATTTCGCGCCCCTCGGCCTTGGCAAGCGCCACGGCCTTCTCAATGGCCTTTTGCTCGTCGAGGTAGGGGGTGGAAGTCGGGATCTGCGAGACGCGATCGCGGATGTCCTTGAGGATCACTTCGTCCTCGCGGGGATTGTAGTCGAGCCGCGTCTTGTCCGAGTTCATTTCGGCAACGAGCGTCCGCATCTTCAGGACGCGCGGGTCTTCGCCACGATCCGACTGCGAGGTCGGAACCATCTGTTCGAGCTCTGCAAGCGGCGGCATGGCCGAGAGGTCCTTGAGTCCAAAGAGCTCAAGGAAGGCCTGGGTCGTCGTGTAGAGCATCGGGCGGCCCGGAAGATCCGAGCGGCCGGAGATGGCGATGAGCTTCTTGTCCATGAGGCCGCGGATGAAGTGCGAGGAATCCACGCCGCGAACCTTGTCGATGTCTTCCTTGAGGACGGGCTGCTTGTAGGCCACGATCGCGAGCGTTTCCATGGCGCCGCTCGAGAGCCGCTGGGTCTGGATCTTGGCGAGCTTCTTGGCCAGTGCTGCGCGTCCGGGCTTGGTGCGGAACTGGTAGCCACCAGCAACTTCCACGAGCTCAAAGCCGTGGAACGAACGCGAGTATTCCTGCTTGAGGGCAGTCAGCGCTTCTTGAATAAGCGAGAAATCCGGCTTGCTGGCTTCGAGCTCGGCCTCGAGGGCTGCTTCAAGTTCAGAAGTGTCGGTGCCTTCTTCGGCGGCTGCTTCGATCTTCTTTTGCTGTTCGGCCTGCGAGGCCGACGGGATGGTCAGGAGGTCCTGGAGCTTCTTGGCCGACACGGGCTTGTCGAGCATGAACAGGAGCGCCTGGATGCAGGAGCACATTTCCTGGAGGTCGAGGTTGCCGTTGGCGTCGCGATGGGGAAGGGCTGCGAGGAGCTCGGGATCGATCTCTTCGGCTTCTTCGGCCATGGCCTTGGCCAGGGCCTCATCTTCGGCAATCTGGTCAGCCAGGAGCTTGGCCTGCTCGGCTGCGAGCTGGGCTTCGATTTCCTGGGTTTCGGCTGCGATGGCGACTTCGTCGGCTGCAATGGCCTGCGAGAGGCGATCGAGCTGGGCGTCGGTTTCGGCCACGGTCACGAATTCGAGAGGAGCTTCTTCGGCCTCGGTTTCGGCTTCTTTTTCGGAGTCGTCGTTGTTCTCGGCGATCTCTTCTTCAGATTCCTCTTCGAGGATCTCTTCATCATCGATGTTCACGTGGTCTTGGTTTTGGGCGTCCGAGATCTCAAGCGTGTTGATGCCGTAGGGATCCATGACAAAGGTCACGGGACCGGTCACGCGCGGGGCTTCGACCGTTTCAGGGGCGAGCGTTGCGGCTTCGAGAGTCGTGGACGTTTCGAGAGTGGTGTCAGGGAGCCACTCGCCGGCTGCGGATTCGATGTTGTTCGTGTCTTTCGGTGCGCTCATGAGGCAGGGCCTTTCGTCGTGTGCACTGAGTTCAAGAATCGGTGTTTCCGTCGGTATCGAGGCTGTCGCCTCTTCGGCCATCACGATGTCCATGCTGGCGATCTCCTTCTGCAAGGAGTTCCACTGGAACATCCGAAGCGCCGGCTCCAAGTCTGGAAGCATCAGCTTCGGCTCGGGCTCGATCTGCGGCTCCAAAGAAATCGTGGGTGGCGAGATCAATTCCATGGACAGTTCCGGCTGGGGCAGCGGCGGCATCTCGATCGGTGCTGCCTGCATCTCCTCCGGCGAGGGTGCTTGCGGCAGAGTCGCTTCCTGCAGAAACACCGGATGCACCGGATTCAGCTCCTGCACCGGCCCCGAGATCGGGTCCCGACGCGAGGCCAAGTTCGGCCTGGACCTGGTCGGTGATGGAGTCGAAGCCCGAAGCAAGCTTCGTATCGAAGTTTTCCAGGCTTTCCATAAGTTCGAGATAAATTGGAGCATAGGTCTCGTTCTGGTGAAGTTTGAGTTTCTTGAGACGCGAAAGTTCGAGCGAGGCGAGGAAGGTCACGACGACTTCGGTCTTTTCACCGAGGTCGAGGAGTTCTTGGAGCGCCGTGAGCTTGCCCATCTTGAGGCGCTGCTTGAAGTGTTCGATCTTGCTGGTGATCGAAACGGTTTCCTTTTTGAGGATCGTGGAACGCTTGCGCGCGCGCACGATGCTGTCCTGGTAGGACATCGCGAGCTGCGTGATGTCCATCTCGCGCCAGCGCTTACCGACCGGAGGCTTGCGGTTGGGGCGCGTGAAGACGTCTTCGCCAAGCTTGGGGCACTGGGCGAGGTCTTCGCCCATGCGGCGGAAGCGCTCGAGCTCCATGAGCTGGCGCAGCAGGTCTTCCTGCGAAAGGGGGAGTCCGTCCTCGGCGCCGGCTTCGGCGTTGGGGTCCTTTTCCTGCGGGAGAAGGGCCTTGCTCTTCCAGTGGAGGAGGGTGGCCGCCATGACGAGGAAGTCGCTGGCGATGTCGAAGTTGAGCTCCTGCATCAACTTGACGTAGGCAAGGTACTGATCGGTGATCTTTCCGATCGAAACCTTAGAGATATCGAGCTCATGGGACTGGATCAGGTACAGCAGGAGGTCCAGTGGCCCTTCGAAGCTTTCCAACCGGATCGTGATCGGTACGCGATGCATCGTGCGGGCATCATAACGAACGACCGGGGCAAGGCAAGCTTTTGAGTCGGTTTTTTGACGGTGCGGCTAGCGCGGCGCGTTATGGTCGTGGGGCCTGACGAGTCCGTAGAGGTAGTGGGCGGCAATCAGACCCAGCACGGCCCACCGGAGCTGGGTCATAAAGGAGATGAGTCCCGTCTCCGTCCAGCCATGCAGGTTGATGAGCCGGTCAATGTCGCCATTGCTGTCGCTTCGGCCTACAAGCATGGAGCCTCGGGGGAGTGGCTGAGTTCCGGCCGAGATGGCTGCCCACATTTTAAATGAAGATACCAAGCCCAGGCAGGCCGGGGGGAGGGCGATGAATCGAAAAAAGTCCCACCTGAGGCGCTCGGGGAGTCGGTAGAAAAACAGCAGGATCACGGTCCCCGTGACGGCAAACTCACCCACGATTCCGCCCAGGATGGCGTATTTTTCGGTCTGCTCAAAGGGCATGACGTAAGTCATGCGGAGCATGGTCAGGAGGAAGGCACCCAGCGCCAGCGCTGGCATGACGAACCCTCCGCGCCAGAGCTTAAGAGTGCCCCAGCCGGCCAGACCCTGGAAAATGAGGGCGAGCAGATAGCTTCGTTCGTTGCTCCAGGTCGTGAAGGAGGCAAACGGGACCACTGCCCCGATCGGAAACGCCTTTCGACCTCCCAGCCAGGCAAAGACGGCATGGCCGATCTCATGAAATGGAATGCTTCCAAACGTCCAAGCAAGGGTCTGGAAGAGCGGCACTTGGATCAGGAGCCAGCTCAATCCCAGGAGGGCGGGCAGCAGGGCCACACGTACGGCCACGGGAAGCTCATCAAAACGACCGCTGGTAGCGCCCGTGTCGGTGATCCGCGAAGGCCTCATCTCAGCTTCGCGGAACTTGGCAAAGATCACCCCGCAGCGCGTGCACTCGAGCGGATCGAGGCTTTGCTCATGGCACTTGGGGCAGGGGTAGTTGAGCTGTTCTCGAGTCATTGCCAAATCCAGTGGTTACTAGCTTGACGCGGCTCTCAACCAAAAGGGAACGGATCCCTCAGAGCAGCCCAATCCTCTCGTAGGCCCTTTTGAGGGTCTGGCTGGCCTTATTGCAGGCTTTTTCGGCCCCTTGGGCGAGCAGACTCTCGAGGTGCGTGCGGTCATTGTACAGGCGCTCGGCCTCGGTCCGGAGCGGGCTGATGGCCTGGACCACGATCTCGGCCGTATCCACCTTGAGGTGGCCGTACTGCTTTCCGGCGTACTGGGACACGAGCTGCGCAATCGAGGTCCCGGTGATCGCCGACTGGATCGAGAGCAGGTTTTTGACCCCGGGCTTGGAGTCGTCGTCGGTGATCTCGGAGCCAGAGTCCGTGACCGCGCGCTTGATCTTTTTACGGATCACATCATCGGAGTCGGACAAAAAGACCGAAGCATTGGGATCGGGGTCGGACTTGGACATTTTGGAAGTCGGATCTTGAAGGCTCATGATCCTGGCACCCACGGGCGGGATCATGGGCTGGGGTACCTTGAAGAGGTCCTCGCCGTAGGCGTTATTCATGCGGATCGCGATATCGCGCGTGAGCTCAATGTGCTGCTTTTGGTCCGCACCCACGGGGACGAGTTCCGTGTCGTAGAGCAGGATGTCGGCTGCCATGAGGACGGGGTAGGTGAAGAGACCTACGGGAATATTCTCTCCGGCCTTCTGCGACTTGTCCTTGAACTGGGTCATGCGCCGCAGTTCACCCATGTAGGAGTAGCAGTTGAGCAGCCACGCAAGCTCCGCGTGCTGGGGAACCTGTGACTGCACAAAGAGGGTGGCATGCGCAGGATCGATGCCGGCAGCGAGGTAGGCCGCCACTGCGCGGTAGGTTTGCTCGCGGAGTTCCTTGGGGTCCTGCCTCACGGTGATGGCGTGGAGATTGACGGCAAAAAACCAGCACTCGTAATCTTTTTGGAAGCGCACCCAGTTGCGGAGCGCTCCGATGTAGTTGCCAAGCGTCAGCCCCGAGGAGGGCTGGACGGCCGAGAGCATGACTTGTTTCTTCATTGTGGCATCGCCTCCACGGGCAGGCCCACGACCATCACGGCAAGGCCCAGGCAGAGTTTGGTAAAGAACAGGATCGGGCCGCTTAGGATCGAGAGTGCCCCGGTGAGCAGCAGCGCCATCAGGATCCAAAAGCTGTACTGCGCAAACTGCTCATACTTGCGAAGCGCATTGTACGGCAAAAAGCTCTCGATGATCTTGCTGCCATCGAGCGGAGGAATGGGGAGCAGGTTGAAGATCCCGAGCGAAAAATTGAGCGATACGGAGATGTAGGCCATCCCGGTGAGCGGCTCGGTGAGATAGAAGTTCTCGGGCATGTACTTGTTGAGCAGCGCAAATGCGAATGCCGAAACGGCTGCGAGGATGAAGTTCATCAGCGGCCCGGCGACCGATACCCAGAAGAGCCCGGGGCGGAATTTTTTGAAGCGCGAAGGATCAATTGGAACGGGCTTGGCCCAGCCAAAGAGGACGCCCGTGCCCATCGACATCATCATGATGGGCAGGATCACCGTGCCCATGAGGTCCATGTGGGGCACGGGATTAAACGTGAGCCGCCCGTAGTCCTTGGCCGTCGAGTCGCCCCAGCGATTGGCGACCCAGCCGTGGGCCACTTCGTGGAAAATCACAGCCATGAAGAACGGGACAATCTGCAGCGCCATGCGCTGGATATTGATGTTGAAAGAGTCCATTTGGGACCGACCTTAGCACAGCCCGGGAGGGGTGGGGGCCTGAGTTTAGTGGGCCCTCTTTACTTCCAGCTCCACGAGCTGACGGCCACTCCGTCGATCGTAAAATTGCCATTGGAGTCGACCGCGAGGGTCAGTGGATCTGCCAAGCCGGAAGGGTCCACGGTAAAGTTCACTGAATGCACACCGGTACCGCTATTGACCGTCCAAGCTGTGTCGCGCCTCAAGGTCTCCAGCGGAGCGTTCGAGAACGCCGTCGATTGGTCGCCTCCAGCATGGCTGAACATCGTCGGGCTCTGGTCGCTCGTGCAGTCGCTCTGGTTGGCAAAACCTGTGGTCATCCTTTGGATCTGGTTATCTCCCCAGAACTGGTAGCGATACCGGATCCAGGCACTTCCCTGCAGGACATTGTTGTCGTTGATGCAGTCCGTGGTGAAGCCCAGGAGCCCGGTGGCGAGGTTGACCCCAATGGTGTACCCCGGATTGTTGAGCTGACCTGCAAGCTGAAGCGAGGCCTGCGGAAGGGTAGGTGCCTGGCTGGTGAACAGGTTACCAAAATCCATGATAAGCGTGGAGCCTGAGCGCCTGAAGTTTGCGAATTCGGACCCTGAGGGTGCTTGGAAAAGTCCGCCATCCATCAAGAGTTGAATTCCAGTGTCGCTGTTGGTGAATTTGAAGCTGAAGTTCCAGAGGCTCGAAATCGGGAGCGCGAGGCTCGAAAGGCTGCCGCCACTCAGCTTGAGCTCGAGCTGGTAGGTATCGCTGACCTGCGTGGGCTTGATTTCGTAAGCCAGAAAGCTCGGAAATCCGAACTGCATTGTGCGAAAGCCCGAGCAGTTGGTGGATTCATAGAAGTCCCAGTAGAGCGAGATCTTTTGGTTGGTCGCATCGACGCGGGAGTGGAGCCGGCCGGAGAGCTGGGTCTGGCCGCCCGAGGCTGCGGTAAAATCAACGCAGCCCGAAAAATCCCCGCCCATGATGGCTGCAAACTTGGTGGCCTCGGCCGAGCTTTGGCTGCCACCACCGGCACCCGATCCAGCACCGGATCCGGAGTCCGACGTGATCCCGGAGCTGGAGCTCGACTCATCGCCCAGGATCTTG
>CAZDSX010000079.1:0-7118 GCA_964508305.1 uncultured Bacteriovorax sp.
CACTTGCGATCCTTGGCCCCTCAGGAAGCGGCAAGTCCACGCTGCTTTCGCTCATGGCAGGACTTCAAAAACCTACTTCGGGCCAAGTCCTCTGGTCCGGCCAATCGATCCACGACCGGCCCGAGCGCGAACTTTCGGCGCTCAGGCCGCGTAAGATTGCCCTCATTTTCCAGCAGTTCCTGCTCATTCCCCACCTGACTGCCCTCGAGAACGTGAGCTTGCCCCTTGAACTCCAGGGCATCGCCCTGACTGAAGCGCGCAGGCAGGCCCGTGAAAAGCTCTCCGGATTGGGCCTCGCCGACAGGCTCGATCACTTTCCGCGGATGCTGAGCGGCGGAGAGTGCCAGCGCGTGGCCATCGCTCGTGCATTGGTCGCCAGGCCCGAGGTGCTGCTTGCAGACGAACCGACGGGAAACCTCGATCCACGAACAGCAGAACAGGTCTTTGAGCTCCTGCTCTCGCTCCCAAAGAAGGGAGAGATCGGGGCCCTCGTGCTCGTGACCCACAACGAAGCACTGGCTGCGCTCTGCGATCGGAGGCTCCGGTTGGCCGATGGGTGCTTCTCGGAGGATGGACCCCTGAGTGAAGGCAGGCCCCACTAGCCATGCTCAGGCTGGGACTCAACCGCAGCTCACTGCCACTGCTGGCGACTCTGACGCTCGGGATCCTTTCCTTTGTCCTTCTCTCCACGCTCGAAGGCAGCATCCAGCAATCCCTTTCGAGCCGCTCACGCGAGCTGCTTGGAGCAGATCTTGCCCTCTCTTCGAGGCGCTGGCTTTCTGAAGAGGAACTCACTCGCGCTCGCAAGGCCCTCGCATTCGAAGGGGCGGCAAGGGAGACCGAGGTGCTTGAGCTTTTTTCGATGGTCTCGACCTCGGGGCAAACACCCCAGCTCGTGGAGCTCACCGCCGTTGAGCCCAACTACCCTCTGGTGGGAAGGCTCGAATTCGAGGCCCAGTGCCCCGAAGGCCAGACCTGCGTCTTTGGCGATGCAACTTTGGCGATTCGCTGGGGATTGCGGCCGGGGATTTCCACCCTCCAGATTGGTGAAAAGAAGTTTACCTGGGGTGGCAAAATCAACGACGACACCAGCCGGAGCCTGCGCGGCGGAAACCTCGCACCCAAGGTCGTGATTCCCAGAAGTGAACTTCCCGCCACCGGACTCCTGAGGGCGGGCGCAACCTTCACCACGCGGAAGCTTTTTGCGCTCCCACAGGCCACGGATCCGCGTCTCCTCAAACAGTTGGCGCGCGAGCTGGACCGATCCCTCACCGATCCCGGCATCCAAGTCCAGATCCCCGAGGACGCGGCCGCGGACGAGGGCCGCCTCCTGTCGTCCGTCGGTGACTTCCTCGGACTCACTTCGCTCGTCGGACTCCTCCTCTCCTTTCTCGGCTGCTACTGGCTGCTGCGCCGGCTCGTGCAGCAGGGAGCCCAGAGCTGGGCGATCTACCGCGTGATCGCCCCCGCCCAGTGGATGGCGGATCGGCCGCTCTGGAAGGCCGCAGCCCTGCTCTCATTCACTTCTGCGGTGCTTGCGATCGCCATTGCACAGCTGGCGTGGGCCACCGGGGCTCCGGCTCTATCCCGGTTCCTGCTCATGAGCGGCACGCTTGCCACATCACTCAGCCTCCAAACCGTTGCACAGGCGCTCATCCTCTCGTTCGGAACGCTTGCCCTGGCCCTGATCCCGTCCCTCCGGTTCCTCAAGCGGCAGAACCTCATGGAGCTGCTCAAAAATCCCCAGATCCTCGCGCAAAAGCCTGGATTCCTGCCCACGGATTCCATCCTCCTCATCGGCGCGCTCTTCCTTGCAGCCAGGTGGGTGGCCCACTCCTGGTGGGTGGCCTCGATCTTTCTTGCAGGCCTGCTCCTTTCGGTTGCGATCCTCTGGGGACTCGGAGGGGCCTTCCTCGCCTTCCTGGAAAAGACCGCACTCCTTGCAGCAACAGCCGCCCAACGGAACAGCCTGCTTGCCCTGGCCCGGCTTCGCTCGAGCACGCTCCTGCTTTGGATCACCTTCTCGCTGGGAGCGCTCCTCATCACGCTCATGCCTCTCCTCGAGTCGAGCCTGGGCAGGCAGATTTCCAATCCGCAGGAGGCTGGGCCCGTCCCGAGCCTTTTCCTTTTCGACATTCAGGAAGAGCAGCTCGAAACCGCCCAAAAATGGGCTAAATCCCTGGGTAGTGAACTTCAATTCGTGACTCCCCTCATTCGAGGCAGGCTGCTCCAGGTCAACGGGATCCCTTTCGAAAAAATCTCCGACGCACCGACCACGCGCGAAGAGGAACGGGAAGCACGCTTTAGGAACAGGGGCTTCAACCTGACCTACCGTAGTGGGCTCAGTCCCTCCGAGCGCCTCATCGCAGGTCGGGGTTTCGAGGCGCCCACTTCCCGTCCAGCCTCGTCGCCCGAGGCCGTCACCCTCGAAAAGCGCTTCGCCGAGCGCCTCAAGCTCAAGATCGGCGATCGCCTCTCCTTCGACATCCAAGGCGTGCCGATCGACGCCGAGGTCGTGGGACTCAGGCAGGTCAGCTGGACGAGCTTTCAGCCCAACTTCTTTGTCGTCTTCGAGCCACGAGCGCTCGTGGATGCGCCCAAGACCTACCTGGCTTCACTTCCAGCGATGCCGGTCGAAGCCCGCGAGCAGATCCAGCGCTCGCTCTTCGAATCATTCCCCAACATATCCACGATCGACGTGACGCGCGTGATGAAGACGCTCCTTGAGGGATTCGGTCAGATCAGCCGTGCGCTCGCCCTGATGGCCATGCTGAGCGCGATTGCAGGAGCGATGGCAGTCTTTTCGGTCGCAAGCCTCCGCGCCCGGGAACGCATGGGCGAACTCCAGCTGCTCAAGCTCCTCGGGATGCCCCGCCAAGCGCTGCTCCTCTCGGTCACGGGCGAACTTGCCGTACTCGCGTCTGCGTCGGCGGGCTTGGGCATGCTGCTGGCGACAGGGCTGGCCGGCGTGCTGTCTCGCTTCCTCTTCGACAGCCCGATTGAGCTGCCATCCGTGAGACTGGCCGCGGCAGTGATGGGCGGATTCCTCGCCATGGGAGCCGTCCTTGGATGGCTCGCCGCACGCAAGGTGGCCCAGGAGCCCCCCCAACGCTGGCTTCGGGCCCTCACACAGGAAACCTAGGCGGGTGCCTAGACAAACTTTTCGCTGAACTCGCCGTCGACGTAGGTCAGGAGCTTCTTCTGGCCATCACTCTCGGTTTCGACATTGACCGGACGGCGCCAGATCTCGGAAAGAGAGCGAAGCGTCTCGCGCGCCCACTTGAAATCGAGATCCAGCCCCTGGTGCTTGTGCCAGAGCAGGAGCTCTCCCTTGTTCTGGAAGTTCCCGTCCATGACATAGACAAAGGGCTGGCCCAGGTTCGAGAGCTGGAAGAGGAGCTTGTCCTTCACCTTGCGGTGGTCGCGGTCCACGATCTCATACTGGTTCGTTCGCTTGTTGAATGCGTACGTATAAAGCTTGAGACGTTCGCAGAACTCCTGGGTCATGAACTCGTCAATGAAGGTCACGTCATTGTACGCGCGCCTGACCTCGAAAATCTTCTTTCGACCAAGACCAAGCTTCTTGTCCCACCTGGCCTTGGCCTGGAGGTCCTCGCACTCGTCGTACTCCTTGCCGAACTTGCCTCGGTTCCAGCGATCCTCGATCTCACGGTAAAGCTCGACCCCGATCTTATAGGGGTTGATGCGTCCGGGCGACATCGCCAGCACTCCGGCGTTGTGGTCGCAAAAGTCGATCACTTCGCTGTCCGTGAGCGCCTTCTCGGTCAGGATCTTGGAGTGCCAGTAACTGGCCCACCCCTCGTTCATGATCTTGGTCTGTCCCTGTGGGACAAAGTAATACGCCTCGTCTCGGACAATCCGCAGCACTTCCTGCTCCCAATCCTCAAGCGGGGCGTTTTCAAGCAGGAAGAGCAGGACATCCTTTTGTGGCTCCGAAGGGTTGCGGCGTGAAACCTTGGCCTTTTCGGCCATCTTCTTGCGCTGTTCGGCCACGAAGTCCGGCGGATTGATGAACTTGTCCATGTAGGAGCGGTCCACCTTGAACTTGCCCGGCTCCTGGGCGGGCGCTGGCGCACCGTGGCCTTCGCCTTCCCTGCGCGACTTGTTCTCCACGAAGGGCAGGAAGGGATCGATCAGGTTCTCGAGCGCCAGGCAGTGGTCGATGAAATTCTCCACCTTGTCCTGGCCGTAAAGATCCATGTACTCGCGGATGCGGACGGCGTGGTTGGCCATCGTGTCGAGCATCTTGCGATTGGTCTTGCTGAACCATTGGTTGTTCTTGAAGAAGTCCACATGTCCATACACGTGCGCCATGACCGTCTTCTGGTCGACGTACGAATTGGACTTCATGAGATACGCGTAGGAGGGATCGGTATTGATCACCATCTCGTAGATCTTTTGAAGTCCCCACTCATAGCCCTTGGAGAACTGGTCGTAGTCCATCCCAAAGCGCCAGTGCGGGTAGCGGACCGGAAAGCCCCCCAGCGCCGCAAGCGAGTTGATCTGGTCCGAATCCACCATCTCGAAGATGACTTCGAAGGGATCCAGGCCGTAACCGTCCGCATGCTTGCGGATCTCGTCGCGCATGCGCGCCAGGTCTGCCGGAAGATTGGAGTCACCAAAGCCTGAGATGGACATGCGGCCTCCTCACTTCCCTTTTCCGAGGAAATCCTTGATCGACTGGAGGATCCCCTCCTTGTTCTCGATCTTGGAAAGGATCACATCCTCATGGTTCGCGCCGAAGTGTTCACGGAGGTCCTTGAAGAACTGGCCCGAGCCGTAGCGGCTCTCGACCTGCCCGTAACAAAAAACATTGATCCGGGGCAGGAGCTCCTTCTGGAGCAGCTCCATGCAAAGCCGGGTATCTTCGCCTGACCAGTTGTCACCGTCCGAAAAATGGAAGGGATAGATGTTCCAATCCGAAGGCGGATACTCCGTCTCGATGATCTTTTGGCAAAGCTTGTAGGCCGAAGAAATGAGGGTTCCCCCGCTCTCACGGGTCCTGAAAAAAGTGTCCTCGTCCACCTCGCGGGCGGAGGCATCGTGCACGATGTAGCGGGTCTCGATCCCCTTGTACTGGGACCTGAGCCAGGTATCGATCCAGAACGTCTCCGTCCGGACGATCTCCTTCTGCTCGTCACCCATCGAACCCGAAACGTCCATCATGTAGATCACAACAGCATTGTTCTCGTGCCGGACGTCGGTCTTCCAGGACCTAAAGCGCATGTCCTTCTTGGTCGGGATGATGATGGGCTTGTCAGGATTATAGGTGCCTGAAGCAATCTGCCGCTTGAGTGCTTCCTTGAAAGTGCGCTTGAAGTGCCGGAGCGAGTTCGGTCCCTGGCTCGCGATACCGGTGTACTTCTCGGTCTTGGACTTCAGCGTCTTGTGCCCTCGAGGCTCGATCTTGGGCAGCTCCAGCTGTTCACCGAGGATCTCGGCCAGCTCCTGCAGCGTCAGGTCCACCTCGAGCCCGTGTTCTCCGGGCGCATTGCCGGCCTGCTGCCCCTCGCCGGGACCTTCGCCGGGCTGGCCTTGTCCGGGCACGGGATCACCCGCGTTGCCCTCGCCCTGGCCGACCCCGCCCTGTTCCTTGTCGCCAAAGCGAAAGCGCGGGATGTCGATCTGGGGCATGGGGATCGTAACGGCGTCCTTGCCCTTGCGGCCGATCATCTCGCCGTGGGTCACGTACTTCTTGAGGTCCTGCTTGATCTTCCCCTTAACGATCTGCCGAAAACGGGAATGATCTCGCTTGATGTTGTACATCACCGCTTCTTCACGTCTCCCCGGGCAAAGATGCTTGCCACGAAATTCAGCACGTCAGTCGAGCAGATTTCGCAGTACCCGTAGTTGTTGATCAGGCGGGACTTGACCACGTCGATCTTCTCCTGCGTGGAGCGATCGACCACGTTCGAGATCAGGGAAGTGAGCTTGATCGTATCCTTCTGGTCTTCGAAGAGCTTGAGTTCGAGGGCCTTATGGAGTCTCTCGTTGGTCTTGTAATCGAAAGTACGACCTTCGATCGCAAGCGCACCGATGTAATTCATGATCTCGCGGCGGAAGTCCTCCTTGCGCGAGTCGGCGATGTCGATCTTTTCCTCGATCGAGCGCATCAGCCTCTCATCGGGCTCCTCGTCCTGGCCCGTGTACTTGTTCTTGACCCGTTCGCGCTGGGTGTAGGCCTTGACGTTGTCGATGTAGTTGGAGCAGAGCTTGGCGATCGCGTCCTCATCCGCCGAGATCGCACGCTGGACCTCGTTCTTCACCATGTCCTCGTACTCCTGCTTGACGACTGCCAGCAGTTCGCGGAACTCGCGGCGCTTTTCGTCGCTTGCAAGCAGGGCGTGGTGCTTGAGGCCCCCCTCGAGCTCGTTCATCACCATGAAGGGATTCACGCAGCCGATATCACCGTTCTTGTCGTTGACCAGCGCGTTGCTGATCTTGTCCTGGATGTAACGCGGGCTGATGCCATCCAAGCCTTCACGGATGGCCTCCTTGCGGAGTTCCTTGACGTTGTCCTCGGTGTAACCCGTGAGCGTCTTGCCGTCATAAAGCTTGAGCTTCTGGAGCAGCGAGAGATTCGCCTTCTTGGGCTGCTCGAGTCGCGTCAGGATCGCCCACATCGCCGCCATCTCGATCGTGTGCGGAGCGATGTGCTTGCCCTTGATCTTGTTCGAGTTGAAGTCCTTCTCGTAGATCTTGATCTCCTGCTTGAGCTTGGTGATGTACGGCACGTCGATCTTGACCGTACGGTCACGCAGGGCCTCCATGAACTCGTTGTTCTGGAGCTTGCGGAACTCGGGTTCATTGGTGTGCCCGATGATCACTTCGTCGATGTCGGTCTGGGGGAACTTCTTGGGCTTGACCTTGTGCTCCTGCGAAGCGCCGAGCAGGTCGTACAAGAAGGCCACGTCGAGCTTGAGCATTTCGACGAACTCGACCACGCCGCGGTTGGCGATATTGAACTCGCCATCGAAATTGAACGCTCGCGGATCCGAGTCAGAGCCATACTCGGCGATCTTGCGATAGTTGATGTCGCCGGTGAGCTCGGTCGAGTCCTGGTTCTTCTCGTCCTTGGGCTGGAAGGTGCCGATGCC
>CAZDSX010000080.1:0-6776 GCA_964508305.1 uncultured Bacteriovorax sp.
GAAAGCCCCGTGCTGGAATTGCCAAAAGTAAAGCCCATCTGCGGCCGGGGTATTGGCGGCAAGCAGGACTTGCAGGATTGCGATGCCGCCATTGCTGCAGGTGGTAGGGCTTCCTACGGCTGAGCCGTTGAAAGAGAGCGCCACGCTCTCGCCATCATGTGAACAATAGAGACCTGCGTCGATGGCAGTCTGCCCGGCATCGGCAATGCGCCTGGGGATCGTGGTTCCGGATTGCGGAACGAGGTAGGGCCCGCAGGCCCGGGGTTGTGCCGTATTGGCAGAGTCGTAGACCGACTCCAGCTCGATGGTCTGGCTTGCGCGAACCGAGATCCTGCCCGAGGTGGCAATGACATAGGCGTCGCGCAAGAACTCATCGCGGCGTGAGGGCAGGATGCGCTGGTTCCAGCTGGCGCAGGCGCCGCCGTCGTGGGGGTTGTAGCCCACGAGCTCCACGAAGCGATCGTCCCCCTCGTTTACGGGGAGCGTAAAGCTGATCTCAGAGTTGGCGACACCGGGGCTCTGGCCAAAGAGCGGATTGGACTGGGGAGGAGTAAAGAGGCCCCACTGCATGGGATCGCAGTTTTTTCCGGGCGCGCCCGGAGTCTGGATGCCGGGCCCGCGTGCTCGGAGGATCAGACACTTGAAGCCAGCGAGAGGGGGCTTTTGCGCCAACACGCCGGGCGTGGAGGCGGTCGCGCGTTGGAGAGCCTTGAGATCGAGTGAGACCGAAACTCGTGTGGAGGGCGTGCGATCGAGGGTGCAACCTGCCAGCGGTGCTGCAAGCACCACAAAAGCGAGCCATGCCCTCACGGGCAATTGGGTTTTTGTTCTACGCACGTGCCACTTCACCCGTTCCCTTAAGTGTATCGGTCAGGAGCAGATGGAGCCAAAGTCTGTGTTGGGGGGTGTCGTCCAGGACACTGCCTGGGAATCGCTACCTTGCAGCTGGGATGATCGACAGGCGGGGAAGTCCCCCATTGGCGTCGATGGGGGAGTCTTTAAACAAGCTTCGAACGCTGGAGCGGAGGGGCTCCTTGCCAAACTCTTTTCCGATCAAGGTGTGCTGGCGCTCGGCCGTCATGGGGACTTCGAGCGGAATCACCGATCCGGGCTTCCGTTCGAGAAGCGTCACTGAACTCCAGGATGCTTCGGTGGCACGGGACTGGGTAGCGACAACCCGCTTGCCCTCACATCCGACACGCTTGCCGCCCTGGATCGTGAACTGATCGATCGAGTTGACCCGCTTGAAGCTCGAGGCCGCTCGTGGATCGCCGGGGTGATTAAACTGGGTCTTAAAGCAGCGCCTGGCAGGGGTGCCTGTGTCACAGATGGAGAGGGCCACGCGCATGGGCCTGGCTGCGGCGGGACTCACGACTTCAATGGACATCTGGATGTCCTGGCCGGGTTCAAAGTAGAGGTTCTCCGCACTCTTGACCGGTGGGTTGTGCCACTCCGTTTTTGCGCCCGCCTTGGGCGGCATGCGCCAGTAGGGCCTAAACGCGAAGCGCTCGGGCACGACTGCATGCCCCTTGGCGTCATAGACTCGGTCCCAGCTCAGGCCGGCATCCACCTCGGCGCCGCCGATGCTGCCGCCCAAGTAGACGCTCGGGCGATCCAGGGGGCCCACTTTGTAGTCCGGTTCATGGGCCTTCTTGGCCTGCTCAGCCGAGTAGTAGCGCTTGGGATCCAGCGAGATGCGCGGAAGTTGGCCCTCGGCGCGGATGCCCACCCAGTTCTTCGAAGGGAGGCTTTCGGACTTGTAAAACCATGCACCCGAAACGCCCCGGGCAGATTTAAGCGAGTGGGTCCCAACCGGCGTGGAAACCGCACAGGATGTGCAGGGCTGTTCTGCGGATGCAGACTGGCCAAGAATTCCCAAAAGAAGGCTGAGTGCGGCGAGTGCGTGGATCATGACGGCTTGTGGGTTTCGTCGTTGGACTTGGAGACGTCCTTGGAGTTCGGCGAATCGGGGCCCTCGAGGCCCTTTTTGAAGGCGTGGATGCCTTTTCCCAGCGCGCTTCCCAGCTCGGGGAGCCTGCGCGAGCCAAAGAGGAGAATCACGATGAGGAGGATGATCAGATGACCTAGGCTGAGACCGAACATGGACTTAGGATACTCCCGTTTTATGACGCAGTCCTTAACCAAAAGGGCACGGATCCCTCTTGGTTTACATAATATTTCTTATCGGACCTTCAGACTATACAGATTCGCATTCCCAGAAACGACGTAAACCAGCTTTTTGGCCGCATCGTAGGCCAGATTTCCCGAGAAACCTGAATTGTACCCTATGTTCCAGCGATCGAGAAGTTCGCCCGTTTTCTTGTCCAATGCGTACAAGTACTGATGGCTGGATCCGAAGATCACGTACTGATCCGTGACCAGTGGCTGGGTCGGCACTCCGCCGTCAGTCTCAAATTTCCAGAGGACCTTGCCCGAGGATTTTTCGATCGCCTGGACCAGGCCATCGGAGCCTCCCAGATAAAGCGTTCCACCATCGATGGTGACGCTCCGGCTGGCGCCCGAGTCGATTTTCCAGAGGGTCTCCAGGGAACCCTTTCGAAGCGCGTGGAGAGCGCCGTCATATGACGCGATATAAAAGACGCCGCCGTTGGATCCATCCAGGACCGGGCTTGCATCCACGTCCGAGAACTTGGGCTTGGTCGAAAGGCGCTTTTCGCTCTTGAGCTTGCCGTCGGCGGCTTCGAGTTGCACCAGGTAGCCGTCGCTCATGCCCGCCATGACCATCGAGCCGTCGGTCCAGGGCTGCGAGGCTCCGTGGACCGTGGAACCGCCCGAGGTCTTGCGCCGATAACTCCAGTTCCAACGGCCAGTTGCGGCTTCAAATGAATGGACCACATCATCGGTGGTCGTGACGTACAGCTTTCCGGATACGATCGAAGGCCGCGAGACCTTGGGGTTCTTGATCTCATAGCGCCACTGGACGCGGCCGGTTTCGGCGTTCACACAGTAAAAAAATCCGTCCGAGCCACCAAAGAAAACCAAAGACTCATGGAGCGTCAATTCGCTGGCGATGCCGCCCGGAATCGGGAGGACCCAGCGAATCGCGCCGCCCAGGCCCGGATACAGGGCCACCAACCCGGACTCGGTGGTTCCAAAAATCAGGGTGTTTTCCCAGATCAGCGGATTGGCGTACTCGACTCCCCTTTCGCCCGCCTCATTGAGGCGCGTCCGGGTGGCGATGCTCCACTCGCGCTGGAAGACGGCCTTCCGGGCCTTGAAGCCCGGGTGTAGCTCGGGGCCCGCACATGCCAGGAGTTGGGTGGCAAGTGCGAGGGCAGTCAGCGCGGTACGTGGGGTCATCATCACTTGGAGATCGCCTTCCACTGTTCGGCCGTGCGAGCGGCTTCGGTGTTGGCAAAATCCTTGATCACGCCTTCATAGGCCTGCTGTGCCTCGGCTTTTTTGCCCTGGATGTCGAAGAGTCGTGCCCGTGCGAGCGCGAGCTCGGACTTGAGCATGGGCTGGGCAAGTTTTTGGGCGCTCTCGATGGCTGCAAGCGCGTCGGCGGGTTTGCCCGCCTTTTCGAGTGCAAACGCCTGCCCGTAGCGGGCAAAGAGCCTGCCCGTGTCCGAGGTGGCCTTGGAGTCGGCCTGCGCGTACCACTTGGCGGCCTCTTCGGACTTGGAGTTCTTGCCGGCCTGTTCGGCGAGGATCATGAGGGCCTGCCAGGCCTGCTGGGTTCCGGCATGCGCCGTAGCCACGGCTTCGAGCGCACTCTGCGCTTCGGGGGTGCCAGGAGTCTTGGATTGGGCCGCAAAGAGGGCTTCGCTCGCCTTGGCGGCCTTGGCCTGGCGCGAGGCCTTGACGGCGCTCACTGCTCCAGCCGCAACCACGATGGCCACAAGGATGCCCACGGCTGTCCTGCGGTTGGCAAAGATCCAGTCCACCAGGCTGTTGTCGGGCAGGCTGTTGTTGACGGTGCTTTCGGACAGGGTCTCAGTCGCAGTTTGGGTCATGAGGGATTTTTAGTGAACTCTCGCGGGGTTGTCAAAACCTTAGGGGGCAGTTACGCTCTGGATCACGATGAAAAAACTCATGCTTTGCGGAGTGCTCGCGATCACCGCAGTGACCCCCCGGTCGGGCCTTGCCCGTGACATGCAGGGCCGCCTCGGAATCGGCTACAACTCCCAGTTCGTGAACTCGGTGGTGGATACCAGGGTTCCGGGCGTGAGCGTCAAGTATGGCCTGACGCGCGATATTGCGGTCGAGGCGATTGCGGGGACCCGGACTGCCACGCCGACCAACACGGTGACGGGGCTCAAGCTCTTCAAGAACGTCTTTTACGAGACCAATCTCAACTTTTACCTCTCGCTGGGCGGCGCCATTGTCTCGGCCAACCGCGCATCGGGAGCCGAGTTCATGGGCACGCTCGGGGCGGAGTTTTTCATTCCCGGCCTCGAAAGTGTCGGGTTTTCGTTTGAGACGGGTGGAGCCCTGCACAGCCTGAGCAACAGCTCAATGTCCTTCAGGACAGTCGGAGTGAGTTTCATCGATGCCGGAATGCACTTCTACTTCTAAGGCGCGCCTGCTGGCGCCGGCTTTGCTGCTGGTTGGGCTGCTCCTGCCGCCCGCCACGAACGTGCGTGCCGAGGACGCCGCTGGCGGCGCATCCGGGGCGGCAGCTCCTCGTACCCAGGTCCCCGAGGAAGAGGATTTCAAGGATACCCCTTACACGGGCTACGGGGAGTTCAATGAGCAGGAGGAGGAAGACGATGCCTCCCGCTTCTTCCAGTTTGGCCGCTTTTTTGGAGTCAGCATCGGTGGCGGCGTGAACGGCGTGACGGGAAATCGCGGAGCCCTCTATCAAGGGGGGGTTCCTGCGGTGGAGTTCAAGCTGCTCTACTGGTTTGACTTCAACTTTGCGCTCGAGATGGGACTCTCGACCACCAAGCATTTTTACGACAGCAGCAATCCCGCCCGTGGCCACGCGGATATCTCCCTCACCCGCCTCGGCATCGACTTGCGCTACTCGCTGCCGATCCAGGATCTTTCGGCTCCCATCACTTTTGCAAATCCCTACCTGGTCGTTGGCGGCGGGAGCTTTTCGAAGACCGAGTCGTTCCGTGACCAGGGAGTGACGGACTCGGATACGGGTGTGGGCCTGTCGTTGGGCGCAGGGCTCGAATTCACGCTTTGGCCGCGCAAGGCCTACGCGGGTTTATCGGCGCGCTACCACATGGTCACGTTCAAGGACACGTATACGACCGATTTCACGGCCGACAGCCTCCAGGATCTCACGGGGGGCTTTTACACCCTGACGGGTTCGATCCTTTTTACTTGGTAAGGGCCTTTTTGCGCGCGATGCGTGCGGCTTTGGCTTCCTTGAGGGCGCCGCGGCGGGCAGCCTTGCGTGCAGCTTCCTTCTTGGGGTCCTTGCGCCGTTCCGCTTCCTTGCGCTTGAGTTCCATCTTGGACTTGGCCCGGCGGTCGCTCGTTCCCTGCTCAAAGAGCACGCGGATCGGCGTGCCCATGTAACCCCAATGCTCGCGGATTCCATTGGCGAGGTGGCGCCTCAGGCTGAAGTGCACCTTCTCGGGGTCATTGACGTGGCAGATGAATGTTGGCGGATGCCGGCTCACTTGGTGGCTGAGGTAGAACTTGGCATTGAGCGGGTTATGGATGCCGGATTCCTTGCGGACCCACTCGGTGAGTTCCTTGGTCTGCACCTTGACGGTGCGCTGGTTGAGGATCTCTTCGATGAGTTCACCGAGGCCGTCGAGGCCCTGTGATTTGATCCCGCTCGTGAAGACGATGGGCGCGTATTTGAGGAATCCCATCTCCTTGCGGACCCATCCGGCCGCGTGTTCGCGCGTGAACTCGGGGTTCTTGCTCTGGGTGTCCCACTTGTTGATGAAAATGATGACTGAGGTGCCGGCCTCCTCGACCAGGCCGCCGATTTTTTCGTCCTGGTCGGTGATCCCCTGCTCGCCATCGAGCACGAGGATGGCAAGATTGGCGCGCTCGAGCGCCTTCTTGGCCTGGATGACGGAAAGGACTTCGACCCCTTCTTCCGTCTTGTTCTTGCGGCGGATGCCGGCCGTGTCGATGAGCACGACCTCGCGTCCGTCGAGCTCGGCGCGGCTGTCGACAGCGTCGACGGTCGTCCCCGCGATCGGACTCGTGATCATGCGGCTCTCGCCGAGGAGCGCGTTCACCAAGGTGCTCTTGCCCACGTTGGGGCGCCCCACGATGGCGATCCGGGGAATCCTCTCCTCGGCCGTGACTTCGTCGGCGACTTCGCCGTATTCTTCGCCGCCTTTTTCGACTTCGTCCTGTTCGGCGAAGTCTTCGGAGTCTTCGCCTTCCTTCTGCGAGAGGTACTCTTCGAGCCCATCGGTGAAGCGCTCCAACACTGCGGCCTTCAGTTCATCGATGCCACGATTGTGCTCGGCGGAAAGGGTGAAGAGCGGATCGAGTCCGGCCTCATAGAACTCGGCCTGGTTTTCCTCGTGCTTGTCGACGTCGATCTTGTTGATGACGGCAAACACCGGCTTCTGCTCGAGCAGTCCGGAACGGTGGATTTTTTTCAGGACCTCGCGGTCCTCGGGAGTGATGCCGGTCTGTCCGTCGAAGACCATCAGCACGAGATCTGCGTCCTTGAGCCCCGCATCCACTTGAAGCGCGATCTCCGCGGCGAATGCATGCGCGTTCGGGTTGGTGAGACCGCCCGTGTCGATGAGGCGTACCGGCACCTTTTGCCTGCGCCAGAACCATTCTGCCTTCTCCTCCATCCGGTCGCGCGTGACGCCCGGGAG
>CAZDSX010000081.1:0-6684 GCA_964508305.1 uncultured Bacteriovorax sp.
CCAGCGAAAGTCCCAGCTCGGCGGTGCTCATCGCACCTGCGAGCGTGATCATCATCTTGCCGCCCTGGTCGATGTGCTTTTCGTAGCCCTTGGCTGCGTCCACGAGGGCTGCAGCATTGAAGTGGCGATAATGGTGTGTGATGAACTGGGAAACAGGTCCGCGAGTTTTCGTCATGCGCCGCAATAAGCCATTACCGATGGCTTTGGTCAAACGCTAATTGTGCCGTGGAGTTACTCGCTCTTGGGAGGCGCCTTTTCGTTGCCTGATGGGGCTGCCGCCTCAGGTGTCCCCGACGCCCCTGGCGCAATGGGAAGGGCTTTTTCGCACCGGTGGGTCAGGGGGCTGCAGACCGTCCCAAACATGCAGAAGTAGCCGTAGCTGAGCTTATTACCCCCGCGGCAGCACTGGGTCGAGCAATGGGTGGTCACCGTGCAGGCCGGATAGCCACCGCATCCCCCGATTTCGGCGCGTGCCGAAGAGACACCCAGAAACGAGAGGAACGAGAGCAGCGATAGGACGGGTTTGGCGCGAAATCCCATAAGCTTCATTGCACCTCAAGGGTATCGGACCCGAGGCCTGCCCGAAACTGTGTCGGGTTCGACCTAATGCGGCCGGCCCTGCCTGAGTCGCCGCAGGAGTTCTGGCAGCGCTCCTCGCCATCCCCCGGCCTTGGCTGCAGACCAGGTTTCTTTTCCTGAGAGCGCCAGTCCGGGCCAAAACAAGAGTTCTCCGAGGAGGACGAGGAAACCTGCCGCCCGGGCCTGCTCCGCTGGTCCTTTGATGAGCCAGGGCACTGCAGGAAGGGCGAGCCAAGGGAGGAAGGACAGGAGGATGAGTATAATGCCGGCCCGAAACATCGCTCAGTGGGACAGTGATCGCTGCAGCCCGCGGATCGTCTCCGTCGTTCCGTGGGGGAGTGGACCAGAGGTGCCTGGGTTGCAGGGCCGACCGTCAGCTCCGAAATTCGAGCGAACCCTTCCTAGCACGGCGTTTCTCCAGGCTTCGGTCTGCGAGGGCTTGGAGTGATGGGTTCCATCCCCGCCCGGAGGCTCGGTGAACTGGCGCGAGTCCAGGAAATCGCATTCAACATCGGAGGCGGCAATTCCCTCGCGGATGGCAGCTGCCATCATTTCCTTCTGTTCGGTGGTGATGGTGACACCGTTGTACCTGGCGATTTCCGGAGGGGCGACCCAGAGGCAGCGAGCCTGCGGTGCGCGAAGGGTGAGCTCCCTGAGGAGGGCCGAGACTTGCGAGGCGATCGCTTCACGGTTCTTGAGGCTGTAAAGATTGGTTCCCTGCTGGATCACGGCGATATCAGGCGCAAAGTCCTGCGTGAGCTCGCTGAGCTTGGGGGCGGGAGGCGGGGAGGCCTTGCCGTCCCGGAGAGTGAAATAGTCCAGGTCGAGGGTGCTTCCATCGGGGCCCTTCCGGAAGAAACCGCAGCGGGTGCGGTATTGCGGGCTGTCGGTTCGAAATGCATAGGGAGCCGATCCACATGAGGCGACCGTGGAGACCCGATGTCCCTCGGCCCGAAGGACACGGTCCACCTCGCGCCCCAGTCCGATGCCGGGGACCACGCTCAGGGAATCGCCCAGTATGAGTACGTTGGCTCCCAAAGTTTCCGTGCTCAGTGCCATCAGGGGCAGGATGCAGGCAACGAGTGCAAGTGGAGAAGCCCGGCTCATGCCTTGATTCTAACACAGGGTCACCGCGCAAATAAAAACCCCCAGCCCGCGAGGGCCAGGGGTTTTGACGCAAGTCTCAACCAAAAGTGACCGGATCCCTCAGTGCTTCGGCTGCGCCTCAGGCATGACCGACTTCACTTCCGCCATGGCGATGGTCGGGAGGAAGCGCACAAAGAGGAGGAACAGGGCAAAGAAAAGCCCGAAGCTTCCGAGCGTCCAGCCCCAGTCGTACCAGGTCGGGAAGTACATGCCCCAGCTCGAGGGCAGGAAGTCGCGGTGGAGCGAAGTCGTCACGATGACGTAACGCTCGAACCACATCCCGATGTTCACGAACAGCGACACGACAAACATCACGCCGATGTTCCGGCGCATGGAGCGGATCCAGAAGATCTGGGGAATGAAGACGTTGCAGATGGCCATCGTCCAGTATGCCCACCAGTAGGGACCGAAAGCACGGTTGATGAAGACGTACTTTTCGAACTGTGCGCCCGAGTACCAGGCGATGAAGAACTCACAGGCGTACGCGTAGCCGACCATCATGCCCGTGGCCATGATGATCTTGTTCATCTTCTCGAGGTGGTCGAGCGTGATGTAGTTCTTGAAGCCGAACATTTCGCGCATGATCACGAGCAGCGTCACCACCATCGCAAAGCCCGAGAAGATGGCGCCTGCGACGAAGTAGGGCGGGAAGATCGTCGTGTGCCAGCCCGGAAGCTGTGACACGGCGAAGTCGAACGAAACGATCGTGTGGACCGAGAGAACGAGCGGTGTCGAAAGGGCTGCCAGGATCATGTAGGCCATTTCATAGTTCGACCAGTTCTTGTTGCTTCCGCGCCAGCCCAGCGAGAGCAGCGTGTAGATCGTCTTGCGGATCCCGTTCTTGGCACGGTCACGGACCGTGGCGAGGTCAGGAATCAGCCCCACGAACCAGAACACGCTCGAAATCGTGAAGTAGGTGCCGACTGCAAACACGTCCCAGAGCAGCGGGCTGCGGAAGTTGACCCAGAGCTGGCGCTGGTTCGGGTAGGGGAGCAGCCAGAAAGCCGCGTACCAGGGGCGTCCCGTGTGCAGGAGAGGGAAAGTGAGCGCCGTAATGACGGCAAAAATCGTCATCGCTTCTGCCGAGCGGTTGATGCCCGTGCGCCACTTCTGGCGGAACATGAAAAGAATGGCGGAGATGAGCGTTCCTGCGTGACCGATACCGACCCAGAACACGAAGTTCGTGATGTCAGTACCCCAGCCGCTCGGCTGGTTGAGACCGAGGACACCTTGCCCACGGCTCACGAACTGGGTGACGACGAAAGCCCAGATCGCCAGCATGGCGACGGTGCAGCTGAACACGGTGATCCAGCGCTTGGTGGGGAAACTTTCCAGCGGGCGCGAGACATCGTCGTTGATGTCCGCAAAAGTTTTACCACCCGTAACCAACAGGTCCTGCGTCGCATGAGTGCTCATTGTACTTTTAGGTTTAAATCGAACCGGCTGATCTTGTAAATCCCGAATTGTTAGGACAACTTGGAAGCTCGAGGAATCCCATGCGCAAAGTATTCAACCACCCGATCCTGATCTTCATTGCCGCAGTGGGTCTGCAGGGCCTGTGGCGCTTTGCCTTGGAGCCAATGGCCCAGACTTATCTTGGTATTTCCCTCGGCAACTTCCTGTACGTGTTCCTCAGGGTGGTCGTGATGTTTGCGCTCCCCATGCTTCTGGCCTGGGGGTGTGGGTTCGTCAGGTTTCAGGCGCTCTCGGCCACTGCATTCGCCACGTTCATTGAATCGGTCGGGTACCCGACCATTCAGGTCTGGCAGGATTTGAAGAACAGTCCACCCGACATGGCACCCTCTGGCGCCTCTCCCGTGATCCTGAACCTCATGGTCACCTTCATGTTCAACCTGCCCATTGTCTTCATCATCGCCTTTGCGGGCTTTGAGCTGGGCAAGCGTTTGGGGCTCCTAAACGTCCGTCGTCAGAACTCGGCCTGAACCCCCAGCGTCGGGATGATGGGCAGCCCCGCCACGGCATCTCTTGAAGAGTAGTTGTAGGCGTACTGGAATTGCTCGGGGTTCTTTCGGTTGGTGACGTTCTGGATATCGAGGTAGCCCGTCAGGATCCAGGTGTCCTTGATCCACTTCTTGTCGATGCGAACATCCATCTGGAAGAATGGATCAAGCCGGTCCGAGTAAAAGGCCCCGCGGATCGGGAAAAACACATCATTGTCGGAATCGTAAATGCCGCCTGTGATGGGCGTCGAAGGGTTGCCCGTGGCGTAGCGCACGCGCGCACCCACTCGCCAGTTTCCACCCAGATCCCGCGAGACGATCGCAGTGGCCAGATGGGTTTGGTCGTACTGGGAGGGGAACTCCGCCTGCCCGGGCTGGGTCCGGAGGCTCCTTCCAAGAGTGTAGGAGAGCCAGCCCGTCCAGGGCGCAAAATCCATCTGGAGCAGATTTTCGACGCCAAAGGATCTGGCCTTGCCGTTGTTTGAAAAGTTCGTGCCGTCGGTCGTCTGGATCACGAGGTTCGAAATCGAGCGGTAGTAGGCGTTGGAGCTCAGGCGGAGTCCCCGGGAGCCGCCTTCACGCCAGTCGCGCTCAAAGCCCGTCGTGCCGTGGAGTGCGATGGGGCTTGAGAGTTGGGTGTTGCCGAAGGTCGGGCTGGACTCGGCTTCTTCCGGAGCCTGGACGTAGCTTCCGGCTGCGGCCTTGAAGGCAAGGCCCGGTTGCTTTTCAAAGCGGCCAGCGACTCGGATCTGGGGCGTGAGCTCGCGCTTGTCGCTCCAGCTGTTGCGCATGTAATCGAAGCGCGTGGTCGGGATGAGGGTCAGGCGCTCGGAGGCCTTGATCTCGTTTCGCCAGTAAAGCCCGATCCGGGGAGCGTTGGTGTCGATTCCCACCTGCTTGAGGGTTCCGCTCGAAAAGGGGTTTCCCACTCCTCCATCGAAGAACACATCCCTGAGCAGGATATCGACCCTGGCCCAGGAGTAGCGGTGGTCAAAGCCCCACTGGCTCGTCCACGTCGGAGACATCTGTCGTTCCACTTCGCCGCGCGTGGTGAGCGCCCAGGTCGTGATTGCAAAGTTGTCCTGTGCCGTATTGAAGCGGATCCAGTCGCGCCCCACACCCAGCGAAAATCGGGTGGTCGTGATGTCGCTGTTTTTGTGGGTGAGCTGCGGGATCAGCCTGAAAAACTTGGTACTCGTTTCGAACTGTCCACGAAGCGAGGGATCCCGGTCGGCAGGTTGCTTGAGGAGGAAGGCAAGGGTGTCGCTCGATCCCACCGCGACCAGTTTGAACTCATCCCGATCCGTGAGCGGGCGCTCATAGATCCCGATCACATCTCCAAAAGTGGGGGCGAGCGTCAGGTTGAAAGCCGAGTTGTCCGAAGTCGCCGCCTTGAGGAGCGCTCCGATGTAGCTCTGGCGCGCGCCGATGAGGAATCGGCCCTTTTCTCCTGCGGGCCCTTCGATGAATCCCCCGGCATTGATGAGATCCACGAATGCCTGTCCGTGTACCCGGTCCGAGCGCGGGCTCCTGGTCCACACGCCGACAAGCCCTGCCAGGGCTCGGCCGTACTCAGGCCCGTAGCCTGCGGCGAGGTAATCCACGCGATCGAGTGCATCGGGGAGTACGACGGAGCTCAGCCCGCCAAAGTGGAAGATGATCGGCACTTCGTGGCCGTCAATCAGGTATGAGGTATCCTTGGGAGCCGCACCCTGGATGATGACTTGTGAGCTGAAGGGAGCTGCGCGGTTCACGCCCGGAAGGTTTTGGATCGCCTTGAGCGGATCACCGCCGGCACCCGGAAGCGTCTTTACGGTCGAGGCCTTGAGTGTCCGCCTCGAATCATCGCGCCTGTCCTTCTGTCCGGTGACCGTCGTCTCGTACTCTCCGTAGGCGGCACGCTCGATGTAGAGCGTGCGAGGTGCGGTGTCGCCGGCGGCCAGCAGGTCCTGCTGCTCGAGTTTGAGAAAGCCCGCACTATTGACCACGATCGAGAACGGACCTTCGGGCACGTCATCAAACTTGAAGGCGCCTTTTGCGTCCGTCACTGCCTTGAGTTTGTGCGGAAGGATAAAGACCGAGGTCTCTGCAAGCGGGGTCTTGGTGCCGCGCTCGTAGAGCGTGCCCGTGAGGGGCGTGGCCCAGACGTGCGTGCTTGCGAGGAAGGGAATCAAGAACCGCAACTTTTGCGCAATTTTTGAATCCATTTTTTAGTACCCGATCGTGAGGGGATTGCTCAGGCCGCCCCGATCATCGCGAAGCAGGATGAGGCCCACGGCTGTTCCCGATGTGGGAGGAGTCCACTTGTTGCTGCTAGCGCCATCGGTGCGCGAGAATTCAAACTCTCCGTCAGTCGTGTACCAGCTCACGGTCAGTTTTTCGGTTCGTGTGAGGGTATCACCCGTCGTGCTTAGGACAGAGTAGCTGGCAGCTGTCTCGGAAATGGTCGGTGTGAGGGCCTGCTCGCTGGAGGGGAGTGCAGCAATTCCGGCAGGGGTGGCTGGCTTCGTATTGAGGGGTGTCGGGTTCAGCGTGAGGTCGCGCACCAGGATGCGGCGAAATGCGCTCTCCGATTCACTTCCCGATGAGACCTTGAAGGTCACCAGAATGGCCACACCATTGAATTTCTCGAAGGAAGTCTTTCCGCTAAGGATCGCCCCTGTATCTCCTGCACCCAGAGTGAAGCCGTTGTTGGAGGCCTCCCCAGTGAACGGTGTGGCAGCCAACTGTGTTGCCGTCGTATTGATCGTCCCCGAGGCGGGTGTCCCTACTGAACTGGCTCCCTCACAGGTGGGAGTGGCCCCGAGGGCAACTCCAGGATCGACGCAAGCTTTCCATTCGTAACTGAGGGCACGGCCTCCCTGGTTGAAGTCGCTGACGATTGCGGTGATGGCCGATGTCCCACCGGGTTGGATCTCGGGATTTGAAGCGATCAGCCCCAAAACCCGCAGCGGTCCGAGCTTCTGCGGCTTGGGGAGGTTGTCGTTCCCACAGCTCC
>CAZDSX010000082.1:0-547 GCA_964508305.1 uncultured Bacteriovorax sp.
GCTTCGCGGGTTTTGAGGCCCATCGATTCGTTGCGGTCATCGATGTCGACCCGAAGCCCTGCGTTCTTGAGCTTGGCTGCAAACTCACGGCAGAACTCCACATGCGTATCCTTGATCGGAACCAGACGCGCCTGGATTGGAGCGAGCCAGAAGGGGAATGCTCCGCCCACGTGCTCGGTCAGCACGCCGATGAAGCGCTCCAGCGAACCCAGCACCGCACGGTGGATCATGACGGGGCGCTTGGCCGAGTTGTCGGCTGCCGTGTAGGCGAGGTCAAAGCGCTCGGGCAGGTTGAAGTCGAGCTGGATGGTGGAAAGCTGCCACGAACGCTTGAGTGCGTCTTTGACGATGAAGTCGATCTTGGGGCCATAGAACGCGCCATCACCCGGGTTGACGGTGTAGGGGCGGCCAAGCTTGTCGAGTGAGCGCTTGAGTGCGCCTTCGGCCTCATCCCAGAGCGAGTCCGCTCCCACGCGCTTTTCGGGGCGAGTGGAGAGGAAGATCTGAACGTCGGCAAAGCCAAACAGTTCAAAGGTCTTGAAGATCA
>CAZDSX010000082.1:605-6542 GCA_964508305.1 uncultured Bacteriovorax sp.
TTCGTAGCGATGGAGCCTGCGAAAGTCCGCGTAGCGGAGCGGCAGATCACGATACGAATGCTTGAGCGTTCCGTAGAGGATGCAATGACTCGGGCAGTTCATGGGCTTCACGCCAAACTCGCGCTCGTCGATTTCGGTGAAGTACATATTGTCGACGTAGTTGTCGTAGTGGCCGGAGGTCTTCCAGAGCGAGACGTCCATGATCTGGGGAGTGATGACCTCACTGTAGTCATACTTCTTGTAGAGGTCGCGGATGTACTGGACGAGCCGGTTATAGACGATCGTGCCCTTGGGATAAAAGAAGGGCGAGGCGGGTGCCTCGGGCAGGAACGTGAAAAGCTCGAGCTCTTTTCCGAGCTTGCGGTGGTCGCGCTTCTTGGCTTCTTCGATGAGCCTCAAGTGCTCGTCGAGTTCCGCTTGCGAGCCGAAGGCAGTGCCGTAGATGCGCTGGAGCTGCGGGTTCTTTTCGTTCCCGCGCCAGTAGGCGCCAGCGATGGAGAGGAGCTTGAACGCTTTGACGGCGCCGGTCGTGGCCACGTGCGGGCCGCGGCACAGGTCGGTGAAGTCGCCTTCGCCATAGGTCGAAACCGACGTCGCGCCCATGGTGCTCCTCAGCGTCTCGATGATTTCGATCTTGAAGGGCCGAGCTTCTTGAATTGCTCGAGTGCTTCGGCAACCGGGTGCTCCTTACGGACGAAGGGCTGGTTGGCCTTGATGATCGTGGCCATTTCCTTTTCGATCCGGGGAAGGTCCTCGGGAGTGAGTTTCACGTCGAGATCGACGTCATAATAAAAGCCGTCTTCGACCGTCGGGCCGATCCCGAACTTGGCCTGCGGCCAGAGCTTCTGGATGGCGTGGGCCATGATGTGCGCGCAGGAGTGGCGCATGGTCTCGAGCTCGGAATGAATTTCGGGTTCTTGCAGGTCGGTTGGAAGGGCGGGGGAATTGCTCATAAGTGACCCCAAGCTAGCACATGGGCATGAGAGTTGCGAAGGGCCGGACGGTCCAAAAGACATCAAAAAAAGGAGCAATTCTCATGAGCCCAGCACTCAGGTTGGTTTTGTGTCTCGCCTTGATTCCCGGAGCCATTTTAGGCTGTGGAAAGCTCCCATCGCGCCTTAAAGACGCAGGCCAAAAGCCCCTGGTTCCGGTCCTTGAAAAGGGTGCCGAGGCGGATTCAGGCGATACGTTCGAGGCTCGGGGCTACCGCTGGAGGATCCGCGAGGCGAGACCGCGGATGAAGGAAAGCCTGCAGTCCGCTTTTGAGCTGGGAAGTCCCGTTTCGGTCCATGCGCTCGTGTCAGGGGACCGGGCTGAACTGGCTGCGCCGGTGCGCTGGCCTGCGGAGGCTCCCTCGCGCCTGGTGATGGAGGTCAGTCCTGCGCCTGAGGCTTCAGCTCTCTGGAGTTACCGATGTCTGTTCCCGGATGGTCGGGTAGCGGAGGATTCCCAACAGCAGGGCGAAGTCAGGCCTGTGGTGATGGACCCCGAAGCAGGCGTTGGCTTGATCTTGCTGGAAGAGGCGTTTGGCGAGCGGGGCGAAAGGCAGGACCCTGCTACCCAATGCCACATCGAGGTGAGGCTTCCGGGCGAAAAGCCTTTTGTGATTTCCATCCGGGCCTTGGGCGAAATTCCGGGGCTTGAGCAGGAGGTGGAGGAGATTGAACCGAAGCTTGGCGAAGTGTTTCGTACTGAGACCTGGACCAATCCAACTCTTAGGCGCGTGGCACTCAGGCTCGATCCCCAGGCCGATATTGAGTCCCGCCAGCTGGTGCGCGAAGTGCGCTATCCCGAATCCTCGGCGAGTTCCCCGCCCGAGGCGCGCGTGCGTGTGAAGCGCATTCGTGGCAAGGGTTTTGAGGTCGAGGCGAGCGTGGATGGGGGAGCCTGGAAGCTTGCGGCAAATGCCCGGGTCATTTTTGGCCCCAAGGAATCGCATGTGATCCGTTTCAGGCTTCGGCTGGGTAGGGGAATGCTTTCGGCTTTGATCCCTGCGCCCCGTACACGTCGGTTTGATTGGGTCGAGGAGCGCCATTCGCCCCGGAGTGAGTTTGATCGCATGATCCGGCGCTCGGCCGAGGTCATGGAAACCACTTCGCTCCTGGAGACGCGTTTTCTGGGGCTCGTGGACTGGAAAGCCCAGCTTGAGGAGGCAGGCGGGTGGGGGGAGTCCCGTGCGATTTCGGCGGGAAAAAGCGTGATGGAACCGTTTGCATCCGATGCCCTGGCCGATGAATCCTTTGACTGGGAGGGCTGGGTCTCATAAGCCTCGGCCATGATTTTCAGCCTGCGACCTGCGACATTGGATGATCTTCCGGAACTGGTCCGGATCGAAAAGTCCGTCCATTCGGCCCATCCCGAGGCCTGCTGGAATGAAGCCCAGTTCCAGGGTGAGCTTGAAAAGCCCTACTCGCGGATCCTGCTTTTGACCGATGACGAAACCGACTCGCAGGTCGCAGGCTACATCGTTTATTGGCTGCTATTTGACGAGGCCCAGATCCTGAACGTGGCAGTCGACCTTCCCCATCGAGGGATGGGCTTTGCCAAGAAGCTCATCCGGCAGGTGGTGGCCGATGCCATCCACAAGAACATCCGCAAGGTCCTGCTCGACGTGCGCAAGGGCAACGCACCTGCCATCCAGCTCTACCAAGCCATGCGCTTTACGATTGGACAGATCCGGAAGGGGTTTTACTCGGACGGAGAGGATGCCTATACGATGTCCCTGGATCTGGATTCTGCGGGAGTTCCCGAGGAAGCGGCCGATTTTTAGGTGAAAAAACCCAATTAAATCAATAATTGTTAAATTAATTTTACAATTTTTATGTCGCACCGCAGCATCAAGCTATGCAGTGCTCAAGATCGCTTTCTGGTTTCTTCACTCACTCTGGGCTCCTGATCACCCTCCCGCTCCTCGTCGCAGGTTGTCTCGTTCCAAGTGAGGTCAAGCTCCCGCAGACCAACCTCGTGCTCACCGGGAACACCGCCGAGGTGCTCAGGACCTACAAGCCTGCGCTGGCAGTTCGAGGGATCTCCTGCCTGATTTGTCACGCAAGGGTTCAATCGAGCGTCATCACCGACTTTGGCCTCGGGGACAGTCAGTCGTTTCTCGCCCAGAATGCCGGCACCATTTACGGCACGGATCGCACTCCCAGCGCATGGTCGCCTCGCATGATTAACAACACAAATCGCCTCAGCCTGCCCTGGTACGGCAACTATTACGGCGCCTGGCAGAACGCGGAAGGTATCCAGGGGACGCTCGTACTTCCACGTGCAGAAATTTCGGATCGCTCCTTTTTGGATCACGCAGGGATTGCGGATGCCTCGATACGATTAGCTGAACTCGTGCAGCGGGATCTCGGCGCAGATTTTTACGGCGATGCGCCCAAGTCCGGCTCGGGCCCCTTGACCGCACGGGTCACTCCCAAGGCCGGAGATCCTGTCGTCCAGGAGATCGACCAGATCTATATCGGTGCGCCGTCCGAAGAGCAGATCCTGGGCTACTATCAAAAATCAGGCGGAAATCCGGCCGAAAATGCGCCCGGATGGCGGGCCTATGGTCCCAGCTCCAGCGTGAACGGACTCGAAGTGCGCACGGGTTCGGGTGGGGGCTACGTGACTCACTCGGGACCGGTGCTCGAGTGTGAAGGAGATGTGGTCATCAAGGGTACGCTCTTCCTCAATCAGGTCACAATCAAGACGACTAGCCAAGGTTGCAGGCTCATGGTGAGCGGCTCGGTCTTTATCCAGGGGCAGGTGAGATACGCCGACTCGAGCTCCACCCAGAACCTCCAGATCTCGAGCGCGCGCGCCATACTCATGGGTTTTGATGCCGTCACGCTCGCCTACCGCCTGCAAGGCATGTGGTACAAGGACGGACAGTCGCTCACGCGCGGCCCCGGATCGACCACTGAAAAAAGTGCGCGAATCATGGCCGAAGCTCGAGTGCTGGGATCGCTCCTCAAGGACGCCAAGGATGCGGGCGCTTGTCCCACATCGATGGAGCCGGGAAGCGTGAGGCTTGCCGGTGTGACCTCGGCGCTGCCCGCAAGATGTCACATTTCTTATGATCGCCTGCTTCTCAATGCTCCCGATGTCGAGAGCCGGTATTTTGGGCTTTTTAAAGGAGTCGTGATTGCCGAAATCGCCCTGTTTGCTCCCGGGGCGCTCGAGTTTGCCTACGATGAGGTCTTTGACAGTGTTCCTGTGCTGCCCGCCTTCGAAGAAATCGATGCTGGCGAGCCTTCGGTGCCCATTCTGGCCTTTATTTGAGGCTACAGGCGGCCTGGTTGCGCAATGCGCAAAAATCCGGCATGAAGGGGGCCACAGAGGCTTCCATGTTTGAACTTCGGGTTGAGGTCGATTTTTCGGCTGCCCATCACATCGTAGGTTATCCCGGCGACTGCGCCAGGCCCCATGGGCACAACTACGTCGTCGAAGTCTATGCCCGTTCGACGAGGCTCGATTCGATCGGTCTCGCGATGGACTTTCGGACCCTCAAGACGGCTGCAAAAGAACTGGTGGCTCCCTGGGATCATCAAGATTTGAACACCCTTGCTGACTTCAAAGGTGTGAGTACTTCGGCCGAGCAGATCGCCAAGTTCTGCTACGACCGCCTTTCGGTCCAGATCGATTCGACGCGGACCGATGGCCGCGTCTGGATCGAAAAAGTCACCGTCTGGGAAAATGCCCGCTGCTCGGCCTCGTATTTCCTGCCCGGCAAGGGGGCCTAAACGGTGAGTACCGTGGACGCGATCGTCCTGCTTTCCGGGGGGCTTGATTCGGCTGCGAACCTTGCGCTTGCCGACGCCCGAGGCTGGAAGTGCGCGGCACTCGTCGTTAACTACGGTCAGCGTGCGTGGGAGTCCGAGCGTCGCGCCGCGCGGGCCTTGGCTGATTTCTACGGTGTGACGGTTCGCGAGCTGGATCTTCGGTTCATTGGCGAGCTGGGGGGAAGCGCGCTGACGGACTCGTCCCTGCGAGTGCCCGAGATCGCTCGCGACAAGCTCGATGACATGCCCGTGATCTCCCAAACCGCCAATGCCGTATGGGTTCCCAACCGCAATGGGGTGCTGATCAATCTTGCATGTGCTTGGGCCGAAGCGCTCGGTGCACCCCGCGTGCTGATCGGCTTTAACCGCGAGGAAGCAGCGACGTTTCCGGATAACTCTCGCGCCTTCATGGAAGCGATGAACCGGACGCTGGCGTTTTCCACCCGTGGCAAAGTCGTGGTGGACAGCCTGATCGTGGATCTCACCAAGCCCCAAACCGTGCGCGAGCTCCGTGGGCTGTCGAAAGCCTTTCCCTTTGAGAAGGTCTGGAGCTGCTACTACTCGGGCACCCGGATGTGCGGACGCTGCGAGAGCTGCCAGCGGTTTTTGCGGGCGACCGCGTGAGGAGCTTATGAATCCGGGACTCAAGACTCAGTTCATCGAAAAGCAGGTTGCCTACACGGGCTCCGAGCTCAGGCCGCACTGGATCCTTTCGCAGTTCAAGATCCAGGGCAGCGCAGTGGTGGCGTTTCGGGGGGCTTGTGACGTCAAGACGGGTGAACTCGTGGACTGGGAAGACAAGCTTGCCAACGACCACATCCGGGCGGCCGAGATGGTTCATTTTTTAGGTGAGTTCTTCGGGCCCACGCTCCGTGAAGGGGTGTGGATGCAGCGCCTTTTTGTCGGCATCCTTGCCGAAGTGCTTCGCGAAAAGTTCGGTGCGGGCACCACTCGCACCGGGGATGACCTCTGGGTGGGCGAGGGGAGTGCGCGCCGCAAGCTCTCGGTCTCGATCGTGACCTCGAGCGCGGTCTCCCAGCTCCTGCACATTGGCATCAATGTGGATCCCGCCGGCGCACCAGTCCCTGCCATTGGTTTGGCGGAGCTCAGGATCGATCCCACTGCGTTCGCGCGTGCGGCGCTCGCGCGCTTTTCCGCCGAGATGAGC
>CAZDSX010000083.1:0-6454 GCA_964508305.1 uncultured Bacteriovorax sp.
GCAAACGGCGCCCACGTGCAAGATTCTGGGTTCCATTTGACTTCCGCAGCTCCAGAGGTTCTTTTATTGAGTGGGCTAAGGGGGAATTATGGCTCACTTCACGAACTTCCAAGACGACAAGACGATCACGAACCTCACGCTGAATACCAGCCACGGCTGGCTTCATGATCTGGCGCGCGGCGAAATGCACCCCGAGGCGGATCGCCTGATCCAGTCCGCGGTGGGCGGCGTCGATCCCCAGCAACGCATCGAGGAAGCCACCATCCAGTTCCTCACCGAACTTCGTGACGAATTCACCGAGTTCGCCCGCATCTTCAATGGCTACTCCGAGGCGGGCACCCGCTACCAGGAGATCAAGGTCTACAGCGTCGCGCAGACGGCGGCTGATTTCATGATCTACCGCAACCAGGTCAAGCTCGTGGTCAATAATGCATCCCACGGCGTGATCCAGGTGGCCTTTGCCCAGCACCATCGCAGCACCCAGCCCGGTGTCGTCCACTCCGTCGGCGTGGATTCGCAGCAGCAGGGCTCGAGCGTTCCCCAGTCCCAGGAGCTCCTGGCCCAGATCGGTCCGTTTGGCGACGTGAGCTGGACCTACCAGGGCGAGAAGGTCCAGGCCGCCCAGGTGGCGCGCTACTACTTCGGTGAATTTGTTCGCGCGACGCGCGACCAGAAGCGTTCACGCTCCGGGAACCAGCAGGTTCTCCTCGAGCAGATCAATGCTCTGCTTCAGCAGCATGGGCTGAATCTCTAAGCTCTTCACCGACTGGGTGAAGTTGAGCGAATAGTCGAGCCGCGTTGGTTGGGTGGCGGGCTTGCGCACGACCTTTTTTGAATCGATCCCGAATCGAGCCGCAAGGGTGCAGGCGAGCTCATACTCGCTCGTCCTGGATAGCCCGCCAAAGTGCAGGATGCGGTTTTTAATCGGACTCTCGATGCAGCGACGCACCCACTGGCAG
Source organism: uncultured Bacteriovorax sp. (assembly GCA_964508305.1). GTDB lineage: Bacteria > Bdellovibrionota > UBA1018 > UBA1018 > UBA1018 > CAIOHW01. The sequence continues at coordinate 960 of CAZDSX010000083.1, forward strand.
TACTCGCTGATGGTCGCGTAGTTGTGCCTGATCTGGTCGTCGGCGGAGACGGCTTTTCCGCGCCCCCACTCAATGGCCCATCGATCCATGAAAGTGGGGTGGGTGGCAGGTCCGCGTCCCAGTAGGGGCGGGGATCTGAGCACGAGGAAGTTGAGGGCGCGCGATCGGATCGAGTTTTCTGCACTGACCTTGGCCTTGCCGAGTGCGGTCAGGGGCATCGTGATGTCAGATTCGCGGTAATTGCCGCTGCTTCCATCAAAGACATGTGCGCTGGACAGGTAGAGGATCTTGGATCCGAGCATCTGGCTTGCCGAGAGGGCTGCTGCCGGGCCTGCTGCGTGGACGAGGTCGAGTGCCTTGGCATTCCTCGGATCTTCGGTCCACTCCAGGTCGCAACGCCCGACTGCGTACAGGATCACGTCGGGCTGTACGCTGAAGAGCAGTTCCTTGAGCCAGTCGAGCTTGGCGACCGATAGCGGCAGGTCGTTCGCTCCGGGGATCTTAAGAGGTTGGCGGAAGTGGGTGGTCACCACCTTGTACTCGGCACTGAGGTGCCTTGCGAGGTGTGAGCCGACGAACCCACTTCCGCCGATGATCAGGATCGATTTCACGACAGCAGCTTGAGGGCGTACTGGCTGGTTGAGTTGGCCTGGCCCAGGACCGATACTCCGGCCTGCATCAGGATGTTGTTCTTGGTCAGCTCCGAGGCTTCTTCGGCCATGTCAGCGTCGCGGATGCGGCTCTGTGCTGCCGAGAGGTTCTCGTCGTTGATCGCGAGGTTGTTGACCGTCGACTGCAGGCGGTTCTGCATCGCGCCGAGATCGGCGCGGATGGAGTTGACCTGGTTGAGGGCATCATCGATGCGTCCCAGGGTCATCTGCGCACCCTGCTTGCTTCCCACCGTCTCGCCCGCGATCTTGAGGGCCTCCAGCGATGAGTCCGCCCGCTCACCGTTGTAGGTCACGCGGTCAAGGATCGCGTTGTTGTGCGTTCCCACCTGGATCTCGAGAACTCCGGACTTGCCGTTCAAGAGCGGCGTGCCGTTGAAGTTGGTGATGTTCGAGATGCGGTCGATTTCCTGCTTCAGCGACTGGAATTCGCGATCCGTGAAGCCACGCTCGGTGTCGCCAACCGTGTCGGATGCGGCCTGGATCGCCAGTTCACGCATGCGCACCAGCATGTTGGAGATCTCGTTCAGGCCCCCTTCGGTGACCTGGATGAGCGAGATTCCGTCATGCGCGTTGCGCTTGGCCTGGCGCAGGCCCCGGACCTGGGCCCGGAGGTTTTCGGAGATCGCAAGCCCTGCGGCGTCATCCCCTGCGTGGTTGATCCGGCTTCCGCTGGCGAGGCGCTCAAGCGTCTTGTCCAGGTTGATCCGGTTTGCTGCCATCGTTCGCTGAGCATTCAACGAAGTCGTGTTTGTATTGATACGAAGTCCCATAGGAATAGCCTCCATTCATATTGGTCTTCCTCCGTAACGACCCACATCTATCCCTAGATATGGCGGCATCCTTGCCGACTTTCCTTCCGAACATGGACCTGGAGATTTCCCGCCCGGTGGCACCCGCCACCTTGCGTTACCTGGTCCAAACTTTTTAACTCCCAACCCTCTGTCGTCTCCCAGGCCTCCCCATTCCCATCCCACCACTTTCGTGGGGTTGGGGGAGGCCCGGGGGTTACTGGCTTACCTCAGTGGTCCCGAACACCGCGCAGCCTTGAGTTTTCGTCGCCTTCAGAATCAGCCGAGCAGCTTGAGTGCCGACTGGTTCGTGTTGTTCGCCTGGCTCAGGACGGAGATACCGGCCTGCATCAGGATGTTGTTCTTGGTGAGCTCCGAAGCTTCCTCGGCCATGTCCGTGTCACGGATGCGGCTGTTGGCTGCTGCGAGGTTCTCCTCGTTGATCGACAAGTTGTTGATCGTCGACTGGAGGCGGTTTTGGATCGCTCCAAGGTCCGCTCTGACCGAGTTGACGTTCGCCAGCGCATCGTCGATCACCGACAGTGTCATCTGCGATCCCTGCTTGGTGGCCACCGACTCACCCGCGATCCGGAGCGCCTCGAGGGTCGCATCCGCACGCTCACCGTTGTAGATCACCCGGTCGAGCACGGGGTTGTTGTGCACACCCACCTGGACCTCGAACACCCCGGAGCGCCCGTTGAGGAGCGGCGTCCCGTTGAAGCTCGTCGAGTTCGCGATGCGATCGATCTCGAGCTTCAGGTATTGGAATTCGCGGTCGGTGAACTGCCTTTCGGTGTCCCCGATGGTGTCGGATGCGGCCTGGATCGCCAGTTCGCGCATTCTCACCAGCATGTTGGAGATCTCATTCAGGCCGCCTTCGCTGACCTGGATCATGGAGATCCCGTCCTGCGCATTGCGCTTGGCCTGCTTGTATCCCTTGATCTGGGCCCGGAGGTTTTCCGAGATGGCCAGACCTGCCGCATCGTCACCTGCGTGGTTGATGCGGCTGCCGCTTGCGAGGCGCTCCAGGGACTTATCGAGTCCCATGCGGGTCACTGCAAGTTGGCGTTGAGCGTTCATTGCACCAGTATTGGTATTGATCCTGAGTCCCATTTTATCCTCCCGTCATAAGCAGTCCCTCCGTGGTCTCGACGAGCTGGCCGTGGCCGTGCCCGAAGACAGCATCCATGCTGATTTTTCCTGGCCGGGATTCCCGTCCCTGCCAGATTCGGTTCCCTCGCGACCAGGGCGGACAATTCCGCACTGGCCTGAAGGCCCCAAACTTTCACCACCCGTCCCGGATGCCTTTTGAGGCATTTAGGTTGGGGGGCCGCGTGTTCGTGCCAATCCTTGGCCGTAACGCGCGGGCCCCTCCATCCCGCATCCAGGAAACAAGCTCAGGCGACAGCGCCGTTGCTTCGGGTAAAAAACTTTCTACGCCTCATCCTTCCGGTCAGCCTGCGCCTCCGAGGAGGTTCAAGCTGCCCTTGAGGGCCGAGTTCGCCTGCGCGAGGACCGAGATGCCAGCCTGCATGAGGATCTGGTTCTTGGTGAGTTCGCTGGTTTCCTCGGCGATGTCTGCGTCGCGGATCCGGCTATTTGCAGTGGCCAGGTTCTCGCGGCTGATTCCGATGTTGTTGATCACGCTCTGCAGGCGGTTCTGCATCGCGCCGAATTCGGCGCGGGTTGCAGTGACCTGCGAGAGTGCCTGGTCGATCGAACCGAGGCTGTTCTGGGCGCTCGGCTTGTCGGCCACGGCCGTGAGGTTGAGGCCCAGTGCCACGACGTTGCAGTCCGATGCTCCTGCATCGAAGAGACGCACGCGGTCGGTGAGCGGGTTGTTGCCCGTGCCGATCTGGATCTCGAAAGTGGGGGCGGAGCCATCCAGCAGGCGCACGCCGTTGTATTCCGTGCTGTGCGCGATGCGGTCGATTTCCTCCATCGCCTGCTTGAACTCGACATCGAGGAAGCGACGCTCGTTCGGGCCGACGGTGTCGGAAGCGGCCTGCACTGCAAGCTCGCGCATCCGGATGAGGAGGTTTGCGACTTCGGCGAGTGCTCCTTCAGCCACCTGGACCATCGAGACGCCGTCCTGGGCGTTTCGCTCGGCCTGGGAGATCCCGCGGATCTGCGCCCTGAGGCTTTCAGAGATTGCCAGACCCGCGGCATCGTCGCCAGCGTGGTTGATTCGGGAGCCGGAGCTCAGCCGTTCAAGAGATTTATCGAGGGAACCGCGAGTGCCGCGAAGATTGCGCTGTGCGACCAGCGAGGGCACGTTCGTGTTGATTCTCAGTCCCATAACCTTCCTCCATGAAGGTTTTGTTCATCTCGTCCCTTGCGGGGCGGGATCGACCATCCTTGGTCTTACGGGGCCACTGAGGGGCTACTTCTTTTGCAGAGCTTCTTGCCCCGCTTGCTCCTCAGCTTCCACAGAACAGATCGGAGGCTCGGTCCGATCCCTTAAGAAAAAAAAGCAGGCCATCCCGAAATTTCTTTCAGGAGGCCTGCAGTCTTGGTTTGAGGCTTTGGTTACGGGGACTTACGCCGCTTCGACGTAGTCCTCTGCATGCCAGAGCTCATATAAAGTCTTTCCTTCAGCCGTACGGAACCACTTTGAGGCGTGGTCCGGGGGGTCCATTCCCAGGCATTTCTGCGAGAAGGCATGGACCGTCATCGTTTCCTTGCCCACGATGACCTTGAATTCGCCATTGGGCTGCTTGGCGACCTTGCAGCTTTTTGACGGATCGCTCACGAAGAAGAGCTCCTGCCCATCCTTGAGGTAGCCGTGGTGCACGAGCCAGGTGAGATCGAATTTATGCTTTTTAGACACGCAAACGTTCCTCCGTACTGTTCTTCCTATCGGCAGATTTTACCCGGGAATGAAGTGCCGGGTTCGTGCCGTCCCGTGTGTTCTTCGTGACGCACCGGGGGGATCGCGACATAATCGAGGCCCATGGCAGGATCCGATTCCTTAAAACTCCAAAGACTTGGCGCGCAGGACGTCGAGGGGCTCCTGGCTGCAAGCTTCCCGGTCGGGCCTCAAAAATCTTTTTTTGATGACTTCCCGCTCTGGCGCGAGGCTTCGGCTGAATGGTTTGGTGTCGTGGATGGCGGGGGCCGTGTGCTGGCCTGCGCCGGCATGGTGCCGGGCGAGTGGTGGGTGCCGGGCGAAGGCTCTCCTATAAAGGTGGGGCGCATCGGTGGCGTGGCTACGGATGTTTCGCTTCGCGGCCAGGGCGTGGCTTCGGTCCTCGTTGAGGCGCTCATTGAACGGGCCCGCGTGATGGAGCACAAGGCGGTGGTGCTCTGGGGAGTGGAGTCCAACCTTTATACGCGCCTGGGATTCAAGAGCAGGGGAAGGCAGCTCCGCGTGCCGCTTCATTTAATGGAGCCCAGGCCCTCGCGATCTCCCGGGGTGCTCAGGCTTGAAGAGGGCTTTAGCTCGCGAGTGATTCCCCTCATGCGCGGCATGCGCCGGGAATTTGGCGGGATGCAGCTTGCGCTCTCGGATGCGCACTGGATTTCGCAGCACCTGAACACGCGCTGGGCGCTGGTGTTCGATGCCAAGGGAGACTGCGTGGCCTATGGGGCCTTTGGTCGCGGCATTGATCTCGGCTACCAGCTCCATGACTGGGGTGGGAGTGGTGAGGCGCTGGAGATGATCCTGCGCTGGGCATCGAGCCTCGATCCGGGAGCCGAGCTCATGGGTCCGGCGAGCCTGGTGACGGAGATTTTTCGAGGCGAGGGAGGCGAGCTTCCTTCGGTCGCAAGCGAAGAAACCGCCTGCATGGTGCTTGAGCTCGAGCCCGGCTGCGTTCCGTTTGATGACGAGAAAATCTGGTTCTGGGGTCTCGACGGAGTATGACAAGCCTCCTTCTTCTGTTCGTCCTTCTTGCCGGTGGTTACGCCTTCAGGAAGTCGGACTGGGGTGCCGCGCGTGCCGTTCGATGGTCCGGGTTTTTGAATCGATGGGTGATCCGTGTTGCGCTTCCTTCGCTCGTGCTCTCCAAGATCCATGGACTGCCTGAGTTTTCGA
>CAZDSX010000084.1:0-6357 GCA_964508305.1 uncultured Bacteriovorax sp.
GCCTTTTCGGACCGAAGCGAGGAACACGGCAGGCTCCACCACTTCGAGCTCAAGCATGACGCCAATGCGCTTGAGCGCGTCCTGGATCACGCGAACGACCTCGTATCCATCGCGCACCGGTGTCGTCTTGAAAGTGAGCTTGAGCGTGGGCCTGAGTCCCGTCCTTGGGTCCTTGGGGTAGCCTGCTTGATCCAAGAGTGCTGCCGCGCGGTTGAGGTCTTCGAAGTAGGGAGCCGGGGCAAAGCTTCCTTCAAGGGAGGGGGCAAGGAAGCTTGAGGCTTTTTCGCCCATTCCGGCCATCTTGGAGTTGAGTAGGGCATCGATCGGGACCGCGTGCGCAATGGCGCGTCTCACGCGGAGGTCCTTGAGCACAGGGTCCTTGAGGTTAAAGGCCAGGTACGTGACGTTGACCCCGGGAGCTTCGGTGAGGGCGAGCCTGGCTGCGTGCTCTTTTTGAAGCCAGCGCGTGCGGATCGGCGAAAACGTATTCTGCGCCACATTGGCTTCGCCTCGGATCAGTCGAAGCGTGCGCGTGTTTTCGTCCCGGACAAATAAGAAGCTCCCGGCCGGAATAAAGGCCCCGTCTTCGTTTCGGCGCTCAAGCCGGAGCTCGGTCGTGGGACTGAGCTCAAAGGGTTTGGCCCGGAAGGCGCCACTGCCCACGACTGATGCTGCCGACTGGGGCTCCGTGCAGGCTTCCGTTCCATTCCGAAAGTAACGAAGCAGAGTGACGTTACGGGGAAAATGCGGGTCAGGCTTCTTGAGCGTGAAAATCAGGGTCTCCCCTTGGTGCTCCAACCTTGACCACTCGGCAAGCGCCTGGACCGAGAGTGCGCGCGGCTTGGCCTGGGTGTAGTTGCTGAAGCACTCGATGAGGCGCTCGGCCGTGATGGGAGCACCTTCGTGGTCCGTTCGCCCTCGGGCGAGCCTAAAGCTCCAGCGCGTGAGCGAGGCGTCGGCCTTCCACTCGGTTGCGAGATCCGGGAGCACATTGAGGGCGGGCCCAAGCCGGGTGAGGGAAGAAAAAAGCAGTGCGTCGATGCGCTGCCCTGCCGCATCAAGTGACATGCGGGGGTTGAGGGTCGCGGGCGGCTGGTCCATTAATACGCGCGGCAACACGCGCGGAAGGGCGCTGGGTGCGGCCTGCGCGAGTACGGGCGTGGCAAGGAGTGCCGTCAAGAGGTTGACCGACCAAACTCTGCGGAGCATGCCTTGTCTCGCGAGCGCTGCGGCCCTAGCATGGATGCCCATGCTTCGTGCGCTCAGGATCATCAGTCTTTGCATCACTGTCAGTGTTTCGCTCTGGCTGATTGCGCAGGGATCGTACTCTCGCGGTGGCGCAAGGGTGCAGGAGGCGTCGCCAGTGTCCGGTGCGTCGGCACCCGAAGCGACCTCAACGACCGAAGAAGTCCCGCCCGCACTCCCCGAAACATCGGTCAAGGGCGTGGATCCCGGATTTATCGTCGTGCCGCAGCTCAAGCGACAGGTGGAGTTCTGGAAGCGCATCTACGGGCAGTATGACACGAGACAGGCGCTGGTGCATGACAGTCGCTACATCGATGTGGTGTACGAGGTCCTGAACCAGGGTTCTGATGAGACGCCGAGGCAGTTCTCGAGGCGCCAGTCGGCAGCCAAGACCCGCTGGCGCGCGGCCCTCATGGGGCTTCATCGCAAGCAGGATCGCCCCGATGACTGGAACGAAGATGAGCGCCACGTGGCGCGAATCTTCAGGGAAGTGAGTGAGCCCAACAAGTACCTCAACTCCGCCCACCGCAAGCGCCTGCGCGTGCAGCTCGGGCAGAAGGACCGCTTCCGCGAAGGCTACATCGCCTCGGGCCGTTACATGGCGATGATGGAGGAGACGTTCAAGCGCGAGGGGCTGCCGCTTGAGCTCACGCGCCTTCCGTTTGTCGAAAGCAGCTTCAATCTCCGCGCTCGCTCCAAGGTGGGGGCAAGCGGCATCTGGCAGTTCATGCGCTCAACCGGAAAGCTCTATCTCAAGATCAGGGGTGGGCTCGATGAGCGAAACGATCCGATCCGTGCCACGGAGGCGGCTTCAAAGCTCCTCAAGCAGAACTTTGAAAGTCTCGGCAACTGGCCCTTGGCTGTGACGGCCTACAACCACGGCCGCATGGGCCTCATGCGCGCAGTCCGGCAGACGGGCTCCGACAAGCTTGAGGACATCCTGTGGAACTACCGGAGTCGCAGCTTTGGGTTTGCGAGCAGCAACTTCTTTGCCTGCCTGCTTGCCGCAATCGATATTGAGCGCAATGCCGAGTCCTACTTTGGAAAGCTCACCCGGGATCCCCCCCTTCGGTACTACGAAGTCGAGCTCCCACAGGCCATTGCGGTCACCGAAGTGGATCGCTACCTCAAAATCGGCATGTCCCAGATCCAGGAACTCAACCCCGGGCTCTCGGATGCCCACTGGAAGGGCCGTGAGCGCATGCCCCCGGGCTACCGTCTGAGGCTCCCCCTGGCCCCGGATTCGACCCCGGAGCGCGAGAGCCAGCTCTTTTTGGTGGGCTACGAGCAGATTCCTTCGGCCCTCAAGGGACCTCGCGTGAAAACCCGCTAAGGGTGTGTTAGCGTCAGCTCCCGAGCATGTTCCTCGTAGGAATTGCCGGTGGATCCGGCTCGGGCAAGACGACGTTCGCTAATAAGATCATCCAGAGGGTGGCCGATCCCTCTGTCGTGCTCCTGCATCAGGACAGCTACTACCTTCCGACCCCCCCTCCCGAACTCAGGCAGGGAAACGAATACAACTTTGACCATCCCGACGCCTTTGACTGGCCGCTTTTGAGGAGCCACCTCGAGATCCTCAAGCAGGGCGGCAGGGTCAACGTTCCGGTCTACGAATACCGCACCACTCCGCGCACGGCCGAGACCGTGCCGGTGGGCCCCTGCAAGGTGATCCTGCTGGAGGGGATCTTCACGCTCTGGGACCCGCCGCTTCGAGACCTGTTTGACATCAAGGTTTACCTGCACGTCGAATCCGACATCCGCTTCATCCGCCGCCTGCACCGCGACGTGCGCGAACGCGGCAGGAGTCTCGATGGGATCATCCGGCAGTACTATGATACCGTGAGACCCATGCACCATGAGTACCTCGAGCCCACGCGCCAGTACGCCGATATCTCGGTTGGCGAAGAGACTGACGTCGCAGCCGAGGTGATTGCTGCCCGGATTGCGCGAGCCGCGCAGGGCCAGGCCCTCTGATGGCAGGCTCGGCACTCAAGGTCATTCCGCTCGGTGGTCTTGGCGAAATCGGGATGAACTGCATGGTCCTCGAGTACGAGGACGAGATCATCCTCGTGGACTGCGGGCTCATGTTCTCGGATCTCGATCACTTCGGGGTCGAGTTCGTCATTCCGGATTTTACTTACCTCATCGAGCGCAAGGACAAGGTCAAGGCCGTGATCCTGACCCATGGTCACGAAGACCACATCGGGGCGCTTCCTTTCCTTCTTAAGTCGGGGATCCGCGCACCGTTTTACTGCTCGCTCTTCACTTCGCTCATGATCCGAAATCGCCTGCGCGAATACGGCCTCGAAGACTCAGTCGAGATGAATGTGCTTGAGATGCGGAAGCCCGTGGAGCTGGGCAAGTTTTCGTTCCGCGCCGAGTCCGTGAACCACAGCATTGTCGATGCAACCGCCATCCTGATTGATACTCCCGTGGGTCGCGTGATCCATACGGGGGACTTCAAGATCGATCCGACGCCCTTTTATGGATCCCAGCTGGATCTCGCAGAGTTTGGTCGCGCAGGCGAAGAGGGCGTGCTTTTGCTGCTCTCTGATTCAACGAACGTCGAAAAGTGCGAGCACAGCCTGAGTGAGAACCGGATCTATGAGCGGTTTGAAGAACTTTTTGCCAAGGCCGAGGGCCTGACTCTCATTGCCATGTTTGCTTCCAATGTGGGGCGAATGGGGCAGATCATGCAGATTGCCGAAAAAATGGGCAAGAAAGTCGCCCTCTCGGGCCGCAGCATGGAGCAAAACGCCAGGCTTGCCGTCGAGGCGGGTTACCTCAAGGACTCCCACAAGGTGATCGTGGGGCTCGATCAAATCGCCAATTTTGATCGGCATGACGTGATCGTGATCTCGAGTGGATCCCAGGCCGAGCACGGTGCCGCGCTCCAGCGCGTTGCACATGGAGAGCACAGGCAGATCCAGATCCAGAAGGGCGATCGCGTGCTCCTGAGTTCGCGCTACATCCCTGGAAACGAAAAGAACATCGGTCGCATGATCAATGAGCTTTTTAAGCAGGGCGCCGAAGTCCTGTATGAAGCCGTGCATGACATCCATGCTTCAGGGCATGCCACTCGGCCTGAGCTCAAGCAGATGCTCGAAGTGATCAAGCCTCGGTTTTTTGTCCCCATCCATGGCGAGTACCGGCATCTGGTCCACCATGCGAGGCTTGCGCGTGAGTGCGGCATGGGTGAGGCGCAAGTGCTGCTGGCCACCAATGGAGATGTGATCGAGGTGGCGCCTGATTTTATCCAGGTCGCCGAAAAGCTCGACGAGCCGCGCGTGCTGATCGAGGGGCGCGAGGGTAATGATGTCTCGAAGCTCGTCCTCAAGGATCGCAGGCAGCTTGGCGAAAAGGGCGTTGTTTTTTCGCTTCTCGTTCGCAATGCCGAAAGTCGCAGGATCCTGACCACTCCAGAAGTCATGGCCAAGGGCCTTGCCACCGAGCAGGTGGAGCAGTGGCTTTTAGAAGAGGCCAAGAACAAGGTTGCCAAGCTCGTCCAAGAATACGAGCACCAGCTTGCCACCCAGGGCGTGGAAACTGATCTTCAGGAAAATATCCGAATCGAACTTCGGCGCTTTTTTTTGGCAAACTTGGGCAAAAAGCCCACCGTGATGCCCATCATCCTCGATCTTTAAGGAAGGCTTGATCCATGCACCTCTGGCACGATCTCAACCCCGGCTCCAAGGTCCCTGGCGAAGTGAATGCCGTGATCGAAATCCCCGAGGGTTCACGCTCCAAGTTTGAAGTCGACAAGGAATCAGGGCTCATCAAGCTCGACAGGCTTTTGTACGGATCCATGCACTATCCGGTGAACTACGGGATCATTCCTCGCTCGCTGGGACTGGATGGCGATCCCCTCGATATCCTCGTCATGACGGGAGCAGAGCTTTTCCCGGGCTGCCTGATCGAAGCGCGCGTGATCGGCGTCATGCGCATGTTTGACCAGGGGGTCGAAGACGACAAGATCATCGCCGTGGCCTCAAAGGATGTGACCCTTTCGCACATCCAACGGATCGAGGATCTGCCTCCCCATTACAAGATCGAGCTCGACCACTTTTTTGAGCATTACTCGGAGCTCGAGGGCAAGAAGGTCACTGTGCCGGGATTTGAGGGCCGCGAGGTGGCCGAGAAGGTGATCCTTGAAGCTTTTACCGCGTACTCGAAGTCGGGCAGGTCGAATGCGCAAAATTTGCTCAAAAACTGAAACGCATTTTTGAATAAGGGCTCACATCTTGGGCCATACGGGTGCTGACCGAGAGCGACATCTTTAAATTACGGTTCAAAATTTGCGCTTTTTTTGCGCATCGGTTTACTGCCAGTAGATGCTCGGGTACAGGCTCAGAAAAAGAAAAGGGCCCCAGGATTTCTCCTGAGGCCCTCAGCTTTTGGGTCCGGCGCGAGAGGCGCGGATCAGCGATTCCAGAACAGCGAAGAGTCCACTGCCGGAGCCACGTAGTTCTTGAGGAATCCCGTGGGTGTCGTCCCGAGTGCGCGACCTGGGTCGTTTGCGAGATCCAGGAGGTAGAGCATCGGCTTGAGGTTGGCTGCGAATGCCTTGTCGATCATTCCTGCACCAGGATAGAAGCCGCCTGCGCCGCCGGTATTGGCGGGAGAAAGCTCGAAGGTGAAGGAGATGATGCCGAGCTGGCCGTAGGACCAGTCGGTGGTGTCGCCGCTGGCGATGTAGAGATCGCTCGACTGCTGCGGAGTGTACTTGTTCCAGCCCGCCATCGTGCGCGCGATCTTCTCGTGGATCATGAGATCGGTCTTGTTGGAGATCGGATCATGCGAGTGTCCCCAGGGGTACAAGATCAGCTCACTGAAGGTGTGGACCGAAAGCAGGATCTTGGTGTTGGGGAGCGACTCAACGAAGGCCTTGAATGCCTGCGTCTCGGGCTCGGAGAACGAGGTCGGGCCCATGTACACATCACTTGAGGTGTCCTTGGAAGATCCGCCCGTGCCCCACTGGTAGCCATAGTTGCGGTTGAGGTCGACGCCGAAGGTGCCGTCGCCGTTGTTGCGGCGATTCTTGCGCCAGTACTTGTAGCGGCCCGTCGAGATGTCGTGCTCAACGCCATCGGGGTTGAGCATCGGGATGATCCA
>CAZDSX010000085.1:0-771 GCA_964508305.1 uncultured Bacteriovorax sp.
GTCGCGGGTGTCGAGCAGGGTTCCGATCTCGGCAGTGGCGCGGTTTTGGAGCAGGTGCTGCGCGAACAGGAGCGGCACTTCGGTGCTCAGGTGCTCGCGTGCGTGGTGGGTGGCCACGTAGATGATGCCGGGCTTGGAGCTTGCGCCGCGCGAGAGAGAGTCCGGCGTCGTGTTGATGTGGAGGGCCCAGATGTCGCGGCCTTCGATGGACTTTCCGATGCTCACGACGCGGGCAATGTCGGCATGGCTCGAAGAGAGCATGCGGAGCATGGCCGTGGTCTCGGCGTAGTTGTGGTACTTGGCGTCGGCTGCCGGGAAGTCAAAGCCCGTCTCGTGTCCGCCGCGGGCCACTGAGATGTCAAAGTTTCCGAGCATCGAGAAGCCCGCCTTGCCGAGGGCTTCGATTTCCTTCTCGGTGGCAAATCCCCAGACGCTGTCGGAGCGAATGGCTTCGATGCTCATGCCGGTATTGGCAATGCGAGAGCGCTCGAACTTGTCCTTGGCTGCGACCTGGATGAAGCGGTCAGCGCGCGTTTCGAGGGCCAGAGCCTGGCTCGTCATGACCAGGCTGGAGAGGGCCGCGAGGGAGATCAGGGTTTTTAGCATGAGGATTCCTTCCTTAAGTTTCGACCACAGTAAGCAGCCGAGGACTAAGTCCGCAAGACGACGGGCGAAAATCCTTTGACGGAACGTCAGAATATTGCCTGACTAAACCACTAAAGTTTTGACGGTCTTTTCCGATAGGTTCTACAGGTAGGCCGCAAAGGCCAG
>CAZDSX010000085.1:781-5958 GCA_964508305.1 uncultured Bacteriovorax sp.
AGAGGAGAATCAGATGGGAAAACCAGCAGTTACCGAGAAGAAGGAAGGCCCGAAACCGAAGGAGACCGTCTCCGGAGGGGGCTCATGCACCGCAAAAGCCTGCAAGACGTCCGAGTGGCGTTTTGGATTCTGCGAAGAGCATTTTGAACAATTCAAGTTTGGTCTGATCAAGAAGACCGGGGAACTCGTCCCGGATTACGACAAAAAGTTCGAGCATTACCAGGCGTTCAAGACGCGCCGTATTGCTCACAAAGTGGCCTAACCGCCAAAGCGCTGTACCCACCCCTCCTCGGAGAGCCCCCGATGCCGTCCCGGTGTCGCGGGGCTCTCTTTCTTTGTAATGCCGTCGCTCGTGCGGGGGCTCCGTGGGTTCGCGACCGATCAGACGCGTTCATGATCCTTTCCCTTTCAGTCCTCTCTCTGATTTTCCTGACCTTCCTGGGTTTGGGGGGCTTGCTGCTCAAGCTTGCTCACGTTGGGGCTGGCCTCCTGCTGGCTGTCTTTGCGGTCATTGGTCTGTTCTTGATTGCCCGGGAGTGGAGCCAGCTGGTCAAGACCCTGAGGCGACGTCGACGCGCACGCGAGCGGGGTCAGCGCATGCTCGCCAGGCTCGTGGCTATCGAGCCCCGGTGGGGTCGGCCGCCGGCTTGTCGCTGGGTGCTTGAGGTCGCCTATCGGGGTAGCCTGATTCGCTTGGAAGATGACTTCATGTTCGCAGCGCCCGGATTAGGGCCTGGCCAACAGGTCGAGATTGCGTTGATCGATGATGGGAGCTGCGACTTTGCCGTCGTGCCTTCAGTGAAGCAGTAGCTCGGAAAAAATCCCGGCTGCGTACGGCCCAGCGACATTTGCGAGAAACTCCGAAAAATCCCCTGTTGCCGAATCATCTGCAGAATCCGAGATCGTCCGCACAATAGAGAAGGGAACACCGTGCTCGTGGCAGATCTGGGCCACCGCCGCTCCTTCCATCTCCACGCACAGGGCATTGGGAAGCTCATCACGGAGCCTGAGGACCGCTTCGTGGCTTGAAAAGAACTGGTCGCCACTTGCGATCAGTCCGGTGTGGACGGAAGCATTCCTGCTGGCGGCAAACCGGCGGGCCGCCTCCAGGAGTTGGTGCGTGCGACGGGGATCGGTCTTGAAATGGGAGACTCCCAGGAGCGGCACTTCAAAGCGCGAAAAAAGCGGACTTGCGTCCAGGTCATGCTGGATGAGCTCGGTTCCCACCACGATATCGCCGCGCCTCACGTGGGGAGCGACTCCGCCGGCAAGACCCGTAAAAAGGACATCGCTTACTTTAAAGCGATCAATCAGCTGGGTCGCAGTCGAAGCGGCGGCCACCTTGCCAATGCGGGAATAAACGAGCACGCACTCTGCGCCGTGAAGCCTGCCAAAGTGATAATCGCGAAGGCCCACGCGCTCCACGCGCCGGGGCTCCTCAGTGTGATCGAGTGCCCCGATCAGAGCCTCGATCTCTTCGGGCATGGCAGCGAGAATGCCGAGCATGCCTTAGGGAGCCGACGGGAGAGCCGATGCGGGCGGCGTGATGCCGAGCTTGGAGAGGGTCTCGAGTTGGACCTGGTGGATCGTGCGCGTGGCACGGAGGGCTGCCTGCGTGAGATTGATCAGCGTCTCGGGCGAAAACGGCTCCTGTTCGGCAGTGCCCTGGAATTCGACAATCTTGCCGTTGCCCGTCACGACAAAGTTGGTGTCGGCCTCGCAGCTCGAATCCTCGTTATAGTCGAGGTCGGTCAGGATCTGGCCCGCGTGCACACCGATGCTGATGGCAGAGACCATTCCGGTCCAGGCCGAGGCGGGGACTTTGCCTTCTTTGACGAGCTTTCCGATGGCCATTCCGAGCGCAACACAGGCGCCAGTGATCGAAGCCGTGCGCGTTCCTCCATCGGCTTGGAGCACATCGCAATCAATCATGATGGAGCGTTCACCCAGCTGTTTGAGATCCACGACCACGCGAAGCGCGCGCCCGATCAGGCGCTGGATCTCCTGCGTGCGGCCCGAGACCTTTTCGCGGTCGCGCTTGGAGCGGGTGTGGGTCGAGCGTGGGAGCATGGAGTATTCAGCCGTGACCCAGCCCTGGCCTTTTCCCTTGAGCCAGCCCGGGACGGACTCTTCGACCGAGGCCGTACAAAGGACATGGGTGTTGCCTGCCTTGATCAGGGCCGAGCCCTCGGCATAGAGGTTCACGCCGGTCTGGATGGTCAGGGGGCGGATCTGGTCGGGCTTGCGGCCTTCGGGGGCGCGCACGGGGCTTGCGGTCATGTCATTTCTCCAAAAACCGGGTTAGAAAGGCTTTATGCACGCCTACCACGAGCTCTCGGATTTCTGGAAGCAGGCCCTCGAAACAGGTCTCAAAGAAGACGGCTGGCCCTGGGATTGGACGGCAAGGGGGAGCCTGCCGGGTTCGGCAAAGCCCATCCGGGCCAAGATCATCGCCAAATCGCCTGGCATCTGGGCGGGTGAGGCACTCGAATCCGCCCTTGAGCGCGTGAGTGGGGCTTCGATCGTTAAAAAGATCCTCAAAGACGGCACAGCCGTCAAAGCGGGCACCGTCGTTTGTGAATGGGAGGGCCCCGCTCAGTGGGTGCTGGCGCTCGAACGCCCGTCGCTGAACCTCGCTGCCTTTGTCAGTGGAATTGCCACGCGCACTGCGGGGCTTGTGAAGATGGCGCATGAGGCGGGGCTGAAGCACCCGCCGCGCATCACGACCACGCGAAAGACCTTGCCCGGCTACCGGGACTTGAGCATTTACGGTGTGCTCACCGGCGGAGGGCATCCGCACCGGGTAAGCCTTTCGGGCGGAGTGCTCATCAAGGAAAACCACATTGCCGCTGCTGGCGGCATCGCCTCCGCCGTGGGTGGCGTGCGAAAGGGTTCACCCCATGGACTGGGGGTTGAGGTCGAAGTTCGAAGCCTCAAGGAGCTCGAGCAGGCGCTCCACTGCGTGGTCGAGGGCGTGCTGCTGGATAACTTCAAGCCTTCGGATGTGAAGCTGGCTTTGGAGTTGATCGAAAGCGAAGCGCGCCTGCCCGTCACGGTCGAAGTCTCAGGCGGCATTCACGAAGGCAACCTCAAGGATTACCTGCTCGAAGGAGTGCACGTGATTTCGGTGGGCTCGCTCACGCACACCGTGCGTCCGATGGACCTTTCACTGCTGGTGAATGGAACTTAATTCCACGCTCGAGAGCTGTGATTCGACCAATCGCCTGGCACGCGAGGCCGGGGCGCAGGGGCCGGATTTTGCGCCCCACGGGAGCTGGATCTCGGCTCGCGTCCAGACGGCTGGGCGCGGACGCTGGGGAAGGCAGTGGGAGTCCCAGGCGGGAAACCTTTTTTTATCCGTGATCCTGAGGCCTGCTCGATCGGATCATTACACCTGGATCCCGATGCTCTCGGCCCTCAGCACGGTGGAGCTCCTGGCAGAACGCTGGCCGCACCTTGCTCTTACGATCAAATGGCCAAACGACATCTGGCTGGATGGAGCCAAGCTCGGGGGGCTTTTGTGCGAAACGGTGGCCTCGAGCCGTCATCCAACATTTTTGGTGCTGGGCCTGGGTTTGAATGTGCGCTCTGCCCCCGAGGGACTGGATCAAGCGACGGCTGCGCTCTCAGGCAGCCTTGCCGGCCTTGGAGGGGATGCGGGTGCCGAGGCGTGCCTGGCGGAGCTCCGTCCGTTACTGGCCTTGCACATCGCCGGGTCGATTGAACGCCTCGACCGCGAAGGTTCCGGTTTTGTGCGGGAACTTTTTTGGAAGCACGCACACTTTAAGCCCGGTGCGCTGATCGAATGGACGATTCCTGAAAGCGGTGCCAAGCGGCACGGAAAAGTCCTGGATCTGGGCGTCCATGGCGAGTTGCAGGTCGAGTGCGCGGGCGAGCGAGTGTCGCTTTATGCCGAAGAGATCAGGGGACTTCGTTCAGCAGGCGGTTGATTTCCTGCTTGAGGATCCGCTCGGCGATCTGGGGAAGCATCTCGCGGGAGATCTTCTGGATGGCTTCTTCGATCTGCTGGCGAACCAGCGCCTCGAGCTCGTCGGTCGGCAGCGCATAAGTCTGCGGCTCGGCGGGCTGCGAGGGGACCGGCGGCGGAAGATCATCACCGAGTCCGGCAATGCCGGAACTCATCGGGCTATCAAAGTAGGCGGAGGCGGCACTCGATGGAGTGGAAGCTGGCGTCAGGCTTGTAGGAGGCTGGAGGCTCGGCCCCGATGAGAATCCCGGCAGAGGGGGTAGGCCCGGGATCCCTGGAGCAGAAACGGGATCGGAAGCCTTGCTCGAGGGCTCGCTGATGCTCCAGTCGAGGTCGTCGAGACCAGCCATCTGAAGCGTCGACTGGGTCAGTTGACGGATATCGGAGTCATCGGCCGGAGGCGCCATCGGCGTGCGGGCCGGAGGCATGGGAATGGAGGCAGGAATCGGGGCCGGAGCTTCCGGCTCAGGTGCAGGCGCGGGAGACCAGAGCAGATCGGGCACTTCGGCCGGGGGGGCTGCCGGCATGGCCGGAGGAGCGCCCAAGGCCACGCCCTCGGAAACAAGCTTGCGCAGGTGGGCCGGATCAAAGGGTTTGGTCAGGCGAGCCGTGAAACCAGCCTTATCCAGGGCGGCTTCATCAATGGTTTCGAAAGCGCTCGACATCAAAATGAACTGGGTGCCGGCCAGCTCGGGCTTGGAGGCGATGGCGGCTTTGACTTCGATGGCCGACTTGCCGGGCAGGGTGACGTCGATCAGGACGACCTTGGGGCGAAAGAGCAGGATCTGCTCGATGGCCTCATTTCCCTCGGAAACGGTCTGGATTTCGTAGCCATCATTGGACAGGGCAAGACGGATCACCTTTTGTATAGTCAGGCTATCGTCTGCAACCAGAAGTTTTTTCCCGGACATTGGGCTGAGTGTGTCACCGGATTAAGGGCCTGTAAAGCGTGAGGATTTTGGAATGGCCGGCTGCGCCACCCGGGGAGAGCTTGGTATCTCTGAAAAAGCTCTGATATACTGGTTGAGCCTCTGGACTGCGGAATTTTTCATGTGGACCCGACAGTCAATGACCCAGGGGGCTGTCCCTGTCAGTGGTGTGCATGCCCGGCTTGTACCGGGAAGCCTAAAGCTGGCAAACGGCGCCCACGTGCAAGATTCTGGGTTCCATTTGACTTCCGCAGCTCCAG
>CAZDSX010000086.1:0-5944 GCA_964508305.1 uncultured Bacteriovorax sp.
AAGGAATGGCCGTCAAAATTCCGTTGGTACTGACAGGGATGCTGTCACCATCTTTTTTTCGCCAGATTGCGTGCCTCGTGCTCGCCGCCTGTGTCCTGCAGGCGACGGGGTGCACTCGCATGACGCTCAACAAGAAGCGTGGCACCTCGAGCGCTGTCTCCGGAGGCGGAGGTGGAGGCGGCGGTGGTACTGGTCCTGCAGTCACGGCCTACTCTCCGTCAGCTCCTTCTGTGCCGTTGGTCTACGTGAACGACAGCGACAAATCCGCCGTGGATTTCTCGGTATCCTGCACTGCAGGCAATACCATCGATCTCCAGATCACTGATTCGGGCGCGGGCTCGATCACGCCTCCGCAGCAGACCTGCGGCGTAGGGGGTACCTACGACTTTACCGGTCTTGATCTCTCTTCACTTGCAGAGGGGGTTCTCTCGGTTTTGATCACCGAAGTGCCGGCCGCTGGCGGGGCTCCGTTAACGGGGACGCTCTCGCTCACCAAGGATACCGTAGCTCCTGTGCTGGCCGGCCTTGGCAACAGCACCACGCCTGCCCAGACCAAGACCTGGAGTTGGAGCTGCACGGACGTAGGTTCTTCCAATACCTGCACCTACCGCTTCGTGGCTCCGGGGACCTCCGCCACGGGATCGCCCACAGGGGCGTACGCCTCGACGGCAACGGCTTCCCAGTCCACCGGAGATGGCACCTACTACGTCCATGTGGAGGGAAGGGACGCAGCCGGAAACAGCTCGGGTGTGGTGACCTCCTCCGCGCTGATCGACAATACGCCTCCGGTCGTGATCCTCTCGGCCAAGGCAGATCGCTGGGATGGAAGCGGCACTCTTTCTTTTGCAATGATCTCCGACGAGATCCTCTCCGGAGTGGAGACCTCCGATATCCAGAACCTCCAGTCGGGTCCCGGCTTTTCAGTCGCACTGACCTCGGGAACGAGCGGGCTGAGTTCCTACTTCGAGGCGGACTACACGGGACTGCTCCATGCGGGAATGGTTTCGTTTCTCTACCTTCCGGCCGGAGTCGTATCGGATCTCGCTGGAAACGCGACCACGGCAGCGAGCCTCTACTCGATTCCGCTTGCGGCAGGCGGCTCCCGCGAAAACATCCAGTTTGAGTATTCGAGTTACGGCTTTTCTGAGACCGAAGCCAGCCCCGTGGTCAGGCTCAAGGCCTCAGGTGCCATCCCTTATGATGTGGTGGTTGAAATCCGCACCCTCGACAACGGACGCACAGATGCGCAGTGGGGAACCGAGTACACGGGGCTTGCAGGCAGCACGAGCGCACGCGTGGGGACGGTGACGCTGACTGCTGGACAGACCGAGGCAACCCTTAACCTGCAGCTCCTCAAGACCCTCGCTTTTGGCCAAAGCCGTCGCATTCATCTCGCGCTGATTTCGACGGACTCCCCGGCGCTCGTGATCGGTGAACGGGACGAGGCTTCGATCCTGATCCGGGGCACCTCTCCTGACACCATGGCGGGAGCGGGTGCCGACTGGATCCAGGTGGCGAGAGGTCTTGATCATGCCTGCCAGCTCAACTCGCGCGGACAGATCAAGTGCTGGGGACTTAATGCGACCGGACAGCTCGGCACGGGGGGGGTGGTTGACTCGCCCGATCCTGTCGAGATCTCGGGGGTCGCCGGCTCCGTAGAAGTGGATGCGGGCACCGGGTTCAACTGCGCCATCGATGAGGAGGCCCAGGTCTGGTGCTGGGGCTCCAACGGCTCAGGCCAGCTTGGGGACGGGTCCCAACTCGATCGTTTGACCCCCACGGCGATCGCGGCTCCCACCGGGACTCGGTTTATCCAGATTTCCATCGGAAAGCTCTCAGTCTGTGCGTTGTCGGATGATCATCAAGTTTACTGCTGGGGTGATGCACCTTTCACCTCGACGCCTGCGGTGGTCACGAGCGTCGCAGCCCTCGGGGTGAGATCGGTGGATATGGGTGGGGGGCACCTCTGCGTGGTGGCTCATGATTCCGCGGCCTACTGCCTGGGAGGTCCCGGTTCAGATGGGTTTGGTGCTCTCGGGGATGGTCCCACTGACAGCTCAGGGGCTGGCTTTACGCTCTCGCTGGTAACCGTATCAGGCGGGCTGCGGTTCACTTCAGTGGTGGCTGGCACCGATTTTAGCTGCGGGATTGCCATCTCGGGTGAGACCTACTGCTGGGGTCTCAACGACGTGGGCCAGCTGGGAAATGGCACCCCCACGGATTCGGATGCTCCGGTCCAGATCACGCCCTCGCTCCAGCTTCGCGAGATCTGGGCCCGGAACAACATCGCTTGCGGCATCTCGGTCGGTGGAAAATTGATGTGCTGGGGAGATGGGCAGAACACTCCCCACGAGATCATGCTTGGATCGTCGGCAGCAGCGAGGAGAGTCTCTCCAGGGCAGGCCTCAGGCTGTGCGATCGATCCGTTGGGTGAGGTTTACTGCTGGGTCAATGTGCCCAGCTTTGCTACCTCTGCCACCAGGGTGTCTGATCCGTCACCTGACGCAGCAGTCGAGGGAGTCCTCGGTGCGGCGATGGGGAGCTACCACTCCTGCCTGACGACCACTTCAGGCAAGACCCAGTGCTGGGGGACGATCAACTCCAACAAGCTCGTGGGTTCACCCATGCAGGACATGCCTGTGGCCAATTCGCTCTTCGTGGTGGGTGGCGAGGATTATGCGCTCATCCAGACGACGGCCGGTAAAATCTATTCATTCGGGGGCAATGCAGACAAGCAGCTGGGTCGGACGATCTCGGGACCAGAACCTCAGGAAACCCCCTATCCGATCCCCACGGGAACACCCGCTGCTCCGATTGAAGTCCTGAGTGCCACTGCAGGCACGACCCATGGATGCGTCCTTCCTGCCAACCACCAGCCCAAGTGCTGGGGATCCAACGGCGTTGGCCAGATCGGCATTGCGTCAACTGGCGGGACCTATACTCAGCCCACGACCGTGCCAGCGACCCTGTTGCAGGTCTCGGCTGGAGCTTCCCATACCTGCGGCGTCTTTTACAACGGCCAGCTGGCTTGTTGGGGGGGCAACTCTTCGGGACAGCTCGGCGATACGACGACTACTGATCGCAATTCTCCCACACCCGTGAGCCTCACCCTCATGCCGGTGAGCGCGCCGGATCGGGCCTTCATCAAGGTTTCGGCGGGATACAACCACACTTGTGCCATCACGACGGTGGGCAATGCGTTTTGCTGGGGAGCCAACCAGCACGGGCAGCTGGGTGATGGTGTGACCGCGGATCGTTACGCACCGGATTTTTCAAAGCCCGTAGGCAGCATCTCAGACCGATACATCGACATCGTGGCTTCGCAGAGTGCCGAATTCGCCTGCGCCATCACCAGTGACTATAGGCTCGTCTGCTGGGGGAGGGCCTTGGGAGGTGTGCTTGGGCACGGAAATCCCGACCTTCCCGGTGAGCTGTCCCCCAGTAGGAGGTACCGCGCTGTATTTGCCAACCACGACACCTGCGCGATCCGTACCGACGGCGTGTTCGAATGCTTTGGCTCAAGCCCGGTCCATCAGTCGCATCCTTCGCTGGGGTCGTTTGCCCCCGCTGCGATTGCCGACCCCCTGGCTCTGGACAAGCGCTTTGCCGTCGAGGTGACTCCGGAGTCGACTCGTCAGTGGCGGCAGATCTCGACTGCAAGGGCCTTTGCAGCAGGTCAGTACGGTACCAACACTTGTGCAATCGATCTGCAAGGAGAGCTTCATTGCTGGGGGATCGGGTTTGGGGTGCAGGGAGGCCAGCTGGGTGATTGGGGTTCTGAGCTGCGCTCGCATCCCGTCGTGGTGGATGCGGGGATTCCCTATCAATCGGTCTCGGTCTCGGAGACCTTTGCCTGCGGGGTGACCACGGGCGGACAACTCAAGTGCTGGGGTGGACCGGTCGGCGGCGTCGGATCGGCAGTGAACTACGCCAGCCTGGTAGACGGATCCACCCGCTACACCCGTGTGAGTGCCGGCAATGACTTTGCGTGTGCCATCACGGTTGGAGGCGGTGTCAGATGCTGGGGTGCCGGAAGCAGCGGCCAGCTCGGAAATGGCGGGACCACCTCGTCGGCATCGCCTGTGTCCGTGGCGTTCCCCGTGGGAGTCGGGACCATCCAAAAGCTCGCGGCAGGCTTCGTACATGCCTGCGCAGTAGACCACCTCCAAAAACTCTGGTGCTGGGGATCGGACTCGCACGGGCAGGTGGGCGATGGAACGGTGGGGACTCCTGTTGAGCAGAGCACACCCGTGCAGGTCGGCTCGGCAGACCATGTGGATGTGGTCGCAGGTTATCGCCACACCTGCTCGATCAAGTCGGATGCCACGGTCCGCTGCTGGGGTGACAACACCTCCAACCAGATTGGTCAGGGGGGGGGTGGCCTGCCGGGCTATGCTTCTCCTACCGCTGTTTCCGGCGTGACAGCCGTTAGCCAACTCGCCGTGAGCCGTGAGCCCGCCGCCACCGACACCTGTGCCGTGACCGCTTCTGGAGAACTGTATTGCTGGGGACTGGGATCAGGCGGGGTGCCGAGCGGCGTGATGAACTCCGCACCGCTCAAGGCCAGCATGGGCCAGTACTCTCGTGTCGCCATGAGCAGCTACGGAGGCTGCGGCATCGAGACCTCCGAGACGCTTTCGTGCTGGAGCACCATCACGGGACCCTACAAAAACAACAGTCTCGGAAACGGCTATTTTTACGGACTCCCTTTCCCGATCAAGTAGGCGATCCGGATTGCGAGCAGCTCATGCGCTTGCAGGCTCACTCGTCTCACCAGCCGCCTCAGCCGAAGCAGACGGATTGGGATCGATCACTTCCATCCAGTCGCATTCCTTCTTGGAGCACTTGTGGAAGAGACCCATGCGCTTGGTGAGCTTTTCGCTCACGATCGGGAACTTGCACTTGGGGCAGCCCTTGGCAACGGGCTTGTCCCAGGAGGCAAAGTTGCAGGCAGGCCACTTGTTGCAGGCGTAAAACAGCCGCTTGTAGCGGGACTGCTTTTGCGTGAGCTCTCCCTCGGCGCACGAAGGGCAATGGATGCCAAGCGTGATGGCCTGCGTGAACTTGCAGTTGGGGTAGTCGCTGCAGGCAAGGAACTTTCCGTATTTGCCGCCCTTGACGACCATGGGTTGCGAGCACTTCTCGCACTTCTTGTCGGTGAACTGCTTGGGGACGATGACGATCTTGCCGTTATCATCCTTGGTGAAGTCCTGCGTGTTCTTGCACTCAGGGTAGTTCGAACAGGCGAGGAACGAACCAAGCTTGCCCCACTTGATGACCATCGTGTGCTCGCACTTGTCACAGCGGACGTCGGTGGGCACTTCCTGGCGCTTGACGTTCTTCATGGAAACCTTGGCTTCTTCGAGGGTCTTCTCGAAGGGCTTCCAGAACTTGGTCATGACCTTCTTCCAGTCGGCCTTGCCCTCTTCGATGTCGTCGAGCTGGGTCTCCATGTTGGAAGTAAAGTCCGAGTTGATGTAGCCCGGAAACGACGCACTGAGTAGCTCCGTCACGACCGTGCCGAGCTCGGAGGGATAGTACCGAGCCTGGCGCTTTTCGACGTACTCACGGTCCTGGATGTTGGAAAGGATCGATGCGTAGGTCGAAGGACGTCCGATGCCCTTTTCTTCGAGGTCACGGATCAGGGATGCGTCCGTGTAGCGCGGAGGCGGCTGGGTGAAGTGCTGTGACGGGTCGATCTTGGACAGATCCACCGTGTCGCCATCCTTGATCTTGGGAAGCTTGAGTGCGCGGTCGTCATCGGAGGCAGCCTCGTCTTCGCTGCCTTCGAGGTAGACCGCGGTGAAGCCCGCAAACTTGATGACCGATCCCGTGGCGCGGAAGCGCACGGCGCGCTTCTTTTTATCCTGCGTGACGATGTCGACCGAAGTCTGGTCGTAGATCGCAGAGTTCATCTGCGACGCGACAAAGCGGTTCCAGATCA
>CAZDSX010000087.1:0-5826 GCA_964508305.1 uncultured Bacteriovorax sp.
GATGATAGTACCGAGGTAGCTCGGCGCTAAAGCAGCACGATGCCCCCATTTAATTTGAAAAAGCCCGGATCCAGGCGCAACGCCAGGACCCGGGCTTTTTTTTTGTTCCGTGTTAATACTCCCCATATGTCCACTGCGCCGCGCATCCTGATCTTTCGCCTCTCGAGCATGGGCGATGTGATCCTGTGCACATCAGCACTGGAGGCGATCCGGGCGCGCTCACCGGGAGCCAGGATCACCTGGGTGATTGCGCGCGAGTTTGCCGATCTTCTTCAGGGGGACCCGCGGATCGAGCGCGTGGTTGCGTTTGATCGCACTCGCGGGCGTGCGGGTCTCTTTGCTGGATTCAGGGACTGGCAC
This sequence comes from uncultured Bacteriovorax sp., assembly GCA_964508305.1. Taxonomy (GTDB): domain Bacteria; phylum Bdellovibrionota; class UBA1018; order UBA1018; family UBA1018; genus CAIOHW01. The sequence goes on from CAZDSX010000087.1 coordinate 361, forward strand.
CGCATGCTCAGGGCACTCTTTCTTTCGCAAGACTCGCCCTCGGCGAGGCCGGGGTTCGACGAGGTCATCGATCTTCATGGCAGCATCCGGACTCGGTACGCTGCACTCCTTCATGGTTACCTGCGCTGGCGAAATCAGATCCACGGAGGTTGGACAACCTTGTCCAAGCAGCGTGGGCGTCGCTGGGCCTACTTCACCCTCAAACGGCTTCTTCCGCGGAGCCTGCGCCCTGCTGCAGGGGGAGGGCTTGCGCGCCGTGTGGCGAGGCTTGTCGCCCAGGGACACCCCGCCCAGCTGCAGGCGTATCCCAGCCTTCGTCATTTGCTCGATCGTCCGATTCGATCGGAGTCCGTGGATTGGATCGAGGCCTCGCTTCGATCCGATGCACTCCGGATCGCCGTGATGCCCGGGGCTGCCTGGGCTGGCAAACGCTGGCCCACGCACCGTTTTTTTCGGGCGATGGCTGCATTCCAAGAGGATCAGGCCTCAAGATCCGGCCGCACCGTCCAATGGTTCATCCTCGGAAAACCCGGAGAGCGGGCCTGCGAGGATCTGTTCCGAGTGGCTTCGCAGGCGGGACTTTCCATCGCTTCTGCCCACCGGCAGCTGGATCTCGTCGAGCAGGCACAGCTCCTTTCCCGCTGCTCGGTGCTCCTGTCCAACGATACGGGCATGGTCCACCTTGCCGAGTCGATCGGTATCCCCGCGGTGGCGCTCTTTGGGCCGACCCAGCCCGAGCTCGGTTTTGGACCATGGTCTTCCCAGAGCCGGAGCGTCTGCTCCTCGCTCTGGTGCAGCCCCTGCAGCAAGGACGGCAGCGCCTGCTTCCGGATGGGCAAGTCACGATTTGCGTGCCTGGATGAAATCCCGGCCAAAGACGTAGTTTCCGCACTACGCGCAGTGGCGAATGGTGAGGCCGGTGTGGGGGCGACGGATCGGGCCGCATCACGGGTTCGCGAGCAGCGCAGGCTCGTCTGGGCGGGGCGGGGCTATCTTTTTGTGGTGCGGCTTCTCGCCCGTCTGGTGAGGCTCGTGCTCGGGCTGGTTCGGGGCTTTGACTGGAACTGGCGCAAGTCCCCGCCCGTGCGTCGACCGATGGCCGGGCTCGTTTGGTTCCATGCTGCAAGTGCAGGCGAGCTCGAGATGCTTTGGGAAGTGGCGCGGGAGGTTCGGGCTCGGGGCCTTGAGATCGGGTTATCCGTTTTCAGCCCTTCGGGAGCCAAGGGGATCGAGAGGTTCAAGGCGGAGTTTTCCCCCGTGTATGCCGGGGCCTCGCCGATCGAAGGTGAGTGGAGCGAGTTCTTCAAGCAGTTCCTTCCGCTTGCGCCGGTGGGTTGGGTGACGAGCAAATATGAAGCCTGGCCGGAGCTTTGGTCCTGCCTTGCCGCTCGTGGCATACCGCTTTTCACCGTCAACGCAGATGAGCGCCCCTCGCTCCGCGTGGCATCGAAGGTCACGCGCGCCTGCTTTGGTGCATTGCCCGAGATCCATCTGGCAACCGTCGATTCGGACTCCCGCCTGCGACTTGAGGCCAGCGCGCTGCGGGCCCACTGGGCTTCAGCTCCCGTTCAAACGGGGGATCCCCGATGGGATCGGGTCGCTTCACGATTCCAGAAGCCCTCGAGTCGCCTCTCGGAAATCATGGCCAGGGTTGGGGCGAAGGATCTGCCTCGTCCCTGGTGGGTGCTTGGCAGTGCATGGCAGGAGGACCTCGATTTTCTTCTGCCGCAGCTCGGGCGTCTGGGCTTCAACGGCACGCTTTGGGTGGTGCCCCACTCGCTGACGGCAGCTTCGCTTCAGAGGCAGGAGCGTGCACTTGAACTTTATCTTGGGTCCCCTCCGATCCGGACATCTTCGGCCCTCGAACCCGCAACCTCTGCGGGCGTGCTCGTGGATGAGCTCGGAGTGCTGGTCGAACTCTACACCCAGGCGGATCTGGCCTGGGTGGGGGGCGGCTTCAAGACGGGACTCCACAGCGTGATCGAGCCGGCGCTCGCTCAAATCCCGGTGGCCTGTGCTCCGAGGGGTGCTTCGCGATTTCCTGAAGTGGCGGCCCTGGCTTCCAGCGGGCAGCTCTCGCTGGTCCAAACTCCTGCTGATCTCGAGGGGTGGTGGACGCAGTGGTCCCATTGGGTCCGCCCCGGTCCGCAGGCCGTCACGGAGGGCTGGAGGACGGTGTACCAGCTCGGTGCCTCGGGGCGGTGCGCTGAGTGGATTTTGAATGGGATAAAGGCTCAATGAGCGTGTAAACTTGTGCCATGACTCCAGCAGCGAATCCGGCAGGGCTTCCATCCGTAACGATCCGTCTTCGAATGAGTGCACATGACGCCCACTATGCCGGCAATCTGGTGGATGGTGCCAGGATGCTGGCCCTGTTCGGGGATGTCGCCACTGAGCTCCTGATCCGGCTCGATGGCGATGAAGGACTGTTTCGCGCGTATGAGTCGGTCGAGTTCCTGGCGCCAGTGCATGCCGGTGATTACATCGAGGCCGAGGGCCGGATCCTGGAAATTGGCAGGAGCTCACGAAAGATGGCCTTCGAGGCGCGGAAGGTGATCCGCAACAAGCCTGTTTCTGAAGGGGGTCTTGCAGAGTCCTCTGCCATGGTGCTCAATCCGCCCGTGGTGGTCTGCCGTGCCGTGGGCACCTGCGTGACCCCCGTGGCACTTCAGGCGACCCATCAGGGAAAGGGTTGAGGCTTGGCGCAGCGTCAGGTCCGACTGCAGGAAAATTATGACTGGATCGTGCTGGGCGATACGCCGGCAGCACTGCTGAGTGCGGCTCTCGTGGCCCGCATGGGCCTTTCCGTCCTGGTGGTCGCTGAGGACGGCGGGAAAAAATGGGAAGTCTCCGACTCAGGGCAGCTCATGGACCTGGAGCCGAACTTCCTCCTCGGCATGGCCAAGCTCGAGAGACTGGGGGGAGTCGTCGCTGAGTGCCTGTCGAGGCTCAGGCTTGCGCCCTCGGAGTGGCAGAAGCTCGAGCGCCCGGAGCAGATCTTCCAGGCAGTGACCCCGCGAGTGCGTGCGGGTTTCACCCTCCAGAACGAACAACTCGAGCGTGAGATCCGCAGGGAATCCTCGGGCTCTTCGGCCGACCAGTGGCTGGCTCTGGTGGATTCGCTCTCCGCAACCGAGCTCATGAGCCATGGTTTTTGGCGATACCTTCCGGAGCGGCTCACGCTCCGCGATCCCAAGCACCAGGCGCTCCCGATGGAGGTGCCCTTGAGCGAGGAGCTCCTTCTCAAGAGGGTCCAGTCCCTCGTGCAGAAGTCGCCCGATGGCGTCAAGGCGTGGTTCGGGAGTGATCAGGCGTTTTCTTCGCTGCTCACCCAGGAATCCCAGCAGGAGTGGTTGCAGGGGTGGCTCGTGGGCGCGCTCGGAAAGGAATGGGGCAGCTGCTCGCCCTACCATGCGCTCCAGACCCTGAGCCTGGCCCGGACCGGAGTCAGGGTCGTTGGCGGAGTTTCCACGCTCAGGCAGTCCTTGCTCCGGCTTGGCATTCGCCTGGGCGCACAGTGGGTCGCGCCCGAGGGGGAGAGCCGCCGCATTTTCATCGAGGATGGAAAGATCCTCGGCGTCCAGCTCGGAACCAAGGGCTCGGTCATCCGGACCCGCGGAATCGCCGCCGGCCGGAACGCATCCGTCGTGCGGGGCTGGGCCACGGGTGATTCTCCCGCGCTGGTGGAGGGGTACGAGGGCATCCGGATCACGCTCGGCTTGAGTGTCTCGGACCACGGGATTCCGGAGGGAATGCTCGATCGGGTCGTCTGGAAAGAGGCGGGAGCACCCGCGATGGAATTGGAGCGTACCCGCCCCGAGCATTACGGTTTGCCTGGTTCGGATTACCAGGTGGTCTTCCTTCGCTCGGTATTTCCCTCGGAGTCGATCGAGTGGTCGCCCGAACAGTGGCGCTCGGTTCTGGCGCGCATGTATCGGCAGGCCTGCGAAATCATGCCTTTCCTCGATGAAAACGCGTTCAGGCGATTCCCGGATTTTCGCTCCCCTGATTTTGCCGACCAGTGGGTCCGTTTCTACGGTGCGGGCCAGCGGACGAGCAGGCGCGAGCTCACTCGAGTGATCACTCGCGAACTCACCCGGTCCGAGCAGTGGAAGGTGGAGGGACTTTTCATGCTGGATGGCTCGCAGAAGCCCCAGTGGGGAAGCCTCGGCGAGTTCGCCGATGCGCTGGAAGCCACCGCCTGGATGGCTCACCGCTCGGGCCTGGCCGGTCCGCTTGGATAACGTATTTAGTTGGGGGGATCATGAGGATTGCGCTCTGTCATGAACATGTCATTCCACCTTTAAAGTATGGTGGTACCGAGAGGGCTGTTGCATGGCTTGGGAGTCACCTGGTTCAACTCGGACATGATGTCACGCTGATTTCAAAACGCGGCAGCTACTTGGAGGGCGCGAGGATCATTGAGCATGATCGACAGCGGAGTTTTGAGAGCCAAGTGCCGAAGGATGTGGATCTGATTCACTTCTTTGGAACCCCCTCTCAGGAGCCGGCTCGTCCTTACCTAGTGACCATCCAGGGAAATGGTAGGGAGGGGGAATTCTTCCTGAAGAACACTTCATTCGTGTCGCGGAAGCATGCCGAGAATCACGGAGCCCATGCCTATGTCTACAATGGCATTGAGGTGTCGGACTATCCCTGCGATCTCGTGCGGAATGACACCCTCGTGTTCCTGGCCAAGGCATCGTGGGCCGTGAAGAACCTGGATGGTGCCGTGAGGATTGCCCGAAGGCTAGGCATGAGGCTTGAGGTCCTCGGCTCTCGGGATTTGCCAATGGGAATGCATCGCTGGATTCCCAGCATCAGGGGGGTCCGTTATCGAGGGATGGTTGACGATCAAGAAAAGCGCCGAATCCTCAGGAATGCGAAAGCGCTCCTTTTTCCCGTGCGCTGGCATGAACCCTTTGGGATCGCCATTACCGAGGCGCTTGCTAGTGGATGCGCTGTTTTTGGAACTCCCTACGGATCCCTGCCTGAAATCGTGACTCCGGAGGTAGGTATACTGTCCGAGGGCGAGACCTCATTGGTAAATCTCATTCGCGGGCGAATGGAGATGTTTGATCCCAGTCAATGCAGGGCTCGAGTGCTTTCTGGGCCTTTCACCGCACGGGCGATGACAGAGTCTTACATTCGTCAATATGAAGCGATCCTCAGTGGCGGGATATTGGACCCACGGCAGGCGGCCCGACTCCCTCAAACGCTTCCGGGGCTGGCAGGACTGTCCGCAAAATCCCTGCTTCCCTGGGTGAGTTGACTTGGAGTTCGCTTGTGGGGGTCGAAAGATGGCTCGCGGCGCTGAGAATTGAGACTATGGCTTATGGAAATCGGTAGGTCGGAGTTAGAGTGAAAACATGGGTCAAGTTCCAAAAAAACGAACTTTCGGCAGCTGGGCTGGCCAAGCCCTGACCGAGTACATCCTGATCCTTTTTCTTTCGGTGACCGCGCTGG
>CAZDSX010000088.1:0-3467 GCA_964508305.1 uncultured Bacteriovorax sp.
AAAAGTTCATCTAGGGCGCCCGCACGCGTTCACCCGTCCGGAGTACTTGCGCGGGGCCTTCTCCTGTCTGAAACACGATCGGGAAGGAACCGTAGCCGGTGTAGAGCCTGACATGAAGGTGCGGCTCGGTGGTGAAGCCGGTATTTCCGGAGAGGGCGATCGGAGTTCCCGTGCGGATGGTGTCACCTTTTTTGACTCTGGAGCTTCGCGGAGCGAGGTGCGCATACTCAGCCAGCGTTCCATCGTCATGCTCGATGAGCACGCGATTAGCGCGCGTGGACAGTGATTCTGACGGTCCACCCTCGGTGAACTCATCCAAGACTTGGACGACCTTGCCTCCCCGCATGGCAAGCACCGGTGTCCCCTCGGGCATCGCAAAGTCGATTGCATGGGCATGTTCACCTTGGTGTGAAAATCTTCCACCCGGGCCCTGGATCACTTCAAAGCTTGATCCGCTTTCAAAAGGAAGGCGATAGGCAAGCTCTCCGACTTCACGGCCAGGGTAACCGCAAGCTTCGTCCAAGATCGCCACGAACTTTTCTCGGTAAGGGTAGCGACCATCCGGAACCTGCATCCTGAGGGACTGGATGTGGCCTGCTCCAGGTACGAGCATCCATTGCTTGGGCGCAGGGAGGGATTCAAAGAGCTCAGCTCCGAGCCTGGATTCGATCGTGCGATCCTCGGTCCCATGGATCACTAACCAGCGGTAGCGCTCCGGCCACGCTGCTTGCGGCGCCTTTTGGTCCGAAAGAAGCAGGTAAGAGAGCCATTGGAATGGCCAGGTGATCCATGAGCTTCGAAGCGTGGAGCTCCCGGCCTTTTGGTAGGAGCGGAAAGTCGAGTCGAGGGCGATGAGCTTGATGGAGGCCTTTTGTTCAGGAGGGATCGTAGTATCGATCTCTTGCAGGGAGCGCATGAGCACGGCCCCTCCGAGTGACTGGCCGAATAAGACGAGCGGTACTTTTTGAGCCAAGGCCCACTTGAGTACTGACACGCCGTCCTCGACGGTGGATTCAGGGGAGGGCTTGCCTTCCGACATGCCGTAACCCCGATAATCAAAAATCACATAGTCATAACCCATGCGCGGCAGCCACGAGAGCGAGGCAAAATGGGAGGTGAGGTTTTCGGCATTGCCATGGAAAAAGACCACGAGGGCCTTGGCCGGTCTTCGTTCGGCCTTGAAGCTCCAGGCATGCCGGCCTTCGATCCAAGTTTCTTCAGGATTCAGTCCAAAGACCGCTGGCTCGTAGTGCCGCTGGTGAGTTGGGTGATAGAGGAGCCCGGAACAACCCGGGAGCGCCAACGAAACCAGGCTCAAAAGAAGTACGAAACGTCTGCCTGCCATGTGTCCTCTTTTCGTGAGGCGCCCACGCCCCAGCGGGGATTGATCGTGAAGCGGCCTTCAATCGAGCTCAGGGTCCTGGAGTGTTCGACGAAGCGGAGCCGCTGGATGCTTGCAAGGAGTGCAAAACGGTCACCCCAGCGTGAGTGGATTCCTGCTTCGATCGAGAGCGCGGGCCGGACGAAGGGTCCATTCAGGACGCGGCCGAGGTGGATTCGCGTCCCAGTGAGGGCAAAGGCCCGTACCCATCCCGGGCCGGCAAGCAAGGGGAGGGTGAGGCCACCGGTGACCTCAAAATGGCCAGCAAGCCGGTCGGATCCGAGGTCTCCGGACGAGCGATCGAGTGCGGCGCCCACTTTCCAACTGGGATCCCACGCCACACGGCTCACGGGTGCCAAGGACTGGGCGCGGAAGAGAGAGAGCTCGCGGAGGCGAAGTCGCGGATGGGATTCAAGGGTCACTTGCGTGAACTCAAGCCTGGCCGACTCTGGATACCCTGTGGCCGGATCGAGCAGGTCTTGGAGCGCCGGCCTAAAGGAAAGCCTTCCCCGCGAAGTGATCTGGATCCTTCGCGGCGGGTGTCCGCGCGAGGGTTCGCTCTCCAATGGTGGGGCTACGGGCTTCTCATCTGCAACGACCCCCGTGGCCGCACGCGATGCAAGGGCATCCTGCTTGAGTGCCGTGGCCTCGGGGTCTTCCTTGAGGAGTTTTGAAAAAGAAGTGAAGTCGATCCAATCGATGCGCGCATCGAGCACGGAAGAACCCAGCGATGGAGCGCTCGGATGGTTTTTCCAGTCCCTTGCGACGCTTCTCTCGGATGCGGTGAGCGGTTCGAGTCGCGCCTCGAGCTGCTTTCGGAGCGAGGGACGGTATCCGACTGACCGCACAAGCCCGGGTTCCTGCATGAGCGACTGGAGCGTGTGCGCAGGGATCACAAACCAAGGCAGCCGCGAAAGGAGCCCGGGTTTTCCTCGGGACGGGTCCAGTACTGCCTCCAGTACGGCAAGGATCTCGTACGAGCAGTTGCGCGAAAAGTAATAGTAGCGAAGTCCCTGACGATCGAGCTCCCAGATATGGGCCACCAGCAGCTCCAGCTCCGTGGGGCTGAGCGCCAGTTCATAGGACCAGAGGTCGCGGTTCTCGGCGTCGGCATACTCGCGAACCTTGTAATAGTAGGGAAGGGCCGAGTAATCGCCCTTGAATAGCCCGAAAATCCCGTAAAAGGCGTATGCCAGCGAGTTGCTCGTCGTGACCGTAGCCGCGTAGCCGATCCCGGTATCGAGCAGCTCAGCCTGTTTGTGTGTACCGCTTCCCGAGCGCTTGTGGATCCTTAAAAACGAGTGGCCAAAGGCTGATGCCGGGTTGTTGAGGTAGTAGCTTGAGAAGGCGAGTGAGGCGCCCGTGGCGCCAAGCCTCTCCCTAAAGGCGGTCCATTCCGGGCAGGCCTTTGACGGGGCGGGGAGTGAGGGATTGAGCCTGCGAAGCAGGAGGGTACGTGCCGGGAAGCGGCAGTGGAAGTCACTTCCAAGCTTCGAGAGTTCCTCACGCGAGGCGCGGTATTCGCCCTGCGGATCCGTGGCACCAGCTGGCGTGATGAAGAAGCTCGGGGCTGCGGCGTTACTCGAGCCCGATTCGTAGTGCAGGAGCCTCAGCCAGGCTTCCGGAGTCGATTCGGCGGCGTTGGCTTGGAGCGATGCAAGGAGACCCAAAAAAAACAACCGGGCCGGGCGCGAGGCCCGACCCGGTTTCGTTCCCCGAAGGGAATCGATCATGAGCAGTTGCCCACCTTGGTTTCGGTGAGGGTCGACTTGATCGTGGTTTCGATTTCAGTCGGGCTGACCTTGGCCGTCGGGAAGATCTTCTTGAAGTTCTTCTGGAGCACCGGGCCGACTTCGTCGGTCTTGGTGCAGCCCATGAGCTGGGTCAGGTTGGTGAGGGTTTCGCCCTTGCCGCGCGAGATGTCATTGGAGAGGGCTTCGCGGTTGGCTTCGATGAAGGCCTTGACCGTGGGCGCAGCTCCGCCACCGCCGCAGTTGGAGGTGCCGAAGGTGATCCCAAAAGTCTGGCTGCCGGAAGAGCCGTTCGTGGTGGCTGCGAAAACCTGGACGATTCCCTTTTCGGAACC
>CAZDSX010000088.1:3477-5784 GCA_964508305.1 uncultured Bacteriovorax sp.
GCATGGAGCCGAGGCCGCAACCGGCTGCTCCGTATCCGCCTGCCATTGCCTGGGTCGAGAGGGTAGCTGCTGCAAGGGCAGCGAGTGCAAAACGCTTCATCCTGAAGTCCTTCTTTCTAAGTGGTACTGATGTTTTGGTTTGAGCCGCCAAGAATGACGGCCGACAGAGAATAATGCTGGAGATGAAAGCATTGAAGTTCAAAAACGCTGTCATGTTTCTGACTGTGTTGGTCTCGCATCTCGCTGGGTGCGCGTCCATGCCCCGTGACTTCGTCTCAATCGAGTCTGTGGCTACCGGGGTGGCTCTTGAGATTCGCTACCACGGTCCCGAGAACTTCCTTGCGAGGCCGGTGCAGGGATACGCTGCGCCGCGGTGCCTGCTCTCCAAAAAGGCTGCAGTTGCACTCGCCGCTGTCCAAAGCGAGCTCGCACAGGCCGGTCAGCGCCTTCGCATTTATGACTGCTATCGGCCCCAGCGCGCCGTCGATGACTTCGTCCGATGGGGGAGCGACCTCAAGGACCAGCAGGCGAAGGCCAGCTACTACCCGAGGGTCGACAAGGCCCGCGTGTTTGAGCTGGGTTACATTGCTACACGTTCGGGTCACAGCCGTGGCAGTACGATCGACCTTACGATCGATGGCCTCGACATGGGGACTCCCTTCGACTTCTTTGATGAGAGATCACACACCGATTACGCAGGTATTCCTGCGAAAGCGAAGGCCAACCGGAAGCTCCTCAAGTCCGTAATGGAAAAGAACGGATTTAAGAACCTCCCCGAGGAGTGGTGGCACTACACACTCATCGACGAGCCGTATCCCGACAGCTACTTCGATTTTGTCATCCAGTGAAAGATCTTAGAGCGTGCCTTCGATCCCGAGGGTGATGGAGCGTCCGGCCGTGGCATAGCCCAGCACCTCCTCGTACTTGCGATCGAGGGCGTTCTCGATCCTCCCCGTTAAAGTGAGACCGGGACTCCACTGCCAGCGTCCGCCCATCTCCACAAGTGTGTAGCTGGGAAGCTCCACCGCGGGCGATCCGTTCACTCGCTTTCCATGAAAACGAAACTGCCCATCGAGCCTGAGTTTCGGGGTCACATCCCAGCCAGGGTTCCAGGCAATGGCGAGCTTGGGTCGCTGTGCGAGGTCGGCCCTAGTGAGTTCATTCCGTGCGACAAAGAGCCGGGTGGCGGCAACTCGAAGATCGAAATTACCCCAGTCTTTTTTGGCCGACCACTCGGCACCCTGTACAAGGGTGCTCGAGAGATTTTTGTATGGGGCTAGAGTGCCATCGATCTGGTCTCTGACCCTGTTTTCAAAGAGCGTGAGTGCAAAGACCGCATTTTTTGCTGTGGGTCTCCATTCGAGACCCATCTCAGCTCCCACGCTTCTCTCAGGCTTCAGGGCCGGGTTACCGTATGGGACTGACGCAAAATCAGTGTCGCCTGTGAAAAGCTGATACAGCGAGGGAGCTTTGAATCCGGTACCTAATGCGCCCTTGATCCGTAGTTCGTCGGTGAGAGTTGCTCCAGGAGCAATTCTGAAGGTGCCGAATTGCCCAAACTGACTGTGCCGATCGAGCCGAGCCCCTAGGCTGCCCCAAAGCCTTGAGCCTTGACGATGGGCTTCAATCGCAAGAGACGCGATGCTCTGCCGAGCGAGGTTCGGAGTCGCAGTGGTGTAGGCTAGGTCGGCGTTCTCGATCACTGAGTCCAGCAGTACGGTGAGGCGCGTGGACTGGTCCAAGTTCCAAGTAGTTTGGGCATCAGTTTGATGCCGGACGCCGAAGTAACCATAGGTGAATGGGCCAAGATTACTGGAGATGTCTGAGTTACGTGCGCTGACATTGACTCCATGTCCTAGTTTGAATTCAAAGTCCTTCGATTGAGAGTAACTGCCCTCTGCGCGGGCAAGCAGGGTGCGCGATCGGGTTCGATTATCAGGACTATCCGTAAAAGCGTCGGCATCGAAATCGACTTTCGCATACGAGGCTCTTGTCACGAGCGAGTAGGACCATTGATCGTCCACCGCTCCTCTGATGCTGCCATTGATCGTGTTTAGTCGGCGACCATCCGGCTCTCCAGCCGAGCCGACCTTTGCCGCCGAAAAGCCTACACTCGTGAGCTGCTCAAGCCCGAGGCTGTAGCTCAAAGAGTTCTTCTCACCAGTCAGGTTCAAGGACGTGGAGGCGGTTCCATAGCGTCCATATGAGGCGCCGTAGCGAAGCCTCGCGGGGTTTCCGTGGGTGGATCTGGGCTTCGTGAAAATCTGGATCACCCCTCCGATGGCATCTGAGCCATGGATGACGCTC
>CAZDSX010000089.1:0-5462 GCA_964508305.1 uncultured Bacteriovorax sp.
AATCCGGATGACTCGAGACCCGACATTCGCGTCATTCGGTCAGAGTAGGTGCGCCGTCCTGAAGTCCCGCCTTGAGGTACAGGAGCACGAGGACCAGGATCGCCCCGGTCAGGATCCAGGCCCTAAAGGTCGTGCGATTGCTGGGAAGCAGCGCTTCCCAGGAGCTGAATACCCGGTCGGGATGGGCCCCCTGGATCCAGGCGTTGAGCTTGGGAAAGAACCCCTCGAGCTGGCCCGAGAGCAGATCCGACCCCTCCTGCGGGGTAGCCTGCGAGGGCGCCCCCCAGTAGCCCCAAAGCTTGTGGCGGAGCCGCTCCAAAACCTTGATCTCTCGGGTGGGGAGATCGGGCGGAAGCACCTTGGGCTCCCGCGGGCTGTCTTGGTAAAGCCACAAGGCCATCGAAGTGTCGCGCTTGCCCCCATGCTCGCTCGGCCGATGGCCGAGGATCGATGCAGGGATGTCCTTGGGAAGCGAATCTCCCGACTGGCCCGACACGAGCGACGGAAGTCCTCCGCCTGAGCCCTTAAAAAATTCCATGATCCTTCCGCGCGCCGCACGAGCGCGGCGAGTGAGGATGCGGCCCGCCTCTTCGACGGCCGTGCGTTGGCGAGCCGTGGGATTACCCGAAAAACACACGAGGTGCCTGAAGCCCTGCCTGAGCCAGGTCCATCCGACATCCACGAGGTAATCCCTGAGCACGTAGCCTCGGACCGAAAACGCCCACGCGCTTGTGACCGTCTCGACAGCGAGTGGCGCGCGCGGAGCAATGACTCCGATCCAGCCCTTGTTTTCGGCCTCAAGCCTCTCGGCCGCCATCCGGCAAAGCGTCTCGGCCTCATCGAGTTTGAGCCCCACGGGCAAATGCGGACCGTGGTCTTCGAGCGCTGCGACGGGAAAAAACACGACGGTCGTCCCTCGGGGGAGGGCCTCGATCTCGTCGGCAGTCATGCGCTCAAGCCATCGGGGCATGGCTGCTTTCGGTGTTGCTCTGGTCCACTGCCGTGAGCAGGAGCTTGAGGGCGTTTCCGCCGAGGATCTTGGCTGCGTCTTCCTGCGTGTAGACTCCGGCTGCGACGCCTTCTTCGATGCGCTTTTTTCCGATGGCGAGATTGCCACCGACAAAAGGCCAGTCCGAACCAAACAGCACGCGGTCGGCGCCGAGCCTGCGCACGGCTTCGCTGATCATCTCGGGAGGCTGCCACGAAGTGTCTACCAAGACGTTTGCGTGAAGCTCACCCAGTGAAATGGCTTTTTCGGGCTCATGAAAATTCATGTGCGCGAGGATGAAAGTAAGCTCGGGATAGGCTTCGAACCAGGTCGCAAACTCCTCGGCCTTGCCAAAGGAGGGGTCCTTGTAAAAGAGCCTGTTTTGAATGCAGCCCGTGTGCAGGATCACCGGGATCTTGAGCTCGCGAGCGGCATCGAGAAGCGCAAGGTAACGTTCCGAAGTCGGGCCCTCGCCATCGGCAGCGGCGTGGATCTTGAGCGCGCGCGCTCCCTGCGACACGTAATCCTTGAGGAGCTGGCCCGGGTTGTCCGTACCTTTGGGAACATTGACTACGGGAATGAGCCTGTCGCTATTGGCCTGGCAGACTTCGAGCACCCATTCGTTTGAAGCAAACGGAGGATGCGCAATCACGAGTGCCTGATCGACACCTGAGGCATCCATCGCTTCGATCAGATCTTCAGGCGTGGATTCGATGAGGAGCCGCGGGAGTGCTGCCACTCCGCCCATCTGGTCGAGCCCCGCGCGAGCGACTCCGGGAAGGTGGCGCATCCAGACCTGCGCCTGGTGCATCTTGTCCTGAGTGGGTTCAAAGAGCTGGCGGGCCATGCGTCGCGCCATGCCCAGCCCCATCGTGGCCAGAGTGGGGTTCAGGTAGTCCGACCATTTACCTTGGGGAAGGATCTTTTGAGCCGTTTCGACGGCTTTTGGCAGGACTTTTTCGACAGGATTGGGAAACACATGGGCGTGGAAATCGATCGTGGACATAGGCCTTCCAGTCTACCCGAAGGTGTGCGAAAAACGAGAACATGCATACCGAAACCGATCACGATATCGACCTCGTTGCCCCGTGGCTCAAGATGGACAAGACCCGCTGGCTTGCCGGCGCCTTTGCTGGCGTGTTTGGCGGACTGATGGCTCTGGCCTTTGGAGCCGTGCTGGCCAAGATGGGCGGCCATGAGGCGCTCTTCCCCGTCAAGATCATGGCTCTCCCGTTCCTGGGATCCACGGCCACCGAAGTGGGCGTGACCAACGTCACGATCAAGGCCATCGTCGTCGGACTCGTGGCCTTCGAAGCGCTCTGCGCGTTCCTCGGCGCCGTGTTTGCGCACTTTACCTACACCAATGCACCGGGCGCGCTGCTCGGCATGGGATTCACCTGGGGAGCCTTCAGCTGGATCTTCATCAACAACCTCTTTAGCCCGTCGTTTTTGGACGTGCGCGCTGCCGATATCTCGCGCGGTGCCGCCTTCGGATTCTGGATGGTGTTTGGCCTTTCGCTCATGTCGGTTGCCTTCTTTGACCGCACGCTGCGCGGGTCGGGAAGCAAGGCCTGAAGTTTTCCAAGAGTTTTCCCTAGCGGGAAAAGTGAGGGGGTCCTCCGGTAACGGAGGGCCCCTTTTTGTTTGGTTTGTGTGATGACGCACCTTGGCACTTGTCCGGAAAACCGATCAGCGGTACTTGCCCGCCTCAATGAAAGTGCTCCTGCTCGAAGACAACTGCCTGCTGCGCGAAGCGATGGTGTGGACATTGGAATGGAATGGAAATGAGGTCGTCTCGTTTGCCCGAGGCGACGAAGCGCTTGCCTACCTCGAGACCCACACGGTGGGGCTCATCGTGATGGACTGGAACATGCCGGTGATGTCGGGGGCTGAGTTTTTAGGGCGCGCGCGCAGTCGGTTTTTGCCGCTCTTTACTCCGCAAGTGGTCGTGGTCTCAGGCGATGTGCTGGCGGGAAGTGAAGCCGAGAGACTGGGAGCCGATCGGTTCATGGCCAAGCCCATGCCGCCCGAGCGGTTGCTCGCCGTTTAGCGGAGGCTCACGCGCGCATCAGCCGAGCGCGCGGACTTTTGCGAGGATCCCGGTCGTGCTCTTTCCGGGAATGAACTTGAGGCTTTTGACCTTGCCGCCCCAGGAGAGCACTTCGCGCCCACCGACGATCTGGTCGACTTTCCAGTCGCCGCCTTTGACGAGCACCCGGATCTTGGAGCCGATCTTTTTGATCGTCTCAAGCGGCGTATCCTGCTCAAACCAGGTCACAAAATCCACGCACTCAAGCGATGCGAGCACCGTCATGCGGTCCTTAAGTGGATTGACCGGACGCTCCGGCCCCTTGAGGCGCGCAACCGACTGATCCGAGTTGAGCGCCACGACGAGTAGATCGCCCTGCTTTTTGGCCTGCTCCAGATAGGCGACATGGCCCGGGTGAAGGAGGTCAAAACAGCCGTTGGTGAAGACGACTTTTTTGCGCGAAGAAAGGCACTTTTTAAGAGCCGAAGCCGACTTGATCTTGGACCGGGCCGTGCGCATGGGGGGCCTTAGAGGCGCGCCAGGCGCGTGGGTTGAAGATCGGCAGCCGAATCATGCCAGCAGCGGCGCTCTCGGTTAAAGAGCGACCAAAAAAGTCCCACTCCCATGAACAGGACACTGGGGATGAAAAAGAACGAGCGCATGAAAATCGCCGCAGCACTCCCGCGAAGCTTGAGCCCGACGATGCGCTTGCCGGGCGTGGTGCCGAGGGCGACTTCTTGAGCGGTAATGAGTGCCCAGCTGAGAGCAATCATGAACAGGCAGGCAAGCTCGATGATCCCCGATTCAAAAAGCACGAGAGGCTCATGGCCCATGAGCGACATCACGCCCATGAGCGCCAGCGCCGAAACGGCGAGGTGGAAAGCCACGTCGATTGCGAAGGCCACCAGGCGAAGGGCGAGGTAGCCCATGCCGAAGCGGTGCTCGATTTGTGGAGCTACAAGCGGCGCCGGGGTGGCTGCGACTGCAGCTTGAAGCTCATGAAGTGGCCGACCGCGGATCTGCGGCGCTACGCGGATCGGGCCAGCGACGGTGGCGCCGGTGCCCGTGGAGGGCGCAGGAGCTGCGCCTGGTATGACGGGCCGCTTGGGAGCTTGCGGCGTGTGGATCGGGGCGTGCGGCGCGTAGGGCATGCCATCCGAGAAGGGGTGAAATCCAAGGCCTTTATGGACGGGCTTGAAATCCAGGCGAGTCTTTTCGGACATGCAGAGGTTGTCGCTTTTTGCGGCAACCGAGTCAAGAATTGAGCGCTGAAGAAAGCGCAAATAGCGCTGCGGTTTCGGCTCGAAGCACGAGGGGCCCGAGTTGCACGGGAGTGGCGCGCTTGAGTGCGATCTCGGCTCGAATCGTGTCGAGCTCCTGCGCGCTAAAGCCGCCTTCGGGTCCCACGAGCACGTGGACCGGGGAGGCCGGTTTTCCGGAGGGGAGACTTCCTGAAAGGAGCTTTCCAAGCGCAACCGAATCCTTGAAGCCTGCGCTGGGTTCAATGGCAACGGCCCGGGTGGGAACGGCCTGCTGGAGCAGGACTCCGAGCGTTCGGGGGGCTTCGACCACGAGGCGGTTGAGGCGCTCGCACTGCTTGAGTGACTGGTCGGCAATGCGCTGCCAGCGCTCCACAAAGTGCTCGACCCCTTTCTTGCCGATTTCGACCACCCCGTGGTCGCACTCCACGGGGATGACCCGGAGGGCGCCCAGTTCCACCGCCTTTTCGATCACCCAGCTCATGGCATCGCCCTTGAGGATGGCGACTTCGAGCACAAGCCCGGTGGTCTCAGATGTCAATGGGACGGTCCGCGAGGGAGTGGTGTGGGTCGTTTCGACCCAGAGCTTTTTGTCCCGGATCAGGGTCGTGGCGTGGATCTCCGAGCCCTTTCCATCGAGCGCAATCACGGGATCACCGGGGCGGATCCGGAGCGCCTGCTGGAGGTGGCCTGCCTCGTCGTCATCGAGCCTGACGGGCGACTGGGGGGTGGGGAGGCGCTCACACAAGACGCGGGGAATGCGCTGGGCTCGTTTCATCGGCGGGGCTCCTCTGGAGATCCTTCTTCTCGCAGCTCAAAGAGCGGCGCAAGGGCGCCACTTTTAGAATAGTGCGCGGGTTCAAGCGGCTTGAAGCGCCGGTCATGGAGGATCGCGTTTTTCCAAAACCAGAGCGGCAGGTAGGGAAGGTCATCCATCATCTTTTGCTGGATCCGGGCAAGCTCGGGGTTACGGAGCCTGGGATCCAGTGTCGAGTGCGCCTGGGCAAGCATCCGGTCCATCTCGGGGTCCGAGTAGCCTGCCCGGTTGGAGGCATGCCCGGTCAGAAGCGTGCGCTCAAGGATCGAGGAGTCGGCGACTCCAATCCAGCGTCCCAGCGAAAGCTGGTAGTGGCCTTTTCGGACCGAAGCGAGGAACACGGCAGGCTCCACCACTTCGAGCTCAAGC
>CAZDSX010000090.1:0-727 GCA_964508305.1 uncultured Bacteriovorax sp.
GGTGAGGACGTCGAGAACATCATCCTCAACCTGCTCCAGAACTGTGACAACAACGTGGAGCGCGCCCAGCGCGGGATCGTCTACATCGACGAAGTCGACAAGATTTCCCGCAAGAGCGAAAACCCTTCGATCACCCGCGACGTGAGCGGCGAAGGCGTCCAGCAGGCGCTCCTCAAGATCATCGAAGGAACCATCTCCAACGTTCCTCCCAAGGGGGGCCGCAAGCATCCCCAGCAGGAGTTCGTGCAGGTGGATACCTCGAACATCCTATTCATCTGCGGTGGAGCGTTCGTCGGTCTCGACAAGATCGTCTCCATGCGCAAGGGCAAGCGGAGCATGGGACTGGCGGCCAACATCACCTCCAAGACCGAGGAGACCGTCTCCAACCTCATTGCACAGGTGGAGCCCGAGGATTTGACCCGTTTCGGCCTCATTCCCGAGTTCATCGGACGCCTCCCCGTCATTGCGACGCTCGAAGAGCTCGACGAGGCAGCGCTTATCGACATCCTGACCCGCCCAAAGAACGCGCTGACCAAGCAGTACAGCAAACTCTTTGAATACGACGGCGTCTCGCTCGAGTTTGAGCCGACTGCCCTTACGGCGATCGCCAAGGAGGCCATCAAGCGCAACACCGGCGCTCGTGGACTCCGTGCGATCCTCGAGCAGTCGATGCTCGAGGTCATGTATGAGCTGCCGGCCATGAACGAGATCAAGAAGTGCGTGATCA
>CAZDSX010000090.1:811-2011 GCA_964508305.1 uncultured Bacteriovorax sp.
TTGCGGACGGGTCCCAGGCCCCTGCCGGTGCCAAACCGGCCTCGGCAAAGGCCGAGAGCGCCTGAGCGGTCGCCGCGCAAGCGGAAAATAGTGCCCGAGAGGGTGCGAATTTGACCGAAAGCTGACGAAAATAGGGCGGGTCGCGTGAGTAACGCGGCCCGCTTTGTTTTTGTTTTGCATCCGGGGTCCCAAGTTGTGCTCAAATGGAATCAGGAGGCGTTTCTCATGAGTAAAGACAAGAAGTCTGGCAGCAAGACCCGGGTCCCCCTGCTTCCACTCCGTGACGTGATCATCTTCCCGAACATGGTCGTTCCGCTCTTCGTTGGACGCGAAAAGTCCATCAACGCCCTCGAGGAGTGCGTGAACAAGAAGATCGACCTGTTCCTCGTCGCGCAGAAGGCGGCCACCACGGTGAGCCCCGGCGAAAAGGATATCTTCACGGTCGGAACCCTTGGAACGATCCTCCAGATCCTCCGCCTTCCCGACAACACGGTGAAGGTCCTGATCGAAGGCCGTAAGCGCGCCCGCATCCTCAATTACGTCGAGGGTGAGCGCATGATCGAGGCCGACGTCGAGGAGATCCCGGATGCCAACGAGAGCAACCTCGAGCTCGAGGCCCTCGTCCGCTCGCTCAAGGGAACCTTCGAAAACTACGTCAAGCTCAACAAGCGTATTCCGCCTGAGATGCTCATGAGCGTGAATACGATCGAGGAGCCTTCGAGGCTCGCCGACCTCGTGGTCGCCCACTTGAACCTCAAGCTCGAGGACAAGCAGGAGATCCTCGAGATTCCTGAAGTCTCCAAGCGGCTCGAAAAGCTCCTGCAGCTCATGCAGGGCGAGATCGAGATCCTGCAGGTCGAACGCCGGATTCGTTCGCGCGTGAAGAAGCAGATGGAGCGCTCCCAGAAGGAGTACTATCTCAACGAGCAGATGCAGGCGATCCAGAAGGAGCTCGGCGAGAAGGACGAGTTCAAGGCTGAGATCCAGGCCCTTGAAAAGCAGATCCGCGGCAAGAACCTGAGCAAGGAAGCCCGCGAGAAGGTGACCAAGGAGCTGAAAAAGCTCAAGATGATGCACCCGACGAGCGCGGAGGCGACGGTCGTCCGCAATTACCTCGACTGGGTGATCGATCTGCCTTGGGGCGACCGAACCGAGGAGTCCTTCGATCGCTTCCGGGCTCTGTTCCCAATCGCTCTGTGT
>CAZDSX010000090.1:2021-5376 GCA_964508305.1 uncultured Bacteriovorax sp.
ATCATCACGCTGCCCTGGGGTGAAAACACCCAGGACCGCAACGATCTCAAGGTCGCCGAAGAGGTCCTCGAGGAAGATCACTACGGACTCGAAGAGGTCAAGGAGCGCATCCTTGAATACCTTGCCGTCCGCGTGAGGACCAACAACTCCAAGGGCCAGATCCTGTGCTTCGCCGGACCTCCCGGAGTGGGCAAGACCTCGCTCGCGAAGTCCATTGCCAAGTCCCTCAATAAGAAGTTCGTCCGCTGTTCGCTCGGCGGCGTGAGGGATGAGGCCGAGATCCGCGGGCATCGCCGCACCTACGTGGGCGCACTGCCTGGCAAGATCATCCAGTCGCTCAAGAAGGCGGATTCCTCGAACCCGGTCTTCCTGCTCGATGAAGTGGACAAGATGAGCATGGACTTCCGCGGCGACCCCTCGTCGGCGCTGCTGGAAGTACTGGATCCGGAGCAGAACCATAACTTCGGTGACCACTACCTCGAAGTCGACTACGACCTCTCCAAGGTGATGTTCGTGCTGACGGCAAACTCGCTGCACAACATCCCGAGGCCGCTGCTCGACCGCATGGAAGTGATCACGATCACGGGCTATACCGAGATCGAGAAGTTCAACATCATCCGCAAGTACCTGGTCGCCAAGCAGAGCGAGGCGCATGGGCTCAAGGACGGTGACATGATCCTTCCCGATGACACGGTCAATGCGCTGATTCGCAGCTACACGCGTGAAGCCGGGGTGCGTAACCTCGAGCGCGTCGTGGCGACGGTCTGCCGCAAGGTGGCCAAGAAGCTCGTGGATCGCGATGCCCGCAACGCTGCAGCGCAGGCCGCAGCAGCCGAAGGCACCGCGAAGAAGAAGAAGGCCGTCGAGCTCGAGTCGGGAGCCATCACCGTCACGGTGGAGGATCTCGAGGAAATGCTCGGCCCACCCAAGTTCACGATCCAGGCGATCGAGGAACGCAACGAGATCGGTCTCGTCAACGGGCTGGCCTACACCGAAGCTGGCGGCGACATGCTCCAGATCGAAGTGTCGGTCGTTCCGGGCAAGGGTGCCGTCAAGGTCACCGGCAAGCTGGGTGAAGTCATGCAGGAATCCGCTGCTACGGCGATGAGCTATGTCCGCTCACGCGCCGAGGCACTGGGCCTCGACAAGGATTTCTACCAGAACGTCGACATCCACCTGCACGTACCCGAAGGCGCAGTCCCCAAGGACGGTCCTTCGGCGGGCATCACGATGACGACCGCCATCACGAGCGCGCTGACCAAGATTGCGGTCAAGCGTGACGTCGCGATGACCGGCGAAGTGACGCTCCGTGGACGTGTGCTGGCCATCGGCGGCCTCAAGGAAAAGCTCCTGGCTGCCAAGATCAGCAACATCACGACGGTGCTCATCCCCAAGGCCAACGTTCCTGACCTCAAGAAGGTCCCGAACGACGTGACCAAGGGAATGAAGATCATTCCGGTCGAGCATGTGGACCAAGTGCTCAGGCTCGCTCTTGATCTCAAGAAGCCCGAGGACTTCCTGGTGAACCCGCTGCTGGGCGCGCTTCCGACTCCGGTCATCACGGAGAAGAAGGCCGAATCCACGGCAACGGGGCGCGGCATCCGCCACTAAGCGCTAGAATCCCAGTTTGAACCAAACTCCGGGGGAGAAGATCATCAAGGTCTTCTCCCCCGGTTTGTTCAGGGTGAAGTTCGTCGATGCGCCCCACGACCAAGCCTGCTCCGGGCGTGAGAGCCGGAGCCGGGGGGAGAGCGCGAGTTCCCATGTGCGGCTCCCATTCATCCCGTTCCAGGAGTAGCGTCCGGATCCCCCGCGGGCGGCCACCGCGACCTTGCCATCACGGGTGGACCAGCAGAGACCCCCTGATATGGATAAATACTTTAAGTTATTAGATAAAATCAGCTCCTGAAGGGCTGCCTCCAGATCCATTCCTGAGCTCAACTGAAGTGCACCCTGGAGTTCCCGTCCCCATCCGGTCGTGCGTGCTGGGTCGGAGGCGGCTGCGCCCCGAACCTCCAGTCCCACCCGAAAGGGCGGACCCTCCGCGGCAAGGAGGGGATGGCTGAGAGTCTGAAGCAGGACAAAGAGCCAGGGAGCGATGCTCCAAGCGGAGGTGGGCATGGGCCATTCTCCTGCAATCCCGGCACCGAAGGGCTTGACCCTGCGGCGCCCCTCGCGTATCTCAATCCACCTTGCACGACTTCAGGGCGACTGTTGGGGCGTTCCACCTACCGTTCGTTCCTTGCCTGCGAAGCGTGAAACCAAAGTAAGTCATTCGCCTAAGAAGCGGATGCTGCTTGGCGGCGGCCCGGTCCATAACAGGCTCGGAGAGGTAGGCGCGGTCGAGAGAGCATGAAAGGAAGCAGTAATGCCAACCATTAACCAGCTCGTCCGTCAGGGACGTCTGAAGAAGGCTTGGAAGACCAGTTCACCTGCATTGCAGAGCTGCCCGCAGAAGCGCGGCGTCTGCACTCGCGTTTACACCACGACCCCCAAGAAGCCGAATTCGGCTCTCCGCAAGGTTTGCCGTGTGCGCCTCACCAACGGATACGAAGTCACTTCGTACATCCCGGGCATCGGCCACAACCTCCAGGAACACTCGATCGTGCTCATCCGCGGCGGCCGCGTGAAGGATCTCCCGGGCGTTCGTTACCACACCATTCGCGGCACCCTCGACACCCAGGGCGTCCAGAACCGCAAGCAGAGCCGTTCCAAGTACGGCGCAAAGCGTCCCGCAGCCGGCGGCGCAGCTCCAGCAGCTAAGTAAAAAGGAAGTGAACCATGGCTCGTAAAGGTTTTAATCGTCGTCGTGAAGTCCTTCCTGACCCGAAGTTCAACGATATCGTTGTCACCAAGTTCGTGAACGCGATTCTCCGCCAGGGCAAGCGTTCCACTGCCGAAGCTATTTTCTACGGCAGCATGGACATCATCCAGACCCGCACCAACGAAGAAGGCATCAAGGTTTTCAAGAAGGCTCTTGAGAACGTGAAGCCCCTCCTCGAAGTGAAGTCCCGCCGTGTCGGCGGCGCCACTTACCAGGTTCCGGTCGAAGTGAAGCCGGCCCGTCGTCAGTCGCTCGCTTCCCGTTGGCTCATCGATGCAGCCCGCGGCCGCGGTGAGCACTCGATGGCAGAGCGCCTCGCCAGCGAATTCATCGAAGCCTCCAATGCACGTGGCGGCGCGATGAAGAAGCGCGAAGACGTTCACAAGATGGCGGACGCCAACAAGGCGTTCGCTCATTACCGCTGGTAATCGCCATCAGAGCAAAGTAATCGAAGGCCGCCGGCAGCAATGCCGGTGGCCTTCGTGAGTTTAGGGCCCCCAAGGTCGGAGCATCCATGAGCGATCCCAAGAG
>CAZDSX010000091.1:0-4533 GCA_964508305.1 uncultured Bacteriovorax sp.
CCAGAGCCGGGGCTTATTGTCCGTGGGCCCCAGACGGATGAGCATCCAGCAGCCGCCCATGATCAACAGCACTTGGAGCGCGAAGATCAGCTCGCTGGACTTGGCCCAGCCGACAAGGAGCGACCCAAGGAGCATCGTCGGTGCAAAGTGATCCACAAAAAAGCTTCGAAGCGGTGATAGGGCGCAGTGGCCCCAGTGGCCATCGTGCCAGGGATGCATCATCACCGAGTGGGTGTAGACCATGTCATAAAGCGAGGTCTGAAAGCTCCAGTGCCTGAACAACTCGGCTAGCAGTAGGCCTGCTCCGATGATGAGCAGCCAGAGGGTCGAGTTCCTGAGGGCGAGGAGGCGGGCAATGAGGCGGCGCAGATCCTGTTTATAGCGGAAAAACCACGCTTTCTCGAATGTCCAACCGTAGAGGCAAAATGCTCCAATCAGCATAACGAAAGGCGAGACGGTGCCGATCTCAAATTTAATCTGAGGGTAGCTGAAGTAGATCCCACCCAGTGGAATAAGAAGCAGGATCAGTCCGGTGAGTGCCTGGAGGAGCCTGTACATCATGCTCGAAGGGTTATAGTACTTCGTGGGTTCATGCACGCTAGAAACGGGGAACTCCAGATCCGATGGCTTCGTGCGCTCTTCTGGGGGAAGGGTGCTCTGCTCTTGGTTGCCGCCTTTCTGCCTCGAACGCTGCCCGGACTTTGGCGACAGGCGGATACCTTGGGGGTCAGCCTCCGGTACTGGCTCAGGTGGACCGTGGAGGCCTGGCCGTCCCCATGGTGGAAACTTTTGCTTCCTGCCGTCCTGCAATCCGGGGACGCGGTTGGGATCCAGGCCATGGAGTTCCCGGCGCTCAATCTGACCTTTGCCCCGGTCTGGTGGTTGGGGCCTCATTTTGGAGAGGTAGGTGCCCGGGCCGGCCTCACCCTGCTCGTGGCCCTGTTGACCTGGCTCGGCGTGCGAGTGTGGGATCGGCTTCCGGGTATGGGAGACGGCAGGGCCCAAGCTTTCTGGCTCGTTCCGCTCGCCTCTACCGCAGCAGGCTGGTGGGGAAAGTTTGTTCCTGATCTGTTGGCCGCCCAGCTTTGCTTTGTGGGGTTGGGTATCTGCCTCGGGGCCACTCGGGAGAAGATGCGCAGGCGGGCAGGTCTGGCAGGGGCGGTGCTGATCTGCCTCGGCATGCTGATCAAGCCAAATGTGGCGGTTGTACTCGGCATGGCCCTGTTCGTTCCGGGCGGTTGGCGGAGCTGGCCGCTCTGGGTGCCGGGACTGGCGATTGCTGGACTCTACTACACAGCAGGGATCGCGTGGCTGGTCGGCTTTCAGGATGGAGCGTCGCTATTTGCGGTACACCCACGGAATCCTTGGTCGGCGCTGGCTGAGTTTTGGGGAAGACTGCCGGAAGTACTTCATTTGATGAACATGAGGCTGTTTTTTACCTATGGAGCCATCCCGGTGTTGCTTGCGATTTTTAAATCCAAGCGCAGTTTTACCATTCCGCTGTTCGTAGTGGTTGCACAGTTTGTAGCCGTGAGTGCGTTGGGTGGGGGGCATCTGTTCATGCACGATTACTACTTTGTGGGGATTGCACCACTGGGATGCCTGATTTTCTGGGATGTACTGAACTCCCTTCTGGAGAGGGGTTCGCACCTGCATCACCTCTTGGCGTGGGCTCTTATTCTTGGAGTAACGCTCCCGCAGGTCGAGCAATCGTGGATCGATCTCGCCCCGTGGGTATCGGGGAGTGATCGCTTCGAGTCCCGTCGTCGAGAGGTCTCCCTCTGGCGGGAGTGCAGGAGTATCAAGCAATCCACTCCCGAAATTCCCTGGGGCAGGGGAGTGCCCTTCAGGTCGTCTAAATATCCGGATCCCCACCTTGGACTCTGCTTTGGAGAGCGTGAGCAATCGGAGAGGGGGGAATTCGGCTTTTTTAGGAAGAGTGAACCCGTTCCCACGGATTGCCGTCCACTTGAACCCTCCTCTGGACAGGTTGCAGTTTATAGGTGCTCACCATGACCCTGGATTTCAGGTACCTGTTCATCCCCCTCGGAACTTGGATTGCAGTCCTTATTTGGAAGGAACGTCGAGTAGGTTGGCTTGAGTTGCGGCCCCGAACCTGCTTTGCAGTTTTTGCACTCGCCTATTTTGGAATCGCGTTGGTGGGCAAATACCTCCAGCTCATCGGAAATGAGCTTCATGGCCAGGACTTCTGGCTTTTCGTGGACGCACTCAATTCGGCCGCCGGAGGGGGGGCTTGGCTGACCCGATTCGCTCCGCAAGGGATTGGTTGGGTACAACATGGTGCAGTCCATGCGTTCCTTCCCCTTTTCTTCTTTGTGCCGCTCGTGTGGGTGCTGGGGGCCAAATGGACTGCGCTGCTCATCAACCCCTTTGCACTGTCGCTTGCAGGATATTTCCTGGCTCTCCTTGCCCGCCCGCGCTCGGGAGTCATGGGGGCGCTCGCGTGGATGCTGGGCTTCTATGCCCTCTCTGCAAACGGAAAAACCCTCATGTATGAGGCGCACCCGGAGTCGCTTTATCCTCTGTTGTTTTTTGCGGTGCTGCTTTCACTCCAGTCGCCTCAGGGACGGTCGAGGTTCCTCCTTCCCGCATTGGCCTGTCTTTTCTCACTCAAGCTGGACGCTTTGGGGCTCATGCTCCCGGTGGCGATGCTCTGCAGGGCTGCAGGAGAATCGTGGTGTCGGATCGCCTTGGGGATGCTCCTGGGATTATCGAGCCAGTGGCTCGCACTGAAAGGCTTTGCGCAAGGGTGGCTCGGTCCGCACCAGTGGGCTGGCGACTCGCCAGTGATCCCCTCGGCCGGGGGGCTTGGCATCTCGCTTGCCGGCGGGATCTCCATGCTGGCCACCTTGACGGAATGGGCGGGCCGGGTCTGGGATCAGCTGCTCATCACCCTCCGTTTTCTCATCAGCCGCCCTCTGCTTAGCCTGGTGGTTCCTTTTTTCTGGGTGTCGCGTGAGCCGCAGTGGTGGATTGGGGCCCTTGGGCTGGGGTTTCTTTATAGCTGGGTTCCAGGCTCCATGCCCCTTTGGAATTACTACTCGGCCATCTGGGTTGCCCTGATCTTTGGAGTTGCCGTGAACCTTTATGCTCGAAAGGAATGGCTGGTCGCCATGGTTCTTTTGAGCTGCATTCTGGGGGGTGGCAGTCCGAGGTGGCGGTTTGAGCGTGCGGATACTTTCCAGGTGCGGTCAGAGACGGAGAGTGAAGCCAAGTTGGCCGTGGCCTGCCTCAGGTCCTTGCAGGGACTTTCGCCTGTGAAGGGGGTAGTGGGACCAGGGCTCCTGGGAGCTTTCTGGGATCAGGGACGAGAGTTGATCCTGACGGAACGCTGGCGGGGTCTCGACTCAAGGAGGGGGGCCGCACCCCGTTTTATCATCCTTGAGAGAGGAGTGGACCGATACCTCATGGCTGCCCGAGAGGTGGAGACCATTGAAGCTGAGCTTCGAAAAAGTCCCGGTTGGGTAGAAATGGGTGCAAGTTGCTCTCCGGGCGCAATGAAGAGAGTGACATTATGGATCCTACGGAAGATTTTTCCAGATGCAGCGTGACAGATTGGGCGCGGGAACTAGACTGGAATGGGCTGCGAAGGTTGTCTTTTGCTTCTGTTTCGTTTGTGCCCTCTTCTACATCCTGAGACATATCTTGCTCCTGATTTTTCCGGGTGGATCGAGGTCTGATCTCGACATCATCATCCTGGCTGCCAAGCGCTTGGTTGGGGGCGAAGCCGTTTACCGGATTGGCGATCCCTTCGAGCACACCAAGCCCCCGCTCCTTATGGGCATCGCCTTTCCGCTCGCATTCCTGCCTGAGGTGCCCGTTCGGTTCGTCTGGGATCTCGTCAACTTTGCGCTGCCGTTCATGATCCTGCGCTCCTCAGTTGACTCCTCCGTGACCCAGATCGGCTGGCGCCCATGGGCGCTCACTTGGGCGCTCATGTACCCGTTCTGGTACCGCGAGGCGGGCTACGGGCAGTACAACCTCTTCATCTTTTGGCTTGTGATTGTGTGTGCACGCTGGCTTGCCACAGAAAGAACCTGGCTGCAGATCGGAGCAGGGGCGCTTGCAGCCCTCACGCTCGTCATCAAGCCCACCCAGCTCTACCTCATGCCCTGGTGTGCTCTTGCCGTTTTTGGGCTCCCAAAGCCTGAAAGACGGCTTTTACGGGGGATGGCAGGAGGCCTAGCCATGGGGGGACTCCTTGCTCTCTCGTATTGTTGGCTGAGATCCCCGGCCGCGCTCATTGCCGATCACCGTGAGTGGTTCCAATTCATTCCGCTCTCGGCGGCCAAGCACCTGCTTGGAACGCACAACTACGGCCTGCCCACCCTCCTGACCCGTATGGGTTTGGGTGAGTGGGTGGCGGGACCCACTTTCCTTCCCATCTCCTTGGGTCTTGCGGCTGGAGCAGCCTGGCTTTTGCGCCGCCGCCGGCTTGAGTCGCTCGAGGTGGCAGCCCTTTTGATGCTCGCTTTTTCGCCCATGTGCTGGAAGGCCAATTTCGGCCTGCTT
>CAZDSX010000091.1:4543-5355 GCA_964508305.1 uncultured Bacteriovorax sp.
GTACAGCCTTGCCGTGAGAGTCGAGGCCAATCTCCGGGACTGGCTGGGGTGGGGGGCACTCGGCATGATCCTGATCGTCTCCAAGGCTTCTGAATACTGGATGGGCGTTGAGCTGACCCGAGCCTTTGGACTGGTTGCTGCCCCGCTCTGGCTCATGGCCGGGGCGATCGCCATTCGAATGGGTTTAGGCGTTTATTCGCGGCGCTAAATGGGGTACTGAATTGGTCACCCATGGGATCCCCGCCGCTCTTCAAAAAAAATAGCCCCGTCCTATTTGATGGCGGCATTGCCACCGAGCTTTATGAGCGCGGATTTTATATCAACCGCCCATTCGAGGAGCTGAACCTCACGAACCCCAATGACGTCGTGGCGGTGCACCGCTCGTACATCGAGGCCGGTGCCCAGTTCATCACGACCAATACGTTTTCGCTCCCCAAGCACCAGCTCAAAAAGTTCGACATCGACCAAAAGCAGGCCGAGCTCCTTGAGGCAGCACTCCGCAATGCGAACCAGGCGCGTGCCGAAAAAGCGGAGGTCCGCATTGCCGTGGCGATTGGCCCAACCGGGGCAATCATCGAGCCGCTCGGTCCAATGTCCCTCGATGAGGTCCGTGCCGAGTACGAGGGCATCGCGCGAGCTGCGCGAAAGGCTCGTGAGTCCCAAGGCCTTGGCTTTGACACCTACATCCTGGAGACCTTCTCGGAGCCGCGCGAGCTCGATGCTGCAATCGATGGGATTCGTAGAGCCGATCCCACGCAGCCCATTGTCGCTTCGATGACCGTTTCGAGCCATCAAGGCGAGAGGCTTGCTGA
>CAZDSX010000092.1:0-4857 GCA_964508305.1 uncultured Bacteriovorax sp.
TCGGAACCTGAGTTGCATAGACTCCTGAGCGTGAAGCTCAGAGTCGGACTCATTGCCCCACCCTTTGAAAGCGTCCCCCCTCGCCTCTATGGAGGCACCGAGCGCGTCGTGCACGAGCTCGCCAGGGGACTTCATGCTGCGCATGTCGAAACGGTCGTCTTTGCCAGCGGGGACTCCACTGTGCCTGGCAGACTCGTCCCCAGCACTCCTGAGGCCCTCCGCCTCCAAAGCCCCCCCATCACCGATGCAACGCCCTACCAGCGGGCCGTACTCCAAAGCGTGGCCAAATACGCAGGTGAGCTCGACCTGATCCATAATCACAATGACTACTGGATGCTCCCGCTGCATTCGATGACCCAAACCCCCATGGTGACGACCCTCCATGGCAGGCTGGATCTTCCGGAGCTCTCCTCGGCCCTCACCTCAGAGCCCAAGGCCTCGTACATCTCGATCAGTGATGACCAGCGCAGGCCCATCCCCCACCTGCCCTGGCGGCGCACGATCCATCATGGACTGGATCTGTCGCGCTTTAAGTTTTCGCCAGAGCCGGGCGAGTACCTCGCTTTTTTGGGTCGCATCTCGCCCGAAAAAAGACCGGATCTCGCCATCGAGATCGCGCACCGTGCAGAGGTGCCGCTTAAGATTGCTGCCAAAATCGAACCCGGTCCTGATCAACAGTACTTTGATGCACTCATTGCCCCGCACATCGATGGACGCTGGGTGGAGTATCTGGGGGAAATCTCCGAGCCCGAAAAATCCGACTTTTTGGGTGGTGCGCTGGCACTTGCCTTTCCGATCGACTGGCCCGAACCCTTCGGACTCGTGATGATCGAATCCATGGCCTGCGGCACTCCGGTGCTCGCACGACCTCGTGGCTCCGTACCCGAAGTTTTGATCGATGGAGTCACGGGCTTTGTCGAGGAGTCCGTGCCGCTCCTG
Source organism: uncultured Bacteriovorax sp. (assembly GCA_964508305.1). GTDB lineage: Bacteria > Bdellovibrionota > UBA1018 > UBA1018 > UBA1018 > CAIOHW01. Next base: position 940 of record CAZDSX010000092.1, read on the forward strand.
GCCGAGCGAGTGCGCGAGATTCCTGGCCTCAGTCGCAAGGCCTGCCGCGAACATGTCGCCCAGCACTTTTCGATCGAGCGGATGATCCGAGACCACCTCGAAGTCTACCAGGGACTTTTGGCGGAAGCTTGATGTGGACCAGCTGCATCGCAAGCTCACCTTCAAGGACAATCGCGCCTTTGGAGTGACCGATCTTCGAGGGGAGGCACCGCGCGGCGCCCCTTCGGAACTCGGGCTTTACTTTAACGACACGCGCTACCTGAACATCTGGGAGCTGCTGGTCAACTCCCAGTCGCCGGTCCCACTGGCTCAGGAACTCCGGCACTCGGGCACGACCTGGGTGCTCTCGATGACCAACCAGGACTTGGATCAGCTCGAGCCAGAAAAAAAGCCCATCCCCCGCGACAGCTTTTTGATCCGTCGGATCCTCTGCCTGCACGAGGACTCGCTTTTTGAAATCGTCACGCTCCGAAACTTCTCGAACTCAAGCCAGCTCATCCAGCTTGAGAGCTGGGCTGGGGCTACTTTTGAGGACTTGTTCGAGGTGCGCGGAATGACCCGAAAACATCGCGGCATGCAGCTTCCGCCCGAGGAGCGTGCTGTCTCCTCCCAAAACCACTCCCACCAGGTGCTCTCCTACCAAGGACTCGACCAGCGAATTCGAAGGACTCATCTTCAAAAGTTCTACTTCTCAAAAAAGATCCGGCACTCTCCGCAGCTCTTGGGAAGCTTTTCGCGCCATGAGCTTGCTCCCAAGGAAATCCTCACCCTGCGCACGCACGTGAGTTTTGACGAAGGGCGATCGCCTGTCTTTTACGGCGAACCATTTGCCGATCTGGATGCCTCAGCCATGATGAAGCTTGCCTCCGAGAGGCGAAGGTCCAAGCTCTTTTTTAACCTCAAGATCGAGACCGACCACGCGATCCTCAACCGGGCGATTGAGAGTGCGCGCACGGACCTTGAGATGCTCATCACCCGGGAAGATGACGGGAGCTTTTATCCCTATGCTGGAATCCCTTGGTTTTCGGCGCCCTTTGGAAGGGATGGCCTGATCTCGGCCTACCAGATGCTCCCGTGGTGTCCGGAGCTTGCGCAGGGGGTCCTTGATTTTGCCTTCGAGCACCTCGGCAAGCACTTTGAATCCTTCACCGACGAGGAGCCAGGCAAAGTCTTCCATGAGCTCAGGCGGGGCGAGATGGCCGGCCTACGAGAGATCCCGTTTATCCCCTACTTTGGATCCGTCGATGCCACTCCCCTTGCCCTGATCCTGCTCCACGAATACGCCTGCTGGACTCAAGATCGCGGGCGGATCGAACGGTGGTGGCCGCACGCCATCCGGGCTCTCGACTGGATTGATCATTGTGCCACGGGCGCGTCGGACGGTGCCGGGAGCGGCTTTGTGCAGTACCAGCAGAAGTCGCCTGAGGGTCTCTCCAACCAGGGCTGGAAGGACTCCTTTGATTCGGTCATGCACGAAGATGGGCGGCTTGCCGAAGCGCCGATCCGGCTCTGCGAGGCGCAGGCCTATGCCTTTCGGGCCCGGATGGGGATGGCGGAGCTTGCCCGTTGGATGGACCAGCATGAGCTCTCTTTAAGACTCAGGCGTCAGGCGCTGCTCCTAAAGGCTCGCTTTGATGCGAGGTTTTGGGATCCCGTCAAACAGTACATTTACCTCGCGCTCGATGGCCGTGGAGATCCCTGCCAGGTCATGAGCTCCAACATGGGCCACTGCCTCTGGGGCGGGATCGTGAGTGAGTTCCAGGCCCACGCGGTGGCGAGGCACCTGCTGGGAGACGCGCTTTTTTCGGGCCACGGAGTCCGTACACTTTCTGACACCGAGACGGCCTATAATCCGCTCAGCTACCATAACGGGTCGATTTGGCCGCACGACAACTCGCTGATCGCCGAGGGACTCCGCAACTACGGACAGGAGGCCCAGCTTGAGCAACTGGCCATAGGACTCTTTGAAGTCCTGGAGACGAGCCACGACTTTAGATTGCCGGAACTTTTTTGCGGATTCAGGAAGCGGGGGATGGAGCCCCCCATCCCCTACCAGGTGGCGTGCAAGCCTCAGGCATGGGCCGCCGGATCCGTCTTTTTACTCCTTAAATCCCTCCTCGGCATGAGCCTTCCGCTCCACCAGGGTCACCTCACTCTCCGTTCCCCCAACCTCACTGCCAAACTCTCATCGATCGAGATCCAGGGACTCAGGATCCGTGACTCCGATCTCACGCTCAGGCTCTTTAGAAGCGCCGGTTCGACAGCGGTCCGGAGCTCAGTCAAATCCGGAGGGCTTCGCGTACTCACCGTGAGGAGTCGAACGCTGTGATAGACTGGGAGGCGTGAAACTCAGGTCCGCTCTCATCCCTCTGACTGGCTTGGCTTGCCTCCTCTGCTCCGAAGCGCATGCCATCGGCATCACGCTACCCAGCATCGACGACCTGATCTCACCGACCCTCCAGCGTGAGGCCATCCGCACGGCAGGCGTGCTTTCGGCCCATCGGCCGTACCAGCCGGCAACTCCTCTCGGGACCAAGCTCGGGCTCGAAACGATGCTCGAAGTGACGCTCTTCCAGATCCCTGAAAGTTTTTTTGATGCGCTTGCGGCCTCGGGGATCAACTCGAGCTTCAGTCTCCGCACCCTTCCTATTGCCAAGCTCCACACCCACAAGGGCATCAACGAGCGGATGGATCTCGGCGTGTCCTACATTGCCTTCCTTAAATACAGCATCTACGGAGGCGACTTTAAGTGGGCGTTCTGGGTTCCGGACGAAGGCCCTACCTGGGCCTTGAGGCTCTGCTACGCGCAGTCCAACCTGGATTACCTCCGAGTCAAAAGCTGGAGCCCGCAGCTGCTCGTATCGCGAAAGCTCAACTTTGCCGACGCGTATCTGGGCGCAGAGTATACATGGATGACCGGGCGGATCGTGGGAAGCCAGACCCAGGACCTTGGACCTCCAGTGGGCTCGGTCACGGTCAATATTGACGTGCAGGACATCAAGACGACGAGCGCCTCCGCATTCATGGGTCTGGGGCTACGGATCCCGGGAGTGGGCATCAAGATCGCGCTTGAAGGCGCCTATAGCTTTGTCAAAGCCCACTCACTGGGGCTTCAGCTGGGGACGAGTTGGTGATTTTCTAGCCACGAGGCAAAGCGAACTTCCAAAGTAGCTCTTAAAAACGGGATAAAAAGCCTGCTCCAGACGACAGATTTGGATCAAAAGCCAATTGATCGGCTCTGGTGGAATATTCGGCAAGGCAGCGGACTCCGCGGAGCCTACGCCCATCCTCTCTAACTTCGACTGAAGCCACTTGAGTGGGACCGTAAACCAAAAACATCCCACGAGCTCAAGCACCTCAAAACCGGCCTCTTTCACACGAGTCGACAGCTCTACCTCCGAGTACCGACGGTAGTGATAATTTGCGTCGTCATGCCGCGTCCATAGGGACATTCGAGCTGGAACGTGGACGATCAGAATCCCTCCATCCCGAAGGAGTCCATGCATGAGGCTCAGTGCAGGCCGGTCATCCTCCATGTGCTCGATCACATCCAAGGCAGTAATGAGATCAAACGGACCCTGCACAGCAACTCCAGTCACGAAAGCTCCGACGTGCAATCTCGGATCCGCCAAGCTCTCGGCGCTCAGTAGTTCACGATCAGCCTCGACTCCTTGGACCTCGCCCCATTTTGAAAGTACGCCAAAGGAGAGCCGATCGCCGCAACCCACATCCAGTACCTTGCGACCGGCGGCTACCCCTTCTGGAATCCAGTGACGAAGTCGAAGGACGAGCCAGCTCTCCCGGGCCCTCCACCACCAGTGACGCTCATAGAGCGAACGGTAGATCCGGCCATATTCCGGATTCATTGTGATTCGAAGACCTCATCCACGACGTACTGAGGCCGTTGCTTGGACTCTT
>CAZDSX010000092.1:4867-5311 GCA_964508305.1 uncultured Bacteriovorax sp.
ATAGATCCTGCCGATATACTCACCAATAATTCCCATGAACAGGAGCTGAATCCCTGAAAAGGTCACCAGGAGGAAGGTCAACGCTGTGAAACCGGGTGGCGAGCGATCTTCGAAAAAGCGTACGTATGCGGCGTAGAAAGCGAACATCAGCGAGCCAGCCAAAGTGAGCGCTCCGATGATGGATGCCAGACGGAGTGGCATGACCGAGAACGAAAAAATCCCATCACAGGCAAGCTTGAAAAGCTTGAAGACGCTGTACTTGGATTCGCCTGCATTGCGGGCGGCGCGCTCGACCGGAACCTCCACTTGCTTGAAACCTGCCCATGAGCGCAGGCCCCTCAGGTAGCGATTTCGCTCGGGCGAGCTCTTGATCACGTCCACCACTCGCCGAGAGATCAACGAAAAATCTCCCGCATCCAAAGGGAGCGGATACTCCGAAAGGCT
>CAZDSX010000093.1:0-747 GCA_964508305.1 uncultured Bacteriovorax sp.
AAATGACAGGCAGGCTAGTACGGGTTTCAAGCTTGCCCAGCTTAGGCTAGGGCTACAGAAGCTTCGCCTTCCTCTCCTGGTACTCCTGCTCCGTAATCGCCCCGGCCTGGTAGAGCTCGTGGAGCTGCTTGAGTTCCGTGAGGTTTGAGGAGGTGAAGGGCTGTGCAAAGAGCCCCTGCGCAGTCTGTGTCGCAGACGACACGAGGTCGGCTTCTGTCGACGCCTCGATGACCAGCTGCTTGAGGATCAGGTCGTGCAGCGACTGCCTGCGTCTCGTAAAGAACGCAAAGAAGTAAGTCAGGCAGTACGGAAGGGCGAGGACCCACCGGCACACCGCGCGGATCATGGCCTGTTTGACGGTGAGGTTACTCCCGTCCTCGTTGATGACCCTGAGCCCGAGGAGGCGCTTGCCGATCGTGGCCTGGGCAGGTGAGCCCTCGAATATTCCGTAGTAGGCGACTGTTGCGATGATCGCAACCAGCAGTATCAGCGCTGGCACCGTAATCGCGGTGGCAAGTACCAGTAGTCCCAGTCCCACTGTATCGATGAGGTTTGATCCCACTCTCCTGAGGAAGGGGGCTGAAGTGAGTTCAGTGATTGGCTTTTGCATGTGTGGTTCTCCTAAAACCGGCTGACATCGTAGACAAAGCCCCGGAGGGTCTTGGTGTCCGGGTTGAAGGTGAGGATCGTGAGCTGTTGTGTGGCGCTCCTAAAGACGGCGAACGGGTAGACCAGATCAGAATAGGA
>CAZDSX010000093.1:792-2029 GCA_964508305.1 uncultured Bacteriovorax sp.
CCTTGGAAGTAGAGGTTTGCACCGAGCCAGCCCAGGCTCATCCAAGTGGTCTGGGAGAACTGGTCACCCACCGGATACTTCATGAGGTCAAGCTCCGTGCCCGGGCTGCAGCCCGTTCGGCTGAACGAACTCAATCTCTTGCAGGAATCTGCGGAGTTTGGGCAGCGCGGGATGTAAAAGTTGAGCGCGTCCACAGCAATGCCGCCCACACTCTCAAGCAGGGTGGAGGCGACTTGGATTTCGCATGACTTCTGCCACTGGAGCCCATCGCGAGTGCTGAGGATCACCCAACGGTTATCGGAATAATTGGGGCCTTTGTGCCAGAGGCGCAAAAAAAACTCTCCTTGGTAGGAACTGGCACCTTGAATGTTCACACTCCACCCGGATTGCGGTGGCTGGATCAGGGAGTTGAGGTTGAGGATCTTGAGGAGTGCGAAGGGAGTTGGAGTCGGGGTCGGGGTCGGCGAGGGACTCACCGTGGGTGTCGGGGTCGGCGAAGGGCTCACCGTGGGTGTCGCAGTGGGCGACGGACTGGCAGCCGGTGCTGCAACGGACACGACTTCCGGCGCGCTCGACGCGGCGGGGGCGGGAACTTCGATCGGAAGCGTGGCGTCCACGGTGGTCTGCATGCAGCCCGCCCACAAAAATGGTGCCGTCATCAGGCTCACCAGCCGATGATCCATGCCACCCTCCCTCCGAGGATCCTGGGCGCGGACGTCGCGCCGCGACCGGCAAAGTGCTCTGCGTTTGCTGAGAACTCAATCGAGTTGTCGGCACTACTCCCCAGTGATTTTCGAAGCGAGAGTTCCAATCGCGCGGATGCGTGCGTGTAGTCGGTCGTCACGGGATCGCCCGCTCCGGGAGCTGTGCTCGTGGCAACGGTCGAAGTCAGGCCCACCGTGACGGATGGAGTGAAGTAGAGGCCGTTCTTTGGGCTTCCGATGAGTCGGACCGGAAATCCAAACTCGAGTGCTCCCCGAATGAGGTCCAGCGTTCCGTTTTTGTACAGGGCCGATCCGCCGAGCAGGCTAAACCCGAGAAGCGTGGTGATGCGATCATACGAGTCAAAGTGGATCCGAAAACTCCCGCCCTGCATGGGAATCGGCGCGACCTCGAGGGGGGAGCGTGCCGAGTAGTCGTAGCTCAAGAGGTAGCGGTGTGGATGCTCGGGCTTGGGTTGCGAAGCCTCGAAGGGGGTGTACTCGAGATGCACCTCCGGATCGGCCTGGGGAACAGA
>CAZDSX010000093.1:2039-4947 GCA_964508305.1 uncultured Bacteriovorax sp.
GCGGCGGGTTTCCGCGTGGGTTCTGGCTCGGGCAACGGCGGGAGGGAGGGCTCAGGCACGGGTTCTGGATCGGCAGGTTCGGGGTCCTTGGAAATGCTGGCCAGGTCGCGCTCGATCGAGGACTTGGGATAGCTGACCTTGATGTAGGCATCGGTATCGCTCATGGAGACCACGTCGTAGTAGGCCTCGATCTGCCTGAGTCCGGTGAGACGAACCTTCGGGAGCTGCTCCTGAAGGAGCCCCGCCTGGGCAATCTGGCGGTCATTTTCGGAGACCCGGCGCGAGGCGCTGAGCTGGGAGCCAAAGAGGGTGCGAATGAGCTGGATGCGGGCGTCATCGAGCGCGCGATCTGCGGCCTCCCTGCGCGAAGGGGAGGGAAACGAATGGCCGACAAAGATCCACGCGGCACCCTCCTCGCGCGGGGGCTCGCGCGTCCAGGCAGGTGGCTCAAGCCTCGGCAGGGACTCTGGGCCAATGGGAACCCTTGCACAGGCCGAAGCCCATGCAAGGGTCACGATCAGGAGTGAAGGCTGGATCCGCACGTCACAAACTCCTAACGCTTGATCAGCTCCACGTGTTTATTGAGCAGGGCTTCCTTGATGCGCGGATCGGCCTCTTCGATCTTGTCGACGATGAGGCGCTTAAGCGCATCGTAGGCGTCTTTACGGATTTCTCCCAGGATCATGCAGTCGATCCGTTCGGCCTCTCCGATCTTGGCTCGCTCGTAGTAGGTCTCAAGCATCTGCAGGCCGCGCACCTTTCGCTTGGCCTCTGCTCCAAGGCTCGAGCTCTTGGCAAATGCGGCTTCGGCGTTCTCGTTCATCGAGAGCTCGACGGAATCCAGTGTGCTGCGGATCTCCTGTTCAATTCCGGTGAGCACGACATTGTAGGCATTGACCTGCGCGAGATCGAGGCAGGCCTGCACCCTCTGGTCACCGCGAACCTGCTGGTTGGATTTGACCCGGTACTTGCCGTCTTCTTCCCAAAAGAGCTTTCCGCTCTCGGCCCACTTGGGCTTGGGTCCGCTCGAGTCGAGCATGACCTTGCGAGGCCCCACGCCCGAGGTGGCACAGGCCGCGGCACCGAGCAGGCTGATCGTTGTGAGCCAGTTCGTAATCCACTTCGTGCACTTCATTCCTTCCTCCCTTGGTCCGTCCGGACCTTGATTCGAATTTCTAGTGTTCCTTCTAGCCAGCCGTCTCGCCCAACCCTGAGCCCTCGCAGGAGCTCGAGTGCCTGCTCAACTTCGGCCCTCACCGGGTGGGCTCCCGCAGGGACAATCGGTGTCCTTGGAGGGGAATCGGGGTCTCCCGCCCCAAAGAGCAGCTCCTCGAGGTCAAGATCCAGGACGTCGGCCACCTTCTTGAGCTGGTCGAGGTTGCGGGGGCGGTTTCCCGCCATCCAGCCGCTCAGGCTCTGCTTGGGAATGCCCGCAGTCCGGGCAAGCCGGGTCGCTGTCCAGCCGCGTCGTTCGAGTTCGAGTTTGAGTTGCTGCCTGAGGTTCATCACGTATTCCTTAGATTTTGCGGCAGCCTGCGTCCCCAACTTGGGTGGTTTCCCGATATCGGGACTAGAATCCAAAGTTCGGGACCGCTGTCCGGGTTTGGGGGTGGGCGGGCGCTCGGGGGGTGGCATTGCGGAGGTCCTCCAGCCTCAGGACCAGGGAGGGACAAAGTGTGTCCCTGATGACAGTGGAGGGGCGGGGTTAGTCCCGGCCCGAGCGGGGGGGTTACAATAAAAGTTCCGATGTCTCGTTCCGATCTCAAAAAGCAGATGGCGTTTCAGCACGCGCTACTCGGGGTTTTGAATTCCAGGGCGAAACCCATGAGTTCACGCGCTGTAGCTGAAGCGCTCAGGGATGCTCATCCGGATTTGGCGCGTTCCAATGCGCTCAGGCATCGAAGAAAGCCCAACTCCGAGGGAGGTCTGTCGGATCAGGCGGCCTCCGAAGAGGCGTATTCAAAGAAGGTGGAGCGCGCGCTCAAGTGGGGGGTGACATTTTTTAATGATACGGCGACCACCGAGAAGCCCATTGAGTACCAGATTCAGCGGATGCCCAAGGCGGATCGTGAGCTCACTTATGATGAGCTCGTTGCGCTCGTGGTGGCTGAAGTGCAGCTGGAGCTCCTCGGGGGAACGCGCGTTGGGGCCTCGTTCTGTGACTTGGTCAAGTGGATCCAGATGAGCCTCTCCACTCAACCTAAAAAAAAGATGGAGGAGATCCGGGAGTTCATTCGAGTCCGAGGGCGCCCCAGCCTCAAGCAGAGTGCGGCTTATCAGCCCGGAAACCTGGCCCTGATCCTCAAGGCCTGCACTGAGATGGGTTGGCTGTCGGTCAGCTACAAGTCGGGTCGTGGCGGGCCTGATATTGAAGCCAAAGAACGAGTGCTCCGGGCCCACTATCTGACCCTCTCCGAAGACGGCCTTTACCTCACTGCGATGGAACGCTCAGAAAAGGGCGAGCCTCAAGTGGTGAATCTCGCATTGGCTCGAATCAAATCCATTGAGCGAGTGAATGAAATAAAAATCTCAGGCAAGGGGCTCGACAAGAGCCCTGATCGCCAGCTGGAGCAGATCTTTGGAATCCAGCTTCCGGATGATTTCAACGAGCCAGTCCAGGAGTTCACTCTCAAATTCCACCCCGAACTTGCCCCCTTCATCTGCGAACGAAACTGGCCAGGCCAGCAGGGCGAACCGACTCGTAATCGAGATGGCACGGCCACGATTCAGTTCAAGCTCAGGCTCACCAAAGACCTCGTGCGCTGGGTGCTGGGCTGGGGCAGTCGTGTGACCGTGGTCCAGGGCAAGTCCCTCAAGAATCGCCTCGTCCGTGAGGCGCAAGCAATCATGGGACTCTACAAGGAGTCCTGATCAACGTCTCACTACTCCCACCCAAATTGTTCCTTAA
>CAZDSX010000093.1:4957-5289 GCA_964508305.1 uncultured Bacteriovorax sp.
GCGACCTCACAACCGTTACGACTGTTGGCAGAGATCATGATCGAATCGCCGCACTTGAGGATCGCTGCGAGCCCCTCGGGCCCTTCGGCAGCCTGAATCGAGCAGCGCTTGGAGTGGATGCGATGGGCAAAGTCGCGGGCCACCCAACCAGTCAGCGCATCGAGTGACACCGGTGATCGATCACAGGACCTTCTGTGTAGGAAGGCGCGGTACCACTGCTTGTTCTTGCCAAATGCCCTCACCGTAGACTTCCACTTGAGATGTGGCGTTGGAGTCAGGTTGGACTGGCACTCGGAGAGGGAGCGGTAGGCCGCGCCGAGCGTGGCGCGGAT
>CAZDSX010000094.1:0-4908 GCA_964508305.1 uncultured Bacteriovorax sp.
GGATCAAAGAAGTAAAGCCCGCTCACGGATGAGGGCGGATTCATGGCGTAACTCTCGGTGAGACTCACGCCCGTGGCCTTCTCGACATCCAGGAGCTTCCAGAGCTTGCGCTTTTCAGTGTGATCCGGGCAGGCCGGATAGCCAAGGGCTGGTCTAATGCCTCGGTACTTCTCGTCAATGAGGTCCTGCCGCGACAGGTTCTCCGTACGCCCAAAGCCCATGAGCGCGCGCACATCGGCGTGGAGCTTTTCGGCGAGTGCCTCGGCCAGCCGGTCACCGAGCGCCTTGACGAGGATTGCCGAATAATCGTCATGAGCCTTCTCAAACTCAGCTGCAAACTCCTGGACCTCAAATCCAATGGTCACGCAGAAGGCGCCCACCGTATCACCTTCGCGGACAAAATCAGCAAGCGAGAGGTAGGTATCGCCCGAGACCTTCTTTTTTTGCTGCCTCAGGAACTCAAACCGCTCCAGCGGCTTTGCATCCTCACCCAGGAGCGTAACGGTCTCTGCCTCGGCCTTTGCGGAGTAAAGCCCAAACACGGCCCTGGGCCTGAAGTGCTTTTCACGAATAATACGAGCAAGCAGGGCCTGGGCGTCTTTGTAGAGCTCGGCTGCCTGAGCGCCGTGTGCTGGATGCTCGAGGATCGCCGGGAACACTCCCTTGAGGTCCCAAGTCCAAAAGAACGGCGACCAATCGATGTAGGTCGCAAGGTCCGCAAGATCAAAGTCCTCACGAACGAAGCGTCCCAGCTTCTCAGCACGCGCTACAGGCACCGACGAGTCTGGAACAAACCGCTTGGCGCGAGCCTGCTCAAGCGGAAGAAGCTCTGCCGACTTTTGCCTCCGCTCATGCGCCTCGCGCAGGCTCTCCTGCTCAGCCTTGAGCTTGGAGCCGAATGCAGGATCAGTCTTGATTCCATTGAGGACCCCCACCACGCGCGAAGCGTCGGCCACGTGAACTACGGGCGCAGGATAGTGGGAGGCAATCTTGATCGCGGTGTGCGCCTGCGAAGTGGTCGCGCCACCAATGAGAAGCGGCGCCGTAAAGCCCTCACGCTTCATCTCTTGCGCGTTAAAGATCATCTCTTCAAGAGACGGGGTGATGAGTCCACTCAAGCCCACAAAGTCGGCCTTCTCGGCGCGCGCGGCCTCCAGGATCTTGTCGCACGAGACCATGACGCCCAGATCGACCACTTCGTAGCCATTGCAGCCAAGCACGACCGACACGATGTTCTTTCCGATATCGTGGACGTCACCCTTGACTGTCGCGATCACGAACTTACCTTGGGAAGAGCCCGCGCCGCCTGCCTTCTTTTCGGCATCCATATAGGGCGTGAGCCAGGCCACTGCCTTTTTCATCACTCGAGCCGACTTGACCACTTGAGGGAGGAACATCTTTCCCTGTCCAAAGAGATCACCCACGACCGACATGCCCGCCATGAGCGGACCTTCGATGACTGCAAGCGGCCGACCGTACTTGGCAAGCGCCTCTTCGGTGTCGCGGTCGGTAAAATCGGTGATTCCGTGGATGAGCGAATGAGTGATGCGCTCTTCTAGCGAGCCCTCACGCCACTTGAGCTTTTCGGAGGAATCCGTGTGCTTCCCGGCCCCTTTGACCTTTTCTGCAAACGCAAGAAGCCTTTCGGTGGCATCCGGCCTACGATTGAGGAGCACGTCTTCGATGTGGATCTTGAGCTCGGGCTCGATATTTTCGTAAACCTCGAGCATCCCGGCATTCACGATGCCCATGTCGAGACCGGCTTCGATCGAATGGTACAGGAAAGCCGAATGCATCGCTTCGCGGATCACGTTGTTGCCGCGAAACGAAAAGCTCACGTTCGAAATGCCGCCGCTGGTGCGGGCACCCGGGCACTCGCGCTTGATTCGCCTCACGGCTTCAATGAAGGCGACCCCGTATTCCTGATGCTCTTCGATCCCCGTAGCAACTGTCAGCACATTGGGGTCAAAGATGATGTCCGAAGGATTCCACCCCTCCTGCTCAACCAGGAGCTGGTAGGCGCGTTTGCAGATCCGCACCTTATCCTCGAGGGTTGCAGCCTGGCCCTGCTCATCAAAGGCCATCACCACGGCTGCAGCACCGTATCGCCGAACGAGCCTCGCCTGGCGCTTGAACTCGGCTTCGCCGCCTTTGAGCGAGAGCGAGTTCACTACTCCCTTGCCTTGCAGGGTCTTGAGTCCCGCTTCGATCACTCTAAAATCCGAGCTATCGACCATCACCGGGACCTTGGTGATCTCGGGCTCGGAGCCCACGAGATTCAAAAACCTCGTCATGCATTTGGGGCCGTCAAGCATCCCTTCGTCAAAGTTCACGTCGATAAGGTTTGCGCCGTTCTCGACTTGCTGGCGCGCCACCGTGAGCGCTCCGTCGTAATCATCGGAGCCAATGAGCTTGGCAAACTTGGGCGAGCCCGTGACGTTCGTCCGTTCACCCACCATTAAGAAGACTGTGGATCCGCCCTCAGACCTGTCTTGAACATCCAGCGGCTCAAGCCCACTCAAATGGAGCCCGGGCTTGAGAGCATGTCTTTTACGTGGCTCAAGACCCTTTACTGAGAGTGCGACTTCACGAATGTGATCGGGTGTCGTTCCGCAGCAGCCGCCCACGATATTGACGATCTTGGCGCGCGCAAACTCACCTACGAGCTCGCCCGTGGTCCTGGGGACCTGGTCATAGCCCGTCGGGCTCAAAGGGTTGGGCAGACCCGCATTGGGATAAGCACTGATGTAGCAATCGGCCACGCGAGACAGACGCTCGAGATAAGGCCGCATCTCGGTGGCACCGAGCGCGCAGTTGATCCCGACAGAAAAAGGTTTGGCGTGCGCCACCGAATTCCAAAACGCCTCGATCGTCTGGCCGGACAGGGTCCGTCCTGAGGCGTCCGTGATCGTGACCGAAAGCATGAGCGGAAGACGCGCATGCCCCTTGCCGGGACCTTCTTCGTAATAGCGAAGGTAGGCAAAGATCATGGCCTTGAGATTCAGAGTGTCAAAAGTCGTCTCGGGCAGGAGACAATCCACACCGCCATCGATGAGTGCCCGCATCTGTTCATCATACGCTTCAACCAGCTCGTCGAAGGTGACTCCGCGAAGGGCCGGGTTATTGACGTCCGGTGAAAGCGAAGCCGTCTTGTTCGTGGGTCCGATGGAGCCAGCGACAAAGACCGTACGCCCAGGATTGGCGGCCTCGTACTCGTCACACACTTTACGCGCAAGCCGGGCCGCGGCGAGGTTGAGCTCGCGGGCATAGGTCTCAAGCCCGTAATCGGCCTGTGAGATGGAGTTGGCGTTGAAGGTATTGGTCTCGATGATGTCGGCGCCCGCATCCAAGTACTGCCTGTGGATCGCCCCAATGACATCGGGACGCGTGAGCACGAGCAGGTCGTTGTTGCCCTTGAGCGCCTTGGTGTGGTTTTCGAAGTGGTCTTTCCTAAAGTCCTCTTCGTTGAGCTTGTAGCGCTGGACCATGGTGCCCATGGCGCCATCAAGCACCAGCACCCGGTCGTGGATCACTTTTTCGAGGATGGCAGCTCTCTTGGTCACTTGAGCACCTCTAGCGCCATCTCCACGCGACCGAGCGGGGCACTCACGGCAAATCCCTCACACGCGTCAGCAATCTTTTCCATCACGGTGCGGGCAATCTCGATCCCCATCTTTCGCGAGTCCTCAGGGCTGTCTGCAAAGCGCGACATTTTTTCGATCGCCCAAGCGGGAACAAAAACCCCGGGCACTTCGTTGGCCATGAATTCGGCATTGCGGAGACTCAGGAATGGCCAGATCCCGATCACATGGGGCCGATAGGTGGCCCCCACTTGATCGCGCCAGCGGAGATAAGTCTCGGGCTCAAAAATGGGCTGCGTGACGGCGTAGTCGGCTCCACTCTGGACCTTGTACTTGTAGCGCGAAAGCTCGAGCTCGAGGTTGGGTGCCGTGGGGTTGGAAGCCACACCGATCGAAAACCCCGTCGAAGACCCCAGCTCCTCGCCACCGACGGTCTTGCCCTGATTGAGGCAATGAACGAGGTAAGTGAGGCCGATCGAATCAATGTCGTAAACGGCAGTGGCGTTCTTGTTGTTTCCGAGCTTGGGCGGATCGCCCGTGATCAGGAGCAGATCATGGACCCCGTTGATCGAAGCGCCGAGGAGATCCGCCTGAAGAGCGATCAGGTTGCGATCCCTCGGCGTGAAGTGCGGAAGGACCTGAGTCTTGAACTTGCCGCTCCGGTTCAAATAGGACGCAAGATGCAATGATCCCACACGCGTACTAGCCCTTGCCCCATCCGGGACATTGACGAGCGGAATGCCCGCGGCATTGACCAGGCCCACTGCTTTTTCGAATCCCTCAAGCGTGGTGCCCTTGGGAGCCATGAGCTCGACCGAGCGCACCTTTTCGCCACGAGCGAGCAGCTGAAGCACGACCGATCCTGATCGCACGGCTGCAACCGTCGAAGCATCAGGACGAGTGAGGAGATCTTCTTCAAGGGAAGGCTCCTGAGAAGAGGTAACCACCTCCACCTGTGCACGCGCAACGAGCATGGAGAGGCTTCGGGCAATGGCTTCGATGTGCAGAGGCCCAGTCCCGCAGCAGCCCCCCACCCCATCGGCTCCGGCATCGAGGAGCCTTCTCGCGTACTTGGCCATGTAATCCGGCGAAGTCATGTAGAAGTACCGGCCATTGATCTGGCGCGGAAGCCCCGAATTGGGCTGAACAATCAGTGGGAGCGAAATTTTTGAGCCCACCACCTGGACGGACTTGAGAAGGTCTTGCGGACCATCCGAGCAGTTGAGTCCCACGGCCTGGATGCGCGAATCTGCGCCAAAGCGTGTGGCAAAATCAGCAAGCCTCTCGCCTTGATGGCTCGAAACGGTCATCGAAGCGACAATGGGCT
>CAZDSX010000095.1:0-4748 GCA_964508305.1 uncultured Bacteriovorax sp.
CGCTTCCTGCCACCTCGTCTTTAAATTGGGATCAGTTCAAGACGTACTCGATGATGATCGTCGCCGCGTAGGTCCCTGCTCCCGCCAGGCTGAAATCAGCCCTGACATCGTAGCTCTTTACCAGACCGTCGATTTTGAAGTCCGTTGCCGTCAGGACCTTTTGTGAGGGCTGGAACCCCACTGTTTGGAGGGTCTGCGATGCCGCCTGTCCAAGCTGGATCACATTCTCGGTGCCATCAGCGGCCTTGATGTAGAGCGGTACACCATACCCGTCGGTGGCGTTCCAGAGTCCGTCACCAGGATTGGTGACTGAGGCAGGTTGTGTCGTGTAGGCACGCAGCACCGCATTTTGGCACTGGCCGTTGGCAGAGGTCGCGCAGACCTTGAGGTTGTTGTCAAAGAAGCTCTGCCCGAGCTTGAGCGATCCAAACGAGATCGATGCATTTGAAAGGGTGGGGTTTGGGATGAAGCTCGAAGTGTCCACACTGTAAGTGGTCAGTGCCGGAAGGGTGACGCTGACGGGGGGGCCATCGGTGAGCGGGATGTTTCCCGCATTGAGGATTTCAACCTCCTGGCTGAAGGATCCTGAACCCTCTGAGCCCTCGGGGACCAGGTTTGCCGCCAGGATCTGCCCCTTGCCGTGTCCGTCGGCTGAAAGCACGATGTTCAGCCTGGCGCGCGCCTTCACGATACCTGGAGCGGCAATGGTGGCGCCAGCGTCGGTGGCGGCTGCGCCGGCTTTGCGATTTGCATCATCCTGATTCTGGGTCGAGGTTTCGGTACCTGTACCGGGTGCGCATGCTGACAGTAGTGCAACCGTGAACGCCGAAGCGGCTCCCCAGTGCTTGAGTCGGTTTGTTTTCATGTGGATCTCCTCCTGTTTGGGTTTCAGGACGCGAGACCATGCAACCGGGGTACCGGCCAGCTGAAAGGAGGGATTCTTTTTTGAGGAGGATTGGAAATGGAGCGGGTGAAGGGACTCGAACCCTCGGCCTCGACCTTGGCAAGGTCGCGCTCTAGCCAACTGAGCTACACCCGCATTTCCAAAAGGAGACACCGTGTTACACACCAAAAAGGTCGGGGTCAAGCGGGACTTTCTAGATAAAGTCTATGGGACAACACTCCAGATCTCCGCTAAGTTCGGGAAATCATGAAAATCTACACCAAGGGCGGAGATCACGGTCAAACAGGGCTTTTGGGCGGCCAGAGGGTGCCCAAGGATCACCTCAGGCTCCATACCTACGGGACTTTTGATGAGCTGAACGCAGTGATCGGGCTCGTCCTTGCGGAGCCGACCCTTGCCGAGGATTCCAGGGTTCGCGCCACACTTGCCCGCGTCCAGCACGAGCTCTTCCAGCTCGGAGCGGAGCTGGCGACTCCGCCCGGCCGGAGCATGTCCACTCGCCAGATCGAGGGAACGGATATCGAAGCACTCGAGAAAGAGATCGACCGGATGGAAGGGAAGCTCGAGCCGCTCAAGTCCTTCATTCTTCCCGGCGGATCCAAGGCCGCGGCAGCGATGCACCTGGCGCGTACGGTCTGCCGGCGTGCGGAGCGTGAGCTCGTGGTACTCAATCGTTCCGAGCCGGTCAGGACTGAAGTGCTGGGCTATGTGAACCGCCTGAGCGATTACCTGTTCGTGGCCGCGCGCACGGCAAATGCCGAGATCCAGGTGGCGGACATCCCGTGGGTGGCACCGCCCGTCAGCTGACGCTTACTTTGCCGCCTTGCGGGCGCGCCTGCGCTCGGGGAGCTTTTTGAAGAACTCGACCACGTAGTCGACTGCTGACCACATGCTGATGGCAATGCTGATGGCCAGCAATACCTGTCCGATCGGATAGATTGGAATCCCGAAGAGCGGTTCCCTGGCCATCATGAAGGGGATGGCCACCATCTGGGTGGCGGTCTTCCATTTGGCCGATTGCGATGAGGACATGACCACGCCCTCTGCGCTTGCGAGGGCCCTGAGGCCTGTGATCGCAAGTTCCCGGCAAATGAGCAGGATCACCCATACGGGGTGGAGGCGTCCAAGGTGTTGCAGCATGATCAGGCAGCTCACGACGAGGAACTTGTCGGCTAGCGGATCCATGAGCTTCCCGTAGATGCTCACTGACTTTTGGACGCGGGCCAGGTAGCCGTCAAAATAGTCCGTGATGCTGGCTGCTCCAAAAAGCAGTGCTGCGATCAGGTCGTTCTTGGGGTTCCCGATGAAAAGCAGGGCCACGACGAAGGGTACGCAGGCCATGCGCGCGAGCGTCAGGAGGTTCGGCGTCGTGGCAAATTCAAATTCGCGGTCCTGTTGATTCGGAGTCATGCGGCTTCTCAGAGTGTAGGGGGCGTTTTACACTGAAGTCCATGAACTTCCTTTCGGCGCTGATCGTGCTCCCGCTGCTGTTCTCGGATGCGGCGGCTTCCCAGGCCGTGCCTGCAATCCAGGACCTGGCGCGGATGCATGAAATCCCGGCAGCCGCAGTGAATGCCATGGTGGTGGAGCGCGAAGTCTTCGCCAGGGCGAGGCTCGAGGGCCGCCGTTATTCCGTGCTCAATGCCATGGTGGTCCATGCCGGGCTTGCGCGTACCAAGGCCGTCGTGACGCAGTTCGACCGCTTTGCGGGCAACATCCCTTACATCGAAAAATCGGAGTGGAGCGCATCGCGCAGGCAGCTCCTGATTGCCGGGGGGATCTGGAAGTACCAGCTCCAGGCCACGCTGCAGTTCGAGGAGAAGTCCGCTTCGCGCTGGGAGTTTCGGGTGATCCAGGGTCATTTTCTTGGCATGCGGGGTGCGTTGGATTTTGAGAGCGCTGGCCCTGGGCGTACTTTGGTCGTGTTCTCAGGCGCGTTGGAGGCCGACCGATTCCCGCCGCGCTGGGTGATCGAGCGGGGGGCTGAAATCGTTTTTGCCGTAACGGGCCGCCGCGTGCGAAACTGGGTCGAAGACCCAGATTATGGAAGGCAACAAACCCAAGACCCCGTTGGAAGTGGTGGAGTCCCCGTCCCAAGCCCTCGCAAGCGGCTCGGAGGGACCTGATACCGAACGCAGGCTCGTGCCGAGGCTTTCGCTCTCGACCGAGCAGTTCCGGCTTGGCCTCAATGGCAAGCTCTTTGGAGTGGCGGACCTCTCGCAGACCGGGATGGCACTTCGGTTGCTCCATGAGGAGGATCGGCTTTTATTTCCGATTGGTGCGCAGCTCGAAGGAACCCTCAATGTCAACCGGACCAAGTTCAAGTTGAGCGCGCAGGTGCGGAACATCCGTGGCGACCATGTCGGCTGCCAGTTCATCCAGATGGCAGCCGAGCTGGAGCAGGAGCTTCGCCAGTGGCTGGATCCCCGGATGCTGGGCTCGACCCTTCGTCCGATGCCCTCGGGGGCAGTGACGGATTCGGTCTGGTACAACGGCCGCTCCGGCACCGAGGTGATTGCCTGGCCTGACGAGAATGGGGGGCTTCGCAAGGTGCTCGTCATCCTGTGGGGTCGCGAGTTCGTCGAGTGGACCGTGTCGCAGGGAGTCCGGACCGGCGAAGTCAAGTTTG
The DNA here is from genome assembly GCA_964508305.1 of uncultured Bacteriovorax sp. Taxonomy (GTDB): domain Bacteria; phylum Bdellovibrionota; class UBA1018; order UBA1018; family UBA1018; genus CAIOHW01. The sequence continues at coordinate 3,534 of CAZDSX010000095.1, forward strand.
GCCGGGAGAGGGATTCCGTGCAGGGAGTGCTGCGCTGGGCGCCCGAGTGGCTGATCACCGACGCCTCTCCGGAGAGTGGGAAGTTGAACCTTGCAAAGACCTTGCTGCTGAGTGCAAAGATCCCCGAGGAATGGAAGCTCCGGCTCGGAGCCGGGCTCGTGCTTCCTGTATAAGAGTCGGGGTCATTTCAATGGATCGCAATTTTGCTCTCGAGTTTGTACGTGTGACTGAGATGGCGGCGCTGGCGAGCGCTCGCCTGATGGGTCGTGGTGATGAAAAAGCCGCCGACCATGCCGCGGTCGAAGCCATGCGCCAGATGCTGGGTTCGATCCAGTTCGACGGCACGGTGGTGATCGGCGAAGGCGAGCGCGACGAAGCTCCGATGCTCTATATCGGGGAAAAGGTCGGAAAGGGAGATGGCCCCAAGCTCGATCTGGCCCTCGATCCTCTCGAGGGAACGACCATCTGCGCCCGAGGCGGCAACAACAGCCTTTCGGTGATTGCGATCGCAGAGGAGGGAAAATTCCTCCACGCACCCGACACCTACATGCAAAAGATCGCGGTGGGTCCTTCGGCAAAGGGAGCGATCAACCTCAAGCTGTCGCCCACCCAAAATCTGAAGAACATTGCCGAGGCCAAGAACTGCCGCATTGAAGACCTCACGGTCACCATCCTGGATCGTCCGAGGCACGAGGACCTGATCAAGGAAGTCCGCGCCACGGGCGCCCGCATCTGGCTGATCGGTGATGGAGATGTCTCGGCTGCGATCGCCACCTGCAAGGAGGACAGCGGGGTTGACGTCCTCATGGGTTCCGGCGGGGCACCCGAGGGAGTGATCGCGGCAGCAGCCCTCCGCTGCATGGGCGGTGATTTCATGGGGAGCCTCATTTTTCGCAAGGATGACGAACGCGCCCGCGCCCGCAAGATGGGCATCACGGACTTCGACAAGATCTACAAGATCGACGAGCTTGCGCAGGGCAAGGTCATGTTCTGCGCAACGGGCGTCACGCAGGGTGCGCTGCTCAACGGCGTCAGGTTCTTCAGCGGCGGTGCGCGTACGCACTCGGTCGTGATGCGCTCCGAGACCCGCACGGTCCGCTGGATCGAAGCCGAGCATCATTTTGAGAGTAAACCCCAGTTTAGAAACTAGCTCACTCGAGCAAAAGGAGGCCAAGGATGGCACAGGCAGAGTACAAGGCAGTCGTAGCAGTCGAG
>CAZDSX010000096.1:0-4535 GCA_964508305.1 uncultured Bacteriovorax sp.
GGCCGCGCATTGGCCCTCCCCCAGAACTCGCGGACCGACTCGGTCGTGGGCTCTGCAAGCGCCCTCACGCCTTTAGCAACGGCCCCATGGCTGTCGGCCTGAACCGCGAGCCCTGCCGGAGCAAGGAGCACAAGCCCCCGGACCTGCTCGGGCTTCAGGAGGGCAGCCCAGGCCGCCACCCAGCCGCCGAGGCTGTTGCCCACCCACACTGACTTACTCGTGCAGCCAGCAGCCTGAGTGGCCTCGAGCAGGCGCTCGGCCATGCGCCTGGGCTCAAGCTGGGAAGTGCCCTCGGCAGTCGCTGCAGGCCGCTCGGAAAGGCCGTGGCCGGGCAGCTCCCAGGCCAGCAAACGAACGGGCTCAGGAATCTGGCCGAGCCATCCACGGTCGGCGAGGATCTTGCGCCAAGTCGTGGCGGCATCCCCAATGCCATGCACCAGAACCACGCAGGTGCCCTCGCCCAGCGACAGCCCCGCCAGTCGAGGGCGAAGAGCCTCGCTCTGGATCGCCAAGGCCCCCGCCCGAGCGACCTGCCAGCGGTGGTAGGCGTCGCGGATCTGGAGCGGGAAAAGACGTACCGAAAGGCCCCCAGCAAAGCCCAGGACCGCCAGCCCCAGCACACCCCAGCGAACGACTCGGCGTTTGAACATGCCCAAAATCTAACGCAGTTGCAGGAGCTTGCGAGCGGATTTAATCCGGGCTTTTAAGTTGACGGTTCTACGGGATCCCGCTAAACCCCACTCAACCGTAATGTCGCGGGGTGGAGCAGCCCGGTAGCTCGTTGGGCTCATAACCCAAAGGTCGTAGGTTCAAATCCTGCCCCCGCAACCAATACCGAAAAAGCCCTGGTGAGAAATCACCGGGGCTTTTTCTTGATCAGGGCAGGCTGAAAACAAAGTCATCGCTCTCAGGAGCGAATCGAGGCTCCAGCCTCCTGCCGCGCAGGACGCCTGGAAATTCCTCCTGGATGAGCTCGGCACTGAGCTCGCGGTCGCCTTTTTTGCAGAAATCGATAAGTCGTTCCTGCAGCTCCCCGGGCAGGCTTGCCAGCTCAATGTTGGCCAGCACGATCTCCAATGCATCGGGGAACCTCTGCAGGAATCCAGGACCGCCAAGCGATTCGAATTTTTCAATGCAGATGAGCCTGGGATCCATCGAACGATGCTCTCCAGAGCCAATCGCAGGAAGCCCGATCAGTGGAAATCCGAGTTGATGAGGCGGCTGGGGCAGATCTCCCTTCACCAATGACCAGAGCCTGCGACCCAGATGGCCCGCCAGGTCCCGCTGCCATTGCGACCTCCACTGCATCGGGCTGCTGTCGTTTTCATCCATCCGAATTCGTTGCCAGATCTGTGAGACCCACCGGCGGGCGTAGGCCCGCTGGAGCTCACCGTACTGGAGTTCATGGACTGCATACTCTCGCAATGGATCGGAGGCCTGCACATCACCAAGGTCCAGTCCGGACATCTCCCCCGACAGATAGAACTCGGCAATCTCCATGAAGAGGCTCTCGCGCGCCACTGAGAAGCCTGGCAATCGCTCACGAATCCTAGCGATCCGATCCGGAGAAAGCGTGATCGTGAGGCTGAAGTCCATCTGCGAAAGGTCCATCCATCGACCGAACTCAATTTCCATCAAAGTCCAGTAGTCCAACCCAACGGTTGCCACCACTTCCGAGAGGATCAGGAGCAATGCCAGCTCATCTGCCGAATGGGGGGAGTTCAGGGACTCGAGGCCCTTGCCCAACGTCTCCCTCATGAAAGCATCAGCCTCCATCATCGACCAGAGATGGAGGTAGTCATGGACCAGGAAAAGAGACTCGGTAGCCAGACGCCTGCGGGAGCCCCTACCCTCCGGCATCCGCTTCCGGGTCATGGCGCTAAACAACTCTGAGTTGTGCGAAACATAGAGTTTGCCGCCAAAGGGATTGAACCCATGCTGGAAGCGCCGGACCGCACCGATGTAGCTCCAACTTGCGTCGATCGGACGAGTCAGCAAAGTTTTGTTCGGATCCGCGAGGAACCGATCAAACAGGGGATGCTCTGGAAAAAGCTCGATGCGGCTTGGGATCTGATCCATGCAAGTCCATGCGCAAAAAAAAGCCCGGGTAGCAGCTGCCGCCCGGGCCAGTCAAAAAATCGAAGTAAACCGAAGTCCGATCACTTGCCCATGAGGGGCTTTTCGGACGCAGCCTTGAGGGCCTGCTGAACCTCGGCGGACTTGAGCGCAGCTCCACCAGCAGTGACGATCGTCTCGCGCTCGCCATTCCATTCGTCATGGGTTTCAGCACCGGTTGCAGCGCTCACCTTGGTCTCCGCGCTCTTGCCGGTATAGGCCTTCTTGATGTCGGCCTGCGCGCCACCCACGATGCCCGCTGTCTTGAGCTCACTGAAATTAATCTTCTTCATTGCGTAGCCTATTCCCTTTCCCTCTGGCGAGGATGTAGTGTTTTACAGAGGATAATGGAGTTCAAGTCCGGTCACAATGTGTCAAAAATACCCCACCCTTGGCCTACGTCTCGTTCGGCTTGAGCCATGAAGTCCCTGCCCTCGGTCCAGCAGCATGACTTGATGGATTGTGGTGCAGCTGCAATTGCCATTGTCTGCAAATTTTTTGGACATCCCACGGAGTATCGCTGGATTCGGCACCACCTGCAGATCAGTCCTGACGGGGCCTCCCTCCACGACCTGGCTCTGCTCTGCCAGGAAATTGGATTGAACTTGGAACCTGTGAGCCTGGAGACCACCGATGGCGCAGGCGTCCTCCTCCTCTGTTCATCGGCCCCCGCCCGGCAGCACGGCTATGGACACTTTGTGGTTGCCAGGCCTCTCAACGAGTCAAAGTGGGAGATTTCGGATCCTGCCTCCGGTGTGGCTATCGTACCGGTCAATTCCCTGAAAGACCGTTTCGAGAGGATTGGACTGAACTTCCCGATCCCGGAAAATTCGACGCCGTGGTCCGTCGCTCCTCGGAAAATGGCGACGAGCAGCGAACTCCCTGCCATCTTCAAGCGCTTCCTGCCCGGAGCAAGCCTTCTCGCCGGGATGACCCTGCTGACTTCCTTCCTGGGAATCGCCCCTTCGTTCATCTTCGGCCGGCTTGTGGATGCAGTGACCATCGGGCGCCAAGAGCCGATCGGCTGGCTATTGGCCGGCTATTGTGCCTGCACGGCGCTCAGGGGATTGCTCGGACTCACCAGTCATTACTGGTCCATGCGGCTCGGACAACTCTTCTCCATGCGGATGTCCGGTACCCTCATCCGCAAGATCATCCACCTCCCCTGGACCAGCTTTGCTTCGCGTCGGTACGGGGATTACACCACCCGGATGGGTGCGATCTCTGAATTCCAGGATGTTGCCAACGAAGTCATCCAGTCCGTCTTTGGAAGGACTTTCACCCTCGCACTCTCGGCCCTGGCGCTTTGGACCATTCACTGGCGATTGCTGGGGGTCGCGGCAGTCCTTGGAGTCCTGGTTCTCCTCGTGAACCTCATCAGTGCCAAGCTCAAGGCCAACATGAACTACCAGCTCGCCATCCAGGCTGCGGGGTCGGGATCCAGCCTGCATGAGCTGCTGGGACTCAAACGCTGGATCAACATGAACGATGCATCGGCCTACTTCCTCAGGAGATGGAGCCGGCTCACCAAGCGCCTGGGTAAACTGAATACCAAGTTATTCACCCACATGGTCCGCTACAGCAGCATCAGCGTGCTGATCGGTGCAGCCGTCGAAATCGCCTCGATTAGCTGGGCGATCACCCTGCTCCGCTCCGGCACCATCACCCCCGGACAGCTGGTCACCGCCATCTCGCTCATGGCATCGATGATCTCGGTCCTCGGATCGTTCGAAAGCCTGCAACTCTCGGCAAGGAACTCACGGCTTGCCTACGAGCGCCTACTGGACCTATTCATGGAATTACCTGGTACACCCAGCCGGACGTCCACCCGCCCGATCCGGCTGGCTCGTCCAGCTGAACAGATCTTGAACGTCAAATTGATAGACGTGACCTTTGGTTACCGTGGCGAGACGGGGCCGCTTGCGCTGCGGAATGCGTCCATCACGATCAGTCGCGGAAACATCTCCCTGATCCAGGGGCCCAGCGGCTCGGGAAAGTCCTCCCTGCTCGGCGTCCTGTCGGGCGCACTCTTTCCTTTTTCGGGAAGCCTGTGGATCACGGACTCCGTCGGGGAACGAGCCGTGGATTGGTCGGAGCTGCGAAAGCTGAAGATCTGCACCTTTGTGGACCAGGAATACCGTTTTTTTGAGGGCAGCATCCTCGAGAACCTGACACTCGGTCGAAATGTACCGCCCCAACGCATCCACGCACTGCTCGAGACTGCCGGTTTGGATGCGCCCATCTCGGCATTCCCGCTCGGCATTCGTTCGGAGATCACGGATGCGGCCCGGGGCTTCTCAGGTGGCCAGTTGCAACGTCTCTCCGTCGTACGCGCACTCCTGAGTGACAAGCCGCTGGTGATCATGGATGAGCCCACTTCGGCACTGGACCCGATTTCCACCGCCAAGGTCGAGGAATTG
>CAZDSX010000097.1:0-4417 GCA_964508305.1 uncultured Bacteriovorax sp.
TTCATGGATTCCTTCGAGGCCTCATTCGAGCGCATGTCCGCACGCAAGGTGCCGTCACGAAAGTCCCAGGCACAGGCGGCACCGAGTGCGCTCTATTTTGAGGACCTCTCGGTCTTTTCCAAGATCTTCAGCCCCGAAAGGCTCAGGCTCCTCGCGACCGTCCGGCAGAAAAACCCCGAGACCCTCCTGGAGCTGGCCTCCTTGCTCCAGCGTGATTACCCAAACGTGTATAATGATGCGCGCTTCCTGGCCGAGCAGGGCATCCTCAAGCTCGAGCACCGCAAAGGCAGGGGCAGGGGACAGGTGAAACCTTCATTTGAATGGGACGGATGCGATATCGCGGTTTGACCCGCGCGCCTAGGCGCCTGCCTATCACCTCACCCAAAACAAATAAAACGCATTGGTCGCGCGCGTCGCGGCGAGATACGCCTTCTGCGCGCAGGCCTTGCGCAGGTGATCGGCCCCTTCGCGCTGATCCCGCAAGAAGGCGACTACGACTTTAGCCTCAAGCCCTTTGGACCGGAGCACCGTTTCCACCCGCACCGACTGGGAGTCTCCGACAATGGGGCGCGCCTCACTCACCGGAAAAATCCCGGCCCGCGCTGCCGCCACACCCTTGAGCCAGTCGTTTGAGTCGGAAGTCAGTACGAGCGTATTGGCCTTGGCCTCGGCCGTCCCCATCACACGCTTGAGCTCGCCCAGGATCTCACCTTTGGAAATGACCTTGGGCTTGGGCGCGCGGTTCTTTCCTTCGCGGTGGGCATCGACGCGCATCTTTTCTTCGGCAGCCTCCGACCCAATCAAAAACCCAAGCTCCTCGCGCGCAAGCCTCCTGATCTCGTCCCCGTTTCGAAGGTTGTTCTTGAGCACAAATGTCTCTTCCCAGGGCGACTTACCTTCCCAAGGGGCTGCGACAAAATCCTCAAGTCCCATGCCTTGCTGGCGCCACTGCTGGGTTTCATCGTGCGCAACCGTGACATACGCACCCGACACCGCCTGAAGCGTCACGACACTCATGAGGTGAGCCCCACTCAGGTCCTGCGCCTCATCAATCAGGAGGTGGGTGAGAGATCTAACCCAGGGTGGGGCCGAAGCTCTAATGCGCTCAGAGAGGGTGATGAACTGGGACTCGTAGTCTTTTCCCGCTTCATTGGTGGGGCTCACATACTCCTGACCCATGAGCTCGCGCGCAAGATCGTCCATATTGAGAACGCGGATGTCGCTCCCCTCTACCGACTCGCACAAAAAGTCGCGCAAGAGCTCGTTGTAGCAAAGAAGCAGGACCTTTCGACCGGAGCCAGAAAACTCACGCGCCTCTCGCAAAAGGACCTGCGTCTTGCCCGTTCCCGCCACTCCCGTGATCGCGCGGTGCTTGGATCTTGCGCGCACAAAACGCTTTTGCTCACTCAAGCCCGCCTCGCCTGGCTCAAAGGGCTTAAGCGAGGACTGGGTGTCGGCATCCCGAGCAAGCTGCATGAGCGTATTCAAGACCGAGTCGTAAGAGGGGAGGGGGCGCTCCAGCGTCTCGAGGTGCTTAAAGATCGGGGCAATCGAAGGGCCGCGCACAAACCTAAAGCCGGGCCCGAGTTCTGGGTTTCTGATTTCTCCAAAGTTTCCTTGAAGGCTCTCCTCTCCATGTGGGGCCCACAGGTAGGATCCGATCCCTCCTGGGTCCAGGCCCAGGAACTCCGCGAGCACCCGGCGCTGACCCCGGAGCTGGCGCACGAGGTCCTTGGTTTTGGTGCCTGCCGCGGCTCCCGTCCCCGTTTCGTAGGTCGTCACCGGCGCCTGCGAGATGTTGCGAACTTCGGAGTCCTTGGCCTCGATGATGTGGAGCCCATGCTGGGGATGGAGGAGCACAAAATCCAGATCCGAATCCGAGCGGTGATTGCCCACATCCGGAAGGTGCACCTTGGGAAAAATCCTCCAGCCCTCCCAAAGCCCAAGCGCCAGCGTCCGAAGCGTCTCGGACTCAAGCCGCGTGAGGCCGGCTGGGTGAGGGGGGTGGATCGTGGCTTTGGACATGGGCCCGATTTTACGCCGTTTTGGGACCCGGCGCACCTGTGTCCCCAGATGTCAGCCCGGGGGTACAGCCTATAATCCGGGGGGAGTCGGCGAATGGCAGTACCGGGTTCGTCGGGGCAGGTCTTTCAACTCAAAACACAACTCAGGGCGCTCCTCGAGCGCCACAACATGACGGCAGCCGAGCTGGCCCGAAGATCGGGCGTTCCAAAGCAGGTGCTGAGCCTTTGGCTCGGGGGTGTCGAGCCCCGAAAGCTCATGCAGCTCAAGCTCGTGGCTGAAGTCTTCTCGGTCAGCGTGGATGAGCTCTGCTTTGGAAAAAATCCCCTGCCTCCCGGGGGGCCTGGCTGGATCGAAGGGACTTTCATTGGCAGGATCCGGCGCCTTCCGGCCGGCAAGAAGTAGCGCACAGGAGAAACAGTCATGCTGCACTTCATTCTTTGGCTCATCGCGCTGATCTGGTTTTTTTCGAGTGGCCTTGGGCTCATCTGCCTCTACCTGGCGCTCAGGCTCCTGGCGAGCCCGATCTTCTGGTGCATCGTCTACCTGCTCTACATCTGGGCCACGAAGAAATAGCGCGTTCCCGCAGCCCACCAGTCAATCCTAAGCGACAGGCCGTCAAGCACGGGCGACTTCACTCAATTCGGCGCAGCAAGGCGACCGATACTGGAGTGACGGAGACAAGCGCCGGTGGAATCCATCTCGATCGTCCTAAAGGAAAGACTCCAAGAGTTCCTCAAGCAAAACGCCTGGACGGCGGCTGAACTCTCGCGCCGTTCGGGGGTACCCAAGCAGGTGTTGAGCCTCTGGCTCTCGGGTGTGGAGCCCCGCAAAATCTCGCACCTCAAGAGCGTGGCGCGCACGCTCGGTGTGACTGTCGATGAGCTTTGCTTTTTACCGGATGGAAGACCCACTCGCGAAGTTCCGGAAAACGCAGAGGGCCAGTGGCTGGAGGGGGTCTTCGAGGGGCGGATTCGAGTGGCCAGCTTTAGGCGACTGACTGGGGGAACCGCGGAATGAAAGCGAGAATCACCACAATGATCTTCCCCATGCTGGTCGCAGCATGTAACTCGAGCGATCTCTCCTCACTCTCCACGGTAAGCACTGTCGAGGGCGATGACCACTCTGGGACATATCGCAATATCGGGGTCGAGTGTTACGACAGCAGCCAGAGTCTCAGTGCTCTTGCAGGTTACAGCTCGTCATCACCGGTGGGGACCCTCATCATCTCCGGAAACTCTACGGAGAGCACGACGGTGAGCAGTAGCTGCACAGCTCGGGCACGAGGCAGGGCTGTGTTCACGCGGCAAGGATCAGGCTCCGGATACACCTACGGATCTGTGACACTGACGACGACCTCAATGACGACGTCGAGCTCAAGCTGCAGTTTTACACAGACCTTCGTTCCTGTTTCCGGATCCCCCTCGATCAGTCCGGGGTCGATCAACATGAGCTACTCGAGTAGCACGAGCACCGGATCAGTCACGGGTGACTACATCCACAACGACTCGGGTTACATCGCCCTCCTCACCGCGCTGCAGGTGAGTGGATACCCATCTGACCTGTGCTTCTACATATTTGACCGGATCTAACGATCCTTTAACTGGAGGACCTATGAAGATGAGCCGTATCCTGGCTGTTCTTTCGCTGACATTCATCTCTGCCTGTGGCTCAGGAATCTCTGATGACCTGGCCGGAGCCTGGGTAAGTGCCTGTACCGACTCGGTGATCTATCGCGCCACGTTCACGGAGAGCACTTTTGTGGCTACGGCTACACCCTACTCGAATACCTCGTGTACCGCGGTCACCTCATTCAGGCAGACCTATACCTACTCCTATTCGGGGGGGGATGATGTGGACCAGCCCGAAGGTGCCAAGACCTTGGACTATACCGTGAGCAAGGTGGAGATCACCCCCTTGACTACTACAGAGGCAAACGGTCGCAACAGCGTGACGGCCTGCGGATTTAGTGACTGGGCTGTCAATGTACCCAAGGACATCACCTCGGGTTGCGGCGGGCCAAGCTCGGCGGGTGAGACTACCTATGACATCTACAAGATTGACAACGGCCGCTTGTTCACCGGCGATTTGACGGGGTCCAACGATGGGACCACGGCCTCCAAGCGTCCGACGGGCCTCCAAAGCATCTCTTTGAGCAAGGAGTGATTCGGATATGAAGCATCGTCACAGGATTCCGGCCCTGTTCTTGGCCCTCCTTCCTTGGTTGGGGACCCAGGGAATCGCCTCGGAGTTTGAGGTGATCGAAATGGGAGAGGGCTTTGGCGTGGTGGCCGATCCCGATGGCTGGCTTCGCCTCAAAGTACCACTCTTTAACGAAGTCGGAACCATGAGCGGAAAAGTCGACTCCATCAGCAAGGGGCAGGCGAGGATCAAG
>CAZDSX010000098.1:0-4367 GCA_964508305.1 uncultured Bacteriovorax sp.
ATCAGGTCATGCGGCATCAGGGTTTCGATTTCCTGGATGCTCATGCGCTCCTTGATCGCGCGCTCCATGCGAACCAGGCCGATACGGTACTGGTTCTCAATGAGCTCACCCACAGCGCGGACGCGGCGATTACCGAGGTGATCGATATCGTCGATCGCTCCGCGACCGTTATTGAGCTCGCAGAGGTAGTACAGGGTCGAAAGGATGTCTTCCTTGGTGAGGATCGAGGTCTCGACCGGGATCTTGTTCTCAGGGAACTTGTAGTTCAGCTTGAGACGACCCACGCGGGACAGGTCGTAACGATCGGAGTTGAAGAACAGGTTATCGAAGAGCTGCTTTGCAGCTTCGATCGTGGGCGGATCCCCCGGACGCATGCGCTTGTAAATTTCGATCAGAGCCTCTTCAGGGCTGTTGACCTTGTCCGCAGTCAGAGTCTCGCGAACGAAAGCGCCATAGGTCAGGTTATCCGTGTAGATGACCTTGATTTCCTTCACACCCTTGGTGCGGAGGTCTGCAATACGCTTCTCAGTGAGCTCATGGTTCACTTCAAGGAGCACTTCGCCCGTCTTCTCGTCGACAATGTCTTCAGCCGATACGCGGCCGACCACCATCTCCATCGGGATCTCAAGCTTCTTGATACCAGCATCTTCGATCTTCTTGATGACGGCCTTGGTGAACTTGCGGTTCTTCTTGACGATCGTCTCGCCGCTCTTGGGGTCAACGATGTCCTCTTCAGCACGCTGGCCGGAGAGGATTTCGAGATCGACGGCCTTCGAGACCTTGCCATCCTTGTCGAGGATCAGCTTCTCGGAGCGGTAGAAGTGATTGAGGATTTCCTGGACGGACATCCCCATCGCGCGAAGCACGATCGACGCATGGAGCTTGCGCTTGCGGTCGATGCGGGCATGGACGATGTCCTTGTGGTCGAACTCGAAATCGAGCCAGGATCCGCGGTGCGGGATCACACGCGCAGAGTACAGGATCTTGCCGCTGGAGTGGCTCTTGCCATGGTCATGGTCGAAGATGACGCCAGGTGAACGGTGGAGCTGGCTGACGATGACGCGCTCGGTGCCGTTGATGATGAATGAGCCGGCTTCGGTCATGAGCGGGATTTCGCCCATGTAGACTTCCTGCTCCTTGATGTCGCGGATGTTGCGGGTGCCCGCCTCCTCATCGACATCGAACACAACCAGGCGCACCGTGATCTTGAGCGGAGCCGCGAACGTCATGCCGCGCTGGCGGCACTCTAGAACGTCGTACTTGGGCTTCTCGAGCGTGTAGCTCTCGAACTCCAGCGACGCAGTCTTGTTGAAATCATCAATTGGGAAGACGGACTTGAAGACCGCCTGGAGGCCGATCAGTTCGCGCTTGTGCGCGGGGACATCAGCCTGAAGGAACTTGTCGTAGGACTTTCGTTGAAGATCGATGAGATTCGGAATCTCAACGGGAGTGGAAATGCGGGAGAAATCCTTGCGGATACGACGATTCTCGGAAAACAACGAGGCCATGAGCGCTCCTTAGCAAATCAAGCAGACGAAAGGACTCTCTGACGACGAGCAGCTACGCAGGCAAGGCACAAGGCCTGCGGTCAGCACTACTCGCCCCGAATGCCTCACTTTTTTGTTGGACCACCAGGTCTGCTCACCAGAAGGTCAAACAAAGAAGGGAATCACTCGGTATCTTGAGACCCAGATCCGGTCGGCATCGAAGCCGGCAGGCAGCTGTCCTGCCCGGAGGGTTAGGTCCCAGAAATTTTCAGCTGATGCGGAAAGTTCCAGCTCTGCCAATAAACGGAGACCTGCGGGTGCGCAAGCACAAATCCTGCAAAAGCAGAATTGGCGCGCACCCGCAGATCAGAACCAGAGGTCCGCTGTCAGCCAAAAGGGGCGAGCTTACTTCAGCTCGACCTTGGCGCCTTCGGCCTCGAGCTTCTTCTTCATTTCTTCAGCTTCAGCCTTGGCGACGCCTTCCTTCAGGGGCTTCGGAGCGCCTTCGACGAGGTCCTTGGCTTCCTTGAGGCCCAGGCCGGTGATTTCACGGACGACCTTGATCACGTTGATCTTCTTGTCGCCGGAAGCAGCCAGGATGACGTTGAATTCGGTCTTGGCTTCAGCAGCCGGAGCTGCGCCAGCACCTGCGCCACCAACGGCAATTGCCATCGGAGCAGCAGCAGAAACGCCGAACTTGGTTTCCAGTTCCTTCACGAGCTGCGAGAGCTCGAGAACGGACATGTTCTCGATGAACGAGATGACATTTTCCTTAGTAATTGCAGACATGTGTTTTACCTCTTACCTCTAGCCCGAGGCGGCACCTTCTGTGCGTATCCCGGGGTTAACGGTCCCTCTGGTTCTTCAGCCGAGACCTTTTGATGACCAACCCCATCCTTGAGGCCAGTCAAACTGGTTGTGGAATCCGGACCCCGATCAGGCGTCCGACTTCTTCTTTTCGATTGCCGAAAGCACGTTGACGAGGCTGCGCGGCACTGCAGCCAGCACGCCCACGAAGTTGGTTGCCGGAGCATTCATGGATCCGAGCATCTTCGCGAGCAGCACTTCCTTGGAAGGAAGCTTGGCGAGCTCTTCAACGTCGGAAGCAGCCAGCTTGGTCTTGCCAAAGAGGCTGTCCTTGAGCTTCAGGGCCTGGTTGTCCTGGGAGAACTTATGGAAAACCTTGGCCGCTGCAGCCGGATCGCCGTAAGCGAAGGCCACCAGCGTCGGACCCACCACGGAGTCCATGAGCGCCTTGCCAGCATCACCCAGGTGGCCGTCCTTCGAGACCAGGCGGGCGACGTTGTTCTTGAGGACCTTCACTTCGGTCTTGTGAGCACGAAGCTGCTTACGGAGGTCATCAGCCTGGTTGGCAGTGAGACCCTTGTAGTCAGCGAACAGGGCCACCTTGGCCTTGTCGAACTTGTCCTTCAGCTCCTTGGAAAGCTCAGTCTTAGTTGCGCGATTCATAATCTTCTCTTTTCAAAAAAAATTAACCAGCCACCTGGCTGACATCGAGCGCATCCAGCGCAATGCCGGGGCTCATGGTCGTCGAAAGGGTCACGCTCTGCATGTAGGTGCCCTTGCTGGTGGGCGGCTTAGCACGAAGGAGAGCGGTAGCCAGGGTCAGGAAGTTCTCGCGGAGCTTCTGGGCACCGAAGGACTTCTTGCCGATGATGACATGGACGATACCGGTCTTTTCAGTGCGGTACTCGACCTTGCCCATCTTCTGTTCCTTGACGGCGCGGGTGACATCCATGGTCACCGTGCCGAGCTTCGGGTTCGGCATGAGGCCGCGGGGGCCGAGGATCTTACCGACCTTGGAGACGGCCACCATCATGTCCGGGGTGGCGATCATCTTGTCGAAATCCATCCATCCGCCCTGGATCTTTTCGATCAGGTCGTCGGAGCCGACAAAGTCAGCGCCAGCCGCTTCGGCTTCACGAGCCTTGTCACCCTTGGCGAGGACAAGAACACGGAAGCTCTTGCCAATCCCATGGGGAAGGACGAGAGCGCCACGGACCATCTGGTCTGCGTGCTTGGGGTCGACGCCGAGCTTGAAAGCCACATCGACCGTCTCGTCGAACTTTGCGTAGGAAATCTGGGGAAGCAGATCGAACGCCTGACCGATGGAGTACTTCTTGCCTTCCTCGATCTTCTTGAGCGCGTCTGCGTACTTCTTACCGTGACGGCCAATGCCGCCGGTCTTTGCCTCTGCCATACTACCTCCTGTGGTTCCAGCGCCCCTCATTCAACGAGGAGCTCCCACTTTTTTTGAAAACTTAACCTTCGATCGTGATGCCAGCGCTGCGAGCCGTGCCCGCAACGGTGTTCATCGCCGCCTCGATCGAGCCAGCAGTCAGGTCTGGCATCTTGATCTTGGCGATTTCTTCGAGCTGCTTCTTGGTCACCTTGCCCGCCTTGGTCTTGTTCGGCGTGCCGCTTCCCTTTTCCACCTTCGCCGACTTGAACAGCAGGATGGATGCGGGAGGAGTCTTGGTGATGAAGGTGAACGAACGATCGGAGTACACGGTGATGATCACCGGAATGATCGTGCCCTTCATGTCCTGCGTCTTGGCGTTGAACGCCTTGCAGAACTCCATGATGTTCACACCACGCTGACCCAGCGCGGGACCCACGGGAGGAGCCGGATTTGCGGCGCCACCGGGGATTTGAAGCTTGATCTGACCAACTACCTTCTTAGCCATAAGACGGCCCTCTTAGCACAGGGGTTTAAATTTTTTCAACCTGAATAAAATCGAGTTCCACCGGGGTGGGACGACCGAAGATGCTGACGGAGACCTTGACCTTGCCCTTGTCGGGGTTCACGTCTTCGATCACGCCACTGAAGTTGGCAAACGGGCCATCCACCACGCGGAC
>CAZDSX010000099.1:0-1757 GCA_964508305.1 uncultured Bacteriovorax sp.
TTCGCCCACTTTTGTTCATCTTCTCATTTTCCTGAGTTTTCCGATGCAGCACACCCGATGCACCGCAGTGAGCCGGAAACCCCTAGAAAACCGCACTGAATGCCTGCAAACAGGCCTGATTCGAGCGTAAACACTTTGAATACAGTCCCGTCCTCATCGTCTGCTACTAAACCTTCCCCTGTTGCTCTAAAGCGCGTTTACACATGCCAAAGACCACTGAGCCACTGACGTTTCGGGTCGATTTGGAGGTCCATTCGGACCTGGCCAAGAAGGCCCTCATTCATGGCGTCAAAAAGTCGGACATCGCCCGGCAGTATGTCCTGGAAGGCCTCCATGCCAGCGAGCGGTTGGCCGACTACCAGCGCAAGCTGGAGGAGGTGTCCGAGCGCCTGCTCATCGTCACCCAGGAACTCCAGAAGCTCCAGCATCAGGGCGAGCGAACCCAGCGGTGGATTGACGCCTCCACCTCGGTCTTCATCGCCTATGCCGAAAAGACAACTCCGGAGGCGGGCTCCGCCAAGTGGCAGGCTACCAAGGAAAGGCGATGACCCATGCTCTCCCTCTCCAAAATCTCCAGTGCCGCCGGGTGTGACTACTACCTGGAGCTGGCCCGTGAGGACTACTACCTCAACGGGGGTGAACCCCAGGGTCGGTGGTACGGGGAGGCACTGAGCCATTTTGGCATTCAGGAGAACGACGTCGTCGAGGCCAAGACCCTCAAGACCCTCTTCGCCGGGTACCATCCGGTCACCTCCGAGAAGCTCGTCCAGAACCCCGGTTCGCCCAAAAGGACCCGGGGTTGGGACATGACCTTCTCCATGCCCAAGACGGTCTCCACCCTGTGGTCCCAAACCACCCCGGAGAACCGGCAGACCATCCAGCGCATCCATGCCGATGCGGTGAAGGAAGCCCTCCGCTACGCTCAGGAAGTGGCTGGCCATACCCGGCGAGGGAAGGGGGGTAGCGAGCTTGACCAGGCCAAGCTCCTCTTCGCCGTCTTCGAGCACGGCACCAGTCGGGCCCTCGACCCAAACCTCCACAGTCACGCCATCCTCCAGAATATCGGCGTTCGACCGGATGGAACGACCGGCACCCTCCACACCCAGGCCCTCTACGACCACAAGATGGCCATCGGTGCCGTCTACCGTCTGGCGGCTGCCCATGGACTGCGGACCCAACTCGGGGTCCATGTTAGGGTCGAGAAGGACCTCTACGAGGTGGAAGGGGTCGACCCCAGGGTCTGCGAGTTCTTCTCCACCCGGTCCAAGGAGATCCGAGCTGCGATGGACGAACTGGGACTGGTGGGGTCCAAGGCCGCCGAGGCGGTCACCTTGGCTACCCGTCACGCCAAGGAGAGCGCCATTCCCCGGGAACAGCTCTTTGAGAAATGGCAGTACGACGGCCGTCTGATGGGGTGGTCCCGGCACGAGGCCGAGAAGGTGCTCCACCGGGACCCATTCCAGGCTGGAATGGAAATGCCCCTCCCGCGGATGGCCGAAGAGGTCTTCGAGAAGCTCGTCGACAACACCTCGGTGGTTTCCAGGAAGGAGTTCCTCACCCGCCTCGCCACCCGGGCTGTGGTCCACGGTGCCTCCCTCCAGCAGGTGAAGGAAGCCGTCGACAAGGAACTGGCCTCCGAGCGGGTGGTCGTGGCCGGGCTCGTCGGAACCGAGATGTACTTCACCCGGTCCGACCTCCAACAGGCCGAGGCCTCTCTGGCCCAGCTCATCAAGCAGGCCCAAGGCACCCGGCACCAC
>CAZDSX010000099.1:1857-4141 GCA_964508305.1 uncultured Bacteriovorax sp.
CCTCTCCGGATTGAGGCCCAATCCACCCGACCGCTGGCCGGGCTTCATGACGGGATTTTCCGCCGGACCCGAATCGCCCAGTACCTCGGAAACACGTCCTGGGGTCATCTGAAGGTCAGCCTGCCCAAGCGCCAACGCGGGCCCGTGACCCCCAAGGACAAGCCATGGCGAACCCTCTTCTCGATGGCTGGTGTCCGGTTGGAAGTGTGGAAACACCCTCCCTGCTGGAAAGGTATCGGGCCCCTGTCTCGCCTTCAGGTTCCCTACTTGAAGCTCAACGCCAAGGCGAAGGACCCAGCCCTCATCGACAAGAAGACGGTCATCTTCGTGGACGAAGCGGGTATGGTGGACACCAAGCTCATGAAGGACCTCCTCCTCCGGGCTGCTGCCTCCGGAGCGAAGGTCATCCTGACGGGCGATGGGCGATACTCCCAACTTCAGCCGGTGCAGGCGGGGAACTACTTCCGGGAGATTACCCGGCAAACACCGTCGATGGAGTTGAAGGAGATTCGACGCCAGAAATCCGAGGAGGACCGGGAAGTCGTCCGCCGCTTGGCCTCCGGCCAAGCCGAGAAGGCCATCGAAAGCCTCATCAAACGGGGCCGCTACCAGGAGGCCCCCACCAAGGAAGAATCCGCGAAGAACCTCATCTCCCTTTGGCTGGAAAAGTACCGAGAGAATCCCCGCTCCGGCCTGATTGTGGCCGCCACCAACCATTGGAACGACCATCTGAATCAGGTCGCCCAGGAGTCCCGGCTCAAGGTCGGGCTCCTTGGGCCAGAAACCCTACCCATGGGGAGCGAGACCTTCAGGATAGGAGACCGGGTCCTCTTTACGGGCAAGTCCAAGGACATCGGAGTCATCAAGGGCGACCTCGGCACCATCACTGCCATGAG
The DNA here is from genome assembly GCA_964508305.1 of uncultured Bacteriovorax sp. GTDB lineage: Bacteria > Bdellovibrionota > UBA1018 > UBA1018 > UBA1018 > CAIOHW01. Next base: position 2,754 of record CAZDSX010000099.1, read on the forward strand.
GGGTAGCGGTCTCACCGTCCATCTCGACACCGAAAAGACAGTCAAAGTCCCGACATCCACCTTCCGGGACATTCGTTTGGGTTACTCCATCACCACCCACCGGTCCCAAGGGGCCACGGTGGACAATGTCCTCATCATGGCGGGACCGAGTTGGATCAATCGGGAGCTGTCCTACGTGCAGGCCTCCCGGGCCCGCAACGAGATCCACCTCTTCTGCGACGAGAAGACCGCCGGTCTCGACCAGAAGAACCTCATCCGTCGCATGAACCGCACCGAACGGAAGGGTACCATCCAAGAAGCCCTCCAAACCCGGCGTGAGCGCATCGAGGAGCGCGAGACCAAGCGCGAGGAAAAGCGTCAGCAACCACCTCTGGACAGAACCCGGGAGGAGCAACAGCGTGTTGCCCAACAACTCTCCCGATGAAGATCGAGTGTCCACACGGCTGTGGAGCCAAGTTCTCCATGCTGACCAATGTTTGCCCCGGATGCGGAAAGCCTGCCGGGGCCTCCGATTTCATCGCCCAGGGATTCAAGAACGCGTGGCGTGAAGGGAAGGACCAAGTCCTCACCGTCGAGTGTCCGGGCTGTCACCAGCCTTTCCCGATGAACTCCAACCAATGTCCTGCCTGCGGCAAGGACGTGGGGGCCATCGCGATGATCAATGAGTACGCCTCGCCTCTGGTCGCCACGGCCATCTCCATCCGGGGCCGAGCCGAGAGGGTCACACCCTTCGAGGCGTGGATGATTCGCTTGGGATACTTCCTGGCCAGCTTCGCCACCCTGATGCTCTTGGTCAGTGCGGCCGAGAAGAAGTTCGTCAACGGCAACGGGAACTGGCTCACCGCGGGCTTGGCCACCCTCATCTACCTCGGGCTCTCGCTCCTCATCCTGACGTGGATTCTGCCCAAGAACATCGGTGCGCTCCTCGCCCGGTTGAAGGTGTTGATGAAGCTCTCCTTCTTCTTCAACTACCTCTCGACGGTCTTTGCCGTGCTCTTCATCACCGACCACTGGAAAGCCCGGTCCTGGCTCCTCATCGGAACCCTTTTCATCTCCATGCTCGGAGTCTGGTTCGCCTCCCGATTCCTTCTTCCCGCCTGGACCACCGCCGGGGCCATTCTCGCCGGTCAGAATCCCCACCAGCAACCGTCCGACCCCGCCTACCGAGGCGGGAAGAAGCAACACCTCCCGGGGCGTTTTTCCTGAGCCATGGCCGACGACTCGACACCCAGTTGGCTGCGAATCTTCATGAACGATTCGCCGGGTCACCCCGACCCCAAGAAGGCCGGGGTGTTCCGCGACCAGTCTGACGGGGACCAGAACGACTGGTTCTCCCGCCTCTTTCTCAACCAGCCGCCCGCCGATGGGCATGGCTCCACACCGTCCTG
>CAZDSX010000100.1:0-4138 GCA_964508305.1 uncultured Bacteriovorax sp.
TCACTTCTCGGTGGGAAGCCCGGCCTCGACCCAGCCGCGGTAGCCGCCATCCATCGAGATGACGTTGGTGTAGCCCATCTCCCCGAGGCTTTCGGCTGCAATCGCGGAGCGGAATCCGCCACCGCAGTACAGGATGATTTCGGCCGACTTGTCGGGGATGGCCGACTCGATGTCGCGCTCGATCACTCCCTTGCCGATGTGCACCGCGCCCTTGCAGCGACCTGCACGCCACTCGTCGTCTTCGCGGACGTCGATGAAGTGGAAGCAGTCGCCATTTTTGAGGCGCTGGGCAATTTCTGCCACGTTGGTTTCCTTGATCTTCTTTTTGGCGCTGTTGACGCGCGCGATGAATCCGGCGGGATGTTGCTTCATATGATTAGATCTTCCTCTTGGTGGATCGGGTGCGGCAACTTAAAATTGGGGCATGATGCTGAGAACCTGGGCTACGCTCGCAACTCTCATTCCTGCCTCGATCCTCATCGTGGGATCTGATGCCCTTGCCAGTGCCGAGGTCTGCATCAAGCCCGATGGCAAGGTCCATGTCATTTCGAACATGATCTATTACGGTGCGATGGCGCAAAAAAATGCTTCAGGTTGCTCCCTTGAGATCTCCCGGATGTTCAATTCGGCAGGGGGTTCGGTGGTGATCGACGGCAAGCGCTACCCCGTGGCTTTTGACATCAGCTACCAGGTCGTGAGCGAGAGGGATGCTTTCAAGTCCATGTCGATCAATGAGCGGGTCACCAACAACTACGTGCGGATCGAGGCAAAGGCCATGAATGAACCGGACGGACGTTCCAATCACAACCTCAGCCTCAATTGCGGATTCTACTCGGATGCCGACGCCCTGGGGACCTCCACCACCTGTGCGCATGAATACGCGCATGGCTTGGGCTTGATCCATTACGACGAGAGGAAGGGTGGCTCTTACGTCATCAAGGGCCAGCCTGGCATCATGGCCGCGCGGGGAACCTGGGTGGACGGTCCCTATCAGTGGGATCCCAAGGCGAGGCAGGGGGCTGCCGGGGGAACCATCAACCCGGCCAAGCGTCAGGTGCTGGCCCAGGACATCACGGACCTGGGGCTGGAGAAGCTCAAGTTTGACTCCAAGGGCTGCGCCAAGCTGGGGAGAACCCAAAGCTATGGTTATGACTCCCAGGGCAAGGTGGTTGGTGATGCTAACCAGCTCATCAACTCCTTTGAGTACTTCTGGGATGTGGTGACAGGCCTGACAGCACCCGTTCATACTTGTCCGAAGTGATCCAGTAAGTCTTGATTGCAATGCGGCGCCCCTGGTCTAGTAAAGGGCCATGTGGCGCGCTCGCTTCACGATCCTCCTGGTCCTCCTGGTCCTGCTACCGGTTTCATCCCAGGCTGGAGAGCTCAAAGTCCTCCAATTCAACGTAGGAAATGCCCTGCTGGGCTGTCCTCCGTACCTGCCCCCGATCCACAAGCTCAGGCTCCACGATCCCAGTGAGATTGATCGCATCCGCGCCATGATCGCCGAAGTGGGCCCTGAGATCGTGCTCTTCCAAGAGATCTTGAATGGTGAGAAGCAGCTGTTTGATTCGGAGCACCCGGTGCTTCCCCCTCATTATACCGGCAACTGTTCCCGTGGAGTCGACCTCGGACGCGGCCTCAATCTCGGGATGGTCTGCGTGGCCTGGCGCATGGATCGCGTCCAGCCGGCAAGCGCAGCTCCCTGTGCCGGATATTACCGCGGTGGCTCGGGTAGCGTCCTTGCTTGTCGTTTGGAAGTCGACGGACAGGTCGTTCAAGCCGTCTCCGTGTACGCGCCCTACATGCTCCCGCTGGATCGTAAGTCCCGCCAGCAGCACCTCGAGGCCCTCCAAAAAGTGTGGGGCGGAGAAGGGGTGGACCTTTCACTGCCAACCGTCATGGGGGGTGACTTCAATCACGCAACCTGCACGGGGCCGGTCGAAGGGGAAAAGGGCAACGTCCGCTGCGGAAAGAGGCCTTATCCGCCCGAGTTCGGCGCGCTCTTTGGTGCCCATCAAAAGGGTTACGGCCGTTGGAATCCTCATCACACATTCTACGGGCACTACCAATCCGGCAAGCCCGTTAGCCTTCACTCGCAGGTCGTGCATGCCTGTGGAGTGAGTCTGATCCATAGCCAGCTCGACCAGGTGTTCGCCAACTTCGGGGAGCCCCGAACGCTCGAGTGTGGTGCGGCGAGCTGCATGCCCGGGCAGGCGGGATTCAGGCTTCCATCCGAGATGCTGTGCAGGACCTGCGACCACCGCCCGATCTTCGCCGGCCTTTCGTGGTAATCTCCCTGCATGGACATCATTGTTTCGCTGGCCACCCTGACTGCACTCGAAGTCATCCTGGGGGTCGATAACGTCATCTTCATTTCGATCCTGACTGGGAGACTTCCGGCATCCCAGCGGGAGAAGGCCAGAAGGCTCGGCATCCTTGCCGCGCTCGTGATGCGCCTTGGACTCCTGTCACTCCTGTCCTGGATCACCCGACTCACCACCCCGCTCTTTTCGCTGCTGGGAATCGACTTCACCGGCAAATCCATCATCCTGCTCGCCGGTGGGGTGTTCCTCCTTTACAAGTCCACGATGGAGATCCACCACAAGCTCGAGGGTCCGGATGACCCGGAGCTCCCAGGCGGAAGGCTTGGAGCCAAGGCGGCATTCCAGGCGGTGCTGATCCAGGTTGTGCTCCTGGATCTCGTCTTCTCGCTCGACTCCGTGATCACCGCAGTGGGCATGGCGCAGGAACTTTGGGTGATGGTTGCCGCCAATGTGATTGCCATGGCCGTGATGTGGTTTGCAGGCAAGCCCATTGGAAATTTCGTACACCGGCACCCGACCTTCAAGATGCTGGCACTGAGTTTTCTGCTCATGATCGGCGTGATGCTCGTGGCCGAGGGGCTCGAGTTTCACTTCCCCAAGGGCTACCTCTACTTTGCGATGGCTTTCAGTGCCGGTGTGGAGTTCCTCAACATGAAGGTGCGCAAGAAGGGCAGGCCCGTGGAGCTCCATCAGTCCAAATTCCAGCCTTGATCCAGGAGGTCGTCGTCCTTAGGATGGGGGCAATGAATATCCGCTTGTTTGCTGGTTGGGTCGGGGTGCTGGTCTCGCTCGTTTTTTCGGGCTGTGGCTATAATCAGATTCAGGGATTGGACGAGGACACCAAGGCCGCCTGGAGCGAAGTGCTCAATCAGTACCAGCGCCGCTCCGATCTGATCCCCAACCTTGTCGAGACGGTCAAAGGCTACGCCAAGCATGAGGCGCAGACGCTCGAAGGTGTCGTTGCAGCACGCGCCAAGGCGACCCAGATCACGGTGGATGCCAAGACCCTCACGCCGGATGCCGTCAAAAAAGTCCAAGCCGCGCAGGGCGAGCTCTCGCAGGCCATCGGCAGGCTCATGGTCGTGAGTGAGCAATATCCACAGCTCAAGGCGAACGAAAACTTCAGGGACCTCCAGTCCCAGCTTGAAGGCACTGAGAACCGCATTGCGGTAGCCCGAAAGCGCTACATCGAACTCGTGGCTGAGTACAACAAGTCGATCCGGTTTTTTCCGACCAACTTGACTGCGAAGTACCTGCTCCATGCCGAGCCCAAGGAAACATTCACGGTCGAAGAGACCGTCAAACAGACTCCCAAGGTTAAGTTCTAAGGTCGCAGCACAGTGACCTTTTTTCGCTCCCTGTTCATCGCTGGTGCCGCGGTCCTTCCGAGTGCAGCATTTTGCGCTCCCGCTTTCGAGGCTCCGTACCTGACTCGTCCCGTGATGGATGAGGTGGGTGTGGTGGCAGGGGCCTCCATGGATTCGGCCGAGCAGGCCATCCGTGGTCTCAAGGACAATACTGGCGTGCAGCTCTCGGTTTACATCCCTGCAAGCCTGCGCGACATGGATATCGAGTCTTTCTCGATGACCGTGGCTGAGCAGTGGAAGCTTGGCAAAAAGGGTCTGGGTGAAGGTGGCAGCAAGGGCCTGCTCCTGGTGATTGCTCCGCGGGAGCGCCGCATGCGACTTGAGGTCGGTTATGGTCTCGAAGGCCAGATCACCGATGCAATGTCCCGCCGGATCCTCGACAACGTCCTCAGGCCTTATCTGCGGGAGAATCGTGCCGGTGATGGGATTGTTGCCGTGGTGGGGGCG
>CAZDSX010000101.1:0-4003 GCA_964508305.1 uncultured Bacteriovorax sp.
GTAGGCCGAACTGTAGTTCGTCGGCTCCATAGTAATAGGCATCGTAATCCGGCAGAGCACGAGATAAGCCAGAGCCAAACCACCCCATCGAGCAGCCTGAGCTCGTATTTCCGGTGTCGTAGTTGCCGGTGATGGTTCTCATATCCACTTTCGTGGGTGTTTGATTTTGGACCGACGGGAACACGGCATCGCATGAGGATGGCTCACCGGACGGCCAGTCGCCGTACAGAGTCGTAATAGCTGGGTACTTGGCGTTCTCGAAGCTCAGATTGTTCGAGCAATCGCCAGTCATGTTGATCCCGCTCTGTATCGTGTAGCCCGAGACGCCCTCATTTGGGATCTGCCAGTAGTACTCGTCACCATTGGGTGCCGGAACGTTTGCTCGTGGGAATCCCTTGGCGAGGTATTGCGGCACATACCATTTACCGCAGTTGACCATCGGACCTCGTTTGTCCCAATACAGCCCGGGATTCGTCGGGTCGCAGAACTTGAGATTGTTCACGACCTGTTTAGCCAGGGCTATTGGCCCGCCGGTGGTCCCGGTGGCCGCCTGATAGCTGGTGTACGGCTGCAGCGTGTTGCCGTCGTAGACACTCTGATTCAATGCCGAGCCGTCGTCCAACTTGAAGATAGCCGGGCAGGCGTTGGGGTCGCTTTCCAGGAAGTCCTGAAACGTGCCTGAGGTGCCGTTCGCCTGGTTGTAGGCCTCCACATTACTGACACACGTTGCCACGTCCCGCATTCCTATGAACTGGTAGATCACGGCCGACGACTGCCAGGCGCCGTTGGCCACCTGCGGCACCAGTGAGAGCGGCGTACGACCCTGCCTCCCTGTGGTCGAGGCGGAAATGCTTTTGCCGACCTGGGCAGCGTATTTGATCGGATCTTCCCGGTAGGTAACGCCCTTGATGGTGTAGCTGATTGGGTCGACGGGGTAGAACTGCGGCGTCACCGGGACGTCAGTTACCATGTAATTGAGGGTGTTCAGGTAGAGCTGGTTGAGGCGCGCCGTGTACGCCCGCGCAAGATTAACCTGAGCCGTGTTGTAGTTTTTGATCTCCACCTCAAGCGACTGATTCTGGTATCGGTAGCTCGTCCCCGGAATGGCGCCCCATGAGCCGATCTGCCCAAGGTCACTGTGGGTTTCTGTGCTGGTGGCCCGGAAGAAGTTCATCTGGTTGACTGTCCACTCCATCATCATGGCCTGACCCAGCGCGTTGACAGACTTCCAGTAGAAGTTGACCAGAATGGTGTTGTAGTCGTCGTAAAGCGGCACGATGTTCTGGTTCGTGGCCGCTGGGACATCTGCTGTCTGGCCCTGGGGCGCGTATTCGTCGATGGTGTCCCGCAACTGCGTTAACAGGTCTGCGTACAGCTGGATGAGATTGCTTCCGGTCTTTGCGTTGTTGAACGCAGTATCGTTAAGAGCGAGTTGCTGTGGTGAAGTCGGGGCATCCACCGCGGGTTGGAGCTGAAAATTCCAGAGTCCTACGCCGTTGTAGTCCATGAAGTTGCCGAATAGACCACCCTTGGCGCTTCCCTGAGGAGATATGCCGTTGACGGAATCATTCCAGTTATAGGCGGCCGACGTGGTGTCCTCTAGTTGGAGCTGATACCAGGCGGCGTAGAAGGCATTCGTCAAGAGGCCCAGGTAATCCTCGATGTTCTCGATTTCGGCCTGCTGGACTGCCAGTTGCAGATTCTGTGAGGTTAGAGGAGCCGTAGGGCAAAGCGCGCCTGCCAGCTGGCCCCCAGCGGTTGATCCGACAGCACTTAACGACAACACCATTGTGGCGACCTTGTATTCTTCGTAGTACCCAGTGATTGCGGCAGCGGCATACAATCCATCTGTGACGACACCAAAGAAACCGGCCCCGCAATTAGAGAACAATTCGGGAGGCTGGGCTGTGCTGAATGTGGTCTCCTTTGTGCCGTTTGCCACGTATCGGGCTAGCCGATCGTAGGCATGGGGTCCCGTCGGTGCCTGCGCGGCCCGGAGCTTCCATCTGCACTTGGCGACAGAGCGATAGGGGGCGTGGCGCATCGCTACGATGGATCTGCCCCGCAGCGTTGCTTTTCCGTTTGAATCAACTCCGATTCTCCAGTGACCCGTCTCCTTGTACCTTCTCGACCCCCGTTCGCCGAGGCTAACGGTGAAGTCTAGCGTCGGCTGATTGAAGCCCCAACGTCGTAGGGGGCCACCCCATCCGGAACTCTTGATTGATACGTGCGATCGGGCGTCGTTGGCGATCAAGCCAGCGAATCCGCCGACCTGAATTCCCGTGAGGCCCGAGGCATCGATGTTTCTGCGGATGGGCCGACTGAGGAACAACCGAGTTTCCCGGACCTTTGATCGCGGCTTTCCGTCGCTCAAGTCACAGGTCACCTCTCCGGCGAAGGCTCCCACAGCTTCGGACTTTCTTGCCACGTCGGACCTTGTGTCCCTGACAGCATGGCGATGCTCACTCTGGAGCTTGGCCCGGGGCGTCACTTTTTGTGCGCGAAATGTCCGTTGGTCATTCGCCGCCGCGGACGTCGCTGTGATCATCAACCTAGCGATCGCGAGAGCTGTCTTCCACTTTGCTATCGGCATCATTCCCTCTAAAGTTTTATAAATCCAACTGCCAATTCCCACCGACGAGGTGCCACCCGGTGAAGTTTGAACTCTTCTGATCTCAACTCCGCCTCGCCGTTATCGAACGTCCGCGACGCGCCCAGCCCTTGAACGGCATCAGGACGGTGACGAGGACCTCCTCGACCAGTCCGCAAATCTGACGAAACTGGTCTCAATCGCCTACTTCGTTACTATAAAAAAACCGTTATTGTGCAAGTTGTCTTTGCCTGGGTGCGACACGGCGCTTCACAAGCATATTTTTTGATTGCGACAGTCAAAATGGACCACGAGCAATATAGCCCTGATACCTTCTTAGTCAAGTTTCCTCTTTCCTCATCACGCGCGTAACCCCGCGTTATTGTGGAAAACGCACAAAAATTGCCTCTTGGAGAGGCTCTCAATGTAGGGCTACATCGTCGGCTATACCACCAAGGACGGTGCCGCTCATGCCTATCCCCGTAGCCCTGCGCGGAGGGGAATTTTTACGTTGAGCGAGCTTCTCTCTCACCTCTCGCGTAATCCTCCGAAAACCTACGAATCCATCGCCAGATATCATGGACGCCATGCCTGTAGGCGCAGAGGTAAACGCGGCAAGCTCGCTCTTCCTGTCGAGCATGGTGATAGTTTGACTTCCTCCATCGCTAAAGCTTCATTAGATAAGGCAACTTCGTGGGATAAGAAAAAAATCCTTGAGCGTATCTCAGAGAATACGCGATCGGGTTTCGTCTTCTCCGCCTCGTTAAAACAGGGTGGGTTCATTCTAATACCAGTTTTAGACGCGACTAAGATTAGTGTTTACCGATCTGATAAGCGGAACGACTGTCTTTGAAGTCAAACGTGAAGAGCTTACACTGCCAGAAATTCGCCGGAAAATTCCTGTTTTAGGCGGGTGGGAGCTTAAGTTAATGGCCGTGACCATGTACTAGTAGTAGCACATGCCCACAGCTGGAATAAACCTGAAATATCAGGAGGATATTCCTTAAACTCCATTTATCCATCGTTCATTTGAAAGGTAAGCTAGTGACTAATACTCAAGTTTTGATCCAAGAGTTCCGTCTGTTAGTACAATGGCTTGTAAAAGAGCGACCCCTCACTATGCTCGCAGGTTCTCCTGCGCTGTGTTGCTGTACTTATTTCTAGCCTACGGCGTATCTGCCGAGCCTACACAAAAGTTATATTTATCATCCTCAGAGTTTAAAAACTCGAAAGATCTCCCGATAGAACAGACGTGTTGGGTGAACGGCGAAGAGGCTCCCGGGGAAGGCATTTCCCCCTCGTTAACTTGGAAAAAGCTTCCCAAAAAAACTAAGCGAGTAGCTATTCTTGTGCACGATGCGACCGCCGATTTTATCCACTGGTTCATCCTCATTGACACGAAAAGCTCGTATT
>CAZDSX010000102.1:0-3857 GCA_964508305.1 uncultured Bacteriovorax sp.
CCCCGCATACCTCGGGTCATGGGGTCTCTTCTCTCGGATCTCCTCGATCTGGTCGATGAGCTCGTGCTCCCACGCGCGGTCAGCGGAGAGGCGAGCCAGGCGGAGGCACTCACGCAGGCTGTCCGGGTCCTTGGGGCTCAGCTCGTGGAGGGCGTGGGCGAGGCTCTTTGCCTCTGATTTTTTCCCGGCCTTGACCCAGAGGCGTGCGGCCACAAACGAGAGCCAAAATGGGCTGTACTGATTGGCATTGAGGATCTCATGGTAGTTGAGCAGCACGGGGCTCTCTGGATTTTCGGCGTAGATCTGCTCAGCCAGGCCCACGACCCTTCGCTGGATCACCGAGAGCGAGTGCTGAAATTCCTGGTTATGTGGCTCGACCTTGAGGATCTCGTTAAAGACCTCGAGAGCGTCGAGGGGTTTTCCGCCCAGATCGAGGCAGATGGCCATCTTGAAGCGCAGAAGCGTGCGAGTCGCTCCGTCGATCGGGCTTGAGGTCAGGAGCTTGAGAATCTCAGAGGCCATGCCCAGATGGTAAGCCGGGTCCTCGCTGTCCTGGCGGTAACTCCCGAGAAGCTGAAAGGCGGCACTTGCTGAGTTGGGTTTCATGATCTTTCCTCCTGGGTTTTCAGGGCAAATGCAGTCGCCTCATCGAGGCCCGGATAGTGGGGCGCCCTCTCCTTGAGGCGGACAGCAATTTGAAGCGCACGCTCGTATTTTCCGCTGAGCGCAAAGTGGTAGACCGCCGCCAGATGCATGTTGAGCGTCACCTGCCCCAGCTCCAGCAAAAGCTCGTAGGCGCGGCCAAACTCCGCGGCTTCAGGCTGAAGCATTCCGAGCCCATCGACCTGCCGTGCCGCGTGGTTGATCATTTCGCCGTAGCAGAGCTCAAGCCTGAGGTTGTCTGGGCTCTTTGCCATCGCCGCATCAAGGGAGAGGAGCGCCTCGGTGTACTTGCCGGCATCGATGAGCGCCTCCACGAACAGCACTTCTGAGAGCGCCTGCGTGTTGGGCGAAGCCGTCGCCTGGGCCAGTATTCGGTAACTCTCGGCCAGAGCCTCGGGGAGGTTGGCTTTGTGGGCCCGGATTCCGTGGATGCGATGGGTGGTAAGGCCAAGTTGGCCTTTAGGGGTACTGCTCATTTCTAGAGCTTAGGGGGGGCTTCGGACAGGTGGGGTCAGAGGCAAAGGGGGGCCACAGTCGTCGCTGACACAGGTTCTAACCCGGGTGCAGCAAGGATAACCTTAGCCCCAGGAGAGGTCGAGAATGGCCGGAAAGGTTTTCCATAGCGGGGCTAGCATTAAGAATGGTCGCATTGATCTTGGTTCAGGTTTGCCCCGCCCTAGTCTCCTAATTCTTGGGCATTACTGCGGGAAAGAGGAGTTGGAGGCCGAAGAGCCATTTGTAGGCTCCGCGGGGCGGAACCTGCTGTTATGGTTGAGTCTGCTCGCCCCAGGTTGGATCAATCTCAAAGAACACCCTTGGTCACCCATGAGCCTCCAGTCTAGAACCAAAAAAAGATTTAAGGGCTTTTGGCAGAGGGCGTCTGGCGGAGGACTGCGAATCGTCAACTGCAGAGAGAGCGAGAACTTACATTGGCTAGTTAGTAAAGAGGCGGTGCGGACTCTCTTAGCTGCGAATTCTGATCTCAGGGTGCTGGCGTTGGGCTCGCACGTTGCTAGGCACCTAGGGGTAAGGGGTAGTGGGTGGGTTGGCCCAATTGAGCCTGTAGACAGCAAACTCCAGAGAGTCTTTTGCTGGTGGCACCCGGACGCAAGAAGCAATAATTTCTTCGGAGGGTTAGCGAATCGAGAGAGGCGCGTCGCCCTCTGTAAATTTCTTGATCCGAACATTTAGTTTTTAGTGGATTTGCAACGGCATCTTGGGAGGTAGCTGGCTTGAAGGTTATTCATTATGAATTTGGTGGACTAGACTTTTGGGCGAACAGGGCAGGCGATCTGTTAACCCGCGAGGGAGTCGTGCTTGCCCATGCCAAGAGTTCTGATGAGCTGATCGTAATTGCGAATGGCAGTCCACTAGCGAGGGCGCATTCATTTGCAGGCTGGGGTCTTGGAAGACCGGATTCGGGTTGGGATGAATTATCACATCTGACAATTGGCATGCTTCGTGAGGAAAATGAGGGTGAGTATGGAGATGCCAGGTGCGCGGAGATTGTGGCCGCAGTAATATATGAAATTCACGGCTACTTATTTGATGACTACCCTCAAGCAATGCTGCGGGCCCCGCTCTCACGCAGTCTGGCTGATCATATTCAGGGGAGTGGTCTGCGGGTTTACTTTCACGGCGCGGATCCCTTGAGAAGTGGACGAGCCATCGGTCGTGCAAAGGTCGAAGTGTACCCCAGTGATGAGCCAGGTGTTCCATTCAAGTGGCATTTTTTTGGGCACTGGCACCGAATGGGGTAGTTGCGGCGCTACTTATACATCTCCGCCACCCGCTTCGCGGCGGCAGCGACCTGGCTCTTGAGTTCTGCGGGCGCTTTCACTTCCATAGTGTCGCCAAAGCCCAGCACAAACTGAACGAGATCCGGGGTGACACCAACATCAAAGGTGAGTAGCACGCTACCATCCGCGTTCTTGATCACGCGCTGGGATCCGTGGAACTTGCGCTCGGTCACATAGGGAGCGGCGTTGGCCTTGACGAGGATTTCGATGCGCTCAAGCTTGTCGGCGCGGTAAACGCCAAAGCTTCCCTTAAAGTACTCCTCGGGCTCGATCTGCTTTTTATCATAGGGCTGATCGGTCATGAGGGCGTTTGAACACCGGGCGAGGCTAAAGATCTTGATCGCCGCATCGCCCAAGTCCTCGGCAACGAGGTAGACCGTCCCCTTGGCCATGTACAAAAATTGGGGGCCAATTTTTTTTGAAGTCCGCTCAGGCCGGGTCGCAGCCTGGTACTCCATTTCGACAATCTGATTGTTGGTGCAGGCAGCGACCATCGTGTCGAGGAGGTCCGGATCGATGCCAAGACCCCAACGGGGTCCGGGTTCAAACTTGATTTCGTCTACGAGCTCCGAGATGTGTTCGCGCGCTGAGATGCTCAGGAGCGAATCAATCTGCTTAAAGACGGAGTCGAGGTCCGAAAAAACCGCCGTTTCCTTGAGGGGCGTCAGCATCCCGCGGGTGAGGTAGAGTGCAAAGAGCTCGCGAGCAGACAGGGTCAGGTGCTTGGCCACGCGGACCGAGCTTTTGATTGTAAAGATGTCGCCAGCCTGCGGGTCCTGGCTGTTTTGGGATCGATCGAGCGGAAATCCCGCTGCCTCAAGGGCCTCAAGATCCCGCCTCACCGTGCGATCAGTCACCGTGTCGTGCTGCTGAATGAAGTCGTGGATCGCTTTAACGGACATCCCGTGGCGGCTCGACTCAAGCAGGGTCAGGATCTTGTAGATTCGGGAGACTTGGGCGTTTCTCATAAGACGTTCCTCATGATGACCAAAGTATAGGCGAGCCCTGACAGATGGGGACAGCCCGATTGCGATGTAAGTCCGCCGATTCTTGGGCAGATTTTTGACTGACCTTGGGTGTCAGGTGCCTGCCGCAGAATGGCTTCATGGCAAGACCCAAGAAGTCAGGTGTGAAGAGCAAGCCCAGGCCGCGAAGGTTTGGAGGGATCGCAGGCCGAAGCCGTCTCGAGCGAGAGTTTCTGGAGATGTGCGGGGGCGAGATGGAGGATTCAGACGACCTCAGCGACGGGGAGACGGAGGATGCTCTCCGTTTCCCTGCCAATCTCAAGGCCATGAGCGCCGCTGAGATCAGCGAGCTTCCCCGAGTGCTGGATCCATCCGCAAAGCTTGAGCTCCCGGAGATCACCCATGAGGACCCTGAGTACCTCTGGACGCT
>CAZDSX010000103.1:0-3765 GCA_964508305.1 uncultured Bacteriovorax sp.
GCCACGCTCGGCACGATCTCCGATACGGGAACGGTGACGTTCTTTCAGCACTGACCTTCAAAAGACGCGGCCAAGCCCCAACGAAAACGTGCGACTCTGCATCTGGTAGGGATCATCTCCGCCAAAGCTGAAGCTGAGATCCGAAAAGTCCGCCTGCAGGCTCCACTCACTCCTCGGCCGCTGGTACGAGACGCCCACGGCCAGCTCTCGGCTCGCAAGGGTCAAAAATCCCAGCCGATTGGAGACCGGCGAAAACTTTAGATAACCCGACCACTCCTCCCCGTTTGATGTGATGTAGCGAAGCGTTGGGTAGACTTGTGGTCCCATCACGTGGCGGTAACCAAAGCGCGAAGTGGTGACGAGCGTGCTCGAGTAGTACCAGCCCCCCATGACCGACAGCAGCCAGGGTTCCTGGACGGTGGGCACCGTGTACCCCACCCGGGCGTTAAGGCCCAGGAACCTCAGCGTCTCGGCACTCTCCGAGCCCGTGCGACTGATGGGCGCGAGAGTCAAAAAGCCCGTTGCTCCGGCCACCCATTTACCGGGGACCAGCCATCGACTGGCACTCGCCTTGAGGGTGGTCGAAATTCCGCCATAACTGCTCTCCACTCCACTGCCCGAGTCGCGGTAGTCGATGGAAGTGAGTGCCAACCCCACAAAGAAACTATCCGGCTTGGACTCAGGACCCAGCAGCTCGGATGCCGCAGACGCGCGATTGGGAAAATGCACGATGAGCTTTTCGAGATCCACCGTTCCGAGATCACTCACGCAGGCGAGCTGTACGGGTGTGACCTCCCCTGTCATCAGGGTCACGAACTCAAAATCACCGTTTTCGTCGATCTCGAGCGGCCGATCTCCGAGCAGGTTGGCCTGCGCGCAGCGCGAGCGCGTCTCGAGCGACTCCATGCGCCCATGCAGGTGCACGCGCACGCGGTAGCCCCCCATCGCACCAGCCGTGCGTTCGGCCGAAAACTCGGTCCGAGCCGGAAACCACCGAATGCCAAGCTCCTTGCGGATCTCGAGCTCCGCGTGCGTGCCCACCATCCCCGAAGGAGCGTCCGCTCCGGCCTGCGCCACAAAGTCCTGGTAAATCTGCTCCAGCGCCTTCTTGTCAGCCTCGCTCACGAAACGACTCTGGAGGGCTCGTTCGTAGGCCGTCTTGGGGGCGCTGAGCTGGGCGCGCACGGACTCGGCCTGGGATTCGGGCACACCCGGAAACTCAAGGCTCACGCCCGGGGCCGGCACGGGAGGACTCCATGCCCGGGACTGCTGCGAATCCAGCACTCCGAACAGGGAACAGATCAGGAATGGAAGCTTTTTTAGCCTCATGGTGCGTGCTCAGGATAGCACAGCACAAAAAAACTACCGCGCGAGGAAGTCCTCAAAAAAGATGCACCCCGGACTCGAGGCGTCCATGGAGTAGGCTCGACCGTCAATCTGAGTCTGGTTGAACTCATGGACCATGGTTGAGACGTTTTTCATGGGGATGCCAAGCCCCTGACCGAGTGACGTGGCAAGAGTGGCGATCTCCGAGCACTCACCCGTGCCGTCGCTCCAGATCTGCTCGGGTCCTGCAAAAAACCGGGTTCCTACGAACTGGGAGCCTTCCTGATTTTCGCGCTCATTATAACTGATCAGCTCGGATACCACGCACTTGACTAGACAGGCCTTGAAACACGGCCTCGCGGCCTCAGGCACCTCGGACTCAAGCTCCCGCGCCCGTTCATTCAACAGTCTTTTAAAGAGTTCAAACTCGCTGCGAGCGCTCACCGGATCGCGGCACATGCGGGCGGTCTGGCTCACCGATTCACAGGAGTTTGTTCCCGAGACACGCGACTGGATCCAATCGCCCAGTCTCGCCGCTCCCTGGGTGATCACGGCCTGACCCATGACCATGGGGTCGAGGACGGATCGCTGGAGGCGACCTCGATGATAGAATTCCTGGATGGCAGGAGCAGCCCCCTTCAGGGGCTCGACTTCGCACTTGAGGGCCTTGAGTCTCTCGGCAGGCCAGCAGACCTCGCGCACGGTTCTAAATGCCTTTTGGGCACTTCTTTGCACCGTCTGGGGTTCGCCCGCAGTGGCCAGAGAGATTGCCAACGACACACCGGCTACGATCAGGCCCATGGGTTGAAGGGTGAGTCTCCGGCTCATGGATCCAGACTAGCACGCGGACACCTGACCGCTCCTCGGCAAAACCTGCCGAGTGCCTGACTCGTACTTGACCGTGAGCCCACACCTCAGCGATACGGCGTCCGATGCTTCGCTCCATTTTAATGCTCAGTCTGCTCCTCGCCCAGCTCCTGCCCTCCTCGGCTGCCGAGGCGCAATCCTTGCTGCCCGGGCTGATGACCCAGATCGAGCGCACCCATCCCGCACGCAAGATGGCGTGGAACTGGGAGGAAGCGATCCTCCTTCACTCAGTGGCGCGAGTGGCCGAAGATTCGCAGGACCCTGCGCTCCGCAAGCGCATGATCCAATTTCTCAAGGACTACTCCGAGACCTGGAGCACGCGCTCCCTCCCGGAGATCAACCGAGGCGACCGATGTCCGGCTGTCCTGGCCGTCTTGGGACTCTCGCGCCTCGAATCCAGCCAGCCCCCGCCAGGCCTACTGGAGCCTGTGCGCCAGTACCTCAAGACTGGCCCCCGAAACCGCCTGGGAGCCCTCGATCACCTTGGAAGTTCGTGGTTCCGGGCGATTTTCCCAGAATCAATCTGGGTCGATTCCCTCATGATGACCGGACTGACTTCGGTACGACTGGGACTTGCGCTGGGAGACTTCGAACTCGTGGATTGGGGATCGCGCCAGCCAATGATCTACGCCCAGGTGCTTTTGGATCCGCAGGACCATCTTTTTAGGCATGCCTGGCTGGTGGGATGGGAGCGCCCGCTCCCCAAGAGCCCCACCTACTGGCTTCGCGGCAATGCGTGGGTCGTCTGGTCGCTGGTGGAGATGCTGGAAATTCTGCCAGTCGAGCATCCAGCACGGGGGAGCCTGCTCGCGCTTTTGTCCCAAGTCTCGGCCGCCCTCGTCGCTCACCAGGGTAAAAATGGACTTTGGGATTCGGTGGCCAACCTGAGCCACTACGCGGGGGAGGAAACCTCGGGAAGCGCCATCATCGCCTCCCAATGGCTTCGAGCAGTACGACTTGGACTGCTGCCGCGCGATCCCTACCTCGCCGCCGCACAGTCGTCGTGGAAAGGAATCTCCCAGCGATTCGAACTGCAAGCAGGCGGCGCCCTCTCGGTCAGGGGGATCTCAGGACCCACGAACCCGGGCCCCCGCTCATTTTATAAGTGGGTCCCCGAAAAGGTGGATGCCCCCTACGGACTCGGGCCAGTGCTGATGCTGGCCGCGGAGATTGAAGCCTTACTTTGAGCCACCGCCAAGCCTGAACCCAACGAAAGCCTGAAGCCCTGTGGGCTTCCAGCTGTAGCTGTTCGCGGTATCCAGTGAAACTTCCCTGAGTCCCTGCGTGTATCGGAAATCAGAAATGATTCCGAAAGCCCCGCGTACCGGAACATCCATGGCCAGACTCACCATAGCGCCATAGGCAGTCTTACGGATCGGAAAGCTCGAGGCTGGATCGTCAAAAGTGATCTCTGAGTTCACACCACCGGCGTCCAGGTGAAGCTTGCCTTGGTTGAGGTTATAAAACCCACCCAGCCCCACACTCAACCAGGGAGTCGCGTGGTAGCGAAGCATCGCGGGAATCTGCAGATAGGACCAATAGAGCTTCGCGGCGCCAAGTCCAGTCAGGTCG
>CAZDSX010000104.1:0-3733 GCA_964508305.1 uncultured Bacteriovorax sp.
CGATCCGCAGTCACCACGACTTCGGGTGTCAGGATGTCATCGAGGTTTGCAGTGCTCTCACCGGCGTGGGCAACACGGGACAGAACGCAGAAAAAAACAGGCAATAAGTGAAGATAGCGGGTGCTCATCGACTCCTCCTTCGGGAGCTGCCGCAGCATGCGGCATTCTGGACAGGCGGGGGCGATCGGGCTTATCCGGACCTATTCCGGCTTACCGTTGCGGGACAGCGCCGGATTTGCACCGGACTTCAGCGTTCCCTGCCTGCATTAGACAACTGCTGAACAGCCTGAGGGTACTCGGCCGCCGAGTCAACCGACAAAGTTCTCAGCCTTCGACATGGTAAGGATGGCCTGCGTTAAGGGAGGCCGCACGAAAGACCTGCTCATAGAGCACCACGCGTGCAAGTTCATGCGGGAGAGTCTGGGGACCCAGGGAAAGAACACCTTTGGACTTTTTCTTGAGTTCGCTCGAAAACCCGAGCGAGCTTCCGAGCGCGAAGTGCAGCGAGGACCAGGACTCGCCCGAAAGTCTCTTTAAAAGTTCGGCCCACTCCGTGGTCTTGAGCGATTTGCCTCCTTCGTCGAGCAGATAGAGGCAGGAGCGCGGCGAAAGCGCGCCTTCAATGATGGACTGCTCGCGCGATTGGATCTGGAGGCGTGTGGCTTCGGCCTTGTCAGGCACGGGGATGGGCTTGAGCTCACGCTCAGTGATCGAGACGAATTTGGATGAAAGCTTGAGGTAGTGATCGGCCGCCTCGCGCAGCCCGGGGCCCCGGAGTTTGCCGAAAGCGAGGACTTCGATCCTCATCGCAGGGTTCCGTCTCAGTTGGAGCGGCTTGCGGCCGGACCGTAGAACTCGGAAGGAATGGCCACGCGCGGAGCATCCGCCCAGAGCCCTTCGAGGTCATAGTACTCGCGAAGCGCGTCCTGGAAGATGTGGACGACTACGTCACCAAAATCCATGAGCACCCAGCGACCGTCAGAGTAGCCTTCGTAGGCGCGAGTCTTCGCGCCCTGCGCCTTGAGGTGTTTCTCGACCGAGTCGGCGATGCTCTGGACCTGGCGATCCGACATGCCGCTGCAGATGACAAAGTAGTCGCAGAAGCCCGAGATCTTGGAGATGTCGAGCATCTTGAGGTTTTCGGCCTTCTTGTCGATGGCTGCGCGCGCGCACTCAAGGGCACGGGACTTGGAGTCTTCGAGGCTGGCTAGCGATACTTTGCTCATGTCGAGTGGCTACCATAGAGGCCCTCGACCTTCAAACGCGCCTCGATGACGGGTAAAAGGAGCCCCTCGGGTGGCCTACCGGTGCGGGCGAGGGCTTCCCGGATGGCAGTCGAGCTCACGGCCCTGGCCTCAGTGGGGACCACGAGCAGGCTCGTGCCTGAGCGGGTCCGGTAGCCTGTTCTTCCCGATCGCGAGCGGACGCCCGGGTCAGGCTGGATGAGGCCCGAGGCTTGGAACTGAGACAAATTGCCACCCTCCCGGGTGGCACCCTTTCGCTCCAGGACCAGCCAGTGGAGGCGCGAGAGAACCTCTGGAAATTGATCCCAGCGATGGAGGCTTTCGAGCTGGTCGGTACCGATGATCCAGCAAAGGGGCTGACCATGGGCCCTCTTTTCAAGCTCGGGGAGGATCTTCCAAGTGGTGGAGGTGTCTCCGGGGTGGCTCTCCGTCCACCGGACTTCGGTGTCGAGGACTTCGGTATGGCGAACCCCTTCAAAGGCGAGTCGCGCGAGTTCGAGGCGCTGCGAGGGCGATAGGGTGGGGTGTTTTCCCGCTGGATTACCCGAGGGAAGGATCCAAAGGTGCTCAAAACCCGGGTCCTGGAGAACGCCCTGGATGGCTTCGAGGTGTCCGAGGTGTGGCGGATCAAACGTACCGCCGAATACCCCGATCATTGGGGCAGGCATGGCTACTGGAGATCCTCGTCGTCGGGAAGACGGATCTTCTTTTCGGCCTCACGGCCCTGGTCTTTTGCCCATCCGGCTTCGATTTGTTTTTGAACGGCAAACAGGAGCTGGCGGATGCCATCACCGCTCACGCCGGAAAGCAGGAAGGGCTCGTCGCCTTCGGGGTGCACGCCTCGGATCTCGGTGAGGCGTTCGCGAAGCGCCTTGCGGGCGCGCTGGATGATCTCGGGTTCGCTCTCGAACAGGTCGAGTTTGTTGATGGCCACGATCTCGGGCTTGTGGAGCAGCGATTCGTTGAACAGTCCGAGCTCATTACGAATGGTCTTGTAGCGTTCGACGACCATCTCGATTCCCTTGTCGAAGCTCTCTTCGCCAGGCTTGGTCACGTCTTCGAGGAGTTGGGTCCCGTCGAGCAGGTGGATGAAGACGCGAGTGCGTTCGATATGCCGCAAAAACTTATGTCCAAGGCCCGCTCCGCGATGCGCACCTTCAATCAGTCCTGGAATGTCGGCGACGACAAAGGTCTTGTAGTTGTCGGTCTGGACCACGCCCAGATTGGGGACGAGCGTGGTGAACGCATAATCCGCGATCTTGGGGCGGGCGGCGCTGATGCGCGAAATGAGCGTGGACTTGCCGGCGTTTGGAAAGCCAATGATTGCGGCGTCAGCCAGGAGCTTGAGCTCAAGCTTGATCTCCTTGAATTCGCCTTCTTCACCGGGCTGCGCGAACTTGGGAGCCTGGAAGGTTGCCGTCGCAAAGTGGGAGTTGCCCTTGCCGCCCCGTCCGCCTTTGCAGGCAAGCCAGGTCTGGCCGTGGGTTTCGAACTCGATCAGCACTTCGCCAGAATCCGCATCGCGAACGATCGTGCCCACGGGCACGGTGAGCTCGAGATCCTTGCCGTCGCGTCCGGCCTTGTTGGAGCCGCTGCCGTGGTCGCCGCTATCGGCCTTGTACTCGCGCTTGTAGCGGATGTCCTGGAGCGTGGTGATCTGGCCATCTGCCTTGAAGATCACGTCACCGCCGGCTCCGCCATCACCGCCATCGGGTCCTCCGCGCGGCTCGAAGGTTTCACGACGAAAGCTCACGGAGCCGGGTCCGCCGCGGCCTGCTGAGATTCGGATGGTGGCTTCGTCGATAAAACGCATGGAGCTTTCTGGTGGGCGTCTTGGCCCGAAAGTGCAAAGAGCCAGCTTTGTGAGCTGGCTCCCGCAGTGACTTCAGTTTTGAAAACCTGAAAGCGGAGGCTTAGGCGGCCGGGTAGACCGAAACCTGCTTGCGGGTCTTGTCGAAACGCTCGAACTTCACGGTGCCGGCCACGAGGGCGTACAGGGTGAAGTCGCGGCCGAGGCCGACGTTGCGTCCAGCGTGGAACTTGGTCCCGACCTGGCGAACGAGGATTTCGCCCGTCTTGACGATCTGGCCGCCGTAGCGCTTCACGCCACGCATCTTCGGATTACTGTCACGACCGTTCTTGGAACTACCGCCTGCTTTTTTATGTGCCATGGCTGATTAAACTCCCGCTCTTTCGTCGAGCTTACTTAGTTGCCTTCGCAGGCTTCGTGGCCTTGGGAGCTGCTGCCTTCTTGGAGGCACCAGCCGCAGCAGCCATGCGCTTGCGGGAGCCGAGGGTCTTGGCAGTACGTGCCGGGCCCTTGGCCTTGAGGTTGGTGTGGAACTTGGCGAGGAAGGCGGTCTTGTCAGCTGCCGAAAGGGTAGCCGTTTCGCCTGCGCCGTTTGCGACCGAGGTCACGAGGAGCTGGGTCTGTTCCTGGCGATGACCCTGGGTGCGGCGATACTGCTTGCGGCGCTTCATCTTGATGA
>CAZDSX010000105.1:0-2341 GCA_964508305.1 uncultured Bacteriovorax sp.
CTGATCCGCTCAACACCTACGGCCGCACCAAGCTTGAGGGTGAACGCGCGGTTGCAGGAGCCGGCGGACGCTTTTTGACGTTCAGGACTTCCTGGGTCTACGATTCGACGGGAAAGAACTTTCTGAACACCATGCTCAGGCTGGGTGCCGAACGCGAGAGCCTAAAAGTGGTCGCCGATCAGGTGGGCGCTCCAACCTACGCTCCGCATCTGGCATTGGCTGCGATCGACGCACTCGAGCGCGCCGTGGAGATCGAGTCGGGCGGAACAACGTTTCCGAGCGGCGTCTATCACCTCTGCGGTGGCGGCGAGACGAGCTGGCATGGGTTTGCCTCCAAGATTTTTGAAGGCGCACGGGCTCGCGGCGCCAAGCTTTCGGTTCGCGAAGTGGCGGCGATTGCGTCCAGCGAATACCCCACTCCGGCACGCCGTCCCCTCAACTCCAGGCTCGATTGTTCGCGCGCACGTGAAGTGCTCGGCGTAAGACTCCCTCAGTGGGAGCACGGCCTGGATGAGTGCCTCGATCTTAAGTTCAACTCACACTCTGGGTAGGTACCGAGATGTCGTCCGCTGTCGAATTCAAAAAGCCTTTTGCCGTTCTTGAGACCGGTCTCGCCGGCCTCAAGCTCGTCCAGCTCACTGTCCACGGCGATGAGCGCGGATTTTTTGTGGAGCGCTTCCAGGCAGAGCGCTTCGCTGAAAACGGACTCCCCTCCCAGTTCGTACAGGACAACCATTCGCGCTCGGCCCCCGGTGTGCTCCGTGGCCTTCACTTTCAGACCCAGCCTGCACAAGGAAAGCTCGTCGGCTGTGTCGGTGGAAGGATCTGGGACGTGGCAGTTGATATTCGGCGTGCATCGCCCACTTTTGGCAAAACCTACGGTGTCGAGCTCAGCGCTCTCAACGGTAGGCTTTTGTGGGTTCCTGCGGGCTTTGCCCACGGCTTTTGTGTGATGGGAAATGAACCCGCCGACGTCCTTTACAAGGTCGATGCGATCTACAATCCCGAAACTGAAGGCGGCATTCGGTGGAACGATCCCGCACTTGGCATCGACTGGCCCGTGCGCGACCCGCTGGTCTCGGCTCGCGATGCTGGGATGAAGACGCTCGCTGAGGCGGGATCACCGTTTTAAGGCGCCCTTTCTTTTTACGCACTTAAGTCCTGTGCCGGCGCGGGCGGGACTTCTCGGCTAAACTATATTGATGACCTATCGATGGGCCCCTCGGGCGGCGTTGGCGGTTTTTTTTCTATCGATCTCATTTTCTACAATGGCTCTTGCCGAGATGGATGCGGCCACGCGCTCGGCGCTCGCTGAGACGCAAAAGCTTCTGGGTGATCCGGCCGCGCTCGAAAAGCTCATGACCACGGATGCAGGTGCACGCAAGGCGGATCAGTCGGCACTGGCACTGACTGGCGGCGGTGCAGAGCATCGGGAGCTTTATCAGATCGCGTCGGAGATCTTTAGCTCACTCGTGGAAAACACGGGGGGCGATGTTTCCAAGCTCCAGCAGCTGATGGCCGATTCGCAAAAAAATCCAGAAAAGCTCTACGAGAAACTCACGCCCGCTCAAAAGTCTCGCATCAAGGCGCTCTCGGCCAAGATCGAAGGCTCCATGTCCAAGGGACCAGGCGGTGGCACGTTAAGGCGGCCTTGAGGCATCATTTCATCCGCTACTTCATGCGTATGAAGTGGTGAGGCGACTGCTGCCAGACCAAAGCAACAGTGGGGCTCTAACCGTGCCTTCGATTAGACCACTGCCCAAGAAAGCAGTAACTAGCGCAGAACAAACTGAAAAATGGTAACCCCATCCACTCTGAAATACTCAAGATCAGAACCGAGGGAACGAAGGCGATTCATTACACCTAGTAAACCCTCTCCCCAGCCGCCAGGCTTACTCGTGTAGACACGTCTATTTACGAAAATTTCATCATAAGCTTTCTCTGACAGCCCTGGACCAGAATCCAAGACTCGGAATGAAATCCCCGCATCATTTTGAGATACCAATAGGCCAAGACTACCACCACAGCCTGACGTGACTAACGACTCACAGGAGTTCTTTATGAGGTTCATAAGAAGATCCTCAATGAGATTCGGGTCGGCGGGGCAGGCGTGGGATCCATGAAGTCTAGTGTCACAAGTAAATTTTATATCTGCTGGAAGCGATGGCGTAGCAAGCAAACGCACCCGATTTATCAGCTCTACCAAGGATACTGTGTCAGTCCCCGTTTGGGCGGAAGTGCCACGATTAAAGGACTCTACCGACCTATCCAACTTCTCAATGATGCTATTAATTAACTCCAGCTGCTGCGCCATAGTTCCACGTACTGCGAAGTCCCTGAA
>CAZDSX010000105.1:2351-3494 GCA_964508305.1 uncultured Bacteriovorax sp.
CATCATGCGCGAAAAATCTCACTGCATCACTCGACTGCCTGACGGACCGAAGAAGCCTTTCATTGGAGTCTTCATCAATCATCTCAATTTCGTGCGCAACCACATCACGCCCCAGCAGCCTCGAGTTAAACATTCCTACAGCACGAAGACCCTGAACTTTCCTAGTTCGCGCTCTGTCCCCAATCTCGCGCATTCGTACACGGAAGAGATCCATCTCAACCCGAATCTCGCGCTCCGTCTCAGGATCGTCGGAGAAACAGAACATTACTGGGGGGTATCCGGAAACCACCAAATCGGATACCGCCCTCAAACTCAATTTCGAGAACATCGCCGGAAACAGTCGAGCTTGGACTGGACCAGTGAAACGCACTCGGAAATTAGATTTTCTGGGTCCAATCACACCTGTGAGGTGATCAAACTCGATTAGGCCCGCATCAGCGAGCCGCAATAAAGCCATGCGGACAGAAGCCTCAACACCGGCAGCCTGATCCATCCTTAGCAATAGCTCTCGCTCAGAGCGAACCTCTCCAATGGAGACAAGCTGAGAAATATAAAAACATAGAGGATTAGAAAGCAACGCCTCGGAGGCTACCTCATCCAACTGTGTTCTATTTGCTTCAACCATGCGGTATTCCATCCTATTCTCTTAAGGGAATGTTAACCTCCCGACCCTTAAGAACTGCTTCTGCCCTTATACTAGCTGCCTTCGCCATCGCATGCGCCAGCCAAAAGACATCCCCTTCCAAAAGGGATCGCTTTGACTCATATAAGTCTGCTGTTGAGGGATTCCTGACTGACGCAGGTTTAGACAGCGAGAGAGACGCAATCAGGAGGTGGTTGAAGCTGTCATCGGAGGGGTTTCAATCAAAACATGGGGAAAGTGCCTCAAAGGAGGACCTAGCAGGGTACCTCTTTCTCGACCTTGGAATGACCGCGGACACATCCCTGGAATCGCGTAGCAACATCCTTAACATCCTCCCCAATGAGGTAATCCGAGTTAAGCGCGGACACTGCATTGGCCTGAGTACCATTACCCTTCTGCTGGCGGAGCAGGTTGGGCTCAAAGCTAGTCTAGTAAGGGCACCCGATCATGCTTTTGTGCGCCTTTGTGATAGTAGCGGATGCGGCAATGCAGAACTCTTA
>CAZDSX010000106.1:0-3379 GCA_964508305.1 uncultured Bacteriovorax sp.
ATACCCAGTTTTATGAAAAATCTCTGCACGGAATGTGACGGACGAGGCCGCATAAGTTGACTCCCAGATGAGTCGCCATTCAATCGGGACGGAACTCTTGGTAAACCACGGGCCAGTAAAAGGCACCCCGTTTTCATCCATGGAAATCACATTTGAGCCACAGATCCCCACTTCAGGGTTTCTGCGCAAAAAATCCACCTGCCTCTGGAGCCGCTCGAGTACCGAAATGTCATCGGAGTCGAGACGCGTTATGAACTCGCCCCGCACCAGATCCAATCCACGATTTAGTGATAGTGACAACCCAAGGTTCTTCTCGTTCCTAAAAACCCGAATCCGATGATCTTTGGTTGCCCATTCTTGAAGTATCTGCGGTGTTCGATCATTGGATGCGTCGTCGATCACCACCAGCTCAAAATCCGAGTAGCTTTGCTCAACGACACTTCGCAGCGTGGGAACGAGGTGTGCCTCCGAATTGTAGGCGGTCATCAAGATGGATACAGCCGGCATAGTTCAACAGGAATCCCACAAAAATGCAGCGTTGCAAAGCGTGATACAAGACACGCACAGCCTTCCATCAAGACCAGCCGGTGATGGGAACCGAACTGCTCCCAACAATAATCGCACCAACCACTTTTTATTCGACACTCGCGATAGCTTTTCTCTTAGTCAGTGGTTTCGACACCGTCTGGCACACGCACCAGATTCGCTCTTAGTGTCCCACTTTCTCCCAGCCATCAGGCAAAATATCACTAGCCTGTTGGGATTCAGCCAACACCCAGCGAGCGGGCGCAAACACCTTCTGGATCGGCGATCGGCCGAGCCAAGCGCCCCACCAGCTAAAACTACTGTTAGCGATAATGTGATTCCGACACGAAGACATGAGCCGAAGATCTTCTTCACCATTGTCCGGCGAGTTATTATTCACGTAAGTCACCGGACCAGGTAGCCTCAAGTGGACCTTGCACCAATCCGGTTCATCTGAAAAAACAAAAAAACGGGCATCATTAACGACAGAAACCATCCGCTCGGCCGCCGTCTCGTAGTATTCTAGGCCACAAATACCATGAAACTTTGCAGCCTCCGGATTACTCACATAATCTCCCCGGCGCACATGCACCGCAACCGATGAGCACCCTCTCATCGCAGAAATGAGCTCGCGATTCCGTCCTTCTGGGGAGGTTTTGAGCTGAAATTCTGACCTCAGTTGGTCGGCGATTGGCTCGAAGTAGCGCGGCACCTGCCAGTAGCCTCGCAGGTAGGATGGGTCTTGCAGCTCAAGAAACTTCGGATCATAAACGAAGCCCTTTTCCTCGCAATAAGCTCTCGAAGCCCCGTGTCGCAGCCGCCAAAGCGCCCGACTTATTCGGTTGCCGGTCGGCGCAAGCCGCCGGACCTCATCAGGTGTCGCAATAGGGGCGCTAATCCTGAACTTGCATAGCTCGTAGCGCCGTAGCTGATAACGGTCGAAGGCGCTGATATCCAGCTTGAGAGGCACCCCCAGCCTTCGGGCAAGCGCCATTCCTGCAGCATACTGGAAGAGCTGGTTCCCCAGACCGCCTAAAAGCTCCACGATGATCATCGTGCCCTCCAACATACCCAAATTCGGCTGGAGAATATCAAGGATTTTCGTTACACGGGGGCCTCCTAGAGGAATCCAAAGAATCCTATGACCGCGAGCAAAAAAGCACTCATCACCGGCATTACAGGTCAGGACGGCTCTTACTTAGCCGAACTTCTTCTTGAAAAGGGCTATGAGGTTCATGGGATCATACGTCGCTCCAGCTCATTCAATACCGGCCGGATCGACCACCTCTATCAAGACCCACACGTCATGGGCTCGAGGCTATTTCTACACCACGGTGACCTGTCCGACGGTAGCGGGCTGAACCGCTTGCTTCGGCAGATCAAACCAGACGAAATCTACCATCTGGGAGCTCAGAGCCATGTGCGAGTGAGTTTTGATATCCCGGAATACACCGCCGATGTCACTGGGCTGGGTACGATCCGCCTTTTAGACGCGATTCTAGATACCGGAATCGCAACTCGGTTTTACCAAGCCTCTAGCTCCGAAATGTACGGAAGAGTCCTGGAAGTGCCCCAAAAAGAGACCACGCCTTTCTACCCCCGAAGCCCTTATGGCTGCGCAAAGGTTTATGGATTCTGGATCACTGTGAACTACCGTGAGGCCTACAACCTCCACGCATCCAATGGGATCTTGTTCAACCACGAGTCTCCCCGCCGCGGCGAAACCTTCGTGACCCGCAAGATCACCCGCGCCCTGGCGAGGATCGTCAAGGGTACGCAAAAGGAACTTTTCCTCGGTAATCTCGACGCCAAGCGCGACTGGGGTTATGCAAAGGACTACGTTGAAGCTATGTGGCTGATGCTCCAGCAGGAAAAGGGCGACGATTACGTGGTGGCTACAGGTGATACCTACTCAGTTCGCGACTTCCTGGATCGTGCCTTTGGTCTTGTGGGACGCGACTGGAAGGACTACGTGAAGATTGATCCGCGATACTATCGCCCGACAGAGGTTGATCTGCTGATCGGCGACGCAAGCAAGGCCCGTGAAAAACTGCGCTGGAAACCCCGTACCTCGTTCGACCAGCTCGTAGAGCTCATGGTTAGAGAGGACCTAGTCTTAGAGGGTCTGGATCCACACCAGGTCCTCATGGCTCACTAACTGCGAGGATTGAATTCAGTTGAAAACCCCGTTCGCAACGCACCATTCGTAGGTTCGTGTCAGTCCTTGCGCGAGAGTAAATTTAGGACTCCATCCCAAAGCGCGCATCCTAGTGGAGTCCATGATCTTTCTGGGGGTTCCGTCAGGCTTGGTCGAGTCGAAAGCTATGCCACCTGCAAAGCCCGTTACGCTTGAGATCACTTCCGTCAGGCCGCGAATCGTGACCTCCTCTCCGCTGCCAACGTTGATCGTGGTTGGATCCTCGTAAACTTGCATCAAAACTTCCAAAGCCCGCGCTAGATCGTCCACATGGAGGAACTCACGCTTGGGAGTCCCGGTCCCCCAAACAGTCACCTCCTGTCTGCCAGCGTTTTTGGCCTCGTGAAAACGACGTAGCATTCCCGGAATGACGTGCGAATTCAACGGATGAAAGTTGTCATTCTGACCGTAGAGATTGGTTGGCATCGCTGAAATGAAACGCCTGTTATACTGCCGACGATACATTTCACAAAGTTTGAGTCCGGCGATCTTTGCTAACGCATAACCTTCATTAGTGGACTCAAGTGGCCCAGTCAGCAGCGAATTTTCCGGGATCGGCTGGGGCGCGAATTTTGGATAGATACACGAGCTCCCCAAGAAGAGCAGTTTCTCGGTCTTAGTCTCATGCGCCGCATGGATTACATTGGCTGCAATTAT
>CAZDSX010000107.1:0-3348 GCA_964508305.1 uncultured Bacteriovorax sp.
CGTGGGACGATGCTGAATTCAAGTTCCCTGTCGGCATCACCGTCAAGGGCAAGGTCGTCAGCCTCAAGGACTACGGCGCATTCGTTGAACTGGAAGACGGCATCGAAGGCCTCATCCACGTCTCCGAAATGTCGTGGACCGAACGCGTCAAGCACCCCTCCAAGCTCATCAACGTGGGCGACGAAGTGGAATGCAAGGTTCTCGAAGTGGATTCGAAGAACAAGCGCATCAGCCTCGGCCTCAAGCAGCTCCAGAACAACCCCTGGGACGAGCTTGAGATCAAGCATCCTGTCGGCACGCAGGTCGACGGCGAAGTCAAGTCGGTCACCGACTTCGGCGTGTTCGTCGACATCGGCCTCGGCATCGACGGCCTCGTGCACGTCTCGGATCTGGCCTGGACGAAGAAATTCGCCCACCCCTCCGAGAAGTTCAAGAAGGGCGACAAGCTCCGCGCAGTGGTTCTCGGGATCGACAAGATCAACGAGAAGTTCTCGCTCGGCATCAAGCAGCTCGAGCGCGATCCGTGGGACAGCATCAAGTCCCGTTACAAGGTCAGCACCGCCATCGATGGCGTCGTGACCAAGCTGACGGACTTCGGTGCATTCGTTGAACTGGAAGAAGGCATCGAAGGCCTCATCTACGTCAGCGAAATCGCCGATCACCGCATCGAAAAGCCGGCTGACGTCCTCAAGGTGGGCGACAAGGTCCGCGCCGAGATCCTCTCGATCGAACCCAAGGAGCGCCGTATCGGCCTCTCGATCAAGCAGCTCGGCCGTTCCGAAGAGCGCGCCAACTACGAGAAGTACATGGGCGAAGGCTCCAAGAAGACCTCCATGGGAGATCTCCTTGGCGACAAGCTCAAGGCAGCTCTCAAGCCCGGCAAGGACGAATAGTCCTTTTCGGTTCGAGTAAACATTGGCCCTCCAGGCGAAAGCCTGGGGGGCTTTTGTTTTTCTGCGCCAGACTGTAGGGTCCGCGCATGATCGCAGTCGTCGCAGGCGCGACCGGACTCACCGGCAAGGCACTGGTCCAGGAACTTCTTGAGGATCCTCGCATCACCCGAGTGATCGCTCTCGTGCGCGCGCGGCATGGCCTTCCTACACATTCCAAGCTCGAGCTGGTCTCCTTCGATGAGGGGGCCACAGGAGATGTGTACTTTTGCTGCATCGGTACGACCATCCGTAAAGAGGGCTCACGCGGGGCTTTTAGGCGCTCGGATTTTGATGCCGTCATGGCTTTTGCCAAGCTCTGCGAGACCCGCGGTGGCAGGAGTTTTGTCCTGGTCTCTGCCATTGGCGCCAGCTCCAAGGCCTTCACGTTGTACTCCCGCACCAAGGGCGAGGCAGAGGATGGCGTGAAGTCATTCAAGATCCCCAGGGTCGTGATCGTTCGGCCGAGTCTCCTGATTGGTGAACGCGCGGAGAATCGTCCGCTCGAGCGTGCATCCATCTTGGCTTGGAGGAAGCTTGCGCCGTGGATGCCTCCCAGTCTGAGGCGTTGGACGGGGACTACCATCCCGGAAATGGTGCGGCACCTGGTTCGCGAAGGTCTTAAGACCGAACCCGGACGCTTCCTGCTGCACGCAGTGGATCTCGGATAGCCCGATGTCGACTTCGGGCCGAGGCGCAGCCCCCTTTCATCCTCGAAATCGACATCAAGGCCGATACGACTTTGCAGCCTTGCTCAAGGCGAGCCCCGAGCTGGCCCGCTGGATCACTCGTACTCCGCGAGGTGAGTCTTCGATTCCCTTTTCAGAGGCAGATGCCGTCCAAGCGCTCAACCGTGCGCTCCTGGCATCGTATTACGGCGTCAAGGACTGGAAGATTCCGGAAGGCTACCTGTGTCCGCCGATCCCGGGTCGTGCCGACTACATCCATTATCTGGCCGACCTCCTTGCAGGAGATCGGGGTGGCTCGATCCCCAAGGGGGATTCAGTCTGCGTGCTGGACATCGGAGTGGGTGCGAGCTGCATCTATCCGATCCTCGGCAGGTACGAATATGGATGGAAATTCATCGCCTCGGATATCGACACCGTGGCGCTGGAGTCCTCCCGAAGGATCGTCCAGGCAAACACGGGGCTCGCTGGAGGGGTGGAGTTGGTCAGGCAGTCTTCGCCCCAGAAGATGCTCGAGGGTGTGATCCCTCCAGGCCTCAGGCTCCACGCGGTGATGTGCAATCCGCCCTTCCATTCATCGATGGAGGAGGCCCAGGAAGGGAGCGCTCGAAAGTGGCGCAACCTGGGCAGGTCACCCCAGCGCGGCCTCAACTTTGGCGGACGCGAGTCCGAGCTCTGGTGTCCGGGCGGTGAAGTGGGATTTGCCGAGCGGTTGATCCGTGAGAGTGTCCGCTTTTCACGGCAGGTGCAGTGGTTTTCGATTCTGGTTTCGCGCGAGGGAAATCTTCCGCCCATCTACCAGGCACTCAAGAAGGCGGGTGTCACGGATGGGGTCACCGTGGACATGGCGCAGGGACAGAAGATGAGCCGATTCGTGGCCTGGAGTTTCTTGGATGCACGGGCGAGGGTCGAAGGGCGCTAGCGAACTTAGCGCTGTCAAAAAGATCCAGGATCCTGAATCATGGAGAGCATCAACCCATTCTCAACAGAAAGGCTCCCTGATGAACGCCAAAGTCGTGCTCGCTGCCCGCATCCTGCTTGGTCTGATCTTCTTTGTGTTCGGCCTGAATGGCTTCCTGCAGTTCCTGCCCCAGCCCCCGATGCCGGAAGCTGCCGGTGCGTTTGCCGGCGCGCTCGCCGCCACGGGGTACATGTTCCCGCTGATCAAGGGGATCGAAGTGATCTGTGGAGCCCTGCTGCTGGCTGGCCAGTTCGTGCCTCTGGCGCTCGTGCTCCTGGCTCCGATCATCGTCAATATCGTTCTTTTCCACGCAGTCCTCGCTCCAGAGGGTGTGGTCATGACGATTGTGATCCTCGCTCTCGAGCTTGTGCTCGCTCGCGCCAATTGGAGCGCCTACGCTCCTCTGCTAAAGCGCAAGTGAAGTGGCGCAAGTGACCTACTTGCCTTCTTTTTCCCAGAGGAAGTCTCGGTAGAGTTCCTCGACCTCGGAGCGTGCCCAGGGGGTGCGCCTCAGGAATTTCAGGCTGGAGGGGATGCTCGGATCGCTCCTGAAGCAGTTGATCCGGACCCTCCGGCCCAGTTCCTCCCAGCCGTAATGTGCGACGAGCTCATTCAAGATCATCTCGAGTGTTTTGCCCTCGAGGGGGTCTTTCTTTCGGGTGGATGGCGAATCGCCCATGCCCGCAAGCTAACTCAATGCAAGCCGCGCGTCCCGGGTATATGATGTCAGGAATGGACTTTCAGTCACTTGGCCTCCCCGAAGACCTGACCA
>CAZDSX010000108.1:0-2100 GCA_964508305.1 uncultured Bacteriovorax sp.
TTCGTTCGGGACGAAGAGGTCGCAGGTTCGAATCCTGTCACCCCGACCATTTTTACCCTCACTGATCTGACCCCACCTGTCAGTCCCATCGGCGAATTTGGCAGTCCTATGCTGAGCCTCCTCCCTCTTTTGCTCCTCCCCATCACACTCCTCTCAGCCTGCAGCACGGCCCGCATCCAGCCTGCCAGGGTGTCCCCCGAGCTTCCTCCCCATCAACTCGTCGAGGTCACGATCGGGCCGAACCAGCCGGCTGAATTTTTGATCCAAGGCGAGCGCGACGGAATCTTCCAGATCACGGGGCTTCCGACATTTCAGTTGGATGATGACCCCGTCGTCGTCAGGCTGGTCGACCCTCAAGGCTACTACGCCATGACCGACTCTGACTTTCGAGCCGTTCGCTTGCGGCAATCCGGCACCTACCGACTCCGGGTGGGCATGACGCGGACCGACCATGAACCTGTTCGAATCCAGCTGGGCTGGCAGGACCACTTCACGCGTCCTCCCGGCTTCAGGCGCACGGACTCGCGCACTCTCAATGGCTACACGATCGAGACCTGGGAAGGCGACCCCGACTCCGAGTTCGCCCCCGCCGGTGGACACACCCTTTCCAGGAAAGGCGTGATCGAGGTCAACTCCTTTGCCTATGGGATCACCCATCAGCAGTTCATTGGCGGAAAGGACGAACCCAAAAAATCACGCGCGCTCTCTCGGATTGCCGACAAGACGGGCGATGGCACTCCCGATGTGATGATCACGGGCTTTACGGGCGGAGCGCATTGCTGCGTTGAGCTCTGGGTTTATGAGCTCGGGCCAAAACTCCACGATGTCGAGGCGATCGACCTCTCCCACGGTGACATCATTGCAGCTCGCCGCTTTCCGGATGGAGACGGGGTGGTCTTTGCCACCCTCGACTACTCATTTGCCTACTGGAACGCGCCGTTCTCCGACAGCCCAGCTGCACTTCGTTTGGTCCGGGCCCACGAGGGGCGCCTTGAGACGCAATTTGATCTCATGAAAAAGCCCCCACCCTCGGATGCCGCCCTTCGCAAGGAGGCACGCGCACTGGCCAAACGCTTCACGGCTGAGCCTTACATTGCGATCGACAAGCGTACGGATCAGGACGGCATTTTTCCGCCCGGCACACCTGCCTTTTGGGGCACGATGCTTGACCTGATCTACTCAGGCAACGAAGCCAAGGCCTGGCAGTACTTGGACTGGGTGTGGCCCTCGAATAAGCCCGGTAAAGAGGCCTTTTTGAGTGACTTTAAAGACCAGCTGCTCGATAGCGCCTACGGGGAGATCTTTAAGTGGAAGTACCGCCGAGTGGGGCCCGCGCCTAAACCCTGAGTGCCCCCAGCTTGCGGGCTGCCGATGCCTTTTTTGCGCGAAAAGCGAGCGCAAGCGGCGTCTCGCCGCTCGTGAGCCTTGCATCGAGCGAGGCGCCCTTGGCGGCAAGCTCCCGGATGCACCACTCGTTGCCACTCTCGGCTGCGATATGAAGGGCCGTTGCCTCCCGCTCGTCCTGCGTCCGCACATCCACCGGAAGGCCCCAGGCCACGAGCAGATGGATCATCTCCCACCTCCCGAGCTCCGCAGCCAGGTGCAGGGCATTCCAACCGCGTCGATCGCGCGCATCGAGGTTGGCGTTGACATTAAAAAGTCCCACAAACATTACGCTATCGCCCTTTCGAATGGCGCGATGGATGGGCGCATCGCCATTGTCATCGAGTACGTCCGGCGAGTGCTCGCCTGCGATCACGAGATTCCACAACAGATTGAGATCACCGGCGTCTACCGCCTGGTGGATGGCTTGATTCATAGGGGAGCACACTAGATCGGGGGTGTGACAGGAGGGGTCAGGATGAATAGTTGTAAATTAGAAATAAAGCGATCAACCATGCTCCATCCTCTTGTGGTCACCAATTTCAATGGCCAGCATCGCCCCTGGCTGATGCATCAATCGCCTCAAATGTGCGCGATACCCGTATTGAGCCGCCTGTAGTTTAGCAGGTGTGGAGGGCCACCATCATGGGGATGCCCATTGCCTCGGAAGAGGCCGTTGTGAGTGGTCCAACCGGACACACTCCCCACGATCAATGG
>CAZDSX010000108.1:2110-3127 GCA_964508305.1 uncultured Bacteriovorax sp.
CAACTCCTCCAGCTCGTCGATGGGATTCGGGTGGATCGTTCGCATTTTGGCCCGGCCCTCAAAAAGCCCCTGCTGCTCCTGCTGATCTGTTCGCGCCTGTCCAAGAACCCACGGCAGGCCAATGAGTTTAGGTTCGATGAGATCCGCGAGGAGCTCGACTACCTGATCCGCAACTTTGGGGGTCGCATGGGGCAAGGTGGGCCCAAGCCAGAGCAGCCGTTTTACTACCTCAAGAGTGATGGCTTCTGGAGCATTCGATGGCCCGAAGGTCAGCACGACCCCGGCAACCCACTGATAGGCATCCTCACCCATGCCGAGACCAAGGCATCCTTGTCCCCAGAAGCTTTCGAGCTCCTCTCCAAGAACTCCGCCGCACGATCCGCGGTGGCCCAGGCGCTGCTTCAAAAGTGGATTCCAGATGCTCTTCAAGAAGAACTCATCGAATATTTGGGCCTCAACCTCGCCCAGCCGGGAACCCTTCCCGCTGGCTCGGAGCTTGGACCTCGTTCAGCCGAGTTCAGGATTGGAGTCAAACGCAACTTCCGTGAGCGCTGCGCCTTTTGCCGATTCCAGGCCAGGTTCTCACATTCGATTTAGGAAGTTTGAGGGGCCAGATGAAATCGACAATGGACTGGCCCTCTGCCGCCTCCACCACATTGCCTTTGACCGAGGAGTCCTTGGCGTGAGCAAGGAGCTCAAGATCCTTGTCTCACCAGCGCTAATCGCCCAAGACGAAATCAGCAAGACCCTCATCGAAGC
Source organism: uncultured Bacteriovorax sp. (assembly GCA_964508305.1). Lineage (GTDB taxonomy): Bacteria > Bdellovibrionota > UBA1018 > UBA1018 > UBA1018 > CAIOHW01. The sequence goes on from CAZDSX010000108.1 coordinate 2,870, forward strand.
TCTCAGAGACCAGAAGATCTCGGACTGGAAGGACACCCCGCCAAAACCCGAGTATCTTGAGTGGCATCGAGATGAGGTTTTTCAGGGCCAATAAGGCGCCAACTATCCATGCCCAAGCTCCTTATGATTCCCGATCTCCAAAGCCTCGAGCACCGCTGTAAGAATTTGCACTCGATCCACTTCCGGTGAGTCGCGCAAGGGGTGGGATATTTTCCGCCAGCGAGCCAGAACTAAAGGTGCTGCCATACGATGGGAGGG
>CAZDSX010000109.1:0-2910 GCA_964508305.1 uncultured Bacteriovorax sp.
GGGGGCTGGGTAGCCTCCTGGGTGGCTCTCCTGAGGCCTGAGCAGGTCCGGGGTCTGGTGCTCCTGGCTCCTGCAGGGCTCGCCGTCCAGGCCGACAGCCATGGGGCCGTTGCCAAAGGGGTGAGGGCGCTTGCAGAGCCCACGACCGAGTCGGTCCGCGAGTTCTGGGGGCGGGCCAATGCGCGCCCCGACCTCGGCTACCCGGACTGGGTCTGGGAGGCTGTGATCCAAAAGATCCAGCGCAGCGTGGTGCGTCGGGCGCTTGAGGCGCAGGTCGCTTCCGACCGGCTGGATGCCCAACTGGGCAAGGTCCGAGTCCCCACCGTGGTTGTCTGGGGAAAGCAGGACCGAATCCTCCTTCCCACGGATGGCCAGGCCTTCAGAAAGCTCACACCCGAGGTCATGTCGAGTTTCCGGGAGGTGGACGACTGCGGGCACCTTCCCCAAAAGGAATGCCCCGAGGCCGTCACCGATGCGATCCGGGATGTCCTGAGGTTTGGCTCGTTTTAGCTGCAGTATTCTGAAGGCGAATTATTTAATTATTCCGTAAAGATACCCGATAAGCTCAGCATGAGGCTTGGGTGTATCTTTGCCGCAGTTCTGCTGACCGGTTGTTCCACGGTCGATCTCGTCCGCAAGCCCTCGGGCCTGGCGAGCCTGGATCCGATCTCCACTTTGGAGGAATTGAAGGGCGCCCTTTCACGATCCGTGGACGGTGAGGTGCTGGTTCTGAGCAACTCGGCCCAGATGGATCTGACCGGAGAGCCCACCCTGGAGATCACTCAATCGATCACGATTCGTGCCGAAAGCTTGGATCCCGCCAGTGCCAAGCCTCACCTGATCAGCCGAGGCAAACCCTTTCCGCTGTTCAAGATCACGGCCCCCGGCGTGGTGATCGACGGATTGTGGATCGAGGGCATGGAGAAGGATGCCAAAAAATCCGAGATCATCGAGCTGAACAAAAAGGGAATCAAAGGCGTTTACCAGTTTCCCGTGACTCGAGGTCTTGAGGTCTCAGCCAAGGGAGTCGAGATCCGCAATTCTGAAATCGAAGGCTTCTCGCATGCTGCCATTTTCGTCGTCGAGGGTGGATCCGTGCTCGTGGAGAAGAACCATATTCATCACAATCAGCGCTGGGGGCTGGGATACGGGGTTTCACTGCACCAGAACTCCACTGCTGAAATCCGCGAAAACCGTTTTGACTTCAATCGGCATTCTATTGCGGGAAGTGGTTTTGCCCGGCAGGGCTACGAGGCGCACCACAACTGGTTCGGGCCCAATCACAGTGATTCGCCCCTGGATATGCACGGTGGGAAAGACCGGGGAGATGGGACGCAAATTGCAGGATCCAGGATCGAGATCCATCACAACGAGATCCAAGACTGTGGCTGGCCGATTTTCATCCATCGAGGCATTGCCGAAGACCAAGTGGTGATTCGCGACAATGTCATCCGTTATTCCAACCCTGCAAAAGTGATTGGCTATTACAACGGGGTGACGAAGGCGAATTTACCGGCAGGCAAGTTTGTCTTTGAGAACAATCGGATCGAGCCTTAGCGGCTCACCGATTTAGATCAAAAGTTCTTCACGGATTTCCAATCCATCACTCGAAGCCCCGCCTGAGCCATGAGGCGGTCGGAGCGATGCTGGACTCCCAGTGTGAACGTGAGCGAAGCGGCGAGATAAAGCCCTGCCAGCATCCGCGCCCTTCGCGTCCACGACACCTCATTTGCAGCAGCTGCAGCGGGAACAAACGCGAGCGGAAACCAAATCCAAAATGTGTGCGCCGAAGGCCCCTTGATCGAGAACAAAAAAAGCGCCGAAGTGCATGCGACCGCGAGCCAGTAAATCTTGAAGAGAGGTTCACTTCTTCTGAGGATGAGAGCTCTCAAAGAGGCCAACACGATCACGAGCGATCCGGTGAGCGCCAAAATCCCAGGAGCGATGAGCCAGGGCTGATCGGCAAACAATACCCCAAGCCCCTTGTAGCCATGTCCCGCCTCGATGAAGCGCGCGATCTCTGCCGTTGGGAAAGTCAGGAACCTCGAAAAAAACTGCAGTGGACGGATCAAGTCAAGGTGCAGCTCCGAATTGGCGCTGAGCAATGCCTGTGACGAAGTTTGGGTGAGTTGATGCGAGATCCATGGGAGGAGCGTCAGGCCTCCGGCGAGGGAACCCAAAAAAGTTCCCAAAATCCGGGGCGGCCGCCGATGGACCAGGCTCCAGATGGCGACAGTGGTCGCCGCAACCGCTGCAGCCGAGAGGTGGAGCTGCGCCATGAGCGTGACCCCGCAGGCGATCGCAAAGCTCTTGAGCTGGCTTCTCGGTCCATCACTGCCGCCGATCGCCCAGAGCCAAAGGGCTGAGAGCGGGAGCAAAAAGTGCGGATTGACGGCACTCGACATCATGAGCGACCACGGCGAAAAAAAGATCCACGCACTGAAGATCCACTCTGGAATTGAACGAAAGTGCGGTCGAAGCGCCCAGTAGGTGAGGAGCGTGCCCACGGAGTTGGCCATGGCCACTGCAAACGCAGTCCCAAAGGGATGTCCGTTGGATAGCCAGAGCGGAAGTCCTGCTACCAGCGCGAGCAGTGAGCCTGGGATGGAAGTCCCAGAGTACACGACCGCAGCCCCCGTGATCGGGAGCGGCCCGCCCGAGTAAAAGGCGTGGGTCATCTCAAAGATGCGCCGTTCGTCTTCTGCAAAGAGAGTGTGCGGAGCGATCCAGACCCTCAGGATGCAGGAGGCCAGCCAGAGGAGCAGCATGAGCCAGGCTTAAGTGCGGCCGCGGGGTTTCTTGCTGAAACCGCCGCGAGGCTTACGGTCACCAAAGCTTGGCTTGTCGCCGAAGCTGCCGCGAGGCTTACGGTCACCAAAGCTTGGCTTGTCGCCGAAGCTGCCGCGAGGC
>CAZDSX010000109.1:3010-3098 GCA_964508305.1 uncultured Bacteriovorax sp.
TTGCGGTCTCCAAATGCGCCCTTACGGTCGCCACCACCGAAACCGCCACGCGGTTTCGGACTTCCAAACGACGGCTTATCGCCGAAGC
>CAZDSX010000110.1:0-3096 GCA_964508305.1 uncultured Bacteriovorax sp.
TGATGGCTGCCAGTGCCACGGCCCTCCACCGAGAGGAGAAAAGCCGCATGCCAATTCGAAAGCAAAGAATTGAGAAGGCGGCTGCAATCCACCAGTGGAATTCACGAAGTGTCCCCACACCCACCCCAAACAGGCGAAAAACGCCCGCATGAAGGTAGGAGAGGCCCCCTGAGTACATCTCGTCGAAGTCCAGATGGGGCAACTGCCCCATGAGTATGCGCTCTGCACTCTGACCCAGGAGTCCTTCGTCATGGGCAATCCAGTCCGAGAAAAAGAAGATCCTTGAATAAAACAGAAGACCAGCAAGAAGCAGCCAGTCTGGTCTCAGAACTGTTTGGAGTCTTGAACACGCCCTCATAGCTCCTAGTTTAATCTCGAGACGGGCAATTTGGGCGTCAAACCCGAGAGGAATGGAATATTCCCCCTCCCCACCAAAACCGCCCAATCCTGCACCTCCCCCAGCCGGGCTGCGGTCTTGATCCATCGACCGGGCACCCGCATCCCGAGGGCCTCGTGCATGTGCTGGAGGCGTTTGAGGCGGATCCGCCAGGCATGAAAAAGCTCGGGATCCCCATTGGGGCCCGCCCTGAGGCAGCGCCTGCGCGCCCGCTTTTCGGCCCGACAGGCGCGCACAAGGGCCCGCCGAAGGGTCCCACGCGAGGACTGCGGGCAAAACCCAGTGAGCCCCGCCGGAAGCCGTCTCGCCCGAAAGGGCGGCACGGTCTTCAGCAGGCGGGCGCCCATCTTTCTGAGTAGCGCGCTTGAGACATCAAAGTTGCGCCGGGCCGACGAGGCACGCGAGAGCGCCCGAAGCCTGGCCTCAAGGCGGCAAGCCTCAGGACTCTCCTCCATCAGCCGCAGCATCGCCCGCAGGCGCTTCAGGCTCACCCGCATGGCGTGGAGCCGAGCCACCGTGAGCGGCTCGGGTGGGCGGGAGCGAGGCTGCAACGAACGACCCAGTCTCCTCACTTCCACCTGCCAGCTCTGTTGAAGCCGCCGGCCACGGCGCTTCCACTTGTCCCCCATGCTCGAGTCTACAGGGACTGCAAAAGCAAAACCCCCGGGGCCGTGAGGCCTCGGGGGCTGCAATGACGCGATACTAAACCAAAAGGCTGCCGAGCAATGCTCGGCAGGATCCCTATTTTTGTTCCTTCGCCTTCTTTTCCTGGTGCTTCTTGACCATGTCTTCCTGCACGTTGCGGGGGACGGCCGAGTACTTCAGGAATTCCATCGTGAACTCGCCCTTGCCCTGGGTGGCGGAGCGGAGGTCCGTGGAGTAGCCGAACATTTCGGTGAGCGGAACTTCGGCTTCGATCACGCAGTAGCCTTCGTTCGTTCCGCTGTTCACGATCATGCCGCGGCGCTGGTTGATCTGGCCCATGACCGAGCCCTGGAACTCTTCCGGAGCCGAGCTCTCGAGCTTCATCATCGGCTCGAGGACCACGGCGCCTGCCTTGGCATAAGCTTCGCGGAAGCCCATGATGGCGGCAGTACGGAACGAGAGTTCGTCGGAGTCGACGTCATGGTACGCGCCGTCGTTGATCGTGACGCGAACGCCGACGATCGGGAATCCGATCAGGCGGCCTTCCTTGACGGCTTCCTGGAAGCCCTTGTCGCAGGCCGGGATGAAGTTACGCGGAATCACGCCGCCGACGATATCGTCCACGAATTCGTACTGGACGGCAGCATCAGCCGGGAGCGGCTCGATGTGGCCGGCCACGCGACCGAACTGACCCTTACCACCCGACTGCTTCTTGTGGGTGTAGTTGAACTTGGCCTGCTGGGTGATCGTCTCGCGGAAGGCAACCTGGGGCTTCCCGACGATGCATTCGCAGTTGTACTCACGCTTGATGCGCTCGCAGTAAATTTCGAGGTGGAGTTCGCCCATCCCGCTGATGATGGTCTGTGCGGACTCTTCGTCGCGGTGCACGCGGAAAGTGGGGTCTTCCTTCGTGAACTTGTTGAGCGCCTTGGAGAAGTTGGCCTGGCCGGACTTGTCCTTCGGAGCGATTGCGAGCGAAATAACGGCGTTCGGAACGAACATCGAGGTCATGGTGTACTTGACCTGGCCGTCGGTGAAGGTGTCACCGGAGGCGCAGTCCACACCGAACATGGCGACAATGTCGCCTGCCTTTGCTTCTTCGATGTCGTTCATTTCGTCAGCGTGCATCTGGACGAGGCGCGGAACCTTGACCTTCTTGTCGTTGACGGCGTTGAAGATCACGTCGCCCTTGCGGACCGTGCCCGAGTAGATGCGCATGTAGGTCAGCTGACCGTAGCGGCCTTCGTCGAGCTTGAATGCCAGTGCAACGAGCGGAGCCTTGGGATCGGACTTGAGGACGATCTTTTCTTCGTTGTTGTTCTGGTCGAGGGCGATGTTCTCGCGCTCGGTCGGATTGGGGAGGTAGTACGTGACTGCATCGAGGAGCAGCTGCACGCCCTTGTTCTTGTACGCAGAGCCCATCATCACAGGCGTGAAGTTGAGCGAGAGCGTCGCGGTACGGATGGCGCGGCGGAGCTGGTCGATCGAGGGCTCCTGGCCTTCGAGGTACATCATGCCGACTTCTTCGTCGAACTCACCCACTGCTGCGATGAGCTCTTCGCGAGCCTTCTTGCAGTTGTCGACGAGTTCGGCCGGGATGGCTTCTTCGCGGATGTTTTCACCGTTTTCGCCGTCGAAGTAGAAGGCGCGCATCTGGACGAGGTCAACCACGCCCTTGAACTGGTCTTCGGCCCCGATCGGGTAAGTGATCATGTGCGCGTTGTGCGAGAGCTTGTCGCGCAGCATCTGCATGCCGCGGAAGGGGTTCGCGCCGGCGCGGTCCATCTTGTTGATGAAGCAGATGCGGGGAACCTTGTAGCGCTTCATCTGGCGGTCGACGGTGATCGACTGCGACTGGACGCCTGCGACCGAGCAGAGGACGAGCACTGCGCCGTCAAGGACGCGGAGCGAGCGTTCGACTTCGATCGTGAAGTCGACGTGTCCGGGGGTGTCGATCAGGTTGATGTTGTAGTCCTTCCACATGCAGAAGGTGGCTGCGGACTGAATCGTGATGCCCTTTTCGCGCTCGAGATCCATGAAGTCCATGGTGGCGC
>CAZDSX010000111.1:0-3066 GCA_964508305.1 uncultured Bacteriovorax sp.
TCGGTGATCCGAAATCTTGACCGTTCTCGTTTTGAAATCGTCCCCGTAGCCATCGACAAGGAGGGCCGCTGGCAGCTGGTCTCCGCTCCTGTGGCGGAAAAGCAGGCGCAGGGCTCCACGATGACCATCCCTGGCCCAGGCTCACCCGATGCGCGCCCCGTCGTACTTCCGCCCGATCCCTCCCGGGGTGCGGGCAAAGCCGTATTTGTCGATCTCAAGACCGGAGAAGTGGCCGCGATGGCGGAAGCCGTATTTCCCGTGCTCCATGGTCCACTATGCGAGGATGGCACGCTGCAGGGAATCCTCGAGCTCGCCGAAGTCGCCTACGTCGGTTGCGGCGTGCTTGCGTCATCGGCCGGCATGGACAAGGAAGTTTCCAAGCGCCTGGCGCGTGATGCCGGAATTCCGATCGTTCCTTTTGTCACGATCAAGAGTGAACGATGGAAGCGGGCAAGCGAAGCCGAAAAAGCTCGTGAGCGTGAGCGCATTGCGCGTGAGCTCGGTTATCCCGTGTTCGTCAAGCCCGCCAACATGGGATCCAGTGTCGGTGTGCACAAGGTCAAGGATGCTGCCGCATTTGATGCGGCACTGGGCGATGCGTTCAAGTACGACACCAAGATCCTCGTCGAGAAGGGGATCGCCGCCCGCGAAATCGAACTCGCCGTGCTCGAGAGCCGCAAGACCGGCGAAGAGCCTCGTGTGAGCATCGCAGGCGAGATCACGCCGACGCACGAATTCTATTCTTACGAAGCAAAGTACCTCGACGAAAATGGCGCCGCCCTTTCGATTCCCGCAAAGCTCACCGATGCGCAGATGAAGCAGGCCCAGCAGATGGCGCGCGAAGTCTTTGATGCCCTCGAAGTGGAAGGTCTCTCGCGCGTGGACCTGTTCCTCGACAAGAACACGGGCCAGTACTACTTCAACGAGATCAATACGATCCCGGGCTTCACCTCGATCAGCATGTATCCCAAGATGTGGGAAGCCTCCGGGATCGGCTACGCGCAGCTCCTTTCCGAGCTCGTGGACCTGGCGCTGGAGCGCCAGTGCCGCAAAAAGGCCCTCTCGCGGGAGTACCTCGACCTCTAGTCTGTGTCCTTGCGGACATTCTTTCGCGACTCAACTTCCCCCGTTAAGCTGTCGCAATGGGGTTTTTCCGAACTTCATTCTCGTGCTCGCTCGTCCTGCTTTTGCTGGGCCCGTTCGCCGCGCCTGCGCACGCCCAGGCCGTCAATTCCTGCGAAGGGGGAGTGGGTGGCGCGCAGCCGCTTCGTCGCGAGCAACTCCCTCCGCTTGGACAGGGCTATGAGTGCCGCGTGACCCTTTACCATTCTGAAGACCTGCGCCATTCGATCGCCGAGAAGGTGATCCGCGTGAAGTCAACGGAGACCGAGAACGGGCTTCGCAATCTGGGTGATCTCGCGCTGGAATCCGAGAAAGGTCGGCGCCGTACCCGGATTTTTCTGAAGGGTGTCGTTCGTGGCTGGCCCGGCGAAGAGGAGGCGACCTTCGTCTTGGTGCGGTCGCGCGAGCGCGGGGAAAAGAAGATCGAAGCACAGACGCTCGGTCGAACCTCCACGGTCTCGGGCACGGGCAGGATCACCGCGTGGATTGACCAGTACAAAATGGATGTTTCGTGTCGCGTGCTGGGGCTCCCGGAAGTCGCTGGTGACGGACGTGGCGGTGGCGGTCACCCGATCGGAGATGAGCCGCTGCCGGTGCCTTCTCCCGTACCTTCGCCGGTTCCAGGCGACGGTCGGGGCGGGCGAGCTTCGGGGGAGAGCGTGTGAGACGCTGCAGGGAATTCGAGGACGCCTACGACCGGCTCTCGGCAGTCGATTTCGAGGGTTGGCTCGGATCGCGCGGTGAATGGAGATGGCTCGCCCCGCTGGCGTGCGCGCACAAACGACAAGACTGGCCCGCCGTGGAGCATGAGGCTCGTCTCTTGTGGCGTGGCCTTGAAGGCAGGCCACGATCCGCGGACGACATGGCGTGCTTCCTCAACCTGGCGGTGACGGGTGCGGACACCCGCTACCACATGGAGGATCGCGCGCGCTGGATGGGGTGCTGGGCAAACATTGCGGATTGGCCCTCGGATCCCTACGCACTTTTCATCCGCACGCTCCAGGAAGGGTGCGGACATTTTTTTACAGGATCGCTCCGCGAAGCACTTGCATGTTTTGAGCGCGCGCACTCGCTTGCCATCGAGTCGGGCTATGAGCGGGGAAAGATCCGCTCTCTGCTTCATCTTGGCCTCGTGGCTCGCGACCAGGGTGCAGGCGGTCGGGCAAGGGCGGCACTCGAACAGGCACTTGAGCTTGCCACGCTTCAAAAACGAGAAGCCCTCCGTGCGCGTATTGCGGGCGTGATGACCGAGCTCTCGGGTGTGAGCGCGATCGAAGAGCTTTTTTTGGCGCGCAAGTTCGAGCAGGCGCGGGCCCTCCTCATCAGTGATGAGTCCAAGCGTCGTGCGCGCGGGCTCCTCAGGCGCAGGCAAAGCCTTTACATCTACCTTCCCATCCTCAAGCTTTGGCGTGGCCAGGATGCCTCTGCCCGCCGCTCGATCGCGCGGATCCGCGACCCGATCCTCAAGGTGAGGGTGCTCAGGCTCAAGGAGGTGCTTTTCTCTCTGGAAGCCTCCGAGCTCCGCGAGCTCGAATTACTCCAAGAGATCCATGGCATCTCTCGGCTCACCGCCGACGAAATCTGCGGGATCAGGATCTCCTCCATCGAGCACGAGGACCAGCGCGAGCTGCTCCGGCTCCTGGTGGAGCGCGCAGAGGCGGGCGAGGGGGGTGTGGACAAGGAGGCGATCGTCTCCCGGGTCTGGGGCCTCAAGTACGATCCCGTGATCCACGACCGCAAGGCCTACAAACTGATCCATGCGCTCAAGAAAGCCATCCAAATCGAGGACCTGATCCTGAACCGCTACGGCTCCTACGAGCTCAATCCCAAGTACCTGGGTCAGCGCCGACACTCTGCCTGATTCGTCACCCGCCTGACACAATAGTACTAAGGAATGGCCGTCAAAATTCCGTTGGTACTGACAGGGATGCTGTCACCATCTTT
>CAZDSX010000112.1:0-3003 GCA_964508305.1 uncultured Bacteriovorax sp.
GTTCGGCTAGCGCAAGCGCCACAGCCACCGGCACCACGATCGATCTCACGAGCAGCTCGCTTGCCGAGGGCAGCTACACCTTTTATGCGAGGGCTGAAGACTCCGTCGGTAACGCATCATCCTGCAGCTCAGTGAGCGCAGGATATACCCGCGACATCACCGCACCCATCCCTACCCTCAGTACGACGACTGCAAATCCCATCACCTCTGGGACAGCAACTTTTACCGTCACTTTCAATGAGCCGGTTCGTGAGTTCGGTGCAGCGTCACTCCAAGTTTATGGAGGTGACCTGCAACTCACGAGCGCATCTGCTGACACCTACATCTTCACCCTCACACCCACCGCCCAGTATGGCGAGACGGTCTCCATCGCCGCACCAGCGGCCGATGGCACTGAGGGTGGCGTTTGGACCCAGGATCTGGCAGGAAATTTATCGGCAGCTGCCAGCTCCAGCCTCAACTGGCTCTATCAACCGAACACGAGTGGCGGTGGAAGCATCACCGCCTCCAAGACCCAGACCCAAGGGCTTGCCAGGGCCATGGCCTCAAGCGCAACCCCGATCCTCAAGCTCGATATCGGAGTCACGGGAGCAGCCAAGCTTCCCTTCAATCAGGTCATTGATCGGACTTTTTCCAAGATTGTGGTCTCCGGCGACAACGTGACCGCTGCGATTACGTGCGGAATCGAGGACGGCACGGGCGACCTCTACTGCTGGGGCTATGGGGGCTTTGGGGCGATAGCCAATAACAGCAATACCAACTCTTCAGTGCCGATCAAAGTGGTCACTCCGACTCCTGTACCCGCAACCACCCCTCGCTACATCGATGTCTCGGTGGGGATTCGAGGCGGCTGTGCGATTTCGGCGCCCATTGGGCAAACGGCAGGCCAACTCTACTGCTGGGGCATTCGTGCCAACGGCGTGATCGGGGACGGGAACAGCACGGGTAATACCGGCAAGCGCACCCTCGTCAACCTCAATGGCGAGCTCGCTACCCAAGTCTCGCGCGCTCTTACCTATTATGCGTGTGCCGTCACGAGTCTCGAAAACCTCTATTGCTGGGGACTCAATACATCAGGACAGGTGGGTAATGGAACCTCAGGCGCCGATGTCACAACCCCCGTCTTGATCGGAACCGGATTTTCGCGCGTCTCAGCCGGGAATGACTCAGCCTGCGCGATCAAATCCGGAAGTGGAGATCTCTATTGCTGGGGTGGAAACGCCTATGGACAAGCGGGAGTGGGCAGCACTCCTACACTGGTGACCTCACCCACTCAGGTAGCAGGAACGGGCTACCTCTCGGTTGCAGTCGCCAATGGTGCCGCTTGCGCCATCCGATCGGACCGGACGGTCACGTGCTGGGGCTACAACTATCGCGGTATGTATGGAGATGCCTCGACGACGACCCGTCGCGTCCCTGCTTCGTTGGGAAGCAGCTCCGTGGGAGTTCTGGCCTCGGGTGCCTCCGTTCCCACACCCCTCACGGACGTGGTGCAATTGACTGGAATTGCCTATCACTTTTGCGCGAGGACCCAACCTGCAGTTGGCCCAAGCCAAGTTTATTGCTGGGGCGAAAACGCCTTTGGAGAGGTGGACTCGGGCGTCCAGTCGACCCGGAGTACGGCAGTCTTGAGAGCCGTTGCGAGCGGCGAGAGCTTTTTGGATGTCAGTATCGGTTGGCAACATGCCTGTGGCATCGTGCAATCCGGGGCATCCCGCCAAACCCGGTGCTGGGGCTGGAAGCCTCTTGCTGCCACGACCTTTCCGCTGATTCCCACGCCGACGATCCCACTCCTTGTTGATGAGAGCGAGACCATCTCTAGGATGGCTTCGAATACCACCTCTGGCAGTCAGTACTGCTACATCACTGATGGATCCACCCTCAAGGGTAGGGGATATGGGTATTTTGGAGCCCTGGGACAGGGGCTCTCGCCTCAGAACTCCTTCGCCTCGGTCACAACAGGAAGCGACTACTCCCAGGTGAGCCTTGGACACTCACATGTTTGCGCGATCAAGCAGGACGGAGCCCTCTACTGTTGGGGAATATCCCCCAACGGGAGATTGGGTCTCACCGGAAATAACCGTTCGGTGCCGACGTTATCGAGCTCAGCTTCGCACTCTCGAGTGGCGGCAGGCTATGACCACACGTGCGTGATTCGAAACACTGGAGAGCTCTACTGCTTTGGCCGAAACCACGTGGGACAGCTGGGCGACGGCACATGGGTAGACCGAAGCACTCCTGTTCGTGTGGGCGCGGCTTTGGGGTCAGGACTTTTTTCGGAGCTTACAGAAGGATACACCCATAATTGCGCCATCGAACAGTGGCAGAGCCCGCAATCTGGGGGGAATCTCTACTGCTGGGGTGAAAACAGTGCTGGAGAGCTTGGGATTGCCAATCTGGTCGACCAAAATACCCCCCAAAGAGCTGCAGCCTCTGCCGGAAGTGGACGATTTAAAAAAGTGGATTTGGGAGGCACCCGCACCTGCGCCATCACTGACGCCGATCAGCTCTATTGCTGGGGAGGAGGAAGCTCGACTCCCACACTCGTTAACCCTCCGTCTGCCGGCGAAGTGTTCACCGAAATCTCCGTAGGTCACGCGAACTGGTGCGCGATCACGGACTCGGGCTCCCAGAAGCGCCTGTATTGCCAGGCAAACACCACCAACACACTCACCTACGTCGCCCCCGACTTCGATCGAATCTCGGTGGGCAAGACCTTTTTAGCTCGTCACATCAACGGTCGCCTGTACCAGTGGGGCGATTTGAGCTACACCCCTCCAATGACTCAGCCCACGGTGCCACCTGCAGCCTACGGGTCTTGCGCGGTCACATCAACCACGGGCACAGTGACTTCGGCTAACTGCAGCTGCAATGCAAAGAGCTGCTACCTGAGCTACACGACCTCAGGCACCACCGGCACGGTGAACTACTCGGTCAGCACGCCGGATGCCACGCTCGGCACGATCTCCGATACGGGAACGGTGACGTTCTTTCAGCACTGAC
>CAZDSX010000113.1:0-305 GCA_964508305.1 uncultured Bacteriovorax sp.
TAAAAATGGTCGGGGTGACAGGATTCGAACCTGCGACCTCTTCGTCCCGAACGAAGCGCGCTAGCCAGGCTGCGCTACACCCCGATACCTGAGAACTGCGGGAGAGAAGGGCCTATATAAGGAGAGGGGCCCTCATAAGTCAATCCCCGGTCTGGGGCACTGGGCAGGGAATCGCGGGGGGATGCACCCCGCCATGGACCTTCGGTGCCCCGTGACACATCTAGATCAGCTCCCTCCTGCGAGAGCCAATAAGGAGATGCGGATGTGGTCTGGGTTGGGCCTGCTTGGCTTTGTTTTACCCTCGC
>CAZDSX010000113.1:315-2927 GCA_964508305.1 uncultured Bacteriovorax sp.
GCGAGGGCGGGCTGTTCGCCAGCAAGCTGCAGATCGGCGGCGTGCGGGTGGCGGCGGGCGCGATGTCGGCACCGGTTCCGCAATACTCTGTCACCCCTTCGCTCTCAGGCCAGTACGAGCCCGTGGTGATCGGCTTTGACCCGGCGCTGGCCCAGTTCGCGCGAAACATCATCCCCAAACTCATCTACCAAAAGACGCGCGCCTCCCTGCCCACGAGCTTGTACTCGACCGAGCTAAAGGGAACCCGCACGCAGCTTTTTTCGGAGTCGGCGGGCCTCTGCGGCGTTCGGCTCTGGGGAAAACTCCAGGAAGGCCGTCTGGGACTGGGGATCAGCGGAGATAGCTTTGCCCTGGAGGCCCAACCCGCGCTCGAAGGATTGAGCAACCGACTGGCAATCACCTTTACGCTCAGGCCGGGCGTGGGCATCTACACCCGCCTCAAGCTCGAATATGCGGGCTGTGGCGCAAGCTGCGAAGCCCAGGGCCTGGTGGATGTCGAAGCGGCCATCAACCGGCTGGAGCTTCGCGTGCGCACGCTGCTCGAAGTGGCACCGAGCGGAGCCATCAACGTAGTGGGCATCCATGTTGAGTCAGTCGACTTTGGCGGCCCCACCCGGGATGGCAAGGTCTGGCTCCGGGTGATTCCCGGAAGCGGATCCGAACTCTATGGTCGCATCGAATCGCTCGTGGGCTTTTTGCCCGGTCCTCCGGTGACCCAGTACGAGGCTTGGCTCAGGGACGTCGTGATGATCCCCGCACTCAGGGAGTCGATTGCCCAGGCCGTGGGTAATGAACTCTCGCTTGCAGCGACCGAAAGCATCAAGGACGCCTTGAGTCTCCTGCCCAGCGTGGCGCTGCCCGGTGGTGCCCAGCTCGCTCTCCAGCCCAGGGTGCTCGGGCAGAACTCCGGAATGCCCGGCCCCAGCCTATCGGTAGGAGCCGCAATTGCTGGAACTCCGGCTCCGGGAGCTTGCGCCGCGGGGCTCGTGGATGGGACGCGCAACTACCGCTTCACTTCGCGGCCCCGTCCGAGCGGCGGGGAGTACTTTGTTTCGATCCCTTACACGCTCCTTTCGCGAACTGCCCATGCCGTGCTGAGCGGAAGCCTCTGTGGCATGATTCAAAACTCGGGCGTGTTTCCGATCAGCGTAGGTGCCGCCACTTCGCCCGTGCAGCTTCAGGTCAACGTTGTGCCGAGCTTTTCTGGTCAAATGGCGCTCATCCCGGATCCCATCGGAACACCCGCCAAGCTTGAAAACACGGCAGCCGGTTCCTCGGACGGAGCGTTTTCCACTTCGCTGGTGGGCGTGGTGGGCTGGAGTGGTCCTCAGCAGGGAAGTGCAGCCGCGCTGACGGGAACGGGCGTGGTGGCTCCGTTCAAGATCCGTGTGCCGTTCCGTGTGCCGTACTCGATGGCAGTCACGGGGGTCGGAAACGTCAACGGCACGATGAGTGGAATGCTGAGCTTTAGGCCCAGGCTCCGGCAATTGCTGGGCTCGCGCCAGCTCCAGATGGATCTTGCCTCGGACTCGGCCATTCTTGAGGACTTGGATTTTGGCATCGCCGATCTGAGCCTCAAAAATCGTGTGCAGCCCTTCCTGACGATGACCCACAACGTGGTTCGTGACCAACTTCGTCGAGCCCTGGCCGCTGTGCCGAGGATCCCGATGCCCTCGAGCTTTCAGGCTTTCAATTCGCGTTTTCAGGTTGCTCCAGCCGGCATTGAGTTTACTCCTCTCGATCTGGTGGCCAAGTACCAGATCACCTGCACGGGTTCCTGCGAAACGACCTATCAATCACCCGTTTATACTCCCACTTGTCCGAGTGGATTTGAGGCCAGCGCCGGAAACTGTGTGAGCTATTTTCCAACCACTCTGAACGGAAGTTGCCCCAATATTTATTCGCCCAACTCCGTCACGCCCACGCGCGTGACCCGTTCGGGCACCCCCATGTGCCGTGCGCAGATTTCGCCGATCCCCATGTACTCGCCTCGAAGCGCCAGCGAAGTTGCAAACGAACGCGCAGCCTCGGTGCAGCGGCGCCTGGCTGATCCCTATGCTCCGGCCGAAGGAGCAAGTCCCTTGATCCAGCTGATCGGGATCAATGGCTTTGATCGGCTGGCCTGCCATCCCATCGAATCACAGGCGGATTTGGATTTTTATCGCGAGTACAAGTCCACTTATAACCCGTCGACCCGGACCGGCTGCGAGCAGTGCCTGGACGCAGGGGCCTCCAACCGCTGGGACATGACTCACCAGCGATGCGTGGTGGCCAATCCTGGCACGACCCAATCTGCGGGCGCGAATGCGGGGAGAAATCCGGATGACTCAAGGCCCGAGATTCGCGTCATTCGCTCAGAGTAGGTGCGCCGCCCAGCAGCCCCGCCTTGAGGTAGAGGAGCGCCAGGGCAACGATCGCCGCACCCAGTAGCCAGGCCCGAAACGTGGTCCGGTTGGAGGGCAGCAGGGCCTCCCAGGAGCTAAAGACTCGGTCCGGGTTTGCCCCGGCAATCCACGCGTTGAGACGCGGTAAAAAGGAGCCGAGCTGCTCCGAAAGCAGGTCCGAGCCCCGCACGGCGTTGCCCTTGGAGGGATCTCCCCAATAGCCCCAGA
>CAZDSX010000114.1:0-2886 GCA_964508305.1 uncultured Bacteriovorax sp.
TTCCAGGCTTTCGGCCTCGAGGGTTGCCGGACTGTCCGGGTTTCCATCCATTTGAAGTTCGATTCATTGTTTTCCTTTTGTAAATGCAATTAGGCTCGCTCTTTCGAGTCAACATGGCCATGTTGTCCAACCTGTCCAGGTTCCAAAGCTTGGACACCTTGGCCATCTTGGACACCTTGGGCGTCTCTGCCTGGCTTGAACAAAATCGGAAGAGACCAATACCAACAGTCCGGTCCCTTGGTCTTGATGACGTTGAGGCTATCTGATGCTCGCCTAACCGTACGCCATGCGACCCCTGCCTCTCGCGCCTGCTCCTGTACTGTTTTGCTAGGTGTGATCCCATCTGAGAGCACCTGCTGAAGAAAGCCAATCGCCGCTTCCCGCGCCGTACGAGTTTCACCCTGATCGACGGGTACATCGTGGTCTTCGGCGAGTAACTCGCGAGCAGTACCCTCGACTGCCTCACCCCATTCGATATTGCTCGCGATGATTCCCGGAAGAGACTCGGTCTGGGCGATTCTGTATACGAACCCTCCCGCATCGGGGCCGATATTGTTCTTGCCTCGAGCCAGGATTCGGCGGTAATCGCCATCTTCACCCTTGACCTTTGCAGCCACCAACACCACACGGGCAACAGCAACGAATGCTATTGACCCGAGTACCCGCGCCACCGGGTCGCCGCCTATACCCCCTTTGCTCAGGTGGGTGATACCAACAAGTGCGGCGTTCAGACTCGCAGCGAGATCGACCAGCGGCTGGAGGTCTCGACGTACCTCGGTGTTCTTGTGCGAGTCGCCCGTAACAGCCGAGACTATTGGATCGACACCGATGAGCTTCACCTCACCGATCTGCTCGGCCTTAGCCTTGAGTGCAGAGATATCGCGAGCGGGATCGAAGGAACGGAGTTCGCCATCCTTGCTAGTTCCGCTTACGAAGTAGCACCGCGACGGATCACCTCCTGCCGCGATGATGCGCGGTAGCAAAGTGTCAGCTGCATCGTCCTCTCCCGACCAAATTAGTACATTCCCCGGCTCGCAGCGTGATCCATCTGGACAACGAGCGCCTGAGGTCACCGTTGCCACGAACGAGAGCAGGATAGTTGTCTTGCCCGTACCCGGAGCGCCTGCTAGTACCGCAAGCTTGCCTAGCGCGAGCCACATGGCCCATAGCCAGCGTACCGGCTTAGGCTTGAGGTCACGACCATTAACCAGCACCACACCATTTTGCAACGGCTTCGGCACCTTGGTCGCGCCAGAAAGCACTTCATTCATCAGGAAAAACTCTTCAGTCATGACACCCTCCTGAGCAGGTCATTCAAGTCGTTTATTTCCTGGCGCGTGATTAATACGTCCCGGCCGGTAGTGGCCCATCGCGTTCCGCACTCCCTCGCTGCATGCCTTCCCACTTCATCCTGATCACAGCCAACTACCAAGGTCTCGATACCCTCGAGTACCGGCAACTTCCTCATGTGACTGGCGTCGATCGTGGCCCACACGGGCGTATATGCCCAAGCCAGAGACAGTGCCGTCTCGATCCCCTCGGCGATCCCAAGTCCGGATGTAACCGACTCATCAGGCCAGAGCCGGATACACCCCCCTCCAATCGAGTGATTCGCTAAGGGCATACGCGGCGGATAGACACTCGCCTTGCTGGTAGGCGTAATCCACGTCCGGTGAAGACTTAGTTGCTTGCGCGTTTGGATATGAGTGATAAGCCCAACGAGACTTGGCCCTACATGACCACTCGGATGCTTGAGCGCGGGATGCCATCTAAGGTGACCATCCTCCGGCGGGATAAAACACCGCCGTGCCCTCAGATAGTCCAGTGCCACGCCACTTATGGGTTGGCACTCATCCCACAGCTGTTTTCCCCAAGGACTCAGAGTGGTGCGTTTCTCTTGAGCAATCAGCCTCACTGAGTGAGCTCGGGTTATGCCTCTTTCAGTTAGAACCAATTCACAGCGAAAACAGTGTAAAACTGCAGAATTGGCCGTGACCTTCAGACCTGCTGAACGATCGCTATCTCGGCGTCCACACGCTGGGCAACGCACACGATGATTGCCGTCTGCGTAGGTACTCCAGTCGAACAGGCGGCTCATGCCGCTACCTCCTGCTTCAGCGCAGCCAGCCGCTGCTCGCGCTGCGCCACCAGCTTCTCCACGAGCGCCTTGATGGTTCCGTCATCAGCACCAGCGGCCCGGGCACTTTGGATTGCGGCTAGCTCATGCTCGGGAAGTGCCACACCACGGTCGCCCATCTTCACGAACGGCGGCAGGAGTCCACGCTTAATATCGGCATAGACGGTAGTGGTGGATGCACGGTGAATGCGCTGCTTGATCTCTTGCAGCGGAACCATCCTCGGGGGGGTGGGGTGCTCTTGGGGGTGCATACGGTTCGCTCCTTTTGGTTTCTGTGGGTCTAAATCGAACCCACAAGTGCGAATGGTGAAGAGGGGAAATTTCCTTGACTAATTTCCCCCGTGGAAATTCGAGCTCGGGCTACCCGTTGTGGTAAGCCCACATCAAGGTGCAAGTGGTGCTGGAGCGGGTTCCGGTTTTCACCGGCACTGATCCCATACCGGTGGTATTGACCAGGCCAGGGTTCAAGTCGACCTAAACCTCAGGCGGCAGAAGTCGCAAAGTTCGCAGAAGTTGCAGGGTGCTCCACTGCTCATGCAGGACGGAGGGACTTGTGGGTGTGGAAGCCGACCAAGAAGGCATCGGCCAAATTACTGGCACGAGACTGGCACGGCAGGAGACTTGGCATCAGGGGACTTGATGCTATTCATACAAGTACTTGATTTACAAGCATATTTGGTAGGCCGTGCTGGATTCGAACCAGCGACCAAAGGATTATGAGTCCTCTGCTCTAACCAACTGAGCTAACG
>CAZDSX010000115.1:0-2484 GCA_964508305.1 uncultured Bacteriovorax sp.
GCCCCCCCCCCAACCCCAACCGCCCCCTCTTGGTTTGTTTTGAATTCATTCCGCCGCCTTCGCCTCGCCTGTGCGAAATTGCTGACCCCGTCCACACGATGTTGTGGGGGCGGGGTCAGCAATTTGCTGAAGCAAGCACAAGTGGCGAAGGCGGCGGAATCCCTCGTGAAAGACCGAATTGCGATGAACAGTTCAGTGGCCAGGGGGGTGTTCACTTGGATTTCTCTCCAATTCCGTCCGAAACGGATGCCGGAGCCGTCGTGAGCTCAGCCTGTCTCTTGATCCGGTAGACCTTGTGAGGCGCGCGCAGTGACCCGTCCTCGGCGATACTATCGCGCTCCTCAAACTCCTCGATGACCACAGGAGTCAGCCTGCGTTTCACGAACTCAGGCAGCGGGACATTTGGGGGCACGACATATTCCTGTCCCAGCCCTCCGCCTAGCTCCTTGGCCTTGAGGCTCTTGTCCTCGGGCTTGGTCACTGGAGGCCTGTCCGTCAGTAGGGCCACGAGCCCTCCGGTGAGTGCGCCGCTCAGTCCAAAGACCAAGGCATTGAGCCCCTGGCTCTCGGAGTTGGGGCTGAGCAGGCTTCCGGCTGCCGCCCCGAGCGCTGCCCCGCCAGCCACGCCGACCGTCAGTCGCTCGCGCTGATTGAGGGTGGCGCACCCGCTCGCAATCAAACAGATGAGTCCAGTTGTTAAGAGTCGCATCAAAACCTCACTTCTTCCTGAACAAGCACCGACACCTCAGTGCCGGGCTCCAAGATCAGGACAGGCTTTTCAGATGTGGCCTCCTCGATGAGGCGCTTGGATTGATCGGCTGCCGTCTGAGAGAGGCCCTGAAGGATCGCATTCCGACCCGTGGGCTGTGCCGTCTGAAACCCAAAAGCATTGGGGACGAGCGACTGCTGACTAGCTGCAACACCCGAGACAAAGCTCGATGCCATGGCTCCCATGACGGAGAGTGCCTTCTGGCTCAGCACATAGGCCGGCACCCCGAGAGCACCCGACTCATCAAGAGCCACAGCGTGGATCTGGCCCGTCGAGCCACCCTTAAAAAGGATGCGATTAAACTCAACCGCGACCCGGTCCCCAGTGCTTGAGTGCTTGGCCATCCCCATGAGCCGAACTCCTGAGAGAGCCCCCTGACTTGAACCGAGTTCGACAATCGCGGGAGCCCCATCGGACGGGACCACGAGCTTATGGACGAGCCTCCCAAACAGGAACCTCCCGGCTGGGGCTTGGAGCTGCTTCATCTCCGAATGAACCTGAAAGAGCCGCTTCTCGCCTCGCTCCCCGGCCCCCGGGGCTTGGAACCCCGCAACGCCTACGGGCTGAACCCCGAGTCCAGCCAGTGCCTGATCCAGAGCCCGCTGCTGAGCGGCAATTCCTTGAGTGGATGCATCAAACGAAGACCCAAGGGCAAGGGACGGTGCCACGCCCAAGCTCACCAGTAGGATCGCGTGAGTTCTCATCATTGCACTCTCCGCGAGAGGTCGATCTCAAGCGCCTCAGGGCGCTCATGCGACTGGGCGCTGATCTCAACGGTCCGGATCACGGTGCCGGCAGAGGTCTCTAAAATAAGGTTGGTGCGTCCCGTGGAGTGAAGGGGCTTAAGCACCGCACCACAGCCAAGCTCCTTGGGGAGAGCCTCAAGCCTGAGAAGCCCCTCGTTGCCCACGGCTGAGACGAGTAGCCTACCCTCACAGCGAACTCGGTAGATGTAGCCAGGCTGAAGCCTGAGCCCCTGAACCTGCGCGATCGCAGAAGAGACCCCAAGCAATCCAGTCACAACCAGTAAAAGCCCGGTTCTCATGTCTGCCTCCCCGCTCCCTCGCCCAATCCTTGTGCGCCAACCGCTGCGGTGGCCGCACCATGGGCGATGCCCTGGCGAATGTATTCTTCGCCCTTGTTGTAGCCGTAGCCCCCGGCGCGCTTTCCCGCGTTCCAGGCGGGGCCGCCTGCGCCAAGGAGGTGGTCAAACGCCCCTCGCATGAACCGATGGGTGACCGCTGGAACATTGAGAATAAGAAATACGGTCAGAAGCTCGGTGATCACCACGCCAAGTCCGAGCGTGGAGTTTGCGATCTCATCCGAGGAGATCGTCGCTCCTGCTGCAAAGTTGATGATGTAGAGAATCGGGACCCACAAGGAGAGCTCAACCGCGTAGAGCACGAGACTCATCATCATTCCCGGAAGCACCGGGTACAGCCCGGCCGC
Source organism: uncultured Bacteriovorax sp. (assembly GCA_964508305.1). GTDB lineage: Bacteria > Bdellovibrionota > UBA1018 > UBA1018 > UBA1018 > CAIOHW01. The sequence continues at coordinate 2,219 of CAZDSX010000115.1, forward strand.
GATCGGGAATAGAATCAGCAGAAGCTGCCAGAACACCCTTTGTGCAAGCTCGATCACGCCTTCCATACAGATGAAGGCAAACTGAGAGATCGTAATCAGGGCTCCCCAGATCCCGGTCTTGAAGGCTGCAATCGGACTAACGCCTGCTCCATTTACAATGGCCTGCGTGTCCTGATGATTGGCGGCGAGAGCCGCGAGTAGCCTCTCCTTGATTCCAACGCCTCCCCCGTTCCGAGTCATGAACTCAATCAGGGATCTTGAAAGTC
>CAZDSX010000115.1:2494-2861 GCA_964508305.1 uncultured Bacteriovorax sp.
GGACTTTGAGATGCCAGAGAGCACCTCGGCACCCTGACGGTAGAAGGCAAGAGCCAGGAGCCCGATCACCAGTCCCTCAAAGGCTCCAGTCAAGGTCTGCTCCTCGCGAAGACACTGAATGAGGCTCCACGCAAATGCACCCATCAGGAGGGCTTGAGCGATGGGGATCAGGATCCCTGTGTTGATTGGGTTCACCGGGCGCCTCCGTTTTTGTGAAGAGAGAGGAACTTTTGAAAGACCTCGCCTTGTCGCTGCTTCTCCACGCGCTGCTGTTCCATCTGGGAGCGAATGAGATCGAGCTGCATGGCCTGAAGCTGAGCGATCTGAGAGAGAGTCTGGAGCTGAACTCCTTGGGCCAGCATCTGGG
>CAZDSX010000116.1:0-1943 GCA_964508305.1 uncultured Bacteriovorax sp.
ACGACTCGGCGCTCTCCGTGAGGTCCGCGGAAGGCAATCGTGACCATTGCCATCGAGCGTCTGGAAACGGTCTGTTTTTAAAGTACCCATTCTTGACAAATTGATATATTAGTGTGGTAAAGTACAGCTCATGACTTCGATCTTCCCCGCCCAAATGGCTCGGCGTGCTTCCGACTCTGCCTTCGAACACCTGCGAGACGCGATCGTTGGACTCGAATTGCCGCCAGGGTCAGCCTTGTCGGACCGTGAGCTCTGCGAAAAGCTCAACATGAGCCGAACTCCGGTCAGGGAGGCACTTTTAAGGCTTGGCAACCTCGGACTGGTCGAGATCCGCCCGCAGTCTGGGACTTTCGTCTCACGAATTCGTATGGCTGAAGTTCATGAGGCCAATTTCATCCGCCGCGAATTGGAAGGCGCATGCGCCCGAGAGGCGGCCAAGGTGATTAACGCGAGCCAAAAAAAAGAACTCGTCTTTCTGATTGAGCAGCAAAAACTGGATCACTCCAAGCAAAACGCAAAGGTGTTCAGTCGGCTGGATGGGGATTTCCATGCGGCCATCCACACGATTGCAGGCAATGCGATGTGCAGAACGATCATTCGTGATGTCCGGATGTTCGTCGATCGATTGCGTAATCTCAGCCTGCACAGACCCGCGGACCTAGACGAGATTCTGGCCGACCACACCGCCATTGCTCAGGCGCTGATCGATGAAGATTCGCGGGCTGCTGAGCGCGAGATGAATCGCCACATGGATAGGGTGGATAGGGTTGCAAAGACTCTCATCTCCCAATACCCCGAGTACTTCGAGAAGGCTGATGTCTAGTTTCGGCCTGCAGTTTTGGCATGTGTGGCCCCACTGGGATGCTCTCCTGCAGGGCGCCATGCTGACGATTTTCCTGACCCTCCAGGCCTCGGCCATAGGGTTGATCGCGTCCCTTTTGGGCGTTTACGGTCTGATGTCCGGCTTTAAACCGGTAGCAGTGCTCGTCAGAGCGTATGTGGAAGTCATCCGTAACACGCCCTTTTTAGTCCAGCTGCTGTTCATCTACTTTTCTCTGCCCACTGTCGGGATTCAGATGAGTGCCAACCAGGCCGCACTGCTCACGATGGTGATGAACTTCACCGGCTATACCGTGGAAATACTGCGCGGTGGCATCCAAGCGATTTCAAGAACACAGCTCGATTCGGCCCGATCGTTGGGCTTTACCAAGTTTCAGAGCTTTCGTCTGGTCGTGGCGCCACAGGCTATGCGCAACACCTACCCCTCGCTGACAAGTCAATTTAGCCTGCTCCTGCTCGGGTCCTCGGTGGTGTCAGCGATTTCAGCTGAAGACCTGACGGCGGTTGCCAACTACGTTCAGTCCTTGAATTTTCGAAGCTTCGAGGTCTACATCGTCACTGCAGGCTTGTACCTCGCCATCACCATTCTTTGTCGAATGATGTTTGCGGGGATCTGGCGTATGACTTTTCATCGGTGGGAGTAGCGCTCGATGGAGGTTCTCGTCAAGTACCTGCCCTCTCTTGCCTTCAGCGCTGGAATCACCTTGCTGTTGTTCCTGGGCCCGGCCCTCATCGGGTCCCTGCTCGGCTTGCTGGTAGCGGTCATGCGAACGGCTCGGGGGGTCCTGCCCCGACAGGCTAGCCGCATCTTCATTCTGATTGTTCAGGGTACCCCGGCACTTTTGCTGCTCTTCATTGTTCACTATGGCGTGGCCACCATGGGCGTACGTCTAACGCCCTTCTTATCGGCAACCATCGCCCTCTCCCTTTACGCTGCAGGATTCCTCGGAGAAATTTGGCGGGGTGCCATTGAGGCGGTACCGCGGCCTCAGTGGGAGGCCGCCAAAAGCCTCGGGTTTGGCAGAACGCAGACCTTGTTGCTTCTCATAGCGCCGCAGGCGATATGGATTGCCTTGCCGGCAACGGTGGGGTTTTTGGTCTCA
>CAZDSX010000116.1:1953-2771 GCA_964508305.1 uncultured Bacteriovorax sp.
TAATGTCAAGTTAATTTTGGAATCTAATTTATTTTTCCAAGTCTGAGTATTATTTTGATGTAAAGATTAGTAAATAAGACATCACATTTGAAAATTTAAAGTGAATTTTGATTAAGTTTTTGGTCTCACTGATGAAAGTGACCTCCCTCGCGGCCATCATCGGCGTCGTCGAGTTGACGAAGTCGGGCATGGTGATTGCGAACCTCTCATTTCAGCCCATGGTGGTCTACGGCCTTATTGCAGCCATGTACTTTGCAATGTGCTGGCCGATGTCCCTCTTGTCCCGTCATTTGGAGAAGGCACAGCATGCCACTCGTTAGCGTCCGACAACTCTCAAAGTCCTATGGGGGCAATAAAGTCATCGATGGTCTGGAGATGGATATTGAAGAGGGCAGCGTCGTCGCGGTGCTGGGGCGCTCCGGATCGGGCAAAAGCACGCTCCTGCGCTGCATTGGAGGGCTCGAGGTTTTTGAGGCGGGACAGTTGACCTGTGGGGACCGGGCCTTAAGAGCCAATCAATCAGCAGACCAGGGGTACTTCGCGAACATCGGCATCGTATTTCAGCATTTCAATCTCTTTCCTCATCTCACCGCACTTTCCAATGTAACGATCGCTCTGCGCAAAGTGCAGCGCTTGAGTCCGCAGGTCGTGGCTGAAAGAGGTCGAAGGGCGCTGGAAACCGTAGGCCTTTGGGAGAAGAAAGACGCCTACCCCGCCCGCTTATCGGGGGGACAGCAGCAGCGGGTGGCGATAGCCCGTGCACTGGCGCTTGAACCCAAGATTCTGTTGCTTGATGAAGTGACCTCCGCCCTCGACCC
>CAZDSX010000117.1:0-2767 GCA_964508305.1 uncultured Bacteriovorax sp.
TACCAGCGCTCCAACCAGAACACCTGCGTGACCCAGCGTCCCGTGGTTCGCGTGGGTGACAAGGTCAAGGCAGGCGAAGTTCTTGCCGACGGGCCGGGCACCGAAGCCGGCGAACTGGCCCTTGGCCAGAACATCCTCGTGGCCTTCATGCCATGGAACGGCTACAACTTCGAAGACTCGATCCTCATCTCCGAGCGCCTGATCAAGGAAGACACGTTCACCTCGATCCATATCGAAGAGTTCGAATGCGTTGCCCGTGACACCAAGCTCGGCAAGGAAGAGATCACCCGCGACATCCCGAACGTCGGCGAAGAAGGCCTGAAGGACCTCGACCAGAGCGGCATCATCCGCATTGGTGCAGAAGTGAAGCCAGGCGACATCCTCGTCGGCAAGGTGACTCCCAAGGGCGAGACCCAGCTCTCTCCCGAAGAGAAGCTCCTTCGTGCGATCTTCGGCGAAAAGGCCGGCGATGTGCGTGACACTTCTCTCCGCGTTCCGTCGGGCGTCCAGGGCACGATCATCAACGCCCAGGTCTTTGCTCGCGAAGGGACCGAGCCGGATGAGCGTTCCAAGTCGATCCTTGAAGAGCACGTGGCCAAGATCCGTCGTGACGAGAAGATCGAAATCGACGCGATCCGCCAGTCGGTGACCGGCAAGATCGTCAAGCTCCTTGATGGTGCAACCACCACGGGCAAGCTCCTCTCTGAAGACGGCTCCCAGGAGCTCCTCAAGAAGGGCCAGAAGCTCGACAAGGAGACTCTCGCGGCTGTTCCGTTCGACCTGCTCGGATTCATTCCGGTCAAGGACGAGCTCGAGCAGGAAGTGACCACCTTCATGAAGGTGGCTCGCGAGAAGATCGAAGCCGTTCGCTACGTCTTCAAGGAAAAGACCGAAAAGATGAAGAAGGGCGATGAACTCGCGCCTGGCGTCATCAAGATGGTCAAGGTCCAGATCGCCATCAAGCGCCGCCTCCAGGTTGGCGACAAGATGGCAGGCCGCCACGGGAACAAGGGGGTCATCTCCCGCATCCTCCCGATGGAAGACATGCCGTTCATGGCGAACGGCACGCCGGTCGACATGGTCCTGAACCCTCTGGGTGTTCCTTCGCGTATGAACATCGGCCAGCTGCTCGAGGTCACCCTCGGTTGGGCTGCGCTGGGGATCGGCGAGAAGGTCAACGAGTACATGGAGCAGTTCCAGCCTGAGAAGCTCCGCAAGCTCCTTAAGGAAACCTATTCCAATGCTGAGCTCGACAAGTTTGTCGACAAGGCCTCGGATGCCGAAATCAAGAAGATGGCAAGCCACCTCCGCAAGGGCGTGCACTTCGCCACTCCGGTGTTCGATGGGGCGAGCGAAAAGGACATCGATCATGTCCTCAAGCTTGCTGACCTGCCGGGACGCGGCCAGACGACCCTCTTTGATGGCGTCTCGGGCGAGCCCTTCGCCGAGGAAGTGACCGTGGGCGTGATGTACATGCTCAAGCTCCACCACCTCGTTGAAGAAAAGATCCACGCCCGCAGCATCGGCCCCTACAGCCTCGTCACCCAGCAGCCGCTGGGCGGCAAGGCCCAGTTCGGTGGCCAGCGCCTTGGGGAAATGGAAGTTTGGGCACTGGAAGCTTACGGCGCAGCCTATGGCCTCCAGGAGTTCCTCACGGTCAAGTCCGACGACGTGACGGGAAGAAACCGCATGTACGAGGCGATCGTGAAGGGCGAGCAGCTGCTTGAGCCGGGCCTGCCTGAGTCGTTCAACGTTCTGGTCAAGGAGCTCCAGTCCTTGGCGCTGAACGTCGAGCTGATCGAGCAGGAAGAGAAGGACTCCAAGTCCGAGCTCCTGACCGGCCACTAAGACGCTTGCTGATTCCTAACTTTTACGAACTGTTCGCAATCTGATTCGAGGACACTATGAAGGACCTGCTGAATTTCTTCGATAAGCCGAAAGATCCGTTGAGCTTCACGGGGATTCGCATCTCGCTCGCCTCTCCGGAGAAGATCCGTGAGTGGTCGTTCGGCGAAGTGAAGAAGCCCGAGACGATCAACTACCGTACGTTCAAGCCCGAGCGTGACGGACTGTTCTGCGCAAAGATCTTCGGTCCAGTGAAGGACTACGAGTGTAACTGCGGCAAGTACAAGCGCATGAAGCACCGTGGGGTGGTCTGCGAAAAGTGCGGCGTCGAAGTCATCCAGTCCAAGGTTCGCCGTGAGCGTCTCGGCCACATCGAGCTCGCGACTCCGGTCGCCCACATCTGGTTCCTGCGCTCGCTCCCGAGCCGTATCGGCGCGATCCTGGATATCACCCTCAAGGACCTCGAAAAGGTCCTCTACTGCGAAGCCTATGTCGTCACTGACAAGGGCAATTCGGATGTGGATGAAAACACCGTCCTGTCCGAAGACAAGTACATCCAGATGATCAAGGAAGGTCACAACTTCACTGCCTCCATGGGCGGCGAAGCGATCCGTGACATCCTCAAGAAGATCGACCTGGACACCCTGTCCCGCCAGCTGCGCCGCGAGCTCAAGCAGACCTCTTCCGAGGCTCAGCGCACGAAGCTTTCCAAGCGCCTCAAGGTGGTCGAATCCTTCAAGGTCAGCCAGCACAATCGTCCTGAATGGATGATGCTCGAAGTGATCCCGGTCATTCCGCCGGAACTTCGTCCGCTTGTTCCCCTTGATGGTGGCCGTTTTGCGACCTCCGATCTCAACGACCTCTACCGTCGTGTGATCAATCGTAACAACCGCCTCAAGCGCCTCATGGAGCTCAATGCTCC
>CAZDSX010000118.1:0-2700 GCA_964508305.1 uncultured Bacteriovorax sp.
GCTTCTTCCTGCGGGCGCGTGCGCGCGATCTCGGGAAGGATTGCGAGGTAGCGCTCCGTAAGAGGTGCGACAAAGACTTCCTGGCCGAGGAGTTGGAAGCTCGAGGCCACTTCGCCCAGCTCTGCGTAGTTGAGCTTGCCTGAGATGGCCTGGCCGAAGGCCGCCTCCTTGGCGTCGCTGCGGGAGACCGCAGCCTGCACGGAAAGCGCTTCCTTGTGGCCATCGTCGGAGGGATCCCGTGCGAGCTCGGCATCGATCCTGGTCTGTACGGCCGCCGACTCCCTGCCTGCCACCCTGGCCCAGGCGTGGAGGAGCTCCCATCGGCGATCCTGCTCAAGCTTGAGGCCGTTGATCTTGGTTTTTCCTGCAAGGAGGTTTTCGAGCCAGGCGGAGTCGCCGGAGTGGGCGGCATGCTGGAGGGCGACATGCCACCACTGCCGCTGCAGGTCGCTTCCTGGGGCGGAGCGCAAGAGCTCACGGCGCGCAAGCTTGCCCAGCTTTTCGATCAGAGCCTGCCTGGCTTCAGACGTGGGAAGCCAGCGTGCAATCGAGCCGCGGAGCGCGGTTCCGCTCTGCATGCGCCTCAGCAGGCTTGCCAGGATCTTCGGGTCCTTTTCAGTCGCACCCTGATCAAAGAACCACTCGGCAAACTCGGCAGCCTGGATTTCGCCCGCCACGAGCGAATGCCAGAGGCTCGACCAGATCTGCTCCCGCAGGAGCGGGGACTCGATCTTGGAGAGGTGCTTCCGGAGATAGGTGCGCGAAACCGGGTCGAGCACGATCTGGACGTAGTCGTCATCGCCCACATTCGGAAACACAAAGTCCGGGCAGGGAGCCCCGGTGAGCTGCGGGACAGCCGTCATCGCGCCATCATACTTCACCGAAGTATCGATCGGCTTGGCTGGCTGCGAACGCTTGGAGCCGGGCTTTTTTTCAGCCTCAGGCGTCTTGAGCCGGGTTCCGTATCCCAGGCCGATGCGCGTGCGGTGTTTCCGGAGTACGGAAGACTGTGGAGCCTGCGACTGCAGCAGCTCAAACGAGAAGATTTTGCGTGTTTCGGTATCGCACGCCCAACGAGCCTGGAGACGATTGGCACCCGGTGACTGGAGCCACTGCTTGCGCCAATCTCCGAGCGGCTGGCTTGCGGCTTCCTCGATCGACTTGAGGAACTGCGAAGTCGTGGCCGTGCGGTAGGAGTGCGCCTCAAAGTAGCGTCGAAGTCCTTCGGTGAAGTCGTCCTCTCCCACGAGGGCCACGAGTTGCTGGATGACGGCTGCGCCCTTGGCGTAGGTGATTCCGTCAAAGACGGTTTCGGAGGCGCCCGTGTCTGCGATCTTCATTTCGATGGGATGCGTGTTGCGGGAGGCATCCTCAAAATAGGCCCACTGCTTTTCGCCCAAAAGCTCCCTGCCCGAATCCTCCCTGAGCGACTTTGCCCAGGGTGCCTTGGAGAGCCGCGGGTGATCGGTGGCGATCCTTTCGAGAGCCCAAGAAGCCGCGTAAGTCGCAAAGCTTTCGTTGAGCCAAAGGCCATCCCACCAGCGCATGGTGACCAGGTTTCCAAACCACATGTGCGCCATCTCGTGGAGGATCGTGTCGGCGCGTCCCCGGATCTCCGAGGCCGTGGGCTTTGACTTGAAGATGTGGTGCTCCGCAAAGGTCACTGCCCCCACGTTTTCCATCGCACCGGCCGGAAACTCAGGGACGATCACCTGGTCGTACTTGCCAAACGGGTAGGGAATCCCGAAGCGCTCGCCAAAAAGGTCGAGTCCAGCGCGGGTGATCTCGAACCAGTCGTTTGCATCGACGTATTTTTTGAGCGAATCGCGGGCGTAGATCCGGAGTGGGATTCCGCCCGTGTCGGAGGGCGCCTCGGACTTCCACACCTCAAAAGGACCGGCATGCAGCGCAAAAAGGTAGGTGCTGAAGACGGGCGAGGGCGGAAACTGCCAGGACGCCTTCTGGTCAAAAGTGATGACTTCCTTTTCGGCCACGTTGGAGATGACTGCCCAGTCCTGGGGTGCCTCGACGGTGAGCTCAAAACTCGCCTTGAGATCCGGCTGGTCAAAGCAGGGAAAGATCCGATTGGCGTCAAACGGTTCGGACTGGGAGTAGATGTAGACCCGCTTGTCCTCGGGATCGACGAACCGGTGAAGCCCCACGCCGCTTCGGCTGAAGGCGTGCGTGAAGGTGACTTCAATTCGGTTCGTCCCCTTGGCGAGCCTTCCCTCGGGGAGCTCGATGCGGCTGCCATTGAAGAGCTTGGAGATTTCGGCTTCGCTTGCGGCAACGCCGTTGAACTTGAGGCCCTGGATTTTCCCCTCGGCAAAATCCAGGAAGAGCGGGTGGTTTGCGCCGTTTCGGCCCCGCCAAAAAAACTGGATGACGGCGCGGCCTTCGTACTCATCGTGGCTTCCGTCGATTCCAAAAAACAGTCCGTAGCGGACTTGCGATATCTGGCGCGAGCGGCTGCGCGCTTCGTCCTCGGTGAGCTGCACTCGCTCGCCAGCGCGTTGGGGTCTTGCCGTGGGTGAGCCCATGTGGGCGCACGAAGCGGCAAGCAAGAGGAGCAGGGGAAGCAGGAACTTCTTCACGCCAAATCCCCGCGAACGACTTCAATGCCGACGGATGTGAGGATCTCGATCGAGTCCTTGAGGCGGTATTCCTGGTGGTAGACGACTTTGCGCACGTTACCGAGGT
>CAZDSX010000119.1:0-2592 GCA_964508305.1 uncultured Bacteriovorax sp.
CAGAACGCGATCGCCTTTTTTGACATCCAGAGGACGGACTTTGCCGTCTTCACCGATGCGGCCTTGGCCGACAGCGATGATTTCGCCTTGGATCGGCTTCTCTTTTGCGGTGTCAGGAATGAAAAGGCCGCCTTTGGTGCGCTCTTCTTCGTTGAAACGCTTCACGAGAACACGGTCATGAAGTGGACGTACCTGCATGGTTCTTAACCTCCTTGGTGTTGAAGACTGACCGTATATTGGTCACGCACCCTGAATTGTCAACTTGGGCATCCGCCAAAAATCGTGTAAACAGGCGTCAAAATTGGAAAAAAAAGGAGCTTGAGCACATGATGGCCCGTTCTTTTAGACTCACTGCGTCAATCGCCGGAATCCCCCTGCTGATCCTGTCCTGCGCCACCCCCCGGCAGGCCCCCCAGTTCCCAGTCACCATCGGCTCCCTTCAATTCCCGGGCGAAGTGCACCTCGCCAACATCCGCCAGCTGACCGCGGGCGGCACCAATGCCGAAGCGTATTGGTCATTCGACGGAAAGTGGCTGACGCTCCAATCCAAAGGAGCTGGCCTCATGGGCATTCCTGCCCCGGGTCCGGAGTGTGACCAGATCTACCGGATGCGCGCGGACGGGACCGAGGCCCAGCTGGTTTCCACCGGCAAGGGCCGCACGACCTGCTCCTTTTACCAGCCCGGCGACCAGAACATCATCTACAGCAGCACGCACGCGGCAGACGCCGCATGCCCCGCGGAGCCGGATCGCTCCAAGGGCTACGTCTGGCCGATCTACGACAGCTACCAGCTCTACTCGGTGGATCCGACCAAGCCCGACTCGATCATCCAGATGGAGCCCGGAGCTCCCAGGGCCTACAACGCCGAAGCCGTCACCTGTAAGGATGGCAGCGTGATCTTCACCAGTGATCGCGACGGGGATCTCGAGCTCTACACTGCCAAGATCGATCGCCAGGGACTGCTCTCCAGCATCAAGCGAATCACCCAGACGCCGGGATACGATGGCGGGGCCTTTTTCTCGCAGGACTGCAAAAAGATCGTCTGGCGCGCATCGAGACCCAAGTCCAAGAAGGAACTCGAAGACTACCAGTCCCTGCTCAAGCAGCACCTCGTGCGCCCGACCCAGCTGGAGATCTACACTGCCGATGCCGACGGCCGGAACGTGCGCCAGGTGACCAAGCTTAATGCAGCAAGTTTTGCGCCCTATTTCACGCCCGACGCCTCACGCATTCTTTTCTCCAGCAACTTCGAGGACCCCAAGGGTCGCTCGTTTGCGATCTACTCGATCAAAACTAACGGAACGGGCCTGGAGCGCATCACCTTCTCGGGAACCTTCGACGGATTCCCGATGTTCTCCCCCGATGGCAAGAAACTGGCGTTCTCCTCCAATCGAAACGCGGCCAAGCCCCGCGAGACCAACGTCTTTGTCGCCGACTGGATCGAGACTCCTGAAAAGGTCGCTGACTCCGCCGCGAGCACGGCTTCCCGCGTGGCGGCACAGGAACGCTTCCTGGGCAACGTTCAGTCGCTCAGCGCTCCCGAGTTCAAGGGCCGCGGGATCGGCACCGCCGAGATGGCACAGGTCGAGGACTTCACCGTCTCGCTCTTCATCCAGGCAGGCCTCTCACCGTTCTTTGACACCTTCAAAAAGGCCTCCAAGGGCGGCTCAGGCTTCAAGCACGCCGTCCAGATCAAGGCCATTGAGGGCAACGGAGCCCTGACTCCGGGGCACAATATCCTGGGAACCTGGGGCAGGGGCTGCCGCAAGAGCTCCTCCCCGGTCGTGATCGGAGCACATCTGGATCACCTGGGAATGGGAGCCTCGGGATCCCTCGAACCTTCCAAAAAGGGAGTCCACCATGGAGCAGATGACAACGCTTCGGGCGTGGCCTCCATCCTCGAAGTCGCTCAACTCATCCAGGCAGACCCCGCCGCCAAGCCGGGTTGCTATGTCTTTGCCGCCTTCACGGGTGAAGAAACCGGCGTCGCGGGCTCTGCGCGTGTTGCCGAGCTCTTTGCCGCAAGCGGCATCAAGCCCAGGGCCATGCTCAACCTCGACATGGTGGGCAGGCTGAGAAACAACCAGCTCATCATCTTTGGATCTGATTCTGCCAAGGAGTGGAAGCCTTGGATCGAGGCCGACTGCCTCAAGCTGGGGCTGACCTGCCCGGGCGGTGGCGACGGCTACGGACCCAGCGACCAGATGCCCTTTTATTCCAAGGGCGCTCCGGTGCTTCACTTCTTTACCGGACCGCACACCGAGTACCACCGGGTGTCGGATACCTGGGAAAAGATCAACGCCACGGGCGGCATTCAGGTGGCCGAGGCAGTGGCCGCCCTCGCAATTCGCGCAGCGCGTTATCCTCGGGCACTGGCCTTTCAAAAACCCTCAAGCACGCCCCTCATGCTCACCCGGGCTGACGGGACGACCGAGACCTCGGGCCAGCAGGCCCGCCACGGCATGGGTGGGGCCTACCTCGGCACCATCCCGGACTATGCCCAGATGACTTCACCCTCCGGCCCGGGCGGTGACGCCTCCAAGGGAGGAGTGCTCCTGTCGGGCGCCAGAGCTGGAAGTCCGGCCGAAAAAG
>CAZDSX010000120.1:0-2155 GCA_964508305.1 uncultured Bacteriovorax sp.
GTTCGGCTAGCGCAAGCGCCACAGCCACCGGCACCACGATCGATCTCACGAGCAGTTCGCTTGCCGAGGGTGCCTACACCTTTTATGCGCAGGCTGAAGACTCCATCGGTAACGCATCACCGTGCAGCTCAGCCAGCGCGACTTATACCCGCGACATCACTGCACCCATTCCTACCCTCAGCACGACGACCGCAAATCCCATCACCTCTGGGACAGCAACCCTTACCGTCACTTTTAATGAGCCGGTCCTCGAATTTGGCACGGGATCCCTCCAAGTGTATGGGGGTGAAGTCCAGCTGGTGAGTGCATCGAGCGACACTTTTATCTTCAGCCTCACTCCCACTGCCCAGTACGGCGAGACGATCACGGTGGGAGCGGCTGCCTCGGGCGGACCTGAGGGGGTCCTGACTTCTGACCTTGCCGGGAACGCATCGATGGCAGCAAGCTCCGGGCTGAGTTGGCTCTACCAGCCTTCGGCCAGCACCGGCGGCAGTATCGTTGCCTCCAAGACCCAGACCCAAGGGCTCGCTCGGGCAGTCACAACGGCCACGACGACCCCCGCAGTCATCAAGCTCGATGTCTCGCTCGGGGGAGACGCCAAGATTCCTTTCAACCAAGGCATCAGTCGGTCATTTAGTAAGATTGTGGTGAACCGTGGAACGCTCAATTCGGCCTGCGGGATTGAGACGTCGACCAATGACCTCTACTGCTGGGGGTTTGGCAGCTATGGAGTCCTGGGTAATTCGACGAGTACCACCCGAACCACCCCATACAAAGTGGTTGCTCCATCACCCGCACCTGCCACTCCGGTTCGTTACACGGATATTTCGATGGGAACCGCAACGACTTGTGCGATCTCCAAGCAATCAGGAGAAACCTCAGGCAAGCTCTACTGCTGGGGTAGGAATACGATGGGTGAACTGGGACAAGGGAGTACGACCCCTACCACTCGAGCTGTTCCGATCGAAGTCGTGATTACGGGCGAGACCTTCACGCAAGTAGATGTAGGCCAAGGCTCTTATGTCTGTGCCGTAACAGCGAGCAGCAATCTCTATTGCTGGGGTGACAACACTTACGGAACGATCGGTAATGGAACGACGGGCGGCATGGTGCTCACGCCTTATCTCGTGGGTAGTGGTTACGCGACGGTCTCTACCGGCGGTGCTACGGTTTGTGCGATCAAGGCTGGAAGCGGGGATCTCTACTGCTGGGGCACCAACGGAAGCGGCATGCTCGGTGTGGGTACCTCCTCGGGGGTGTACCCCACACCCCAAAAGCTTGCGGGCACAGGTTATCTGGGAGTCGTCACCCAAGGTTATCATTCCTGCGCGATCCGCAGCGATCAAACGGTCACCTGCTGGGGAAACTACGTGATGGGGAGACTGGGGGAAGGGGTGATCGCTCCGCGGTACTCACCTGCAAGTCTCGGCACGATGGGTGTGAAGCTTTCAGTCCCCACGGGTGCCCCCGATCAGGCCCTCACTGGAGTGGTCAAACTTTCAATCGCCCACAACATGACGTGCGCTCTCACCAACTCGGGGAGTGTTTACTGCTGGGGTAACAATCCCTTCGGACAGGTGGATGGAGGAGTCCAGAGCTACCGCAGCACTGCCGTACTGCGCTCACTGGGTGCGGGAGAGACCTTTGTTGATTTCGCCATCAACGCGCAAATGGCCTGTGGATTGGTCAGCTCGGCCTCGGGAAGTGAAACCCGCTGCTGGGGGCAGGCGCTACCTGGCTCCGCTGCTCTGCCTTTCTCATTAAGTTACCCCATTCCCATGCCCCTGAGTGAGACCGATCCTATCCAAAGCCTCTCAAACTCAACTGCTGGTGCACTTTGTGTCATCACGACTTCGGGCGTCCTCAAGTGTGCGGGCTATGGTTACTTTGGTTATCTGGGACTGGGAATCAACCCGGTCAACGCGAGCACGTTTTCGGTCGTGGGAACGGACTACACGCAGGTCGATACCGCCGACCAGTCCGCATGTGCCATCAAGACGAACGGGGATCTCTACTGCTGGGGAATGACCTCGAGTAACGGCAGATTTGGCAACGGAGTCACGGGGGCCGTTCAATACAATGCGCCGAGATACATTGCGGGAGGATTTGAGTCCGTGAGTGTGAGCACGGATAACGGTTGCGCCATCAAGACAAA
>CAZDSX010000120.1:2199-2476 GCA_964508305.1 uncultured Bacteriovorax sp.
GGGTGCCAATACGAGCGGTCAGGTGGGGGTCGGTGGACTGACCACCCAGTTCTCGCAAGTACGGGTGGGGGCCAACCTCGGTTCAGGGCTTTTTGCAAAGGTTTCGGCAGGAACCCAATACGCCTGCGCCATCGAGCGATGGAGTGGGTCTGATTCGGGCGGTGCCCTCTATTGCTGGGGCAAGAACGACGTTGGACAGCTGGGGATCGGGAGCCTGGTCAGCCAGGATCTCCCCCAACGGGTGGGCGCGTCGGTTGGGAGCGGAAAATTCAAGAAA
>CAZDSX010000121.1:0-2466 GCA_964508305.1 uncultured Bacteriovorax sp.
AACTCGTAAAGGCGCCGGACATGCGGCGTAACCGAGTCCTGCTCGCGGGTCGCGATCCGACTCCCATTGCTACCCTAGAGTCGGGTGAGGCACCTGCTGAAGGTTTCAACAACGGCCGCAAGCGAATAGTGTCCGAGCACAGCAAAATCGTCGGAAACAGCGCACCTCGGCCTGAAGGGAAATTAGTACCCGCCTTGATGCCTGTGGAATGGGTTGTTCATCCGATACTCCTCAATACGTTTTGATCTCGGCTTGGGTGGCGGTCCATAACGACGGTCCCAGCTGGCCTGTGCTTCCAGACATTCATTCATAGTCCCGAAATTCGCTAAGAGCACTCCGCAGCCAAGACTGGTCGCAAGAAGAGTTGTTCCACCGCTTCCAGGGGCGGCACACAATGTAGCTCCAGTGGTCACTCCGGAGGCCAAAGTTTTCAGGACCTCGTCCCAACACTTAGGGCGGGGGGGGGGCTCCTGCTGCGACCAGACCGGAGAGGACGCTAGCATTCCTGCAAGGGCAACCGTGCCGACAAGGATTCTCGCACAGAGGATTCGTGTCGTTCCCCTTGACCTTAAGATCGCCCAGGGATTCACAAATTGGTCTCCTTTGCGCACTGCTGGACGCTCCTCAATAACTGGCAGCACTTCATGCAACCCTGAATCTGGTCCTCGCATTCAACTCTAGGCTCTACCTCATCTGACACCGATACGCATGCTGTTGCCAATTTCGCTGAGGCGACGTGGCAGCGCGCGATCACCTCAATGGATTGGCTCCTGCATTTTTCTGCGTCGGCGTTCGCCCCAGCGGGCGCGGGCAGAAAACATGACGCCAAAATCATCCAATAAAACCTCATCATGCATGACCTCCCAGCCACACCACTCCTCCCCATCGTCCCCTTGTTATTTCATGCCGGATCAGGTTTGGGAATGTGTCCCACTCGACCCATTCTTGAGGCAGGGAAAGACCGCTAGCAGTTATCGCGGAGTTCATCAGAAATAGTGGGTCGAACTCGTGAATTGGACGGGCCAAGCTTTTATTGGTCGTCGCGAGCATCTTGCTCAAGTCAGAGCACGTCGTGAGCTGTCGGAGCCTGGTGTCTACCTTCTTCTTGCTGAGGGGGAAGGGGACGGCGACGCGATTGAGATGTATGTAGGCGGGTCGGATAATTTTTCAGACCGCTTTGTCCAACACGCGCAATCCAAGGACTGGTGGACCCAGTTCGTTGTTTTCGTCAGTGGAGTGGTCATCGCCGAGGTCGGCCGCAATCATGTCTGCGTGGTCCACGATCTGGATGAAGAAGACGTGCATGTGGCGGAGCCGGGAATCAGGCCTTTTTTCGGGCGAGAATCACGGGCGCGCTTTAGATCCCGCTGGGGTGGCAACGGCTGGATCATCGAGCACCCGAAGGGAAGGCCCGGTGCTGCGATCCTCGACTACAACGAGGTCATCTGTCCGGAGACGGGGGCTTCGATCGATGTGCAGGTGCTCGAAGACTACATATTTGATTGCCCGGATTGTGATGGGGAGATCCATACGACGTCACGTGGGATTCCCAGGCACAGGCGCGCCTGACTTCGGGAGGAGAGATCAGTGAGTAAAAAGAATTCCATCAATACGTCAAAAAGGGCCATCGCTGCCATGCGTCCGTGGATCGCCCAGGCAGCCCGAGTGCGATTTCCCCTGCGGGATGGTCCAAGTGCAGGCTCCGGTAAGGCGCAGCGGAGGGTCAAGCTCGAGAGCGGCTGGTACCGCGAGTGCGAAGCTGCAGAATGGGATCTCCGTTTGCAGGCGGCCGCCACCCGTTGAGCGGGCTCTCAAGCCGCCTTTTTCCTGGTGATCGAATCGTAGACTTTCTTTTGGTCAGCCCTGAATTGGTCCTTTGCGATGAAGGTCTTCAGCACGTTTACAACCTGGTGCCCATCGGCCAGCTTCAGAGTTCTCGAAAATCCAAGACCCATTCCGTCAGGCGTGCAAAGTCTGAATTCGTCGTCCGACTGCACGTTTGAGCGGATGCTCACATCAGGGCTGACAATGTCAGCCAATACCGTGAAGATGGAGCCAATACGATCTAGCTCTCCATTCACAGTGCGTTCACTGTATCGGTCAAAAAAGTGGGCAACGAAGACGGTCAGAACGGAGGGCCTCTTAAGATTGCTAAAAAAGTATACCCGTCCCTTGGGCGTGGAGGCATAGGTAACCATCGCATAGTGGAACAAGAGCCTTCTTTTCGTGGACTCAATCTGGGCAAGACAGCAGGTCGCGCGGCCCTCATCGTGGACCTTCACCAACCGCCCATCGATCGCTTCGCGGTTTCTCTTGGAAAACGCCTTGCGCCCACCACGCTGCCGCTTCAGTGCCTCAAGTTCCTCCCGAATTCGGGTATCGAGAATCTTCTTGGCGTCCTGATGGGTCATGAAGCGACCTTGGGCCGAACGGTAGATGTTCAATAGTGCACCAGCCTCAGAAGCC
>CAZDSX010000122.1:0-861 GCA_964508305.1 uncultured Bacteriovorax sp.
CCAAGATCGGCATTTCCGAGCGCGGAGGTCGTCCGAGCTACCGTGCGATTCCCCTGCGCGATGTCGTGAGGATCGAAGAGGGCCTGGCGGAAGTGAGGCGCATCTCGCGCTTCAACCAGGAGCCCGCAATCGGACTCGGAATCCGCAAGCAGCGCGGGGCAAATGCAGTGGCAGTGGCCAAGATCGTGCGCAAGCAGATGGCGGCACTCCAGCCCACGCTCCCCAAGGGCATCGAGATGAACCTCAACTTCGACACGACCCAGTTCATCGAGGAGTCGGTCGGGGAGCTCAACTTTACGCTGCTCCTTTCAGCAATCCTCACGGGCATCGTCTGCTGGTTCTTCCTGGGATCCTGGTCCTCGACCTTCAACGTACTGATGGCGATCCCCACTTCGATCGTGGGCACGTTCACCGTGCTTCACTTCATGGGATTCACCCTCAACACATTCACCCTGCTCGGACTCTCGCTTGCGATCGGCATCGTGGTCGATGATGCCATCATGGTGCTTGAAAACATCGTCAGGCACGCCGAGATGGGCAAATCGCGCCTCAAGGCGGCGCTCGAGGGTTCGGTCGAGATCACCTTTGCGGCCATCGCCGCAACCATCGCCATTGCAGCGATCTTCTTGCCCGTCGTATTCATGCGGGGCGCGATCGGGCGGTTCTTCTTCCAGTTCGGAATCACGCTGACGGTGGCTGTCTTCTTGTCACTTCTTGAGGCGCTCACCCTCACGCCGATGCGCTGCGCGCAGTTTCTCGACAAGGGTCACGGCTCAAAGGCCGATCGGCTTTTTGAAAGCTGGTCCAGGAGTTACCGGCGGGGACTGGGATGGGTGCTCCAACGGCGGTGGCAGGTCGTGG
>CAZDSX010000122.1:871-2379 GCA_964508305.1 uncultured Bacteriovorax sp.
TTGTCTTCCTGGTGGCCTCGTTTGCTTCGATCAAGTGGGTCAAAAAGGAGTTCGTGCCTGCGCAGGACCAGGGCCGCTTTTTGATGCGCCTGCAGACTCCGGTCGACAGCTCACTCACCTACACGGATTCCAAGTTCAAGGAAGCCGAGGCCATCCTCGCCCAGCGACCCGAAGTGGATCGCTACTATGTGGCCGTAGGGGGATTTGGTGGCGGCGAGATCAATACGGGCGTGCTCTTTGTCACGCTCAAGGAAAAGGGCCAGCGCGGCAAGAATCCCAAGACCGGGCGCGAGTGGACGATGTTCGAGCTCATGGATGACCTCAAGGCGTCCATGAAGGGCATCAAGGATGCCAAGATCTTCGCCCAGGATCTTTCGATGCGCGGATTCACGGCGTCACGGGGCTTTCCGATCGAGTTTTCGATCCGCGGCGGGGACTGGGATGTACTGGCCAGGTCAGCCAGTGAGATCAAGGCAGAGCTTGAAAAATCCGAGCTCCTCACGGACCTCGACTGGGACTACAAGCTGGGCAAGCCCGAAGTGCAGATCTACCCGGATCGCGAACGTGCCGCCGCCAGGGGCGTGAGCGTCCAGTCGATTTCGGAAGCCATCAATGCGCTCGTCGGTGGAATCAACGTGGGCAAGTACTCACAGGCCGGAAGGCGCTATGACATCCGCGTGAGGCTTGAGCGCGCAGAGCGCGTGAACACCGAGCAGATCCGCAAGATCTACGTCAGGAACAACCGTGGCGAACTTGTTTCGCTCGGAGACCTCGTCAAGCTCACCGAGAAGCCCTCGCTCTCCCAGATCAATCGCTACAACCGCGAGCGCGCGATCGGGCTTTTTGCCAACCTCCCCAAGGGGGCATCCCAGCAAAAGGTCATCGAAAAGATCCAGGCCATCGGAAGGGAAAAACTTCCTGAAGGCTACAAGCTCGTGATGAGCGGGAGCGCGGAAACCTTCAAGGAGTCCTTCGGGGACCTGGGCTTTGCACTCATCCTTGGGATTGCGGTCGCCTACATGGTGCTGGCCTCCCAGTTCAACAGCTTCATCGATCCTGTCTCGGTGCTCCTGGCGATGCCCTTCAGCCTGTCGGGTGCCTTCCTTGCGCTTTTGATCGCGGGCCAGAGCCTCAACATCTATAGCTTTATCGGGCTGATCCTGCTCATGGGGATCGTCAAGAAGAACTCCATCCTGCTCGTGGACTTCACGAACCAGACGCTCGAAAAGAAGAGGGGCGAGATCTCGATCCACCAGGCTCTCCTCGAAGCCTGCCCCACTCGCCTGAGACCGATCCTCATGACTTCTTTTGCCACGATCGCAGGCGCCATTCCGGCAGCGCTTGCGCTTGGGCCGGGCGCCGAGACCCGGATCCCGATGGCCGTGACGATCATCGGCGGCGTGCTCGTTTCAACCTTCCTGACCCTGTTCGTGGTGCCGGTGGCGTATTCGCTGTTTTCACGCTGGCAGCGCAACAAGCACCAGGGAGCAACGGCGGCTCTCCTGCTC
>CAZDSX010000123.1:0-2303 GCA_964508305.1 uncultured Bacteriovorax sp.
TTTTTCCGACTGCACAAACATTCCCCTGGGGCCGCAGGTGGGGGCGGAGATGCGTCTGTTGGTAGTGTGCGAATATCTCGTCTAGCAGGCGCACGACAGAAGACGACGTGTAGAACTGCCCGCCGTTCTTCCCCTCCGCGCTGCAAAGCTGGGTGAGGAAGTATTCATACACGGGGCTGAGGATTTCCGTGGTGCGGCTCTCCTTGCCCGCCTGGCCGATGGTGCCAATAAGGTCGGAGAGTTCACCCAGACGGTGCTTGTCGAGCGCGGGCAGCGTATAGTCCTTGAACATAACGCACCTGAGGCGCGGGTTATCACGCTCAATGGCGACCATGGCGTCGTCCACGAGCTTGCCGATCGAAGGGAGCCTAGCGCTGGTCTCGAGGCGAGCGCAGCGGGTCTCAGGAGATACCCAAAAGATTTTTCTCGAACGGTATTCACCCGGCGGTCCATGAGCCCGTTTTCTCGTTGGTTGTCTCCGTGGCCTGGTCGCTTCCTCTGTCAGAGCACTATCACGGATTGAGCATCTTCAGTTCAACCAGGGTCGGGCCGAGGCGCTGAAGCGCACGGCGCATCTCGACGACGCGGTCGTAGGTGGCTGCGTCCCTCTTGAGGTCGGACCGGGGAAGCCGGGGACGGTCTTTGTCGAGATTGCTAAACGTAATCTGGTGGAGGACTTGGATTCCGCGGTCCCCTGAAATGAAGCCACTGAGCTTGCCCCAGGACATGGGGCCTTTCTCTTCGAGGAGCTTGCCGTCGCAGTCGATTCGGCCCGGGGAGAGAACTGGAGCCAGGAGATTCTGGATGGAAGCGGACTGGGCCTCCTCGATGAGCTTCTGCTTGGCGAGTGCAGCGGCCGCTTCGCGCTTCTTGCGCTCCGTTTCCTCCGCCAACTGCTGCGCCTTGAGCTTCCCTTCATCCACTATTCCCTTGTTGGTGGCGTCTTCCTTGAGCTTGTCAGCCTTCTTTCTCGCTTCCGCCTCATCCTTGGCGACATCTCTGGCATTCCTGATTCGCATGGCTTGAATCGCATCGTCGAGGGAGGCGGCGGTCTTCGCATTGTCGTCAGGAATCTTGTCGCGGGCCTCATCGAGCATGCTCTTGATGAAGGCAGACACCTTGGTCAGGTCGGCATCGGCCAAGTCGGCCCACGAACGGGCCTCATCGACGACCTTTTCGGCCTCGGGTGACGGTTGGGTCTCGGTCCCGCGATTCTCCGCGTTGCGAGACAGGATGCGCCGGACTCCTTCGAGGTGGGTTACTCCAATACTGCGTTTGGGGACATTCAGCTTGGCAGAAAGGAAGGTGGAGCAGGCCTCAACCAGGTCCGGAAACTGGGTAACGGGCACGCCCGCAGACCCCTTCCGGAAGTCCGTCAGCTCCCGCTCAACCTGGGGGATGCGTTCGAGCAGTTCATGGAGGGTGTTGGTCACCACCCCAGCCCTCCCGGCAAAGGAGTCCCGGAGACTTTGAGCAATGGCCAAGCGGTTCTCGCGCTCTTGCTTGGTCTTATCGGCTTCCGCCTTGGTAGCCCGTGCCTTCTCCTCTTCGAGCTGCTTCTCGGCAGCAAGCCGCTTCGATTCCGCCTCCATCTTGCCGCTGTGGCTTTGGTAGAGGAGGTATCCGACGGTCCCGAGAGCCGCCAAGAGGATGACCACGCAGACCATGAGGAGGCCTCCGACGGAGATGCCGCCGCGTTGTCGGTTACGATGTTGGGTTGGGTTGGGTGTCCTGAGGTTCATGGGTCGAGAGTCCGGCGCATGAAGTCGCCGAAAGTGGATTTGGCCTTCTTGTCAGGCGGAGCCTGGTCGGTGGGGTCGGAGTCGGCAGGCGGGGTCCCCTTCGGTTCAGGCGGAGCAAAGTGCCCTTCCCCGTCGGCAGAGGGCTGCTTTGGACGGCCTCTCTTGGCTCGGGGCTTTTCTTCGGCCGGTTCAGGCAGCTCCTTCGGTTGCTCGGGCAGAGGTCCCAGGATGGCCTCCTCCTCCGAAGGGGTCCACGGGTGGAGGCTCTGGTCCCCCATGGGCCGGTTCTTCTGGTTCGGATACTTGGCGATATGCTCCTTCGAGGGCTTGCGGTTCATCGCGTAGACCACCTGAGCGTCCTCGTCGGTGGAGTACGGGTCGCCGACATCCGGGACATGATGGATGCCCTGAATCCGGCTCCCGGGCCGATTCTCGGGCGCTTCGAGGTTCAGGAACTCGCCATTCAGGAAGAGGGGGCGGGTCACCACGTCCTTGGCGTGGGTGACACTGTTCTCCTTCCAGTAGGTGTGGCTGATCTTGGTCTCGGTGGCCGCGCGGTCG
>CAZDSX010000124.1:0-988 GCA_964508305.1 uncultured Bacteriovorax sp.
GGATCACGAGGGCCTCGCACATGGACTTTTCGGACTCAACCGGAAGTGATCTCAAGCGCAGGGAGTCGTCATCGAGGCAGGACGTCCAGCGTGTAGTACGCGCAGCTTCACTGGCCTTCTTTGAGCGCTGCCTCAAGTCCAAGGTCGATGCAGGGAGCCTCCTGAGCGAGGCCGGACTCAAGCCCCAGCTCGGTGGGAGTGTGACGCAGGTAGAAGTTTTGAATAAATAGGGCAGCAATGCGGCAATTATCTGCTCGCCGATTCATGCGCATGAAGTAAGCTGAAGCGGATGCTTCGGAGCCTTTCAGTTGCACATTTTGCTGCGCTCCTGTTCGCCCAGCTGCTGGGTGGGGCGGCTGCAATTGCCGCCAAAACGGATGCCTGTTGTGTCTGCGTAGCGGACCTCTGGGATAGGCGTTATGTCACGGCTGTCTGTGACGACTGGTTCAAACAGATTAAAAGAAAGTCAGGCTGCACAAGCTACTACCTGGTCGGTAAGTCCGATCGAACCGGTAACGAGCGCTTTCCGACTGATCTGGGTTGCACGAACGTCCACATGTACGGGGTGTTCCACGGCAAGAGCAGCGAGGCAAAGGTGCCTTTCCAGCTGTCGGCAGCGGCAGCTAAGGCATTTGGCGCACGCAAGGTCTGCTATGACGGAGTGAGCTGCCTTGTTTTCGATAATGTGCAGGATGTCGAGGCGTGCGCGCGCAATCTGTCTCGCGCCGGAGGATGCCGCTACGAGATCACCGGCAACCAGAACATCGGGATCTCTTCGGAGGGGGGTTTTTTCTGTGGACCCCGGGAGATTGCAGAGTCTGCCTCGAAGCTGACGGCCTTGATCGATGGCGTGAACATCCAGCTCACTTACGCTCCTTGCACGGACCCAGGTGACAAGTGCGTCTACCTTTCCAAGATCAGTGAGGACTATTCGCTCTCCAAGAACGATCCGAATGCCAAGTGGTGCACTCACCGAGGAGCGGTGGTT
>CAZDSX010000124.1:1015-2285 GCA_964508305.1 uncultured Bacteriovorax sp.
GCGCTGTTGCATCAGTGATTGGATGAAGCAGCAGATGAAGTTTGAGAAAAACGGGACCGGGAAATGGTCCGACCCCGGTGGTGGGTGTCGTTGATTTACTCCACAATTGATGCGGCACTGCCATGAGCTCCTCTTTCTGCAGCTATTTTGATTCTGTTCACTGTCGATCCTGCGCTTGGATGGAACGACCGTATCCGGAGCAGCTCAGTGCGAAGGCATCGAAAGTGCTGCAGGATCTGGCTTTTATGGGGCCGCTCAAGCTTGAACCCACCGTATCATCGCCGCTCCAGGGGTTTCGAAACCGCGCCAAAATGGCGGTCACCGGTTCGGTCGAGGAGCCGAAGATCGGCCTGCACGGTGAGCAAGATCTGGATGCCGGTCGCGAACTCCTGTCCTGCCCGATTCATCATCCTCGACTGAACGAGGTGATTGAGGCTCTCCCTGGGTTCCTTGCGAGCTTTCGAATCGAACCTTACCGGATCAGGGAGAGGCGAGGCGAGCTGAAAGGCATCATTGCGTTCTACTCACCGCAAAGCCACGAGATGTACCTGCGTTTTGTGCTCAGGTCACAGGAGTGCATTGCACGTCTTCGCAAAATGGCGCCGGAGCTTCAGGCGCGCTTTCCGTTCCTGGTGTGTCTTTCGGCAAACCTTCAGCCCATTCCGCATGCGATTTTGGAGGGGCCCGAAGAGATTTTCCTCACTGAGAGTCGCACGATCGTCCATCAGCTGGGCAAGCTTCGGATGACATTGGCTCCACAGGCTTTTGTTCAAACCAATGTCGAAGTTGCCGCAAGACTCTACGATACGGCAGCCGGGTGGATCTCTGAAATCCAGCCCCAGCGGGCGATGGAGCTGTTTTGCGGACAGGGTGCCTTCAGTCTTGCGGCTGCCTCGAGCGCAGGGTCGTGGCTCGGTGTGGAGGTCAATTCCGATGCTGTGAGGCAGGCCAACCTGACGGCACAGTCCCTCGGTTTTTCCCATGTTAAGTTTCACTGCGCGGATGCGGCCCAAGTGGGTGCGGAGATGCGGGAGTTTTCGCCCGAGCTCGTACTGGTGAATCCGCCGCGAAAGGGGCTTGGAGCAGCCGCTTCATTGATCAGCGCCTCGCTGCCCAGGGATCTGATCTATTCGAGCTGCAATAGCGAGAGTCTGGCTGCGGATCTGAGAGTACTGGGTTCAGACTACGGTGTGAAGCGTGCCCAGGTTTTCGATTTATTTCCACACACGGAGCATTTTGAGACTCTGGTGTGGCTATCGCGGAGATAAAG
>CAZDSX010000125.1:0-2273 GCA_964508305.1 uncultured Bacteriovorax sp.
TCGCCGCCATGCTCACCACAGATCCCGATCTTGAGCTCGGGGCGCGTGCGACGACCGTCTTCGATCGCGAGTTTCATCAGGCGCGAAACGCCCTTGGGGTCCAGGGCGGCAAAGGGATCCTTCTCAAAGATCTTTGCGTCCATGTAGTCCTTGAGGAACATCCCTGAGTCATCGCGCGAAAGCCCGTAGGTCGTCTGGGTCAGGTCGTTGGTCCCGAAGCTAAAGAACTCACCGTACTTGGCAATCTCATCAGCCGTGAGTGCTGCCCGCGGAAGCTCAATCATCGTGCCGATGAGGTAGCTGAGCTTCATTGGTTTTCCGCCTTGGGGCTTTTGTTTCGCGCCAAATTCAGCCAAAACCGCGTCAGCTTCCTTGCGGCAGACGTCACCCACAAACTTGAGCTCTCGCCAGTCTCCGACGAGCGGGATCATGATCTCGGGCGTGATCTTGAAGCCTTCGTCACGCACGAGCTCGCAGGCAGCCTCCATGATCGCGCGCACCTGCGTGCGGTAGATCTCAGGATAGCTCACCGCCAGGCGGCAACCCCGGTGACCCAGCATGGGGTTGAACTCATGGAGGCTCTCGGCCTTGCGCTTGAGGCGATCAAAGGTGACCCCGATCTTGGAGGCCAGGGTATGGAGCTCTTCGTCCTGGTGCGGGATGAACTCGTGGAGCGGGGGATCGAGCAGGCGAATGGTGACCGGAAGGCCCTTCATCTCGCGGAAGATGCCCTTGAAGTCACCCTTCTGCATCGGAAGGATTTTTTTGAGGGCCTGCTCACGCCCATCGCGGGAGTCCGAAAGGATCATCTCGCGAACGGCATCAATGCGATCGGACTCAAAGAACATGTGCTCGGTCCGGCAAAGGCCAATGCCCTCGGCTCCAAACGAACGAGCGACCTTGGAGTCATGCGGAGTGTCGGCGTTGGTACGCACTTTCAG
This sequence comes from uncultured Bacteriovorax sp., assembly GCA_964508305.1. Taxonomy (GTDB): domain Bacteria; phylum Bdellovibrionota; class UBA1018; order UBA1018; family UBA1018; genus CAIOHW01. The sequence goes on from CAZDSX010000125.1 coordinate 942, forward strand.
GATACGTACCTGGTCTACCCACTTCATGAGTTCCTGGAAGTCCTGATTGAGCGAAGGTGCGATCGTGGGCACGAGGCCCTGGATCACTTCGCCTGAGCTGCCATCCAGGGTGATGAAGTCGCCTTCCTTGAGGGTGAGCGATCCGATCATGCACTCACGCCGGTCGTAGCTGATCTTGAGGGCTGAGCAGCCCGAAACGCAGCACTTGCCCATGCCGCGAGCCACCACGGCTGCGTGCGAGGTCATGCCGCCACGGGCGGTCAGGATCCCTTCTGCAACCGACATCCCGTGGATGTCTTCGGGCGAAGTCTCAACTCTGACGAGGATGACCTTGCGGTTCATCTCGTTCTTCCACTTTTCGGCCGTATCCGGATCAAAGACGACTTGGCCGCTTGCAGCTCCCGGAGATGCGGGAAGTCCGCGAGCCAGCACCTGCTTCTTGGCCTTGGGATCCAGGGTCGGGTGGAGGAGCTGGTCGAGCTGGTCGGGATTGATGCGGGCGATGGCTTCATCCTTGGAGATGAGCTTTTCGCGGACCATGTCGACTGCGATCTTGAGGGCTGCAGCCGCAGTGCGCTTGCCATTGCGGGTCTGGAGCATGAAGAGCTTGCCGCGCTCGATCGTGAACTCGATGTCCTGCATGTCGCGGTAATGCTTTTCGAGCTTTTGATAGACGCGAACCAGGTCCTTGTAGGGCTTGGGCATCACGGCTTCGAGCGAGGGCAGGGCCTCGGCCGTATTGGAGTGCGAGTCCTGGCGGGAGGCCTCGTTGATCGGCTGCGGAGTGCGGATTCCGGCAACGACGTCCTCGCCCTGGGCATTGACGAGGAATTCGCCAAAGAACTTCCGGGCTCCCGTCGACGGATCGCGCGTGAAGGCGACACCGGTTGCGCAATCATTGCCCATGTTGCCAAAAACCATGGACTGGATGTTGACGGCCGTGCCCCAGTGCTCGGGGATCTCGTTCAGTTTGCGGTAAGTGATTGCGCGCGGGCTCATCCAAGAGCCAAATACGGCGCCAACCGCTCCCCAGAGCTGCTCCCAGGGGTTCTCGGGGAACTGCTTTCCGTTGAGTTTGACGATCTGCTTGAACTGCGTGACGAGCTCACGGAGGTCCTCGGCCTTGAGCTCGGTATCGAGTTCGACGCCACGAGCGTGCTTCAAGTCTTCGAGTGCGGTTTCAAAGTGGTTGGCGTGGATGTTGAGCACCACGTCGGCGTACATGGTGATGAAGCGCCGGTAACTGTCATACGCAAAACGCGTGTCGCCACTTTCAGAAGCCAGTGCTTCGACCGTCTGGTCGTTGAGGCCGAGGTTCAGGATGGTGTCCAT
>CAZDSX010000126.1:0-2195 GCA_964508305.1 uncultured Bacteriovorax sp.
AAAACGGCAGGGAGTTTCGAAGGAACGGTGCCGGCGCTGTCGAGATCGCCCACATAGAGCGTGGGATTCACACGTGCCTGCTTCAGGAGCGCCAGCCCCCCGTCCACTGCGATCACGGCATCCGCGCGCGAGGCCTGCTCTTTTAATAGCCTGCGCGCCTTGGGCGTGAGCCGATCGGGCGAAGCCCCGGCAAGGAGGATCCTCACTTCTTGAGGAGCTTGAGCCGCTCCACTCCCTTTTCAAGCTCCGAAAGCTTGGCTTCAAATTCGGCCTGCTTCTGCTTTTCTTTGGCAATGAGCTCGGGGGGCGCCTTGGCGATGAAGCTTTCCTTGGAGAGCTTGCCGCGCACGAACTCCAGATCCGCTTTGACCTTGTCCATCTCCTTGTGGAGTCGCTTGGTCTCTTCCTCGACATTGACGAGCCCCTGAAGCCCGATGCGAAGTTCGACCTTGGGTTCGCTGAGCGGAAGCACGGCTTCGAGATCCGACTGGGAGCCTGCCACTCGGTCAAAGCCCGTCACCTTGGAAAGGGTCATGAGCTCGGAGCGGTGCTTTGCAATGAGCTGGGCTGCCGCCTCGTCCTGGGTCGTGAACTTCACGGCAAACTCGGTCTTGGGAGAGAGGTTATTCTCCCCGCGAAAAGTCCGGATCCCTTCGATGACACCTTGGAGTGCTGCAATCGTCTTCTCGGCACCCTCATCCACCATGAGTGGATCGGCTTCCGGAAAACGCTGGAACATGAGCGTGGTCAGCGCAGGCTTGCCAGCACTCATTCTTGCCGGAGTGTTGGAAGCCTGCTTCCAGGGGAGAGACTGCCAGAGCTCTTCCGTCACAAACGGCATGATGGGGTGCAGGAGCCTCAAAGTGCGCTCGAGCACGTAACCCAGCACGTAGACTGACTCTTGGCGTGCTTGAGCACCCTCGCGGAGCGGAATCTTCGAGAACTCGATGTACCAGTCGCAGAGTTCCTTCCAGGTGAACTCATAGAGAGCATTGGCACTCTCATTGAGTTCAAAGTTCGCAAACCCATGCTCCACCCGGCGTGTCGCCGTCTGGAGGCGCGAGAGGATCCAGCGGTTGGCGGGAGAAAGCTCCGCGCGGTTGGCCGAGATCCACTGGGAGAGGCCCTGGGCGGGGGCTGCAATCGGCCCGCCTTGAGCCTCTTCAAACTGCATATGAAAGAACTTGGTTGCGTTCCAAAGCTTGTTGGCAAATGCGCGGTAGCCTTCGACGCGATCGACCGAAAGCTTGATGTCGCGACCCTGCCCCGCCATCGCCGCGAGCGTAAAGCGAAGCGGATCGGCGCCGTGCTCATTGATCAGCACGAGCGGGTCGATGACGTTGCCCTTGGACTTGGACATCTTCTCGCCCTTTTCGTCGCGGACCATGGCGTGGAGGTAGACCTTCTTGAAAGGCACATCCCCCATGAAGTGGATGCCCATCATGATCATGCGGGCAACCCAGAAAAAAAGAATGTCAAAACCCGTCTCGAGGATCGCACCCGGATAAAACGTCTTGAGAGCAGGAGTCTTGTCCGGCCATCCCAGGGTCGCAAACGGCCAGAGGGCCGAACTGAACCAGGTATCGAGAACGTCTTCGTCCTGCGTGAGCTTGCTTGCATCAGCCCCACATGCCGAGCACTTGGACGGTGCAACGTTATCGACCGTGATGCCCTCGCACTTGGAGCAGTACCAGGCCGGGATCTGATGGCCCCACCAGAGCTGGCGCGAGATGCACCAGTCGCGGATGTTGTACATCCACTCGTAATAGGTTTTTTCCCAGCTCTTGGGCGAAAACTCGATCTTGCCCGTTTCTACGGCCGCGATCGCGGGCTTGGCAAGAGGCTCGATCTTGACGAACCACTGCTTGGACATCATGGGCTCAGCGACCTGGTCGCAGCGCTGGCAGAGGCCCACTTTGTGGGCGTGGTCTTCCTTTTTAACGAGAAGCCCCGCCGTCTCGAGGTCAGCAAGTACCTTCTCACGAGCGGCGCTAAATTTCAGGCCCGCATACGGGCCTCCTTCGGCGGTGATCGTTCCATCCTTGCCCATGACGGACATCACGGGGAGGTTGTGTTTCTTTCCGAGCTCCGCGTCGTTGAAATCGTGAGCCGGCGTGATCTTGAGTGCACCACTGCCAATCTCGCGGTCCACATATTCGTCGGTGATGACCGGGATGATTCGCCCCGTGAGCGGG
>CAZDSX010000127.1:0-2153 GCA_964508305.1 uncultured Bacteriovorax sp.
AAGTCGGTGCCGGCAGGCTCACCCTCATCCTCGACAAGGACCGCGTGATCCATCTGGGCGAAAACACCCGGGTCAAGCTCGAGGAGCTCCGGACCGGTGTGCACGCTGACCTCAAGCTCGAGTACGGGGCCGTGCGCTCGCTCGTCAAATCCAACTCCGGAAAGGCGCGGCCCTTCCGCGTTCGCACGCCGAGTGCCGTGATGGGGGTGCGCGGAACCCAGTTCTTTGTGGATCTTCCCCAGGCTGGCGCACTCACCGGCGAAGGCCTCAAGGTCGCCACCCTCGAAGGCAATGTTGCCGTGTGGAGCGGGCAGACTTCGATCGATGCTCCGCCCAAGCCGCTCATGGTTGCGGCGGGCCAGCAGATCCAGGTGGCAGCTCAAAACACGGCCGTTGCGGTTGGTGGAAAACCGGTCAACCAGATCCCCATCCAGCAGATGAGGGAAGGCGACATCAAGCAGGTGCGCGAGTCCACGCAGGTGGCCTCACGTCCGGTGCCGGGTTCGCAGGGTCCGATGGGTCCGCCCCCGCCTCCGCGCCCTCCGGGCTTTGGCAATGCGATGGGGCCCGGGCAGTTCCAGGGATTCCTTCCTCCGATGCGCGTGGATCTGACGATCGATTAAGGCAGGATGCCCGTGTCCTGGCCGAGTGGTGTGCCTGCCGAGGGGCAGGTATTCAATGCTGTGCCCGTAATGCTCGCACCGACAGCCAGGGTGGTGGAATCGAAAATCAGGCAGCCGGTTTGATAATTACCTGAAGTGTTATTCACCCAAGTCACTCGAACCAAGTAGCGACCGAAGGAAGGAAGTGGACCCAACCAACTTGGATAGCCGAGATTGGTACCGGGCTTGGGCCAGTCATCTGAAAGAGTGGGAGAAGTGGGGGAGCGAAGTTCAAGTTTATTGGGACTCCATCCGCTAGCTGGGGGAGTCAAACTGAATGACAGATAGGCAAAGCCCGGATTGGTCTCAACTCCTGGCGTTGCGTATTTTGGTTCAATAGCCGTACTTGTGAACTTGGCATTGGCCTGGATCGCGATCTCCTGTCCGGGAGTGAAGTTTCTTGTGGCTCCATAAAACACCAGCGGTCTCTTGGTTGGTGGGTTTGGACCTTGGACGCAGTTTCCGAATCCCGTCACCGCCAAACGGTAGTTTCCGGGGGTAAAGCGCAGCTCTTGAGGGCGCGAGCCCCTGAGGCGGAGAGAAAGAGTGACGCCCCCCGTGTTGTCTAAGGAGGTGGAGCTCTCGAGTAGCCAGCCGCCCTGCGCGGGATCGATGTGCAGATGGCGCGGAGTGCTTTGCATCTTCGATTCGCCATCCTTGATGAGGCCGATATCCACCTGAAGCCCTTCTATGCTCTGGCAGCCGGTGGCCATCGCCCGAGCCTCATTGGAGTCGCCAGAGGACTTCGGAGCTTCGAGCTGGATCGATAGTTCCTTGAAGACGAACCTGAACTTGGCGTCGCCCGGGCCGCAGGAGGTGGCGGCCGCGAGAATGTTCAGGAGTGCAGCGGCGCTGATGAGGCGGTTGCAGATCATGCCCAGAGGCTAGGTCGGCATGGATTCAAGGTCAACCCGGGAGATCCTGTCTACAAACCCATCAGATCATTCGGACCAAGGGTCAGGCTTTGTGGGCAACTGACTACTGGGATCTCTATGGGCGAGGCAATGGTTGTATTTGCCGTGTTGGACGAAACAAATCTGCGGCAGATGTAGGAGTCAACGCCTGAAGTGTTGATCTTGTATCGAAGCCCATAGACCCCGTGAGAGGGCACCGGCCCAAGATAACCCGTGCTGTTTGGATAAATGGTCACTGCGTGGGTGCTGGCGAGCGGAGGAAATGTGGGGCTACGGAGGTCGACGGCAGTGATAGTATAACTGGGTGCAATACCCGGGTTGTTGATTGCAATCAGTGCCAGCCCATTAGGCTGGACTGACGGCGAAGATCCAGGATTGAGTGCCTTGAGATTGATGCTCCCCATCTTCGGATTTCCCGTGACGGCGAATTCTTTTCCGGGAGTGAGCGAAACTGGCTGCGCAGTGTAGTGAACAAACGGTCGCCACTCCGATGTGTTGTCACAGTGGAGTAGACCATAGATCGCAATCTTGTAGTTTCCCGGTGCGAACTGAAGCTCTTGAGGACGGTTTCCTTTGA
>CAZDSX010000128.1:0-2117 GCA_964508305.1 uncultured Bacteriovorax sp.
GGTCCTTCACATAAATCCAGTCGCGGACGTTGGCGCCCTTGCCGTAGACGGGGAGAGCCTTGCCGCCCAGCGCGCACTGGATCATGTGCGGAATGAGCTTTTCGGGGAACTGCTTGGGCCCGTAGTTGTTGGAGCAGTTCGTGGTGACTGTGTTGAGCTTATAGGTGTGGTGCCAGGCGCGAACCAGATGGTCGGCTGCAGCTTTGGACGCAGAGTACGGCGAGTTGGGCGCGTAGGAAGTCGTCTCGGAGAACTTTCCGGTGTCACCCAAGGCTCCATAGACTTCGTCGGTCGAGACCTGGAGGTATCGGAACGATTCCTTCAATGCAGAGCCTGCCGGCATCGCATCGACATAGCCGCGAGCGGCCTGGAGCAGGTTGTAGGTACCGAGGATATTGGTGTCGATAAAAGCCGATGGCCCCGTGATCGAGCGATCCACGTGCGACTCGGCCGCAAAGTTCAGCAGGGCCGTGCACTCGTGCTTCTTGAGGAGCTCAGGTACGAGACGAGCATCGCGGATATCTCCGAGCACCAGCTCCCAAGACCCGGGATGGGTCTTGGTGCCCTGCGGGATTGAGTCCAGGTTCTCGCGGTGGCCGGCATAGGTCAGGGCATCGAGCACTATGACCCGGTGGCCGAGCTCGACTGCCACTTCGACAAAGTTGCTTCCGATAAAGCCGGCGCCGCCGGTGAGAAGGATCGTATGAGCCATAGGAGTTAGAAAGCGGTTAACATTCTTGGTCTGTCAGGGCAATCATACGAATACGATGCGCTTTTGTGTGATTATCAATACGATTCGACGGCCCGAGGAGCTCGTGGTCCGCAGTGTGCGTGCCGCTTTGGCGCAGGGGCAGGACGTTGGTGTCGTACTGGTAGACCAAAACCCCTTGCTACTTCAGTTGCCCCCGGACCTGCTGGGTAATTTCAGGCTCAGCCATCAGGGGTTACAGGTCCCCTGCATCTCGTCTGCTCGAAATGGTGCTCAATATTCAGTTGAAACTGAGTGGCTGATCTTCTGCGACGATGATGGATACCTCGCGCCCGATTACTTGGAACGCTTGAGGGAGGAGATCAATCAGCATCCTGAAACGTCCATTTTTGCCGGAGCAATTCGTAGGATTGACACGGGTGGATTCTATTCCAGCCGACAAGCCCTGGGTGGAGACCTAAGACATTTTTGGAACACCAAACTATTGATGGGGTCCAATTTCGCAATTCGGCGGAGCACATTCGAGTCGCTTGGCAAATTTGATGAGCTCTTTGGAATTGGAGGCCCGAACGGAAGTAGCGAGGAGACGGATCTGGCTTGGAGGGCCTACTTCCGCGGCGTCTCGATGCGCTATGTTCCAGGTCTTGTTGTTTATCATCCTGCCGCTTCAACGGGTGAGATCCCCTTAGAACGGAAAAAAGCATATCTCTATGGAGTTGGGAAAGGTCGCCTGGTTCGCAAGTGGATCGGCGCTGGGAGGCTAATTGCTTTTTTCGAGCTTTGCGAGATGCTCTTGGTTCCACCCGCGATTATTCTATTGACCCTACTAAGGGGTGAGGTCTCTCGGGCGTCGGTAAAGTTCTGGGGATGGCTAGGACGCTGCTTTGGTCTCATCATCTCGGGGGCCCGCCTAAAGCCCTCAACCGATCGTTTAGGCTTAAAAGACTCGCAAAAAGGTTGAAGGGCTGCTCAAAAGGTTCGGAACGTTTCTTGGGCTTCCTCCCGAGTCGAGTCCACGGGTCGATGAGCTGAATCGGTGCGTGGTTTCCGTGCTTCTGTCGCTAGAGCGGGGCAGGCAAACGATCATTTCCTTGGAGACTCTATCGCGAGCGACTGCTTGACCAGAGACCTCAAGGCGGAATAGATCTTCGTCTCTATGTCGATTGAGGTTTCCAAGTCAGAAAGTGTATTTGTTGCCGGTCATCGCGGGCTGGTGGGGTCTGCAATCGTTCGACATCTTAGAGCTGAAGGTTATTCGCAGATCCTTGTCCGCACCCGTGATGAGTTGAATTTGCTCGATCAGGCGGCTGTCCATGCGTTTTTCCGCCAGTTCCAACCGAAGTACGTCTACCTGGCGGCAGCGAGAGTTGGGGGGATTTTTGCCAATAACGCCTTTCAGGCTGATTTC
>CAZDSX010000129.1:0-2097 GCA_964508305.1 uncultured Bacteriovorax sp.
CCACCCAGGCAACGTCTCACGCCGCCGAAGCACCCGTGCCACACCGTCGCGGCGACGCCCTCGCGAGCAGGATGTGCCCTGCCCCCTGAAGCTGAAGTGGCTGGATACAAAAACCGGGGGAGAGGCCAACTCGCCCGGCCCATGGCCTATTCCCGGAACTCCTCGACTCGGGAACGGACGGAGCCGCTATTGATACGCATATCTCTAATAATCAATTCTTTACTGCTTAACCCTTGACTCGTTCGGCGGTCTCCAACTCGGTCTACCGCGACGTCGTCGATTCGCCTGTAAAGGCTCAGTCTAACCACGAAGTGTCCTCGGGCATTTCATCTTCGAGGCAGGAAAAACCATGCTTAAATCCAAAATCCCGGGGACCATTTACAACGCAATCGCCTGCCTCGCTGGGCTTGGTGCTGTGGCCCTCCTGTCAGTTGGATGCGCGGGGCCCGCGCTGCGGACGTCGTTCAATGATTACGCGGGAGTTTACGCCGATGTGTCCAACCGACAGATGCTCCTCAATTTGGCGCGGCTTTCCAACTCCCATCCGTCGTACTTTCTCCAGATGGGCGGGATCAATACGACCCACCAATTCACCGCCTCTGCCGGCGCGAATGGCGGCATGGCCCGTAATGAAAGCTTCGTTGGAACGCCGGTCCTTCCCATTCTCGACGCCCTTTCCTTCGGGACCAATCTTGGAGGGAGCCGTAACGAGCAGCCGACTTTCAATTTCACCCCTTTGGCGGGCGGAACGTTCGCGCAAGCGGTCCTGGTGCCCATCTCGCCCAATGTCCTCTTCACGCTCTACGAGCAGGGCTACCGCGTGGACCATCTTTTCCGCACCATCGTCCAGTCGATTGAGTTGATCGATGCCTCGGCCGGCACCTCGCGGATGTTCATCAACTCCCCAGACCTAGAAACGCCAAAGAACTTTAGTGATTTTCTCACGCTCTGCGGCGTCGCTCGAGAGCTGCAGAAGCGCAATCTTCTACTGATCGACACTCAGACCAGTCTGTCACCTGTTCCGTCGCCCCTTTTTGAGAACCTCAAGCTTGAGGACGCCCTCAAGGCCGGCGCGCAGGGCATGGTTCTGAAAGAGGTTGCACCGGGTAAATATGGGCTCAACCAGATCGCCAGCACCACGGCCTTCAAGCTCGACCCGATGGCCCAAGCCGTCATGCGGGAACTGGAAGCCAATGATAAGACATTCCGACTGGAAAGCAGCGGTATCATTTCGAGCGCGGAGGGCAAGCGGAGCGGCATGGTGATTCGTCTCCGTCCTTTCATCAGCATCCTTCAAGCAGTGGCCACCGAGGCAGCCATTTTCGATGCCATCGTCGCCGCCGATCCCGAGTTTCTTTCAAATTTACCCGTGACGCAGAGGCAACCCATTCTGCGTATTCGGTGGGATGATATTGACTCAGCGGAGAGACTGCCGCCGCTGACGGAACTCGAATACGCCGGACGGCGCTACATGATCTCGGATTTTGCCCCAGGCCACCCGCAGAGAAGTTACAATCGTAACGTTTTCATGCTCCTGAATTTTCTCTTCAGCCAGGTCGCGATGGACCCCAGCAAGATCCCTGTGCAGCAACTCATTCAACTCAAATAGGGACCGTGGCTCAAGATAACGCCGGGCATGTCGGATCAACCCACCCATGCTGCCTTGGGGTGGTCGCTTCTATCATGTCCCACACCCTTGTTCGTTTTGCCCTGCACCGCCGCCTCTGAACCCGGCGGAGGCCTGCCGCTCTCCCGTCCATGTCTACTCAGGATGCGCGGGCCGTCGCGTCGGCGAGCGCGGTTAAGGTTACGCCGTTCCGGAAGATCCGGGTCGATCCCGCGGGCCGTCCGTCGGCTGGCCCACCCCATCGTGCCGCCGCTCGTGCCATCACCGCCTCCCTGCCCAAACGCACCCGAGCCCGTGCCACCGACCTCACCCTCCTCGCGTTACTCACCTCGTTAGCCACCATGATCTTCACTCTCAGGTCCCACCTTTGGCTCGGCGTTTTCATCGGCCTCAGCGCGAGCGTCTGGGGAGACATCTCCTCCTCGGCGCCAGCGATGGTAACGGTCTCCGACCCGATTCTGGTCGCTGAG
>CAZDSX010000130.1:0-1789 GCA_964508305.1 uncultured Bacteriovorax sp.
TGCTATCCCCTTGGTACAATTTGCATCCCAAGTGGAGAGGTGGCCGAGTGGCTGAAGGCGCACGCTTGGAAAGCGTGTTTACGGGTAACACCGTAACGAGGGTTCGAATCCCTCCCTCTCCGCCATCTTCCTCCTAAAGACTGCAGCCTCTGCCCAGGATGACGCCTCCTCGAGAGGCATCGCAGCGCACCAGCAGGGCAGGATCCGTCCCTTCAAAGGCCTCTCGAGCGTCCAGGTCGGGATGAAGCACCCAGTTCTTGAGGTTCAGCTCCACCAGGCCATTGGCCGCGCCGAAAATCCCCATCATGTTCGTGACCCTGGCGGTCTTGAAATGGGAGAGGTCAAGGTTGCTGAGCCTTCCGGCACCCACAAACATGTAGCTCATGGTCTCTGCACTGGAGGTATCCCAACCGGAGACATCGAGATCTTCCAGGGCCGTCATGTTGCTGAACATCGCGGAAAAATCCGAGACACTGGAAGTGTCCCATGCACCTATGTCGAGCCTCTGGAGGCTGGTGACATCCTCGAACATCCGCACCATCCGGGTCACCTTGGAAGTATTCCAACCCGAGACCCCAAGGACCGCGAGGTTCCTCGCGCCACTGAACATCCAGGTCATGTCCACAACATCCGAGGTATCGCCCCCGGCAAATGAAACCAGGTTCTCGGCGCCCATGAAGGCTCCATGGAGGTTCCTCCAGCCCATCCGACCGAGGTCAAGAACCTGGATGAGCTTGGGAGCCGACTCCTGCACCGCCATGAGCGCGATCCCCTCTGCGCAGCCATTCCACTGGATGACATGGTCTCCAGGCGTTGCAAAGACATGCCTGGCTTCTGCCGAGTCATTCGACTTCACGCTTCCCGTGGTTCCGTCACCCCAGTCGACCGTGAAGTCATATCGGAACCCGGAATCAAGCGGCAGATGGATCGCCTCATTGGGCTGGGTGGTCCGCCACACGGAAACAAAAGGCGTCGGGTTGGCTGGCATCGGACAGACCTTCGAAGCCCCACAAGCCTGCCCCGGGTAGTCCCTGAGCAGCACGTCCTGTTCCTCCTGGGATAGGTGGCAATTCGTATTATTCACCCCGGCCCCACCTCCCCCCAGTGAAGTCGTACTGAGGGAGGCGGTCTTGGATTCCCCCAGACGTGCTCGATTGGAGAGGCTCACCTTGGTGCAGGCGCCCGACACCAAGCACAATAAGATCAGGACAGACGCACCCGAGAGGCGGGTTACAAGGAAGGAGGCCCCCATTCCCCCATCATGCGCCACGTCCAAAAGAGGGAAAGTTGTGTCGGGCTTGACACGCCATATCCTGGAGCCTGCCCACTCCCCGGCTGGATCGGCGTCAAAAAACCTCCCTGAGCCATAGTCCGGATCTATCGCCCCATCAATTTTATCGTTTTCACTGATTCAAAAACCGAGTGCAGAATTTGAATCCTAAAAGATCCTTCGAGAAGGGGCGTCGAGTGATCGCCAACTCCCGGGCACACTGGGAGCTGCCGGTCAGTCGCGTCAGGTCTCGCGGGCCACAAACAGGAGAGAATCATGTTGAACAAGACAATTGCGAGCACGGTGCTGGTTGCACTGGTCTCGTCGCAGGTGGGATACGCAACCGATCTGCAAACCAAGTCCAACCAGTTTTGGTGGCCGGAAAGGCTCGACCTCGCCCCGCTCCGCCAGCAGGCGGCCGAGTCCAACCCGATGGACCGGAAGTTTGATTACGCAAAGGAGTTCAAGAAGCTCGATCTCGAGGCCGTCAAGAAGGACATCGAGAAGCTCATGAAGTCC
>CAZDSX010000130.1:1799-2068 GCA_964508305.1 uncultured Bacteriovorax sp.
CCCAGGACTGGTGGCCGGCCGACTACGGCCACTATGGACCGTTCTTCATCCGCATGGCCTGGCACAGCGCAGGCACCTATCGCACGACCGATGGCCGAGGCGGAGCAGGCGGGGGACAGATGCGTTTTGAACCGCTCAACAGCTGGCCGGATAACGCCAATCTCGACAAGGCACGTCGCCTCCTCTGGCCGATCAAAAAGAAGTACGGCTCGCGCCTCTCCTGGGCCGACCTGATGGTCCTCACGGGCAATGTGGCGCTGGAATCCATG
>CAZDSX010000131.1:0-2044 GCA_964508305.1 uncultured Bacteriovorax sp.
GTCCGCATGAACAATTCCCATCCTCGTTAGGGTCCCCGCCGTCCGGGCAGTAGGAGGGACCAAGGGTCCCCGCCGTCCAGAAGGAACACCCCCCATCCTCGGTAAGATCCGCACACCGACGCAGGCTGACCTGACTGTGGGCGAGCGAGTAACCGGCTGCCTGGGTCGTCACGCTGAGCGTGATGACTTCATTGGCGGGGAATACAGCATCGATATAGGCTGTCGAAGTGCCCTCAGGCATCCAGGGAACGAGCATGGCCGGATCTCCGGATGCCCGAGACAAGACGACATAGCTCACGACTTCTCCGGGGTCGCGCGCGACACCTTCCGAATCGCGGTAAGGAGACCAGAGGGGAATCGTGATGCCAGGAGACTCTCCAGCCGACTCTGGGGTGACAAAATTGACGATCGACGGATCATTTGGGTCGACGCTGAGCTGAGAGAGCTGTCCCAAAAATCCATGGCCCTGGGGGAAGGCTGAGTCCGAAGCCATCGGAACGCTTGGATAAAGCGTCGGCGCAGACTCGAGGCAGTGGCCGCTGTCGGTTACAAAGTTGCAAGCACGCAGCGTGATCTGCTGGTGTGCAAGGCTGTATTGGGCCGGAGTGCCGGGAGCAAGGGTCACCCACACCATGACCGTGGACCCATGACCTGTAAAATCAACGCCGATCGACGCAGGAGTCCCACCGCCAAATGACGTTTGGGAGAGGTATTGCGTGGTGTAGGTCACGCGCACATCGTTATCCGACGCAGCACCCGACTCATCCCGGTGCGGGCTCCAGAGCGGGATGTTGATCGAGGTGGTGCCCGAAGTGTTCAGGTCTGGAATCTGGATATTGAAAACCGTGGGCTCGGCCGGACTGACCCCAACCTGGAAGTTGGCAATAGAATTCACCTCCGGAGACAGCGAGATGTTGGCCGGACCGCCGGTGGTCGTGGGCGCGTTGAGGGCTGCAATAAAATCAGACTCACTTGCATGGCAGCGGCCCAACCCATTGGAGGTATCGTTGTTCAGGTAGCCGCAGAAATAGATGTAAAGGCGCGAGGAGGGGTTGATGTGCCAAGATGTACCGCCGCTAGTGGATGATCCTCCGTAGACCAAGACCGCACCATGAGGCTGTGGGGACCAGCGGATCTCATCTGGAAACTGAGTTGGCAGTCCAGTGTAGCCCGTCGACTCTGCGGGCAGAAAATCCAAATAGACCGTATGGCCTTCAAGTCCATGGCCAGGGTAATTCCCATTACCGTCACTCGCAGTGATCTGGCCCGCACCGGCGACCCCAGCCTGAACATAAATCGTGTTCCCCGAGTCTTGAGCGCCCGGCGGGCCAAAAACAAGGTCCAAGCGACTGCCATTCCAGCACGCCGTACCGTCCCACATTCCACCGGCAATGTAACAATCCGTTGCTCCCTGAAACTGCGACGATGAATCCCAACACCCCCCGTTCGCCCAGTACCTACCCTGCTGGTTGCAGGCGATCTCATCGGCACTCAAAAAGTAGATCCACAGGTTGCGTGACACGCTTTGCACACCATCCGAAAGACTCACGATCACCTGCACGGAGTCACCGGAAGCAAAATTGGCTGACTCATCTGCACTGAGCGAGATGCTGGCCGAGCCGTCCCCTCCAATTTCGGAGACATTCAAGACCAGGGATGAGTTCGAGGAGGTCGCAGTGAGGGTCAGGCTCTGCGAAACGGTGTCGCCAGACCCCTGTGTGATTCCAGAGATCTCGTAGACGCGATTCTGCATCTGGATGTCGGCCCCCGAGCCCGCTGCAATATAGTCGACTGTGGGCGAATCAAAGCTGGGCGGATTGTCTACGGGGGGGAGCGTGGTGGTGGTCGTCGTACTGGTCGAAGAGGTCAGTGCCGCGAGGAATGCCGCCTCGCTTGCGTAACAAATCGGTAGTCCATTGCTGGCGTGATCGCCATTCAGGTATCCGCAAAAGCGCAGACGGATTCGGGAGCTCGGATCCACGTGCCAGTGCAGATCAGTTCCGCCCATTCCGGAGGTATACTGACTTGAGGACCAGAGGCTCAG
>CAZDSX010000132.1:0-2036 GCA_964508305.1 uncultured Bacteriovorax sp.
GGGATCGCGATGGTGAGCTTCGGGGGCATGGGGCAAGCCTATTCGCGGCGGCGTGGCCACGCCCCTGCCGCTCGCGCTCACCCTGCGTTTGCCACCGAACCAGCTCAGCCGCGCTGGATCTCAGTCCCGCTGGATCTCAGTCCCGCTGGATCTGGAGCAGCGTGGCCCACATCTCCGTGTAGATGTGGGCTCGGTCCAGTGTCAGCTCGTCTCTCCTCGTGACATTGCCTTACCTTGCCCGATCGCAACCTTGGCTACCACCCAGCAAGCAAGGGCAGCTGCAATAAAGTTCACGATTACAAAAGCCAGTTGGACTCCAAGAACTCCACCGAGATCATCAATTGATTGGGCATCCATATATGTACGGATGTAGACGTAGCTCAAGATTGCGGATGAAAGCCATGCGCCCCACCAGAGATGTACCCCGATCGGCACTGGTTCAAGATCCCAGTCCCGTGCGCTCCGAGAGAAAGTTCCTCTCCATATGTCGTTCATGATCTGCTTCGGCCGCCAGAAGCTAAGTATCGGCACGAACCAGCTACCTATGGCCCAGCCAGGACCAAATCTGAGGTCCTGACGGCCTATTTCGCGGAGCCTCTTATACGCAGAGTAAAACCATGCAATGAAAACGATCCCTACACAGATCTGGGAGATCCAGGTAATGGTGTCCCAGCTGTCGGCTGTCGACGCGGCAGCACTGGCTGCGCTGTCCCAGCCACCATACGCGCTGCTGCCGGCGGCCTCGAGTGCTTGATATGCCAAGTAGTCCACGAGCTCGAAGCAGGCGTAAAGGATCAGCATCGCCATGAGAAATACCGTGAAAATCAGGTGACGGGGAGAAATCCGCGCTGCCTCGCGGAGGGATTCCCCCATCTTGTGACGAGTTCTCTTGGCGGGATTTTCGTCGCCAATGAGGGCACCACCGCAGTACCTGCAGAAATTTGCTCGGACGGAGACACGGCGCCCACATTTTTCGCAGTCTTGCCTGACCTGAACCTTGGACACTACGAGTAGCCCCAAACAACTAGCGATAGGTGCATGGCTCTGACGCGCTGCACTGGTAGCTCAAAGAAGGGTCCATCTGGAGGAACTGCTTCATGCGAGGCCCCGCAAACCCATTCTCGAAATCGATCACGTATGAATAGTCAAAGTCAAAAATCTTGATTCCATTGAAGACGTAATCTTTTCCTTGTCGCTGTCCCACACGCAGTCCTTGTCGACGGCCGTCGGCGAATCCATCACTACGCGCCTGAGAGACGTCCGCCTGAGAAGGGCCGGTTGTAGAGCCAATGATCCCCCAAGCTAAGAGGGCGGCAAATATCAATCCGGCAATCCCAAAAAGGAAGGGATTCGAGGAGAGTTGACCTGCGAGGGACATCCTGCTCGTGCGCGCGTCTTTACGCTGCTGGGCGGAAATCTTCACTCCGCAATTGGAGCAATGTGAATCACTCGTACGAACCCGCTTATTGCACTTGGTGCATCTCACTAAGCGACAATATTAGTTACATTCAATTACATGAGAGGCATGAGGAGAAGGAGTTAGATCGATTGAGCGGTAGTCGCGTGGGCGCATGCCTCGTGTGGGGGTTGGTTGGCATTACCGTGCTGATGGCGCTCCCTGAGTTACCCCGTGTAATCTCACTCTTCGGAGAGGGAGACGAGGCGGCATGGACTAATGCCATTGAGAATCGATATGGCTACATGCTCATCATTGCACCCCTGTTCTGGTACTTCATGGGTCGGTGGGGGTGGCGTTTATGGAACATGGATACGGTTTATGAGTGTCGAGAGTGCCGTGCTGAGTTCGAGAGCGTCTACGAGTACGAGGCTCACTTCCGCGATCAGCATAAGGACCTAGGGAGCGGCTGACGAGGGTATTGCCCCATGTTTAACGCACTAGCGGCCTGACCCATTGGCGTGGGCCTGATCGAGACCCTCAGTCAGCCTCGCTGGATCTGGAGCAGCGTGGCCCACACCTCCGTGTAGATGTGGGCTCGGTCAGGATCGCGCTCGGTGACCGCGCTCTTGAAGTTGGG
>CAZDSX010000133.1:0-1990 GCA_964508305.1 uncultured Bacteriovorax sp.
ACGCAGGTTGGGTAGGCGTTAAATCAATCCTGCTTGCTCACTTTATCTGATCGAAATGGTCGCGATGTGATCGCATCGACACCAACACGCCTGACTAACGCCTGACTAATTTGATTCAGCCGCCTTTTAGGGCGACACTCTCACCTAATCGGTTCTGGTAGAAGAATAGTTACGAATGCTTGTCGTCTAGCAACTCATGACGCATGGATATTCCGTGCCCGTTGAGGTTCAAGACGACAGGCAAAGGTTTTGACTGTCCGCGCAGTGATGCGCGTTCGTTTGTTTTTTCTTCTGGAGTTCAAGGAATGTTGTCGTCCCCATTGATTGTTGTTGTAGGCGCCGGCGGCGCCATTGGGTCAGTCCACCTCGCAGCTCTGCTGCAAAGGAAGGCACTCGATCCAACTGCATTGAGAGTTGGTGTCTGCTCCAGCAACGAAACGTTGCTGGGCGGAGACCTGACAGTGGCCAAGGGCAACGATTTGGGAGTTAAAATCCCAGAGAGGTTCAACCCTTCATCGGTCGACCTGTATCGGTCTTTTCCCGACGTCCTGGCTGACACTGATGTTACTGGAGTGATTATTGCAACGCCAACGGCAACGCATGCCGACATGACGGTGCAGGCACTTCAGGCAGGGAAGCATGTGTTGGTCGAAAAACCGGCGTGTGTCGACATAGAGGGAGTGTGGCGCGTCTGGAATGCGGCAGTCTCGCATCCCGAGCTGATCGTTGGCGTTGGTCAGGTGCTCGGATTTTTCCCGAGTTTCTATGCCATCAGGAACTTCTTGATGACACGGCGGTCACTGCCGACACGGCTGCCACTGCCGACCCAACTCAACCTCTCTCGGCATGTGTGGTCCCAAAACCCACTTGCAGACCCGGCGCAGGCCGGGGAGTCTGTCTCCCCATTTTTCGATTTGGGGATTCACGATTTGAACCTGGCGCTCCAAATCTTTGGAGCGCTCTCGAATTTTGAGGTCCTGCAGGTGTCGGCTAAAGACGATGGCAGCAGCCGATACATCTGGCGGGTTAAGGTGCAGCTTTCGTTTGGGCAGAACACCTGCACCGTTGATGCCGGGATCAACGCCGACCAAGAGACCCCGTTTAGTCACGGGTTCTCTGGATACAGTGGTAGCGTGGAGTTCAAAATGGAAGGAGACGGTGTTTCTTTCACAGATGCGGGTACTGGTGAGAGCGTTGATTCTCTCTTTCCAGTCCCGAAAGCCCCATGGCATGACGCCAGGTTTGCCCCAGCGCTCCTTCCCTTTGCGGGAGAGCACCTTGAGTTCCTCAAAGGAATCAGAACGGGGACCCTGGCGAAGTCTGCGCTTTCTTTAGGGCCAGCCCTGGAAGCGGTGGAGTTGGCCCTGCAACTTCAAATGGAGGCTTTGCGTCGTGCTTAGCTCGACAAAACCCTGAAGGTTTCGCCACGTCGATGCACTGTCGGAGGAACCTCACCCTTTTTTCGTAACTAATACCGAGTCGTTTGGGCGAAGCGGAGCTTCGCGGTCCGACAGCCGGACGTTTCCCGAACTGGACCGACCCCCCGGCCGACAGCCGAGCTAGTCCTGAGAGGACCGCGGAGCTTCGCTCCGCTAAAGGCAGCTATCCGTAACACAACTCTTCGCTCGCGTCCCTCGATACTCCACTCATGCATCACGAGCGAATCAGAGAGAAAGCCAACGATTCATTCAAAACAGAAGATGGATGGTCGAGCCGTGGATCTCTCCCCCACTTTGACCGAGATGGAATTGCGCAATTCGTCACCATTAGACTGGCAGATTCAGTTCCTCGGCATGTTCAATCAAGACTAGCTATTGAATTGATCGCTTTAAAAGAAAGAGGGGCTGACGCCCAAGCGATCGGACGTCAGCGATGCAGGCGGATCGAGGCTCTCCTCGATGCCGGATACGGTTCATGTGCATTATCTAGGGACACGGTAGCAGAGATGGCTACCCACGAGCTTGGGCGCCTCGTGGGTCAGGGCCATGAA
>CAZDSX010000134.1:0-1974 GCA_964508305.1 uncultured Bacteriovorax sp.
TTCTACCCAACCCCTCCCTCCGCTGGCAACCCACCGAAAACAGCGAAGAACCTTTTTGTTCTTCGTCGCTTCCAAACGGTGATTAGGTAGCAGGTGGCTGGAGCTTCCCGGCGACGAAGTAGAGCATGTTTGTGAAATACTCCAGAGATCGGAAGCCGCGGAAGCGACGTTTGACAGCGCCGAGCACACTGTTGAGCCCCTCCATGAAGGCTTTAGTGAGCTGGTGCTTCTGGTGGGCTAGGATCGCCTAAAGGTGCGTCTCCACTGACTTGGCGAACTTCTCCAAGTCCGTGAAGATCGCTCTAGTGCGAGTGTTGGAGCCCCAACACTGACCTATCGACACCACTCCAGGCGTCGTGGTTTGGCCTTTTATGTGTCGGCGGCCTTCCGGGCAGCTGCAAGATGGCACTGCAGCGGTGCGCCAGAGCCCGGCGTCGGTCACACCCAAGACCTCAGCCACTGTCCTGATGGGTGTCCCTCTCATCAGAAGCAGACCAAAGGCCTCGAAATCTTTGTTTGAACCTTTTGCTCTGCAGTTCCCACGGATAACGGACTCTCCAGGTGTGGTTGCACTGCTCACACCGGCCATGAGGCAAGCGAGCCGTGATCCGGCAGCGGAACTGCATTATGTGGGAATGGTCCCATTGGACCTCCTTGGTGTGATCATAGGCCTTGGACAGACCACCACATCCTAGGCATGACTCGGACTTCCAAACCTCCTTGGTGTTCCCAACCTCACAGGTCCACCCGACCCTCTACACAACTGAAGACGCATTCAGCGACTCGCCAACTCAGACCAAGACCCAGCAACTCTCCAAACAGCTTTTCCGCTAACATCCCCGCCCCCTAGCAACCCCTCCCTCCGCTGGAAACCCGTAGAATACGGCGAAGAACCTGTTTTGGTGTTTCGCGGATTTCCGGTGAACTTAGGCGCAAGAGTCGCAAAATGAGTTCTCCCGCATGAAAAAAGAACCGACTGCGGAAAACCCACCGTTGACCCGTGCCTAGCTTGCCGGGCTGTTCGGCAAGTGGGCCCGTTGCCTCAAAAGTGAATGACATCGGGAAGGATCCGGAGAGGAAGGGTCGTTAACTCGGAAGTCATGATACAACCAACAGGAGGAATGCGGAATCGCGCGCAGGCGTTCCCCCAAGCGGCGATGCAGCTCAAAGGGGTGAGGCGCCCAGTTCGGTCTTCAACCGCCTCTTGGCCTCCACAGTCACCTCTGGGCAGGCCAGCAGCCGCTGGCAGGGAGTCCGTGGCTGATCATGACGGAGTTTGACCTTGGCTCCTTCCCGGCTCTTGGCCTGTAGCTTTGCCGAGGGAAGGAAGAAGTTGTGCAGGGGCTCCCAGCACTCCCGATAGAGCGCATTGATCGGTTCCACCAATTCGACCTCCTCAAGGCGCCCGTAGCCGAGCAACCGCCGCACATGCGTCCAATTCTTCTGCTCCATGTGTCCATTATCGTCCCTATCGTAGGGGCGTGATCGGGTGAACCCAACGGCCTTGGGTGATCCTGGAAGTGGCGCAGCAGGTGCCAGTTGAGGAACTCCGAGCCGTTGTCGGTATCGAAACCCAGTGATTCGAAGGGCAATGTCCCTTCGACCTCGCGGGTCGCATCCACGATCGGATGTGCCCCCTTGTTCCAGACCGCTCTATTTGCGGTCCATCCGCTGTGGATCTCAATGTAGGTCACACTCCAGCTGAAATCTTTGTCTAGGGCTGCCTCTGAAGTGAGCCACCGTGTCGGCCTCCAGGAATCCCGGCCGGGTGACATCCCAGTTGTCGGTCCGGATCGGGATCTGGGTCTTGAGCAGTCCACCGGGCTTGGTGCCGCACCGCCCATGGTGCCCGGCTGGGGCTTTGTGTGGGGCCAACAACCGGTCGATCTAAGCGGCGCTGACCTCAAACACACCCTCGCGAACATATAGGGTGAGCGGGCCGTACACGGCTTGGTAGTGGGGCAACTAGCCCCG
>CAZDSX010000135.1:0-1966 GCA_964508305.1 uncultured Bacteriovorax sp.
TGCGTCGATCGCAGCCAATGCCAGATGCGGAGCGTAGGTTGGAGCGCCCACCTGGTCGGCGACCACTTTGAGGCTCTCGCGCTCGGCTCCGAGCCTCAGCATGGTGTTCAAAAAGTTTTTTCCCGTCGAATCGTAAACCCAGGAAGTCCTGAACGTCAAAAAGCGTCCGCCGGCTTCCGCTACGGCGCGTTCACCCTCAAGCTTGGTGCGGCCGTAGGTGTTGAGCGGATCAGTTGGCGTTTCCTCGTTGCGAGCCTCTGCGCCGCTCCCATTAAAAACGTAATCCGTCGAAAAATGCACCATCGGCACTCCTCGGGCTGCACACCAGCGCGCGAGTGCGCGAGGGGATTCTTCGTTGATGGCACGGACAAAGATCGCCTCGGAAGGGTCTTCTGCCTGGTCGACCTGGGTGTAGGCGGCGCAGTTGATGATGGCCGTGGGGCGCAAGTAGTCGAGGCGGGTGGCGAGAACTTCGGGGAAATCGAGCGGCAGAATCGAGCGCGAAGCGGCGATGCAGCGGTGCGCGCCCAGAAGCTCAACGACCGCACGCCCAAGCTGGCCGGTCACACCTGTGACCAGAACGCGGTCCATGACGGAACCCGGGATCCCCGCCATCAGCGCAGGCCTCCGCCCATGTGGCCGGTCTCGGCTTCACGCAAGACCTGCTTGAGGTACTGGCCGTAGGCGCTTTTGCTGAGTTCTTCGGCAAGCTGGGTGAGCTTTTCGCGCGAGATCCAACCTTGGTGGAAGGCGATTTCCTCGAGGCATCCGATCTTGAGGCCCTGGCGCCGTTCGAGCGTCTGGACAAACTGCGAAGAAGAAATGAGCGACTCCGGAGTTCCGGTATCAAGCCAGGCCACACCGCGACCCAGCAGCTTCACCGAGAGAGTGCCATCGGTGAGGTAGCTGCGATTGAGATCCGTGATCTCGAGTTCACCGCGGGCTGAGGGCTTGAGTGCCTTGGCGCGTGCCGTGACCGATCCGTCGTAAAAGTAGAGGCCCGTGACCGCCCAGGAGCTCTTGGGAGCCTTGGGCTTTTCTTCGAGCGAGATGGCGCGGCCTTGAGCATCGAACTCCACGACCCCGTAACGTTCGGGATCGTGCACGTGGTAGCCGAAGACGCAGGCGCCCTTCTTGATCTGGGATGCTTCCTTGAGCATCGGGACCATGTCGTGGCCATAAAAGAGGTTGTCGCCGAGGATCAGGCAGGTGGGCTCGCCTGCGATGAATTTTTCGCCAATCAAAAAGGCCTGGGCGATCCCCTCGGGCTTGGCCTGCTCCGCGTACTCAAGGCGCATGCCGATGCGCGAACCGTCGCCGAGGAGCTCACGGATCATCGGCAGGTCGCGAGGCGTGCTGATGATGAGCGCCTCACGAATGCCAGCCAGCATGAGGGTCGAGAGCGGATAGTAGATCGTGGGCTTGTCGTAGACGGGCAGGAGCTGTTTGCTCACTGCGACGGTCAGGGGATAAAGTCTTGTACCGCTTCCGCCGGCGAGGATGATGCCTTTCATAGGGGTGTTCGCCGGGCACTGCCCGGCGCCTTTTACTTAAGCGCCGCGTCATGATTGAGCGGACTGCCTCCTGTCCTAACGCTCCGCCCGATGAATTGGAAGGGCATGTGGGCTTTTTGCAGTGGGCTTGGATTCCCGGGATAAGCGATCGCTCAGCGGTTCTCCTGCCCCAGGCCCCTGACTTTTTTCCGGGGTGTTGAGGCCGCATTCATGAGCTCCCGGATGGCTTTGAAAACGACTGCGAAGTTCCGGTCGTACTTGGATTCGAGGTCATTGAGGCGGCTTTCAAACTCTCGGTTCGAGAGCAGGACTGCTCGCATCTGCACAAATGCTCGCATGATGCCGATGTTAACTTGGATCGCAGTGGGGCTTCTCAGCACTGAAGAGAGCATCGCCACTCCCTGCTCGGTGAAGGCGAGAGGGGGTTTGCGTCGGCCGCCCCAGGCCGAACT
>CAZDSX010000136.1:0-1926 GCA_964508305.1 uncultured Bacteriovorax sp.
AGTATCAGGTGAGATATGTCGGTAGGATCGTCCATCATGGCGTCGGGGCAGGACTTGGCGAAGTGCCACAGCAGCGAGCCCATGCATGCCCTGCGAGAAGGCGCACCGCGGCGAGCAAGGAGGGGAAAAGGAGCGAGAGAGGGGGCGCTGGAGGCAGCGGAGCGCGGCAGCAGGCCTGGCGGGAGGATGGACGGAAACACTGGCCGCCGGTTGCACCGCGCCGGTTGCACCGCCGTGACCAGCGTGGGCAGCGGTGGCATCCGGGGGTTTCCACCAGCTCCACGCCGGCGATGCCCTCGCCTTGTGCCCCTGGCCAGCCGCCGGCTCGAGATCGCCGTAGGCCAGGGCGGCGCACGGGAAGCCAAGTCGGGAGCTCCGAATCCTCTAGGGCCAGCCGGCCCTGAACAAGACATACTCCTCCTCGCGCCTCGCGCAGGTCGGACGCCAGGCTTCTCAGGTCTCGTCGAGCCTCTCTCCGTAGATCCCTTGCTCCCGCTTGTGCCCTTGCCATGGTACCGCCCTGGCCTAGTACGGTCCCGCTGCGTAGTACCGGGGCAGAAGCCGCAAATCCGTGTCCCAAGACTTCCTATCCAACCTCCAAGCCTTTGAGGGTTGGGCACGGCAGTGCTTCTTCCTGCTGCATGGCCTCTTTGCGGCCTTCCTCTTGCCGGGCCCCTTAGCCACCTCGTCGATGAGACCCTCGTCGGCTTGAGAGGGCTGCTCCCCGTCGGCGCACGGCTTCAACTCCTTTGCAACTAGCAAGACGGCGTCCTCCTCCACGTCCAGCACAGAGGCGAGCGTCAGCTGGTTCGCTCGCATGGCCCAGAGGATTTGGCCCTTCTCCAGATGCACCTTGGGCCATGTTTCGCAAGAGAAACCCCGAAAGCCTTCAGCGCAGGTAAACAGCTGCCAACAAACTCTCAAGAACTTTTCATCATTTGCAGCTCGGCGCTCCAGCAGCCTTCTAAGCTTCTTGATTGATAAAAGCAACTGGTCTGCCGACCACTGCGCCTGCTGTGTCCTGTAAAGGCACTCCCTGCACTCGGGAAAAACCTGGGGTTCAGAAGTCAGTTCACGTGAGACTTCTTCGCTGAACCTCATCAAGATGTTTCCTGTGACCCCGAGGTCCTTCAATTGCACGATGAGTTTCAGAAGGAAACGCTTGATCTCATTCCACTTGTCACAATTTAAAGAAGAACGTCCGTTCAAAGTTTCCCTAGCGCCATTAACAACGAGTTCACATTGCAAGATCGCACGCAGAGCTTTTTCAATTGAGTCGCTCGAAGCTCGTAACAGTAGCGAGGCCATACCATGTCCAGATTCCGGCATGTCCTGACTTGTAACCGAAGAATAAGCTACAGGAGGGACTGTGGATGAGGACAAACCAAAGCGTTCGAGCGATGCTTCTTCGGACGTCAGTAGACTACGAGTATCCGAGATCGGGAGAGCAATTGAAACCCCTGTCGCTTCAGGCAGAACATCATGTCGTTGAATGCCAGATTCGACGACTGCAACAGAACGAGCTACATCCACAAATTCCCCTTCGGTTTTGCGCTGCACTTTGAGGATTTCATCCATCTCTCGTTGGCATTGAGAATGCCTGATCGTGAAGTCCATACATAAAAAAAATATACGAAAATAATCCATCGATCGTAATTTAAAACTAACCTCTCTCCATCTAACATCGACGATAAGCTTTTCACAGTCGTCGTCATCAAAAGAGTTGGGAGGCCGAGATTCTGGTCCATCGTCGATCAGGACAACAAAATCAACAACAGCAACGATACTCAGGTCAATCAATCTTTATTCAGGGTATGAGATGACCAACAAGCCCAATTACAGTCAGTTGTAACAGCCACAGGTTTCTTTTTATGCAAAGCTGCGTACAGCAGTATCAATAAGCAGTTGTAACTTTTTTTTTTTTTA
>CAZDSX010000137.1:0-1798 GCA_964508305.1 uncultured Bacteriovorax sp.
GGCACGGTGGCGCTGGCGCGCTCGCTTGGGCTGCATGTCATTCGCCATGACAAAAACAAGGGGTACGGCGGCAATCAGAAGACCTGCTACCGCGAGGCCCTCTCTCGTGGCGCAGAGATTGTGATCATGCTTCACCCCGATTATCAGTACACTCCCAAGCTCGTGCCCGTGATGGCCCACATGGTGGCAAGCGGCCTGTATGATGTGGTGATGGCTTCGCGAATCCTAGGCGGAACTGCTCTCAAAGGGGGAATGCCGCTTTACAAATACATCGCTAATCGTTTTCTAACGGCATTCCAGAACCTCTGCATGGGGCTTAAACTCTCGGAGTACCACACAGGATACAGGAGCTTTTCCAAGCAGGTGCTCGAAAAGCTCCCACTGGATGCCAACGATGACGACTTCATTTTTGACAACCAGATGATTGTGCAAGCGGCACTTGCTGGCTTCAGTTTTGGTGAAGTGTCGTGCCCGACCAAGTACTTCCCTGAAGCCTCGAGTATCAATTTTGTGAGGAGTTCCAAATACGGGCTCCTTTGCATGCTGAACTCGGTCCTCATGGTGCTCGCCAGGGCTGGGATCCTACGCGCGCCCTTCCTGAAAAAGGTCGGTTCGGTCCGCCCAAAAACGCAACTTTCCGCAATTTTTTGAACGGTTTTTGAGACGCCCACGCGGGGTTCAAGGTCTCTCTGGTGCCGGTGGCAGGGGGGAACGGTGCGAGCCGAGAGTTTCTTTTTTTGGTTTAAAAAATTGCGGAAGTTGCGGAAATCCAGAACCCGCTATTCCCTGACTTGCCCTGAAGTTTCGATGTGTTAACCTCCCGGCACCATGTCCGAGCCAAGCCAGACGCTTTCCAAATCCTTCGAGCCCCAGCTCTTTGAATCCCGCATCTATTCCAAGTGGCTCGAGGACGGCTGCTTTGAAGCCGCCGACACGAACGCCCCAGGCCAGGAGTCGTTCTGCATCGTGATTCCTCCTCCAAACGTCACGGGCGTGCTTCACATGGGGCACGCGCTCACGAACACCATTCAAGACACGCTCATCCGCTGGCGCCGCATGAAGGGCGACAACACCCTTTGGCTCCCCGGCACCGACCACGCGGGAATTGCGACCCAGGCGCAGGTCGAAAAGCAAATTGCCAAAGAGGGGAAGGGTCCCTCGGGGCGACCGCTCACTCGCCATGACCTTGGGCGCGAGAAGTTCCTCGAGCGCACCTGGAAGTGGAAGGACGACCACGGTCGCGAAATCACCAACCAGCTCAGGCGCCTCGGTTCCTCCCTCGATTGGAAGCGCGAACGCTTCACGATGGACGAAGGCTGCTCCAAGGCAGTGCGCGAAGTCTTTGTCAGGCTCTATAAGGAAAACCTGATCTATCGCGGCGAGCGCATCATCAACTGGTGCTGCCGCTGCCAGACTGCACTCTCGGACCTCGAAGTCATCCCGACTGACCGCAAGGGTAACTTCTGGCACCTCCGCTACAAGATCGTCGAGAAGGGCGGCCAGCCTGTAAAAAACGCAGACGGCTCTCCCGCCGAGCTCGTGATTGCCACTACGCGCCCGGAGACGTTGCTTGGCGACACGGCGGTAGCGGTTCACCCCGAAGACGAGCGCTACTCGCACTTGCATGGCAAGTTTGCAGTCCTCCCCCTCACGGGACGCATCATCCCGGTCATCACCGATGAGTACGTCGATCGCGAGTTTGGAAGTGGGGCACTCAAGATCACGCCGGCCCACGACTTCAACGACGCTGAGCTTGGCAAGAAGCACAACCTCCCCGTGATGTCCGTCATGGGTAAGG
>CAZDSX010000138.1:0-1770 GCA_964508305.1 uncultured Bacteriovorax sp.
CATGAGCTGCGGATGAGGAAAGCGCTCATCAATGTACTCATTGATGATGTTCGACTCGTAGAGCACAAGGTCACGCTCGACCAGGACCGGCGTGGTGTTGTACGGATTCATCACTGCCAAGTCCTCGGGCTTGTTGAGGAGGTCGACATCGATGATCTCGAAGTCCATGCCCTTCTCGTAGAGGACGATGCGGCAGCGGTGGCTGAAGGGGTCGGTAATCCCCGAATAGAGTGTCATCATGTTTGTTCACCTCTTCTTGTCAGGACGGAGCGCAAGCCCCTCCTTGAAGCAACACGCCCGATGGGCCCCGTTCGGCAGGGCACTCACCGGGCGACGAATGGAAGCCGGGACTGCTAGCGCACGTCCTTCCAAAACTCCTTCTTGAGGAACAGCGCGATCACGAAAAAGACCGCGAGGAAGAAGATGACCAGGATGCCGATCTGCACGCGCTTGGTTCGGGCCGGCTCCCCCATGAAGGCCAGATAGTTCACCAGGTCCGCTATGTAACGGTCGTACTCCGCCGGCGAGAGCCTGCCCGGGCGGTCGATGACCAATTGCGCGCCTCCGCCCGGCTTGCCGGAAGCCTTCAGCACCGCATCGCCTTGGTACTCCCAGAGGATGTGGGGCATGCTCACGTTCGGGAACGCGGTGTTGTTCCAGCCGGTTTTCGACGCGGGGTCTCGGTAAAAGCTGCGCATGTAGGTGTAGAGCCAGTCCGCACCACGGGAACGGGCCGTCAGCGACAGGTCCGGCGGCAGCACCCCGAACCAGGCCTTGCCATCCTTCACCGCGAGGGCAGAGCGCATCGGGTCTCCCACCTTGTCGCTCGTGAAGAGCAGATTTTCGCGAATCTGGGCTTCCGTAAGACCCAGGTCTGTGAGGCGCGAGTAGCGCATCAGGGTCGCGGAGTGGCAGTTAAGGCAGTGATTCACGAAGATTTGAGCGCCCCGCTGCAGCGACAGCTTGTCGTTCAGGTTGAGGGGCGCACGGTCGAGCGCAACGCTGGGGCCGGCCGCCACGACGACGGAGGCGGCCAGCGCCCCGAAGGCTGCTGCCACGAAACGGATCATGACGTGACCCTCGAGGGAACGGGCTTCTCTTTATCCACGCTCGTGTACCAAGGCATGAGGAAGAAAAATGCGAAATAGACGGCCGTGAGCACGCGGGCCACCCAAGTGGCCACGTAATCGCCACCCACGAGCGGAACCGCCTTGCCAAATTCGCCCCAGACGTTGGTCGGCTCAACGCCGAGGTAGCCCAGGATGAGGAAGCTCACGATGAAGGCCGCGAAGAAGGATTTGTATATCGGCCCGCGATAACGGATGGACTTGGCTCGGCCACGATCAAGCCAGGGCAGCGCGAAGAGGATGACCACGGCCGCGCCCATTACGATCACGCCCCACACCTGCATGTTGAAAAAAGACGGGATAGCCCGGAGGATTGCGTAGAACGGCGTGAAGTACCAGACCGGCGCGATGTGCGCTGGCGTCGTCAGCGGGTCCGCTGGCACGAAATTGTTGTATTCGAGGAAGTACCCCCCCATTTCCGGCGCGAAGAACACCCCCGCCGAGAAGAGGATCAGGAACACCGCCAGCCCCACGAGGTCCTTGACGGTGTAGTAAGGGTGGAAAGGGATGCCGTCCCGCGGCGTTCCCGTCTTCGGGTCGAGGTCTGCGTGGATTTCAACGCCGTCCGGGTTGTTGGAGCCCGTCTCGTGCAGCGCCATGAGGTGCGCCACGACCAACCCGAGCAGCGCCAGGGGCAGCGCGA
>CAZDSX010000139.1:0-1764 GCA_964508305.1 uncultured Bacteriovorax sp.
GCCTCGGGCCAGTATTCCGCCGTCATTATATGGAGAGTTTCCTACCCGCCGGGCCCATTCATGACGCACTACTCAACCAAAAGGGAACGGATCCCTATGGCACTCCTGCTCCACCTCCGGCGG
Organism: uncultured Bacteriovorax sp.; assembly: GCA_964508305.1. Taxonomy (GTDB): domain Bacteria; phylum Bdellovibrionota; class UBA1018; order UBA1018; family UBA1018; genus CAIOHW01. The sequence goes on from CAZDSX010000139.1 coordinate 124, forward strand.
AACTCCCGGCGGGAGAGGCGCGTGAGGCCTGGGTTGAGGCTTGCCGAATCGGCAAGGTAAACGTGCCGGCGGTCCATCCGGTGGGCGATGGCGACATGGTTGTTGTCGAGATGGACGATCACCGGCCCTCGCATGAGCCAGCGCTCGAGGTCGCGAATGCGCTTTCCGCGGTAGTACATTCCCACCTTCAGGCCGGACCGCCTGAGGAGACGGATCATGCGCGGAAAGCTCGTGCCTCCCTCTGGTGTGATCCCGAGCTCGCGCTTGATGCGAGCAAAGCTTCGATGCATTCCCTGGGCCCTGAGCACCGACCAAATCGCGCACGCTCCGCAGCTATACCCATCCATCTGGATGCGCTTGGGAAAAGCCCCCCACCACGCCAGCCGCCAATCGGCGAACTTCCCAGTGAGCCACTCGAGGGCGGCTGTGATGCCGAAGGGGTCGGATGATCGCATATTGTCACGCTCCAGTGATGCCAGGCCCACCTTTGACGCACTACTAAACCAAAAGGGAACGGATCCCTCTGAGCTCCTGCTGCGCGCGCTTGAGCGACTCGGTGATCGCTTCTTCGCTTGGATAGCCGTGAACCATGTCGCGGTCCTCACTCAGGAGTCGGATGAGCCTCTGGCCTCCACCCCATTCGATCCGCTTGTCGTAGATCTGGGCAGCGAGCGGCACGAGCTGTCGGATTGTGTTGAGCAGGTACTCCTCGCGCGAGGCGTCCCAACGAGTGACCGCAGTGAGGAGGGCCTGCGGCTTGGATCCGGTCCAACCGTGCCAGGAGATGTGGATGGGCGTACGGACCAGCTCCATGTACTTGGAGTAGTTGCCGGGGTCATAGCAGTGGATGGCTGACTGAAAGAGCGCCTCAACAAAAAGCAGGATGAAGAAGCCATCGCGCTCGTCGTCGTTTTTAAAAACGCGCGCGATCTTGGCTGCAAAATTCTGGATCCCGCACTCACAGATGCGCTCGAGCGAATAGAGTGCGCCACTCGTGGGTGGGGCAAACTCTCCCCCGTCCATTCCACGGACGAGCTCCAGGGTCTTTCCGAATTCAACCAATGGGTATATCATGGGGTCCTCCTCGCTTGTTTTGGGCTAGTTTCCTGAAGCCAGCCGATGGCACAAAGCCTGTTTTCTCATTGCACGATTATAAAGCGGAAGGACCTCGGGGTCTGCGAGATTGCCTGCCGGATGGACCGAGAGGGCTGCCGACTGCGCGTCGGCGAGCAAAAGTCGGCTTTCTTCCATGCAAATTCGGTAGGACTCCGCTGACACAGGGGCACGGCTGGGGAGGTGCACGACGGTCTCGCGGATCACGACCGGGGGCTGGGGCTGAAAGGCCTGATCGAGTTTTTGGTTAATGGAATCCAGTCGGGAGTTCAGGTGCTGGGTGGCGCTTTGGATCGATGCCAAAAAGCGCCCTTCGCGCGGCTCATGATCTTCGGGATCTCGATCTGGCCTGGGGGTCGCATCCTCGCGCTCCATCTGGTCAAAGAGTTCCTGCTCCCGCATGAGCTTGGGGCTAGAGATGGCTTCGAGCGCAGCTCCTCGAGCACGCCTGCCCTGCTCGCAAAGTTCGACCGAAAGCCCCGCCCGGACGATGGCCACATAACTGCCCTCGTCGTCTTGGGCGAGATA
>CAZDSX010000140.1:0-1750 GCA_964508305.1 uncultured Bacteriovorax sp.
GAAACTTGGAAGGGATTCTAGAGTTGACTTTGTACTGGAAAGTCGATCAGGGGTGCACCTGTTAGAAGTTAAGAATGGCCATCTCGTTTATCCGGATGGGTGCGCCTACTTTCCCGACTCGCTTACCGTGCGATCAGTACGCCATATTGAAGCTCTCGTGCGACAGATTCGAAGGGGCAAAAGGGCCACTTTACTTGTAGCAGTTCAGCGCTCAGATGCGGAATTCCTTCGGCCGAGCGATCTCCACGATCCAGCATTTGCCCAAGCTCTAAGGAAAGCTGTGGACTGTGGCCTTAGTCTTCGAGCAGTTTTATTTGCCCCAACAGTGGAGGGAATCTACTTCCTTGGCGAACTCCCTGTCGATCTAGGGCGATACTCACTCGAAAAAGTCGCCGGCTGGCATCAGATGTCGAGTAAATTCAGTGGCTGGGAAAGGCCAAAGGGTGACCCTTCCGCGGCGTGGCGAAAAGGACTACTCAAATCTCGAGTTTAATTCGCTCTAAGTCTTCGAAAGCAACCGCCTTGCAACGAATGCTGTAGATATTCCACGATCCACCTGAGCACACGTGCCCTCAACTGGGTCAGGCGTCTTAGCACCTCGGTAAAAGTCCAATCAAGAGACCAAGCCCCGCCTCTCGATCACCCACTTGGTACCGAAGTCGACGAAGATGGCCTCGGGCTCTCCGAGGTCGTCGGAGAACCCGGCCGCGCATTTGAGACACTTGAGATCTCGGATTAGCACCCCATCGACCAAACGCCGCGAGAGGACGGGGGTGACAGGGGCTGGAGCGCAGCCGCACGCGGGGTAAGCAATCCGGGTCTTCGAATCCGTCACCTGCATCATAGGCACTCAATCCCTCCCAGCTGTTTGCGGTCACCCGCTTCCAACCGCGCATAAATCCTCTCGAGATCCCGGTCCCACCCTCGATCGTGCACCCAGAGCGCAAGTGCCAGGGCGGCAGTCGAATCATTGTCGCCTCCCGGGCGCTGGCTCAGGATAAAGGCCTCAAGCGAAGTCTTGGCCTGCGCCACGGCGCGCTCGGCAATCACAAGCGCTTCGACACACCAAAAGCCCTTGGCATCCGGCCGGATCAGGCGCGAGCTCGCATTGCCCGACGCAATTCGCTCACTCAAGCCCCCAACGCTCTCAAACCCATCCGGATGCAAATGCGTGAGTTCCAAAAAGGCCCGCATCTCGCGACCGGGCTTGTGGCATTGGAGCAGAAACGGGAGCGCCCGAGACAGCACGCCATTGCCGGCAGAATTGGCAAAGTCGTAGCCCCGGATCGGGTTGACCTTGAATTCACTTAACGGCTTGAGCGCTTCTTCATGCCTCGCGAGCTGCCTCAGCGCATCCGTCGTCGTAAGGCCAATGCCTCGCAGGTCACCCGATCGGTACCAATTGAGAAGGTACTCCAGTGCGGCCTGGCGAGCCGAGACCCAGCCCTGCTCTCCTTCGGTGAGTGCACGGAGGGCATGTACTGACGAGAGCACGAGGTACGTGTCGTCAGTGAAGCGCAGGCTCTCGCGGCCTTTCCAGCGCTCGGTGATCTCGTCAATGACGGGAGACCTAAACTCATAGGGCTCACCGATCGCATCGCCGATGACAAAGCCCTTGAGGATCTCGCGGGTTTTTGAACTTAGCATTGGGTGGCATCCTCGGCGTCTTGCTTCTCTTTTGATTTGTCGAGTCCTATCAGGACCTCCCGCAGGACCTCGGGATTGGGAAAGCGCTTTTGGATTCCCTTCC
>CAZDSX010000141.1:0-1687 GCA_964508305.1 uncultured Bacteriovorax sp.
CGCTCGAGCGTGACGGCAAGCTTGAGTTCGAGCTGCGGCGCTCGGATCCCGCGAAGATCGAGGAACACGACCCAGGGTGCGCGCGCTCGGAGCGCAATGCGCGGGCTGAAGCGCAGGAAGGCCTCGGCCTGCTCGGGCGAGGGCTCCTTAGGCAGTGCGCAGGCCAGAACGACCGAGTCGGGGGCGTGCGAGTTTTCGGCGCTCATGATCAACCTCTTCAGAACGCGGGCTTTTGTCGAGGACCTGGGCAGTGCGGGTCCGGGGATCCATGGCAATCTGGAGTGCCACGGGCCAGTTCACGCCCGTGGGACGCGGGTGCGGACTGAGGAGCAGGAGCGGCACTCCGGCCTGCTCGGCACTGAGCTGGAGTTTTCGGAGCTCGACGGAGGGCTCGCTCACGCTCAGGACGCTCTCGCGCACCCAGAGCACGACCGCATCAAAGAGCTGGCTCCTCAAGACTTGATGGGTGGCCCAGAGGGAGTCCCGCCCGCCCTCGACAAAAAGAAAGTGGCTGAGATCGAGGCCGTGCTCTGCAAAGCCCCTAGGATTTGCAGTGAACACGTCCTCGATCCAGCACACTCTTGCAGTTTCGACCGATCCGATACGCTCGCAGTTTTGTGAGTGCTGGTCGAAGTTCTGCCGCAAAGTCTGTCTGATGAAACGCAGGGTCCATTCGGTCTTTCCGCTTCCCGCCGGGCCGCTGATCTCGGTGATCGCACCCCGAGGGACGGGGATGCCTTCAAATTCAAAATGGGGAGCTGTCGGAGCCTTCGGCAGGACTCCGGGGATCTGCCTGAGGCGTGCAAGCCTCGTGAGCTGGTCACCCGAAAGGACTGGAGCGATGGAGAGTTTTGAAAACATCGTCGCACCTCCGGGTCAGTACTTTCTAAAGAGGGCCAGCAGCACGCCTTCGATCCTGAAGGCCGGGTCGTCTTCTACAATGATGGGCTTGTACTTGGGATTGGCTGCATGGAGTTCGATGCGCGAGCCGCGTTTTTGATAACGCTTGATCGTGGCTTCGCCGCCGTTGAGGAGCCCCACGACCGTCTGTCCGTTTTCTGCATGCGATTGTTTTTTGAGGACGACAAAATCGCCGTCAAAAATTCCATCTTCGATCATCGAGTCGCCGCGCACTTCGAGGGCGTAGGCGTCTTTATGAAAGCGCGCTGGAATCAGGGTCGGCGGAATCTCAAGCTCGCGACTGGCCTGTGAGGCCGCTTCGATCGGGCGTCCTGCGGCGACACGGCCCAGCAGCGGGATGGAGAAGGATACGGGGAGCGGGAGTGGGGACCGTGCCTGAGCGCTGAGTTCATGTGGGTTCGTGGTTGTGGCGGTAGCGGAAATCTGTGCTGCAGCCTTGGGCATGAGCTCGGTACTGCGCCGGGCATTCCAGGTCTTCTTCAGTGCGCCCGCTTCTTCGAGTCGCTTGAGGTAGTCCTGGACGGTCCCCAGAGATTTAAAACCAAAGTGGGTGGCGATTTCCTGCTGCGACGGCGCGTAGCCGTTCTTGGCTTCAAAAAGCTGCAGGTACTCAAGGAAGAGCTTTTGCTTGGGGGTGAGGATGATCTTCCGAAGGGCCATCATGTTTTCAACTATGAGCCGTAAGTTGACCGTAAGTCAAACCGTAAGTTTGCCGTAGATCTGCAGGGTCCCGACGACCTCGGGGTAAGGGCCCGGAATAACAGGG
>CAZDSX010000142.1:0-1633 GCA_964508305.1 uncultured Bacteriovorax sp.
TTCTTCCAGAAATTCCGTAACGCAGGCTCGGTGCGGAGCGAAGGGACGGGTATGAGACGCTTTGCTCGGACGATCATGGCCTTGATCATGGTCTTGGCTGCACCTGTGACCTCAGTTGCCCAAGCCCCTACCAACAGGGTCCTTTCCTTAAATGGAACGACAAGTTTCGTCACGGTTCCGAGCAGTCCAGATCTCCAGAACCCAAGTGGTATAACCTTGGAGGCTTGGGTATTCCTGCGGCAGCCGCCTCAGAACGGCATGCAACTCCTCCACAAGGGCGACGGGGAGAGCGGAAATTCGAGGCAGTCCTATCAGCTTCAATGGATTCGTGACGCTGATTCAGTGGGTCAAGGAGCGAGCATTCGATTCCTCGCCTTCCTGCAGGATGGTTCCTACGGATACGTAGACGCTCCCGTGCCGCTGTTATCGTGGACTCATCTGGCCTGTACTTTCTCAAGCGCAGACAAGTCAGTGAAAATTTACGTCAATGGGATCGCTGTTAAGACCAACGCAAACCTAAAAGCAGGCCTGCGACAGACCGACCTACCACTCCGCATCGGTAGGGCGGAATTTCCTTACACCGGGTTTGCCAACGCCCTGATGGATGAGGTGCGAATCTGGTCGCGGGCAAAACTGGATTCAGAGATCCGCCAGCAGATGTACTGTCGACTGGGGGATGGTGAGTCCGGTTTGGCCGCCTCATGGAGCTTCGAGGACGGAACAGCCAGGGATGTCACCGGTCACGGTCATGATGGTAAGCTGGAGGGAGGTGCGAGTGTCGTACCTGACGCCAACTCAGGCATTTTCCGACCAGATTGCAGCTCGGCTCAGCCGGCCAAAGCGACGGCGGTCGTAGTCAACGGTTTCGTAGTGGGTGCCACTCTGACGAGCGGTGGTCTGGGCTACACGAATACACCGGCAGTGACCATTTCCGGCGGAGGTGGGACTGGTGCAACGGCAGTTGCCACGATGGAAAATGGGGTCGTCACACGGGTTACGGTTCAAAATCCGGGCAGCGGCTACACCTCCATCCCCACCATTACGATCGCGCCACCGCCGTACCCAGCTCGCCGAGCCACAGGGGTCAGCACGGTGGTCAATGGGTTCGTCGTGGACTCCCAAATCACCGACGGCGGACGTGGATATCAAACCCCACCCACCGTCTTGTTTGTTGGGGGTGGTGGGACGGGGGCCAGTGCCATCGCCACGGTTGTGGGTGGAGTCGTGACTGGCATCACCATTACCAACCCTGGCACCGGTTACACATCGGCTCCGCTGGTCCGGATTGCATCCCCACCGTTCAGTCCGGAACTCAGCGTCGAAGTCAGTCGGGTGCGTGTAAGTCTAAGGGTGGTCTTGGGCCGAAAGTACCAGCTTGAATCGACGCGTGATCTGCTGACTTGGACCGCCGCTGGCGCGCCTTTCGTTGCCCAGGATGAGACCTTGGAGCAGGAGTTTAATGTGGACCAGGAGGGTCGTCTCTTCCGCATTTCGGAGGTGCCTTAAGGTCAGAACAGTCGGCCCCATCGATGCCTCCCGAGGTAATTGCCTACTGGGTGCCTTTTGCCTTTTCCCCGTGGGGTGGGGTGGTGGGTCACCAGAGATAGAACCTTTCATTATCTCTGACTGATTC
>CAZDSX010000143.1:0-1593 GCA_964508305.1 uncultured Bacteriovorax sp.
CTCCGACAAGAGACGCTGTCGAACTGCGTTTTAAATATCGGCCATACCATCCGGTCCCGTGGCCGGCTGTCCTTCAAAATGGTCTGCGTCCGCTTTTGCCCCCTCATCCAAAATTTCCTTGCATTCCCGGAACTAGACTCCGATAATGCAAGGATGATTGCTCGAGGTTTTTACAGAAATGCCGTCGAAACAGCCATCGGCCGGTCACCCGTCTGCGGGCTGATGGGGCCGCGTCAGTCTGGTAAATCAACGCTCGCCCGCGGGTTCGCCGAGGCAGTTCCCAGCCACTACTTCGACCTCGAATCCCCGCGGGACCAGTTGCGACTCCAAAACCCAGAATTGGCCCTCGGCCGTCTGACGGGCCTCGTGGTGCTCGACGAGATTCAGACGCGGCCGGATCTCTTCCCGGTGCTGCGAGTGCTGGCCGATCGCCCCGATGCTTCGGCGCGTTTTCTCATTCTCGGCAGCGCGGTCCCCGAATTGATCAAGCACTCTGCTGAGTCGCTCGCCGGTCGGATCGAGTATGTCGATCTCCACGGCTTCGATCTCACCGAAACCGGGCCCGGCACCCACGAGCAGCTGTGGGTTCGCGGCGGCTTCCCCAGGTCATACCTGGCCGACTCGGAGGCGGCGAGCGTCGCGTGGCGGGAGGGATTCGTGCGAACCTTCCTCGAACGCGACCTGCCGCAGTTTGGCATCCGGGTCGGGGCGGCCGCCATGCGCCGCTTTTGGACGATGCTCGCCCACGTGCACGGCCAACTCTGGAACGCGGCTGAACTCGGCCGAGCGATGGGGCTTTCCGACAAGACCGTTCGCACCTACCTCGACGAACTGAGCCAGACCTTTATGGTGCGGCAACTGCAGCCCTGGTTCGAAAACATCGGAAAACGGCAGGTGAAGTCGCCCAAGATCTATCTGCGAGACTCAGGGCTTCTTCATCACCTGCTGGCGATCGACACCGAAACCCAACTCCATGCCCATCCCAAGGTCGGCAGCTCATGGGAAGGCTTCGCGCTCGAGCAGGTGCTCAGAAAGACACGGCCAACACAGGCCTATTTCTGGGCATCCCAGGGAGGTGCCGAGCTTGACCTGCTCGTTTTCCACGAAGGTCGCCGGCTCGGCTTCGAATTCAAATATGCGGAGCGGCCTCAGCTCACCCGCTCGATGCGGGTGGCGATGGAAGACCTGCAGCTCGATTCACTTCTCGTCATCTGCCCCGGAACGGTGCAGGCCTCGCTCGCTCCAGGCGTTGACGTAATGGGCATCGAGGCGTTTGCCGAGTTCAGCCCCTCAGCATGAGCCCGTGAAACGAAAAAGGACAGGCACAATTCTTCCCTGGGCGTTGACCTCGAGGAAAGGGACGAGCATCGTCCTTGCCTAGCCGGCAAAACCTGCATTTGAGCCTGAGCCTACCGGCGGAAGCACGGTCGCGAGCCCGGCGGCGTGGCTCCACGCGGGGAACTTTACCGCCCCCAGGATCAGCCCCACGCCCCAGGATCATGCTTCTCCCGCTAACATCCCGCTAGCGTCCCCGCTCACGTCCGCAGCTTCCTGTCGCACACAGGAAGCCGCCGCAGGCGATTCTTTACCGCG
>CAZDSX010000144.1:0-1577 GCA_964508305.1 uncultured Bacteriovorax sp.
ACTTTGGTGCTCCCGCAGCTGATCAACTACGTCGGAGAGGGCGGCGTGGAGTACCCCGGGCTCTTCCATGAGCACGCGGTAAAGGTCCTCGGAGAAGGGCCCTTCGACATCAGGAACAGCGCAAAGCGCTGGACGGCCTTCCTGGCCTCGGGCAGCCAGCTCGCGGCGGATTTCCGTGAGGAGTACGAGCTCGCCAAGGCCGTCAACTTGGGACTACGGGACCAGGTCGAACTGAAACCGGATGAAGAGCCGTTGAAGAGCATCTTCGACGAGCCGATCGAAAGTTTCGGGGCGAACCTCGGTCAGATGCACAAATTGATCATGGAGGAGCGCTACGAGTTCAAGTTCAGGGTGCTCTCTCAGCGCGCCGCTGCTCTCCCCGTCACTGACCCACGGCGGATCGCCTTCTTCGCGAACTCAAAGGACCCGTTTGCGAAGACCCTCTTCACCGGCCTGCCTGTTCCCGACACTCGGTTCACGCAGGCGCAGTGGAGCACCGTGGTGGCGCTGCATTTCGGCGTGGCCGTCCCGGTGCTGAAGGCCCACGTCGGCAAGGCCATTCAAACGGGGAGTCGCCGCTTACATGCGGTCGTCGATCCTGAGGGCCACAACCTCCTCTCCACTCCGACCCAGCGAGGAGGGGGCTTTCAGCGTAACCACGCGAGCATCTGCGCTGTCATTTCGACATGGTTGCGCAAGGCCTCGCTCCCTCTCCTGGGTGGGGACAGCGACCGCACCTGCAAAGGGATCTTCGGGGCGGCGTGCCCCCCACGGCTCGATGAGGAGAACCTGCAGAAGATCAACGGTATTATCCCCGACATCCTCTTGCAGTTCGCCCACTGCTCACCCGACGAGCACCCGCTGGCTGGCCGCGACCACCTGGCGGACACCAAAACGCTGAACGCAAGCAAAAAGTACTACCACACGACCTCTACGAGTTTCGGCTTCGCAGTAAACAAACGACAAACTGAAGTGAAATTCGAGTACGTGGTCCATGCGGCAGATCTTGATGCCACGCACCACCAGAATCCAGGCGACGGCGAGGTGACGTTCAGCTCCATCCTAAGGGAGTACGGCAAGGATGGCGAGGTGCTTGGCCTTGTCGTCGGCTTCTCCGGCGAGGCCTCTCCAGACGTCCACCGACTCGCAGACTACGTGGCGTCCCGCTTGGCCGCAAAGCACCTGGAGTTCACCAGGACGGCACCGTCGGTCGCAAAGGCGATGAAGATGAACCAGATTCGCCGCGTCTGGGGCCATTCCTTCGCGCAAGGGTTCGCGCGTGTCATCCTGGACCGCGCGCGCGACAACCTGGACTCAGTTGTCGGATCTCACTTCGGCCTATCGGACGAGAGAGACGCTGACGCTGAGTTCAACTTTCATCACCCGCCTTCTGCGGGATTCGGCAGCTAAAAGAGCCGCCGCATCGCCCCTTCTCCCCGCATCTCTCGCGCCTATTCGCTTAGCTCGCTCCCGCGGGAGCCGTTGAAAACGACAGATGAACTCGGCAGACTTTCAAGTACTAGTGACCTGATAGACCGCAAGAAATAAAAACAAAAACGCTAAAAGAGCCGCCGCAT
>CAZDSX010000145.1:0-1554 GCA_964508305.1 uncultured Bacteriovorax sp.
TCTCGAACATCCCAAGGGTGATTCCAGTTGGTGAGCTTCTTTCCTGCGGGTCCGTCGATTGTCCAAGGCTGTAACCAGCCCTCCCGGACACCTGTCGAAGCCAAGCCACTTGCCTCTCGACGTCCCTCACGGAGGAGGTGGGTTGCGATGTTAGCGGCACTCTTTGGATAGACGGCGCACAACGGTTCAAGCCGTCCTTCGTGGATCGGGACCACGCCTGCTGTGGGAGTGACCCGCTGGAGCAGTTCTCCGATAAAGCGGATGTCCAATCGGGGAAGATCAACGGCTAGGATCGTCACCCAGGTCTTCTGTGAGGCCCGGAGCAGGGACTCAATTCCTGCGAGCGGCCCGGTATCCGATAGGCGGTCGAGGACTGTCCGCACGCGAAGGTCCTCGGGCGGGAGCTCCTGCGTCTCGCAGTTCAGAGAGATCAGCAGCTCAGAGGCTCCAGCACGGTCTAGGAGGCGCAGCTGACGATGGAGCAGCGTCTCCCCCCCCACGATGATGCGGCTTTTGGGGAAGCCCATTCGACGGCTCCTGCCGCCCGCCAATACTGCTCCTGCAAACAGAATCCTATCGGTGTCACCCGGGGCATTCCAATAAACCGCGCTTGCCAAGCCCTCTTCCATGCGTTTCCTTGGTCCTGAATCCATTAAACTATCACATCATGAAGAATCTACTGAGCATTGCAGCGATCGTGACTCTTGGCCTGTTTCACGTCCAAGCCGATGAGGGCAAAAAGGTTTCCCTGAATGGCACGGGCGCCTGCGCGAAGTGCGAACTCAAGAAGGCGGACAGCTGCCAGAACGTCGTCCAGGTCAAGGAGGGCGACAAGACCACCACATATTACCTCACCGGTGACGTGAGCAAGGCCTTCCACAAGAATCTCTGCTCCTCGACCGCGAAGGTCCATGTGGAAGGCACCTGCACCAAGGATGGCGACAAGCTCGTCGTGGCAGTCTCGAAAATTGAGGCGGCCAAGTAACCGTCGCCTCTCGGTTCGGCCGATTTACAACAAAGCCCGCAGGGTCCTTCGACCCTTCGGGCTTCGTTTTTTTGGTTTTGGTGGTGAGGATCGTCGGGGCGCCACATCGACACCGGCCTGTTGGTTTCAGTGGTATTCCTGGATGGTTCGCACGGCATAGCCCTGTTTCTGGAGTGCGGCGATGCCCATCAGGGCTGCTTTGGCGCCACTGAGGGTGGTCATGATCGGGGTGCCTGTCATGACCGCCGTAGTCCGGATCCGCACCTCATCGGCTCGAGGGGTGGCGCCGCTCGGGGTGTTGATGACGAGTTGGATCTCCTTGTTCTTGAGGAGGTCCACGGCGTTTGGTCGGGCACCTTCGTTCAGCTTGAATACCCGTCTGACCTTGAGGCCAGCCTGCTCGAGCGCTGCCGCAGTGCCCCCGGTGGAGACGATCTCGAATCCGAGCGCGGCAAATTGTCGGCCAATCTCCGCCGCGGATGGTTTCTGGGCGTCACCGAGGCTGATGAACACATTTCCGGATAGGGGAAGTGGAGAGTTGGCGGCCATCTGGGCCTTCGCGTAGGCGA